>JAQVYY010000061.1 GCA_028708425.1 Bacteroidales bacterium
GCCAAGCCCTCCCCTCCCAAATACAACTCAACACCCTGTCATTCCGACCGTAGGGAGGAATCTATAAATATTAACCGGACACCAATGATTTTTTTATTAAAATAAACACTTCGAACGACAGTTCTATCTTGTTTATTTGTATTTATTTCTTTAATTTTAAAAATAAATTATTAGGGAAATGAGAAGATTACCCAATGTTTTTATTGTAGACGAAGAAAAATGCGTTAATTGCCATGCGTGCATAGCGGTATGCCCAGTTAAATTTTGTAACGATGGTAGTGGCGACCATGTTAACGTGAATCCAGATATGTGCATAGGTTGTGGGAATTGTGTTGAGGCGTGTACCCATGGTGCTCGTATTTACTGCGATGACGCCAACGAATTTATTGACGACCTAAATAGCGGTGTAAACATAATCGCAATTGTAGCACCAGCTGTTGCCGCAAACTTCCCAAATCAGTATCTTCAGCTAAATAGTTTGCTAAAGCATTGGGGCGTTAAGGCTGTTTTCGATGTGAGTTTTGGTGCCGAGCTAACTGTAAAGTCGTACCTTAATCATATTAAGCAGAATAACCCTAAATGTGTAATTGCTCAACCATGCCCAGCAATTGTTACCTATATTCAAATATACTATCCCGAGTTAATTCAGTACCTAGCACCTGCCGATAGCCCAATGCTTCATACTGTTAAAATGGTAAAAGAGTTTTATCCGCAGTATAGTAGCCATAAGGTTATGGTGGTTTCGCCTTGTTTGGCTAAACGGCGAGAATTTCAGGAAACAGGTTTAGGTGATTACAACGTAACCATGAAGTCGTTGCATGATATTGTTGATAATGAAAGGATTAATTTATCAGATTTTCCTGCATCAGAGTACGATAATCCTTTGGCTGAACGGGCCGTGCTTTTTTCTACACCAGGTGGATTACTACGAACGGCAGAGCGTGAGTTGCCCGATATTGTTAACTTAACCCGTAAAATTGAAGGGCCAGAAGTTGTTTACAAGTATTTTGAAAATCTGGCTGAGCAAATTGTGAAATCGAAAGCGCCCTTGCTTATTGATTGTTTGAATTGCGATATGGGGTGTAATGGAGGTCCTGGCACAGTAAATCAGCACAAATCGCTCGACGAGGTTGAGTTTTTTGTTGAGCAGCGTAAACTTGAGCAGCAGGCAGAATATTCGGTTTCAAAAAAGGGGATTAAAGCCTTTTTTGGTAAGCGTAAACTCCGGAAAACTATTCAATCGTACTGGGAACCCGGTTTGTATGAAAGAAAGTACGAAGATTTATCGCAGCTAAACACCCTGAAAATCCCTGATGAGAAAACGCTAAAGTCTATTTATCTCCAGATGAATAAGCAAGACGAAAAAGATTTATATAATTGCAATTCATGCGGTTATGGTACTTGTAGAGATATGGCTATTGCCATTCACAACGGGTTAAACCGTAAGGAGAATTGTCATCATTATATGCTCGATGCGTTACATAGTATTGGCAATAGTGTTTCATCGTCAATTGAGCAGATTGATATTTCAATAAGCTCAATTAGTCAGAATATTAATGAGGTTTCCCGAAATTCGAATCAGATTAACGATAGATTCAAATCAATTGTAGATAGTGTAAACAAGGATTTGAACCTAATTGATGAATTTGAAAACATAGTGGAGCAATAAAGGCTATATCAAAACAAACAAATATACTTTCTCTTAATGCTGCTGTTGAGGCAGCAAGAGCAGGCGAATCGGGTAAGGGTTTTGCTGTTGTGGCTTCTGAAGTGCGTAAACTGGCCGACAGTTCGGGTGAAGAAGCAGTGAAAATATTGCCTCATCTTAACAATATGAAGGATGTGCTCGAAACTATTACAACCAATATAAACGATGCTTACAAACAGGTTGAGCAAACCAATACGCTAACAGGCGATGCTGCACTTTCGGTTGATGAGGTTTCAAGTTTGGCAGCCAATCTTCGAGAGAAGGCAAAAGACTCTTTTCTTTCTAATTAGCGTCGATTAGCATCGGTGTGTTTGCAAAATATTTTTTTGTTTGGCTACTTAGTATTATCTGTTGCCTTTTTCAACAAAACATTGGTTCCTATACTGCAAAACAAGCATTTTTGTTTGTCGCAGTAGTTGTTTTTTAAATGAACCAAGGCTTGCGAGTATAGGGCGTTATCGGCTTTAATTCCGTATTGAGCAAAGCCTCTGGTTATGCTGTTTTTCTCAGGAGCAATATTTTCGAGAAGGTTTAGGGCTTTATCTTTTAGCGATTGATTGTTGCGTAGCGTACCGTAGGCAAACATAAAGGGTATAGCTGTATTGAGGGTTATAATTCTAATGGTTTCTTTTCCAACTGGTTTCTTTCTGTTTTTCGATTCCTTCCCAAAAGTGTAATGGGTTTCCCAATATTCAGAAACGTTGTGTGTTAATAGCTTGTAAAATTGCGGTAGGGTAGAGGCTTCCATACATTTAGAGAAAAGCCCGCTAGAATTTTGTATTAAACTGGCTAGCTGAGCAATTCGTACGGTTGGGAACGAAACGGGACGCAAACGCATAAATTTCCATAAATGTGCAGAGATGGGGGTTAGGTTGTACTTTTTTTGTATGTAATCGTACTCTTTTTTTAGGTTTTGCTGGTAATAATCGGCACTGTCGGTAATTTTATTCAACATTCCCGCTTGCCCAAAGAGCGTAGCCTCTATACTAGTTTTGTTATTTCTTATTTTAACTAGATATTTTAGTGGGATTGATTTTGCCAGTAACTCAAAGGGAAGCGCATTTATCTTCAGGCCAAAACTTCGAGCCATCGAAACGTAGAAAGCCTCTTCCCAGCTGTTATTGTATTCATATACACTGCTGATTACCTGATTGGTTTTTTGTTCAAGCCTCTCGATGGCTAAAGACGAGAGCCACATTTTTAGCTTAAATTCATCTAGCTGGGCTATATGAGCTGCGCATGGAATCCATTTTTCGTTGGCTATTAGCTGTTGCAGATGCTGCTCAATGCTGTGGGGGTAACCAATTTCAATCGTTTTAACTGCATTGCCCTTACTGTTGAATACGGGTGTATCGTTTTTGGCAACCACATGAAGTATAACCGAATCGTATGCCCCATCGAGGTGGTGCCCATGCTTATTCCAATCCGATGCGTTGATATGAATTTCTACATTGCCAGCCCAAATGGTGTCTTCAATCTTAAGCTTAGCATTAAAGAAATCGGGGCCTGAGTTTTTATTGTGCTCTCCGGCAGAGATTATTTCAATTTTTTCTCCTCCGCTATTAATGTAGAGGTTTGCAAAATATGCATTATGCATCCATATAAAGTGTAGAATATCCTCCGTCATTCTTTTTTACATAAAATTAAGAAAAAATTAACGCTTTAGGAAATAGTTAAAAAGATTTGTGATAAATTTGTTATTCTTAAGTTCAACTATCGGGGTGTAGCGCAGCCCGGTTAGCGCACGTCGTTCGGGACGACGAGGTCGAAGGTTCGAATCCTTTCACCTCGACTTTACAAACATACAATTTTTACCATTTACCTTAAAAACAGAACAGCTTGTTAGTTGCCAACCCTTTTACTGATTTTGAAGTTACGATTAATTTCATTTTAAGGTTAGGGGTCTGTTGTCTAATGTTCAGTGTTCTGTATTACTACTTTTTTTTGTATATTGTGTATTGTTTTGAAATTAGTAAGGTTAATTTGATACATAATACAAATACATTATGAAAAAGATAAAGCAAACCCATGTGCTCTTGGCACTATTTGTTGGCGTAGTTATTTTAAGCGTTTTTTCTTGTACACGCTTGTTTAGGGCAGAAGAGAATACGGTAAAAGCCCTTACCGACTTGGGCTTAAGCCCAGAGTTTATTTCGGCAGAGGCCTTTTATAAAGGTGTGCCTCCCCAAAATTTTAACCAGGTAGCAGGTGCTCCCTATAAACCATCCTTTAACGAGGAACCCGAAATTCCAGCACAATGCTGGATTGAAACTAGCTACGGAACACAGAATGCGTGTAAGTATTGTCATACCGATTTTTTAGCCGAGGTTGGTCATGGTAATAACTTCCCCATATCCGACGACCAGGAGGAGTTTAGCTTTCCATCGGCTAATCTGAATAGAATACTTTGGCAAAATATTATTTACCCACAAAATATTGAGGAGCGCCTCGCTGCCGAGGGCATTGCGGTGCCAAGCATTGACGATGTTGAGTACGTGAGGGTTGATAATTAGGGCAGCAAGTATGCAGAGGTTAGACCCCGGGGGCACAACGGATGGCTAAACGATAAATCGGCAAGTAAGGATTTTATCCTTTTCCCTGCGCTTAATCCAAACCACCTGTTTCCAATGGTTGCCGAAAACCCAACCCACAATGGGGCCAATGGATATATTGATGCCGAGGGTTTTGTTAAGGACGAAAACGATGAGTACACCGGTTGGCGCACCATAAACTTTTTCCCATACGCTATTTTCACCCCGCTTCGGGGTAGCGTAAGTGGTATCTACCTGAGGTTACCCGCTGAGTTTATGTGTAGCAATAATGAGCTTGATATCAGCATTTATAAACAAAACCTTGAGCTGCTTGAGCAGAATATAAAGAATCAACCAATAAGTAGGAGTAGCTATTTTGGCGATGCTGAGGGTGTACCTATTAGTAAGGGGTTCTATCCGGTAGGCACCGAGTTTGCCCATCCGCTTCATTATGTCGATCTGCATGCCGATGGCGAGGTGGGAACTGCTGTTGATGGTGTGGTAGCAAACGGTGCAAGGCAGTACGAGTTTCCGGGTACACGCTCAAAACGGATTAAGGAGATGAGGTATATGTACAAGTGGAAAAATGTTGGCTTAGAGGATATAGCGGAGGATGAGGAGGATGATGAAGATTTTGCCTCGTACATTGGGCGCGAGGGGCAAGGATGGGTTGATAATGATGCTGGGTGGATACTTGCAGCGTATATTGAGAACCGTGAGGGTGAACTTCGCCCACAAACTACCGAGGAGCTGGCGCAGTGTATAGGTTGCCACTCTAAAGTGGGCAATACTGTTGATGCCGTATGGTCGTTTCAGCGTAAGCTGCCCCATATGGAGGGATGGGCCGAAATGAATTATGGGCTGTATAGCTCGAAAGATTCGGATAAAACACGCCTCCACGATTACCTTTATAAAGAAACGGGCATGGGCGAGCAGGGGTACTTTTACAGCTCCGTTGTTGGTGCCGATTTGTACGGGGTTATGCCAGCCGAGATAGCGGAGGAGCTCGCTCGTTTTGCAAAAACAGTCAACCTTAAGGAACTAGGTATAAGCTATCAAATCATCGAAATTCTTGACGATGAGCTACTTAAGGATATGGGGAAATCCGACCGTAAGCCGCGTTTGCTAGCCCGGCAAAAGCTAATGCAACACTATAGCATGCAAAAAGAGTACCTATGGTATTCTGCAGCCGATGACAAGTATTTTATTAAGGGGAATGTTTTTTATCCCACGCTTCAAACCATGAAGGCAAATATTCAGGGATACCGTAAGGTGGTGCTCGACCAAAGCTATAATTTGGGCAAGGATGTTTTTGGTAGTAACGATAGTCACGTTCCGTTTACTTTCCGTTCCGATGGAACGGTTCTCGATGAGAACATGGAGACAATTCCAGTGGGGCAAGTTATTTATAGTCGCCCATATGATGAGGATGGGGTTGGAACAACCCCTACCGGTATTGTTGAGGGCGATGTATATGATGCTAAGGGCAGATTGATAAAAGATATTACTGAGGAAGATAGAATAGCTGGGCGTTACCTATACACTGGAACGCTCGATAAGTATTACAACCCCATACTAAGTGGTATCCCCCTTAGAAAGGAATAAAATCAAAATTCACAGAAAAAGAAAGAAGCCGCCCAAAATTTGGGCGGCTTTTACTAGGGTATAAATTCAAAATACTATAGGTTACCTTTTAATCTCCCGTACCCTTGTAGTTGAAAAATTTTCGAGCCTTCTTTTTGAAATTACTTTGTTGTTCGATTTTTTTGCAGTCCAGGTAAAGGTAAATGGTGTGCAGGCATTAATTTCATAGTCATCGTCAGTCGAGTACCAAGTGTCTTCAAACTTGTATTCAAAGCTAGCCCAGCCATCACCAATGTACACATCGTAGTGGGTGTACTCATCACCATTAGCTATATATTGATCCTCTAGAAAAAAACCTCCATTTTCCTGTGTTTCATCGTAAATCCAAACACCAAAGTAAAGATTATCTCCGGTCTCATTTACGATAGTAATATCGGTAGTCTGGAAAAGTTCGCATGTTTGGCTTGGCGTTCGATAATCAATTATTTCGCATTGGGGAAGTGCTTGTGTGTGAATTAGTATAAAATCCTCATTGCTTTCAGTGTATGATGTCCAAACCTTTATAGTTTCTGCAGGCATGGTGTATGTGGTACTTGCGCCTGATTCCAGTAACCTGTTTTCGGTTGTAACTCCGTCATCACCGGTTACATCAAACCAGAGGGCTTCTTCGGTGTTATTTACTATGGTGACATCACCAGTATTATTTTCTATGCAACCATCTAGCTTGAGTAAATCATTCATTTGAAAATCAATAGTTTCGCATTGCGAAAGGGCCTGTGTATGAACTAGTATAAAATCTTCATTGACTTCAGTATATGATGCCCAAACCTTGGCGGTACCCGCAGGTATAGTGTATGTGGTACTTGCGCCAGATTCCAGCAACCTGTTTTCGGTTGTGGCTCTGTCATCTCCAGTAACATCAAACCAGAGGGTTGCTTCGGTGTTGTTTGTTATTATAACGTCGCCGGTGTTGTTTTTTTTGCATGGCTCATCCTTACACGAAGTGAAGTTTGCCATAACTATCGCTGTTGCAGCGAATAAAAGAAGTTTTCTCATAATTAGAATTGTTTTTGTGATTAAGAAAATGTATTTATGTAACGGTATTAGTATTAATTTTCAACCAGAGTAATCGAGGTGGATACTTGATTAGTTTCGTTTAATTTTTTATACAGCGTGTTTTTATCAAAAATCATTCCAAATCTTTTTTGTGAACGGTGAAAAGTTAGAAAGTTACAAGTGTTTTAAGTTGAAAGTTGAAAGTGAAAAAAGTTACAAGTGCCTTAAGTTGAAAAGTGAGCAGTGAGCAGTGAGCTGTAAACAGTGATTAGTGGATTTGTAAACACGAATTTTTATCCGTCATCGCGAGCGTACTTTGCGAACTTAGCGAAGCGGTCTCATGAGCGTAGCGAATAACAAAGCGATCTTTTTCATAGTTGAAAGTTTGAAAGTGAGGTGTATGCGTCCACGAATGTAATTTGTGCAAATCGGTGTAATCTGTGGACTAAAAAAACAGTACAAATCAGTAAAAACAGCATCGTCTGGGTTCCAATAAGCAGCAAAAAGGTTAAGGTTGAGTGGTGCGCATTCGAGTGGGCATCATCAGTATGAGTGAGATTGACTGCGTCGAGCTCGTCCTTCGTCCTCGGTTGCTTCGTCGCACAGTACGCTCCTCTTAGTGAAAGGTGAGAAATGAGGAGTGAGCAGCGAGAAGTGGCTTAAGTTGAAAGTATTTAAAGTGACAAGTTAGAAAGTGAGCGAAACCAGGTGGTCATCGCAAAACAGCAATAACGATTAGAACGCAAAGAACAAAAAGTTGCACAGTGTAACACAGTGTTAAACACAGAGGAACACAGTGATTCAAAACAGCGTAAATCAGTAAAATCAGTGTCATCTGTGTTCCGAAAACAACAATAAGATTAGAACGCAGAGAACGAAAAACTAAACAGTGTAACACAGTGCTAAACACTGAGAAACACAGTGATACAAAACAGCGTAAATCAGTAAAATCAGTGTCATCTGTGTTCCAATAAACAGCAAAATTAATTAGGACACAAAGAACTCTAAGTAGGCACAAAAACCACTAAGTCATACTTAATCATAAAATCTTTGTGCTACTCTGTGGCTTCTTTGCGTTTTTTGTGAAACTAAAAAAGGTTAGAAGTGAGAAGTGTGCGTTCCCGAATGGATTTTGCGAAGCACCAAAGGCTAACAGCCAATAGCCAAAAGGGAGGTTAAGGTTGAGGTTGAGGTTGAGGTTAAGGTTGAGGTTGAGGTTGAGGTTGGCACTCGAAGGCTGGTGCCTGAGGTTCTCGAAGGCAGGTGTTACGAATTAGCGAATTCGATTTTGTTTCTCAAACAATGTTAATTGATAAAAATTATTACCTTTATTGCTTGTTTATTAATTAAGGTAGAACCTTTTTCCTACTTGTGAATGAAACAGATTTACTATTTACTAAAAATAAAAGGACTAAAGGGTAGTGCAGACTATGTTCAGATACGCAATGAGAGTCTTGAGCTGGTTGCAAACCTTAGGTTTGAAGCACCTTTCGAAAGTTTTACTCGTTTTTTTGGTGAGCAGGCAAAGGTCGAAATACTTATTGCCCTTGCACAAAGGGCAAATTACGGAATACTAACAAAACTTGAGTTGTGATGGCACTCGATACGATAATTGAATTTAAAAAAGCGTCAATTTTTCAGGGCGATAACCTTATTTTGGCCGACGTGAATCTGAGGGTTGAAAAAGGTGAATTTATTTACCTTATTGGTAAGGTTGGAAGTGGTAAATCCAGCTTAATAAAGACCATTAATGCAGAATTACCTTTGCGAGAGGGCGAGGGGCAGGTAGCTGGTTACGATTTGCAGAAAATACGCAGCGGTCAGGTACCGTTCTTGCGGCGAAAAATTGGAATCGTTTTTCAGGATTTTCAGCTGCTTACCGATAGAACGGTGTTCGATAATCTGCTTTTTGTGCTCAACGCCACCGGTTGGAAAAGTAAGAAGGAGATGAAGGAGCGTATTGACAATGTTTTGGATAAAGTTGGCCTTAAGCATAAGGAGTATAAAATGCCACATCAACTATCGGGTGGTGAGCAGCAACGTGTGGTGATAGCCAGAGCGTTACTAAATAATCCGGAAATTATATTGGCCGATGAGCCAACTGGTAATCTCGACCCCGATACCTCTGATGAGATTATGAAGCTTCTTTTTGACATTGCGGCTACCGGACGCGCTGTTATTATGGCTACGCACAACTATAGCTTGCTAAAAAAGTTTCCAGCTAAGACCATAAAATGCGAAAAATCGAGGCTGTTTGAAACGGAGCACATATCAGAAATCGATTTTGATAGCTTAATGGAAGAGTAGGTAAGTGAATATTTGAATTTTTTTACACTCAATACACCACCATTTTTATAAAAAATCACACAAAAGCGCAATCACCATCACCTTCGGCAAAATTAGGGTCAGAGCCTAACCTGGTTTGTAGGTTCTGTGTTACGTAGAAGTTGCGTTTTTGTGAAATCGTTAACCATTTAAAGGGTCTCATCCTTTTTATTTCTTCCGAAATGGCTGTGTGGTATGTAGTTATCCTGTAGCACCCCATGGCGTTGGCATGTTTTAGCATAGCCTTTGCCATTGTTTTGTTATCGCTCGTGTTACAAACAATATAGGGTGTGGTGGCGAATCCATCCTTGCTGTTTATAATCATAAAGCCTACTAGCCGTGAGGCTCGGTAAACCTTGATAATTAGCTGCTCAAATTTTTTTGGTGATGATGAGAAAAAGTATTTATCACCAATCCTATCGCCTAGGGGCGATGATACGAGCCAAGGGTGCTTCATTATCCATTGTAGCTCCGTTCCGGCTCTCGATGTGGATAGCTTTTTTGTGAGTGATTCAAAAAGGCTAATAATCTCATTATCGGGTTCTTTTAAATATTCGAAGCCAATATCTTTTACACCGATAGTGTGCGCAAAAATTGGAGCGGGGTTTAGTATTTTTAGAATTAAATCGGTTAGCTGCCATATAGGTTTTAGCTGCTTAAAACAACGACGCTTTTGGGGTAGTATTTTGGCCAGGCAAGGGCGTATGTAGGTTCGGGCTCCTTGTAGTGTAGCTACTTTTGCAAAAAGGCTGGTTTTATCGAAAACCGCTTTCGATTCCTTGGTATAGTTGGTAAATAGCAGGTTGCCATTCCAATCGTTATAAGCCGCATCGAGTAGCTTGCTTGCAATGCCCTTTCTTCGGAAAATGGGGTTTACCCATGAACCGCTTAGCCATCCAACTTTTATGGTTTCATCGTTACCTAGAATGGTGTCGGGCATTATGGTGCGGTAGGCTACCAGCTTACTATCTGTGTAGGCAAGGTAAAGCACAACGTCGGTTGTGGCGCATCGTGGATTGTTGATATACGATTTGGCCCTGTGCCTACTTATGGGGATAACATCCCATTGGGCATAGCTTGGCGAGAACACAAGCTTCTCAAGTTCCTGTATGCTTACCCGTTTAATGCTTATCATATTACCGTGTTGTCTTTATGCCGATTAGCCATCTTTTTTATTAAATAGTATAGTAGCTCACCCTTAATAATTTGTTGTGCCGTTCTGTTGCTCTCCTCCATCGGGATTCGGTGCATAAACTTGGGCGAACTGGTGGGTTTGTATCCCGATGTACCGAATATCATATCGCATTCTTTTGATGGGTATTGTATAAAATGCTTAAAGAACTCCGCCGATACGCCATCGCTGCTAAAGGGGAAAGCGAAGAGCTTGGGTTGATTCGGAATGTTTTCGGAAACCCATTGGATGCTCTTTTCTGCCTGCGCAACCTGTTCGTTTACCGTTAAGCTGGCAAAATTGGGGTGATTAAGGCTATGGGCACCAATGGTAAAACCCTCGTTCGCCATTGTTTTAAGTTGATTTATACTTAGGTATGGTCTATGCTTCGAAAGGTATTCGCTAAAATTCACGCCAAGGTAGGTGGCTATTTTCTCAATTTGTGAAAGGTCTGTTTGATTTAGCGTTTTCAACCAATTGGTAAAATCTGATGCGCTGACCTTTTGCGAGCTTAGGGATAGGTTTGGGATATTAGGAAGTTTTTTTAGCGAGCTAACCTTTTCGATTATTAGGCTCACCTTGCATCGGTAAAGCATATCCTTATTATCAACAAAATGGGGATTTACAAAGATGGTTGCAGGTACCGATTTTGATTTGAGTATGGGTAGCACCTCAGTAAAAACCTCACGAAACCCATCATCGAAGCTTAGCAGTAGCCCCGGTTTTGCCCTTTTACAGGTATTGGTATCGTAGGTTAAATCGTGTATATCAATGGGCGTAAAATGCTTTAGCAAAAAGTTTATATCCTGAGCAAATAGCTGTGGGCTTAGCACTGGATATAGATGCTTTAGGTGTGGTAGCGGTTTGCTCGAAACGGTATGGTAGAAAACCGATACTATATTGGGTTTAGCCGTTTTTAGCAGGGCTCGTGTTGAGGGGATGGCTGATATTACGTTCGAAAACTTGCGTATCATCACTTAAAAATCTTGAGAAACCATGGCAGCCTGTTTATTTCTATGTGGTTGTATGTGCAGGGCGAAGCACCAAAGCTGGCGAAAAATCTGGCTACCGATTTAATGTTGGAACCCTCAAAATCGAGCACTAGATTCGATTCCGAGTTTTGGTCAATGTAAAAATCTATTAGCCTAAACATGGCGCGCTGTGCCTTGCCCTCGGGGGTTGACGAGGCAAGCAGGTAGATAGCTTTTCCGTTTGCTTTAATGAATAGGGCACCAGCACAAAGCTCATTATGAGCGTTGTATGCTCCGTAAACCTCCCCTACGCCATTGTCTATCGATTGCGACACTAATTTTTTGAGCGTATTAAAATGGCTGGATTTAAGGTTTGCCACATTGTTCTGCTTTTTTAGCTCGATAAGCTGAACAGGGGGAAGCCCTTTTACAATAGAAATATTATTTGCAATTGCACGTGAAATGTTGCGCTTTGTATTGGTAGAGTATCGACTAGAGAGAATAGGGTAGGATTCGATTAGGTCGAGATGATATGTTACCCTTGGCGTAATGCGAGCGTTTGGGTATTGTGTTTTAATAAAAGTATTTAGGTTTATGGCAATATATTTAAACGATTTAGGAATTGCGCCTATAAACGTATCAACCAAATTCTGACAAATAGCATCGGTTGAAAATAGTCCCAGCTGCTGAGTGAAAAAAGGTTGGTATATATAGCCTATGCCATATTTTGCTTTGTGTGGTAGTGGGAATACGGTACGGTAATCCTCATCAACCAGTGCGCTCCACGATTCGCAAACTATATCGAGGTACCACGAGTAACCGTATACCATACCATTAACCGAGCGGGCAATACAGGAGTCCCATTTGGCCACGTCAATCTCATCGCGATTTAAAAAATATAGTTTCAAACTTAAAAGATGTTTTAATCTATTACTAATTATTTTGCTTCTCTTGTGTCGTACTACGAAACGTTTTGTTATGCTAAGCGAAATCCAAGCATTCGACAGGCTACGATTAGCTTAAGTACTCGTGTGTTGCTGAGCGAAGCCGAAGCATGACACGTTTAAACGTAATAATTCACGCAACTATATCCCATTAACAATTTCCTTAAAAACATTGCTCCACCCTTTCCACTCGCGCGCGTCCGATAGCGATTCGTTGTGCCAAATGGTAACGAAATGCCCACCTACATTCTTAACAGTACGTGCCATGCGTAGCGTTTCGGCTACCGCTGTTTTTGGATTCAATTTTTCGCCTGAAAGTAGCGCCCTGTCCATTACCTGAAAGGGAATAATAGCCAAAGTTAGCTCTTTTTCGCATTCTAAATCATAAAATTTGAAAGGAGTGCAGGTACTCGCTCTAAAACCTATGGTTTTGCTGTACCCCATGGTGTAATCCTGGGTAATTCCTAGCTGGGCTAAATGCTGGTATGTTTGGGGTAGGGTTAATCTTAAAAAGTGCTGCCTACTTCTGGTTACAGGCTGATTACAGCAATTCTCAATGGCCTTAATTTCCTTTTGAATTTGAACAGGTTTGCCATACGATTGGTACGACGGGTGAACCCCAACCGTATATCGCTCAGAAATCTTCTGCACTAAATTTTTCATCGATTTACGATTCAAGGCGATATTTCGGTCGTATTTTGATTTACTCCCTCCCAAAATAAACCAGATAGCATGTTTTTTATCTGCAAGAATATCGAATAGCTTTGAGTAGCTGTTGTACGGGTCGTTTTTCAGGTTTAGATGAACTAAAATCCTTTCATTAAATTCTTTTAATCTCCCTGTAATTAATGCTTTACCTGTAGCAAGTAGTGCATACATAAAACCTTTATGCTTATAGGCAAAAGCATTGTCAATATCAATTGAAGGCGTGTAGCGGAATGTGGTTTTTTTGATTTTAACTTTGGGGAACTTGCTCGAAAAGATTGCCGAAAATTCTTTTACCCACAAGTCAACCAGGGGAATTTTTAGGAAGTTATTTCGATAAGCTAGGCTATGGTTATGGCAAAAACGGCTGTGCTTATCGGGTTCAAACGGCAGGTACTCTTCGTATCGGCTTATTAGATAAAACGAGGCAGCGAACAGGTCAAATGGTATGTCTCCATTTGTACCCGTTCCGAAAAAAATGGGCATTCCTCGCCATTTACTCATGGTTATATTCTGCTCCGAAACGTCTTTTTGTGATAAAAGCCCATTCGGAGTAATGTTAGTTGAGCTATTGAAGTTAGTGTTGGCATATGCTATTTTAGGCCCGGCGTAGTGTTCAAAAAAATCAATTCTGCTTGTGATTTCAATGGGTATCCCCATCATATTCGTTAGGATGTGATGGAAAATATACTCAACTCGTGGAGTTGTTTCGTGAACAAAAACCAGCACCTGCATTATTCGAAAAGTTAACATTATTAAAGTATCCAAAAATAGCTAAAATTCGATAGCCTAACGACAATATTATGCTAATAATTAGTTTTTTGAAGAAGCGCTAAAACTATTTACCTACAGCTGAATTTTAAATTTATCAGCGAAAGATAACCCCTATTATAGCTGTTTACCTAGCGGTTTTTCGCAATAAAAAAAGGATATGTAATAAAAAGTTGAGATTTTAAGCTACTTTTGCGAGCGTAACCAATACATATACAGAAATGGACGAGGATCCGTATCCGAGTAGAAAAAGAAGCTTAAATTAGTCTGTAGGGGTATTGGTTGTTCCTTACAGACAAAAACTGTGAGGATCTTATGACTGAAATAGCAGTTAACTTTCTTGAACTTATTGAACAGAAGCAGTGGAAGGCACTACGAGAAGAAATTATTCAGCTAGAGCCTTACCTCATTGCTGAGGTAATAGAGGAGCTTTCCGAGGATGATGATGTAATTGTATTCCGACTATTGCCCCGCGACCTAGCCAAGAGTACTTTTCAGCACCTAAATCACGATAAACAGGAGCAGATTATTAAGGGGCTGGCTCAGAATGTAAATAAAATTTCTAGCCTCCTTAACGACCTAGATCCCGATGATCGTACAGCCTTTTTCGAAGAGCTGCCGGGGCAAATTACTCTCCGCCTTATTCAGCTACTAACGCCTGAGGAACGGAACGTTGCTACCAAGCTGTTAGGTTTTCCGAGGGATAGTATAGGTCGATTGATGACCCCCGAATACGTGGCGATAAAGCCTCGCTATACCGTTGCGGAAGCATTGGATCATATTAGGCACTACGGGCGTAATTCCGAAACCCTCAATGTTATCTATATCGTAGACGATGACTGGAAACTTGTTGATGATATCCGCATAAGGGACATCATTTTGGCTACCCCGGAGCAGAAAATAGCCGACCTGATGGATCAACGTTTCGAAGCGTTAAATGCCTTTGATGATCAGGAAGATGCGATTCAAATATTTCGTAATCAGGATAGGGTTGCACTGCCAGTTATCGATAACGACGGATTGCTATTGGGCATTGTTACCTTTGATGACGTGATGGATGTTGCCGAGGAGGAATCGACCGAGGACTTTCATAAGTTTGGTGCATTTCAGGATGCCATTGATAATCCCGTTAAAGCGAAAATTTCAATTCTTTATAAGAATAGGGTGTTTTGGCTTACTGCCTTGGTGTTTATGAATATCTTTTCGGGATGGGCTATCGAGAGCTTTGAGATTACCATTCAGCAGGTTGCGGGATTGCTCCTTTTTCTGCCCCTTATTATTGCCAGTGGAGGTAATGCTGGGTCGCAAACGGCTACGCTTATGATCCGCTCTATTGCAATAGGTGATGTTGTGGCAAAAGATTGGTTGCGCCTTTTTGGGAAAGAGTTTTTAGTCTCTTTGCTATTGGGCCTTACCATGGCATTAGGTGTGAGTATTATTGCTAGTATTAGAGCACCCCAAATTATTGTAGTGGTTGCAAGTACAATGGTTTTAACTGTTGTGGCTGGTAGTTTAATAGGATTGTTGTTGCCATTTATATTTACCAAGCTAAAGATTGACCCCGCAGCAGCGAGCGCGCCCCTTATTACCTCCATTGCCGATATCACCGGTGTGCTTATCTATTTCTCTATTGCCACTCACTATTTTGGTATATAGGTACTTATTGCAAGGGCAGACAAGAGGCACCTTACTCTAAAACAATGTTCTAGAATCCCTTATCCCGCATTATTCATCAACTTTGTAAAAGAGGAATGCAAATGCGGGTTACCCCGACATAGTGGAGCCCAATTTTGGGCAACAAAATTGGTTGTGA
>JAQVYY010000101.1 GCA_028708425.1 Bacteroidales bacterium
ATTTAATGACAAAACTCGTAAAGATGATGAGCAAAATCATACAGGGAGAATTATGCATTTACGTGGACGATCTAAGATTAAAAACAATCATGTACTTGAAAAAGAGCTTTTATAGGAACTTATTAACTCAAATCAAGCTAAAACTCCAACCTCCCATAAATACTTTTCCCATAGCAATAGGTTCCGTTCAACTAGTTTTATTAGCCATTATTGATAGCATATTAAATTAATCTTTGTGAAAATTTGTGAATCAACTTCTTTTCAATAACTTTGATGGGCAATAACGGCGAATAAAACACTAAGATGTTAGCTACAATTTTGACAAATACCCAAATGGAAATAAAAGAACATTTTGAAAATATTAGACAGGTTGTTTTAGATAACCTCAAAGAATCTAAGAAAGAGATTCTCATTGCAATGGCGTGGTTTACAAATCACGACATTTTTGAATTATTAGTCGAAAAAGCAAAAGTTATTCCCATTCAGTTAATTGTTATCAACGATGACATAAATAACAGATTGGATGGTTTAGATTTTCAAAAATTCATAAATAATGGTGGGAAATTTTACTTTGGAATGCAAGAAAATCCGATGCACAACAAATTCTGCATCATTGATGAAAAGGTCTTAATCACAGGTTCTTACAATTATACATATTTAGCAGAAACAATTAACAGTGAAAATATTCTTGTTTTTAAAGGTGCTTCAGACATAATTGAAAATTATAAAAAAGAATTTTTTAAAATAACTTCAAATCTTAACCCAATTGAATCTGTGGAAGAGTATTTAAAAATTTGCCCATATCAGAAAGACACATTTTCCTATAAGAATTATGGAATAAGAGATATTTATGCTCATACCCAGTTACTCAAAGCTTCTGGTTTTGTTGAAGAAGCAAATGTTATCCTTAAAGAAGTTGAAAAAAAATCAGAATTTTCAACAGAAAAGAACTTTCAAATAAAAGACGTTATTTATAGACAATGGAAACAAGACTATTACACTGACAAAATACAAGTTCTAAATAATAAGCTAATTTTATTTTATAGAACATTCACAGATTCTGGTGGATGCTGGGTACACGGACCTAAAACTAATCACGCTTGGACACTTAGAAGTGCAAATGATAAAAATCTGACAAGAAAGGCTGTACGTATAACTAATATTAAAATAGACGGTCAAAAAATAATTACTTCAACAGACGCTGAAGAGATATTTTATTTTTCAAAAGAAGGAAAATATGAAGGCACAACTGATTTAGGTTATAAACTAAACGAGCAAAAGCAGCCAATTAAAGATGATGGACAAATTGTGCCTATGAAGTTCTTCAAAGTTTCTAATGATAAATTTGAGCTAACCTGTGAAATACATTTTGAAGTTGAAGGTTTCCCTTTAGAAACTGTTGATTTAATAGAAGGGTTAGGCACTGATGAAAAGGACAATCATTGGCATTGTTTTGATATTAACCTAAAATTAAATAGAGAAAAACTGTAGCTAATCGAGTAGACTGCCCTGTCGGTAGTTAGCCGACAGGGAGAGCCTCTCACACCACTGTACGTACGGTTCACGTATACAGCGGTTCGTTAAGAAATGGAGCGATTTTCTGATAATAAGCTAACATAGATTCGTAACCCCGTTGTTGTAGTCGTTCCACCGTGATAGTGGTTTTCAAAATAGGACTACAAGCTACTGCCCAGGTTCCCATACGGCTTCGGCTGTGACTGTAAGCGTGTTCCAGGTCAACGCCCAAACGCATCAGGTTTTTCCGTCGTCGTTCAGGTTTCTTCCATTGCTTCCAGATACAGCAGCGCAGTCGATTGCGTACCCAGCCGTCCACGTCTTTGAGTTTTCCCTGAATACTTGCCATACGGTAGTATTGAAGCCAGCCTTGCTGTACTTCTTTCAGTTTGATAATGCGCTCATCGAAAGTGGCGGGAGTGGTTTTTCGGGTAATGGCTTTGAGTTTCAGTTTCAGGTTTTTCCATCCTTTGTCGCTTACCACCAATTGGTATTTGCCTTTCTCCCCTTTTTTATAGGTAGGGACAAATGCAAAGCCTAACAGGGTGAAATTTACTGGTCGTCGGATGCCGCTTTTTTCCCTGTTAATAGGCAGGTGAAGCTTATTCTTTAGGAAGAGATAAATTTCGTTGCCTGTTTTTCGGGCTTGCCATTGACTTTTGCAGTAAATGCTGAAGTCATCCGCATAACGGACATACTTTAACCCTCGCCTTGCCAGTTCCTTGTCCAGTTCATCCAACATGATATTGGAGAGTATCGGACTTAGTGGACTGCCCTGTGGTACTCCTTTGCGCCGTTTGACTAATTTCCCGTTGATTAAAATCGGAGCTCTCAGCCATTTGCGGATAAGGCGTAAGGTGAGCGGACATTTTACCCTGCGATACAGCAATTGCAACAGAATGCAGTGGTCAACTTCATCGAAGAAGCTTTTCAGGTCAATATCTACAATGTCCTGATAACCGCTGTTGATGTAGTCCAGTGCTTTGAGTACTGCTTGTTGGGCATTTTTGTTGGGTCGAAATCCATAACTGTAATCCTCAAAATCCATCTCGAACAGATTGGCCAACACTTGCCCTGCGGCTTGTTGGAGCATCCTCTCGACCACGGTAGGCACGCCCAGCAGGCGAACCTTTCCGTTGCTTTTGGGTATTTCTACCCCCAAAATGGGTTGTGGCAGGTAAGTACCGTTTAGCAGGGATTGTTCTATACTTTCCCTGTTCTTTGTCAGGTAGTCGTATAGTTCTTTTACGGGCATGCCGTCAACTCCTGCAGAACCCCTGTTCTGCCTGACTTGTTTGAATGCACGCATCATGTTTTGACGGTTAATCACTTGCTCAATCAATTCCATTTCGCTCTTGTTTACTTATTTAATCTTCGTTTCTACTCTGTTTCGCTTGCCGAAGGCTATTCCGTTAACGAAAATCCTTGCTGCATTTGAAACTTCCTAACGTTCAGTCCTTCGTTATCTCTGTGAGACCTCCGACTATCTGGTGCGAAACACTTGCCGGCTCGTTGCCTGTAACTACTATGACCTCTGCTGACTTCTCAGGCAGGTTTCCCTGCGCTGAGACCTCCCCCGGTAAGAGCTTTTTCCTTTATCCAATCACTGCGGTATCTACCTATCTGTTCACAAAATACCTTTAGGGCGTTACAAGGGTGTGGTTGCTTACCCCAAACAGATATGCCTCATATACCGTTCCTGTTCGTCAGTACCGGATTTTGCAGTCTCGCTTCCTTCAGTGCATACCTCGCGGTAAACCACCTTGCGACTTACTAATGCTTCGGGCACGACCCCGCGCATAAGGGATTTTCACCCTCTGGAAAAAAAAATCACCCACGCACAATAGGAATTTTCAATAAAATTTGTAAATTTGACATTTTTACTGACCTACGGTGGTGGGTGCACTGCTCATGCAGGGCACACACAGGCGTTTGGCTCAATGGCGGGTGCAGTGGTTAATTGAACATTCTACCTCGCATCAACTTTTGTGGTGTATTGACAGTTTTGAGCTCCGAAATACGCCACTGCGCCAAGCGCCAAAACGTTGTAGCTAATGCAAAAGAAGCGTATTGCAAAACATAAATCATTACTGATATGAAAGATTTGTTGGATAAGATTTCATCATACAATTTGTTTAATTATTTATTACCTGGTGTTCTATATGTATAT
>JAQVYY010000017.1 GCA_028708425.1 Bacteroidales bacterium
GAAAAAATACCCTAAACCAGAGAAAAGAATTATTTTCACAATCCCGTCCTTAAAAATCAACTAATTTTTTGAGCCAAGCGAGAAGAAAAGAAACAGTGGAATTATGAATCGCTCAATTTAGGTATAAGTAATCTAGAGCCAAATATACTATGCGAAAACGCCAAGGTGTGTCGTTGGAAGTAATGGATATATTTATTTTGGGAGTTTTCCTAAAAAATCTCCTCTAGTTATTGTAACCCTCGTAATGGGAACTAATACAATTAGCCCCAATTATTCGAATGAATAATTGGGGTTTTCAACAGCTTCTATGTTTCAAAACCAATTTTGTTACCCAAAATTGGGTTCAACTAGGTAGGGCTAACCCGCATTTGCATTCATCTTTTACAAATTTGATGAATAATGCGGGTTAATATACAGCGTGCTAGCAACTGGTGATTATTCAATGATTTCGCTTAGCTGCCTTGCAGTCATTACAGGTATTCTTGAGTTTTTAAAATCTTTTAGATTTCGAGTAACAATTATTTCAATGCTATTTTCTAATGCAGAATAATATTGAAGTCCATCTTCAAAATCATTAAACTCACTGTCATTTAGTGCCAAATTATTTATTTTTCCATCAAGGCTTAATATCCCAACTAACAATTTCAATTTACGTAAAATTTGTTTAACCTCTTCAGGTTTCCTTTTTCTAAGAAGCACATAACTTAAATTTGCAATTGAAAGGGCTGATGTATAAAGAATAACCTTTTCTTTATCTGCAAAAGAAAATAGTTTTCTTGCGTCTTGATCAAATGGCTCTCGTTTAGCTAATAGGTCTATAATTATATTTGTATCAAGTAGTACCCTTTTCATTTGTATTTTTCTGTCAAGTAGTTTGAGTATTCCTTTTTATAGTCAAAATCTGATTCAAGTTCAATAACACCACTTAAACTTTCAACTAAGGGCGTAGTCCCTACTTCTTTTTCCCTTGAAGCTGTTACCGATTCAAGATATATTTCAACCATCTTAGAAAGGCTAATGCTGTGATTGTGTGCGTACTCCTTAGCCTTTTCAATAACGCTTTTCTTCAACCTTAGAGTTAATTTAGTTTCCATTTTCGCATTCTTTTGTTTACGTACAAATATAATAGAATCATACGTCAAAGCCAAGTACTTTAATTCAAATAAACCTATTACTTTATTGAATTAAGTAGTAGACTGTAATGCTGCACGTTACGATTTCTGTTTACCTATTGCTAACTAGGTCTTAGTAAACATTTTTACTTGCAGGAATGATAAAATGGTAATAATTCCAACAACAACAATACCGACTATGGCTGCAGTTGCAATAGCTGGGTAATCACCATGCTGCTTTATTTGGATGCCTATAAATGCCCATACCACAGCTAGCCCAACCATAGGGTTATTAAACCGAATAATGGTTACTATTGAAATGAGAGCGCCAACGCTAATCATAATCATAGCCCAAGCTTGTTGGGTTAACCCCCAACCGCCCCAGTTATAGCTAACCAATAGCGCCGTAACATTGGCTATGGTGGCAATGCAAACCCATCCAAGGTAAATACCAAAGGATGCTTTTATTATGCTCATAGGCTGCGATTTCATGCTTTTGGTTATGGCTATTAGTGCAAGCAAAAGACCAAGCATCATTACAAGCGATACTGGGAGCTGATTATAGTGCCAAGCAAAAATCCACAGAAAATTAAAAAGACACGAGGCAACAAAAAACCAGCTAATTTGCTGAACTTGTAACTTATTGGACTCCCGAAACTGCACCACAACAAAAATAAGAAGCATTAGGTAGATAACGCCCCATATTGAAAATGTTAAACCGGCTGGCACAAACAAATTTGGGTATGCAGCAGAGAGTTCGCCAGTTGTTTGTCCGTTAATTGGTAGCGTATTTGCCAAAGCATTTACAACAACCATCAGAATAAAAGAGACTAAATTAGCTACTCGGAGTTTCATAAGGTGTAGGTTTTGGTTTATACTAAACAAATATAGCTAAGTTTTGAATTCACAACCCAATAACCCTACCGAAAAACAAAAACCGCCACAAATTAATGCAGCGGTTAATGTATAGGAATGCTTTAATCCTCAATTATTCATTCGAATAATTGGGGTCTCCGACAGCGACTAAGCTTCATCTGCAATCTAGTTATCCAAAATTGGGCTCAACTAGGTTGGGGTAACCCGCATTTGCATTTATTCTTAAAAATTTGATGAATAATGGGGGTTAAGATGAAATACCTAACTTGTAGGTACAGTAAAATCCTGCTTCAACAACAAACAAGATTTTGAAAAACATGATAAATGCTTATTCCATTCCAAATATACCAATCTTCCCTTATTAAATACTACTGAAATACCATAAAAGATGGTTTGTTGGTTAGGTTGTGTATGATGACAGGGCTACGCCCCTTTGTTAATTCTCGGTATTACCTTTCTACTACAAAGATATTAGGGCTAACGCCCCTAATTTTGTTGTTGCATTACTACTACGAAGATGATGGAATTATTGCACAAAAAATTTGCGGCATTACTTTATTTGCATGGTTTTTATACGATGAGATTTTGTGTGGAAGCAAGGAATAACGATTAGCATTTATTGTTTTTAAAGGGCATAACCCCAACATCTTAGTAGAAAAATAATGAGTAGGGAAATTGAGGGGGCTTAGCCCTGAAATAAATTAAAAAGAACATTCAATTAGATTGGGCTTAGGATTACAGGGCTACGCCCCTGTTTTGTGTGTTGCATTACTACTACGAAGATGATGATGATGGAATTATTGCACAAAAAATTTGCGGCATTACTTTATTTGCATGGTTTTTATACGATGAGATTTTGTGTGGAAGCAAGGAATAGCGATTAGCATTTATTGTTTTAAAGGGCGTAGCCCCAACATCTTAGTAGAAAAAAATTAGTAGGGAAATTGAGGGGCGTAGCCCTGAAATAAATTAATCGTACCATTCAAATAGATATTTTGAATCGTATTCAATGCCAAATTTTTCTAGTAACAATAAATACTCTTCCCTAAACGATTGCTTTTTATGGTGTTCTGGTTGATTTAATACGTATTTCACAACCTTATCGATATGTGATTTAGAATAGGTAAATCCACCGTAACCAGCTTGCCATGAAAACTTCCCGCGAATATATTTTTTCGCATTTAACCAATTTGAAGAACCCGACTTTACTTGTTCCATTAATTTTGATGGTGCAATGGTTGGGTGCATGCTAACAAATATATGCGTATGGTCGGGGTTGCAATATATGGCATAAGCTTTACATTTGTGATTGTTAATAATACCACACATAACCTTTTCTAGTTCGTCTCTAAAGGTTTCTCTGATTAGATTTTCTCTACCTTGTACAGAAAAAATAAATTGAACGTATAGCTGCGTGTATGTATTAGCCATTGTTTTGTGATTTCAGGGTTAAATTACTACTGAAATGCTATAAAAGATGGTTTTTTGGTTAGGTTGTGTATGATTACAGGGCTACGCCCCTTTATTAATTCTCGGTATTACCTTTCTACGAAGATATTAGGGCTAACGCCCCTACCCCAATTATTCATTCGAATAATTGGGGTCTCCGACAACGACTAAGCTTCATCTGCAATCTAGTTATCCAAAATTGGGCTCAACTAGGTTGGGGTAACCCGCGTTTGCATTTATTCTTAATAAATTTGATGAACAATGGGGGTTAAACAGCTACTCTAACCTTACACCCCCATATTTTACGCTTATTGTAATTTTTGTGTTGGGATTTGATGCCTGTCCAACCGTTCCATACACCCTAACCTTATTGTTACTCTCTACCCGATTTACGCTAGCTACGGCGCTATTATAGTAAAACCCACCGTACGACACCTCGCAATCGATGTGATATGAAACAGATTCGGGAATTGGTGCGTTAATACTTGCGTAAGCCCCATCAAACGAGATGGTTTGAATGCTGCTGGCAACATCATCAAGCTTAACATCGCCGTAGCGACTCTCTATGCTTAAACTTTTAGTAAGCCGCCTAATTCTGTAGTGGGTATAGCCACTTTGGGCCACAATGTTAGCAATAGTACCAACCCTAACATTATCGTACTTAGATTCGAGAACAAGCGAGTTAAGCGAATTAAAATTCAATTTTGAATATTTACTAACAACCGCAAGCGCTTGTCCTTGCTCTACACTTAAATTTGCGTACTTAATATCAAAATTCATCCAGCTAACCTCATCTATTGAGGCATTGCCATAGCCCAATTTCAGGTTGTTTAGGGCATTTTGATTTCCGTAAACAATTCGGTTTGCCTTTAGATTACCGTATTTTAAATCGATATCGGTATGCCCGGTTAGCTCATCAATAAACATATCGCCATACTTGTTTTTGAGCACAGAATTCACGCTCTTTGGCATTCTGATACTGTAATTTATTTGCATCTCTTTGGATGATGAGCCAAAGCTAAAACTATTGACCGATTTCATCAGCCTCTCGTCAATTTCTGTAATGCCTCGAACCTCATTGTCTTTCTGCACTAGGGTAATACCTATTGCTTGGAGCATTTGCTCTGCCTTATCGTGTCTGCGATGCTCAACTAGTACCTCAACATCAATGGCAATAGCATCCTTTTCCCAGTTCTCGATCTGCACATGCCCATACCGATTACTTATATACATATGGGTTTTGCTATCAACAGCAAACTCTTTGCTGTAAGATTTAGTTAACTTGGCAGCCATCAGATTACCCGACAGGGTTGACATGGTGAATGTGGCTACAATCACTATAAATAAAGTATTTAGTCTCGTTTTCATACTGCTGATTTTTTTAATTTGATAATGGAACAACACTCAGCTTATCAATAATATTATTAAGCACGTTGAGCTGAGCTTGGTAGTACTGGATAAGCACAAAAGTAGCCTGCTCGGAATAAGGTATACTCGCTATATCGCTTAAAACATCGGAATGCTCCTCGTTCATATCCTCTAGTACCTGAATAACATCAATATATTGACAATTTGCTTCTACTAGTATCTTCTGAATTTGTACCTGCTTTTGGTTAACCCTACTCCGATAATACGCATCAACCTCAACAATTTGGGCCGATAATCCCATTAATGCCTGCTTGTTTTCGGAAAATGAAACATCTCCCCCACTCAACAACAGGCTTAACCCAGCAGTAATTATAAGCCCTGCAATAGCTGCTGCACTCGCAACAAGCCATCTATTTACTGGTTTTGCTGCATTCCGCAACTTCCACTTTTGCTGAAACCTCTCGAAATGATGCTTTGGAAGTTCCTCCGTATCAAGGTGGGGCCTATTTTCGTCAATAAAAATTTTCAACCTATCCATATCGCCAATATCTACTTCAATGGTGTTAATAATTGCGTTAACCGCTTTTTGGCTCTAGCCAGCTGCGATCGCGAGGTCGACGCCGTAATCCCTAAAAGTTCTGCTATTTCGCCATGGCTATAATCTTCGAAATAAAAAAGGTTGATAACCAGCTGATACCCACTAGGCAGCTTACTAATTGCATCTTTCAGCTGCTGTACATCCTCGGGTGCAATACCTTCCTCCGATTCGGTTTCAATAGATAACCCGTGAACATCCTCAATGGGTACAAGCGTGGGCTTACTTTTCCGCATAAAATCGATGGCTGTATTTACCATAATTCGCTTAAGCCACGCACCAAAACTTACCTCGTTTTTGTAGGTTTTAATCTTATCAAATGCTTTAAAGAACGCTTCCTGCATCACATCTTCGGCATCGGAGCTGTCGGCGGTAATTCTGAAACACGTATTGTACATGGCCTTGCTGTACAGCTTGTAAATATCGAATTGCGCATTCCTGTCGCCTTTTATACAGCGATTAACCAACCTCTGGTGAACATTTGGACAGTCGACCTTTTTCTTCATACTTTGCAATAATGACGAGTGTTGATGCGATTACGCTGCATTAAATATGATATTTTTTGAAAATTATATAAAAAAAGCCAAGCGTATAGCTCGGCTTTTTTTTGATATGGAGAGATGTATGAAGCATTAAAAGATGCTGGGAACAAGGTTAATTACACCCGTTACAACTTCGCCCGTTTCGTAGTTAAACTCCGATCCCCTTAGGCTATGCGGAATTAAATAAATAACCAGCGTTATAACCGAGGCTACAACCGTAACCGTGCGATTTCCTTTCTTACGATTAACAATACAAGCAATAGCCCACACCACAAACATTATAAAGGTTTTATTGTCGGTTAAATCGTACCCAAACGGGAAACCTGCCCAAAATTCGCCAAATGCAAATTTCTGCACAACTGGGCCAAATACTAACCCTCCCAAAAAAATTGCCAAAGCAGTAATAAAACCCCATAACCTAAACGATGGATTGCCATAAGCCCCATGCAAACCAGTTAAAGTACTAAACAGCAAAGCGATAGACATTAGGATAATATGCGGCAATAGGGCCCATGCGGGAACTGCACCTTTATATCTTATAACAACAGGCTCATCGGGAGGCAACACGATTGTTGTCCCCTCGTAAGAATTTTCGAGCTCAATGTAGTACGCTAATTTTGCTGCCTTTTGACTTACCTCTGGAAGATACGAAACAAATACTCCCTCCTCGGGCCAAAATGGCGGATTAAGCTCCCATTCTTTATCCGTTGGATAAGGGCGATGATATAACCGAGCTGACCAATCCCACGACACGGGCGGCATTTCTATCTTCACCTCTTCGTCGGTATACCCGCTGCGAGGAAGTGATAGGCTTAAAATAGTGGTATCGTTTATTTGGGCGCTAACCTTTTTAGGATAGGTGGGGCCTGTATACCGTTGAAGTACAAATGCCGACCCTGTAATTAGCACAGCCGCAATCCACAAGTAGAAAACTCTTTTCATATGCTTATTTTACCGTTATAAATATTCTATACTAACCCCAATTATTCATCTTTTACAAATTTGATGAATAATGCGGGCTAATTGAAACAAATTTGAATAATACCAAAAATATAGCTTAACGATGAAACCACTATTATAATTGAATCAAAAACACCTTTACGGTATCCTTACGTTTCACCTCAACAGAAACAGTCATGCCAGGGGTTAACTCCTGAAGCCTGTACATATAATCATGAATATGTCTCACCCTCTTTCCATCAATGGCAGTAATTACATCGTTTTTTAGTATGCCCGCCACCTGTGCAGGCAGGTTATCGGTAACAGCTAGTACCCTCAATCCGTCGTTATCAGATCCGCCAACATCGGGCATAATGCCCAACCGCACCTTAAGCTCATCTCCATGTTTAGATGCCCTATGTTTAGGTCCCGATTGTGTAAAAGTGGGCTTTAAATCACTACTAGCAATTTCCTCTACCACATCGTAAATATAATTTGAAGCCTGCTCCATGCCATCAAAGTTTAACAAATCGACCTTATCATTTGGTGTATGGTAATCGGTATGTGGCCCTGTTGAGAAAAACAGAACGGGGATATCATGAGCATAAAAACTAGCATGGTCGGATGGCCCATAACCCTCAGGTGATAAGGCGAGCTGAAAACCGTATGACGTATTAATCTGTTTAAGCATTTCGTCAAACTCGACCGATGTTTTTACCCCTCCTACCTGAAGTTCTTTCGCTTCATTAAGCCTACCCAGCATATCGATATTAATCATGGCAACAATTGAATCGCGAGGGACCAGAGGGGTTTCGACGAAGAACCTCGAACCCAGCAAACCCAGCTCCTCGGCAGCAAAAGCAATTACCACCACGCTACGGCGCGGTTTATTAACCGCTAATTTCTGGGCAATTTCTAAAATTGACGACACCCCCGAAGCGTTATCATCGGCACCATTGTGAACCGCCAGCGTGTCGGGCATTCGGCTCGAGGTGCCCTTACCGCCCATACCCAAGTGATCGTAATGTGCACCTATAACAACAAACTGATGCCTTAACAATGGGTCGGAACCCGTTATCATCCCAACAACATTCTGAGTGTTTTTCTTTATTGTAACCACATTAGTACGTGCACAAAGATTATTACCAACTACCAGCGGGTTGGTTCGACTGCCTGTTGAAAAATAATTTTCGAGCTTACTGATATTCCAACCAGTTGATTTTAATATTTCGTCGGCAACATGTCGCTTAACGTGTATTGCGGGAATCCCAACATCAAAACTTTTCCGTTTGGTTGAGATTAGGTTATCGGCTTTATCGTACTTTTTACCCGAAACAAAAACAACACCAGCGGCACCATTATCCTTGGCAAGCATCACCTTATACCTATCGGAGCTTACCTGCGCTAATTTATCATTATACGATTTACCAAATGGATGCCCCCTTAAAATCACAGCCCACTTATCGGTAGCATTGGCCAAGTCGTAATCGTTCCAAATTAGCGTGTCCGAATCGATACTTAATCCGTACCCAACAAAAACAGCTGGAGATGAAATTGAGTCGGATGCAGAAAAAGGGTAAACCGTATAATCATTATCCAAAACAAAGGTCTTACGGTTTACCCTAAGGGCATTTCCTTTACCCACATCCTGATAATCAATAAATTCTAAAAACTGGTAGCCCGTTCTATTAAGCAGTTCAAGACCATTTAGCTCGAACACATCCTTAATATACTTGGCCGCAACCCTATCGTAGGCTGAACCTGGCTGCCTCCCCATTAGTGAATCCGAAGCCAAAAAATCGACATGTGCAAAGAGATCCTCCTTAACTATTTCGGGGTTAATTTTGGGCGATTGCTTACATGAGTAGGCAATGCAAAGCACTAAAATTACGACTAATCGTGCAGGTAAACGCATTATTCTATACTGTAAAGTTCATACTACTTAATCATCGCAAGAAAATATCTAGCTACTCATAACGTGCCTATTATTATGGCATTCGCGAATCGCTTCGCTTGCTTCTACGTTATTACTCGCTACGCTCGTGAGCTAAAGGTTCTCGCTTTACAAACAGCCATTTACAACTGGTAAATTGGCTCTGCCTTTGATGCTTTAGCTCGCTGAGCACCATTTCACAATGGTTCTTATCAAAGATATAAAAACAAAGGATTTTCTTATAAACACAATTTATTACCATATCAATATACAAACCTACGGTAAAAATGTGTAAGTTGCAATAGAATTAAACTCTCTTTACAAGCTAGTAAACAGCGATTATTTAAACGTATTTTTGTAATATTGCATAATAAGACACCCCAAACAGAGGACATATGAAAAGGCTAATTTTTAGAGTGCTACTAATTGCTTTTACAATTACTAACATCTCGCAAAAAGCAAACGCATGGTCGGAGCACCCACTATTGGCGTACCCAGTTCTATCATCCATAGAACAACTTACGAACGAAAACCCCATAATGGTAAAGAGCCTAAAAGCCTTCCTAATAGAACAGGAAAAAGAGCTGGAAGTATTTTTTCGAGAGCAGGAAATTTGGCTATTAGAAAACCTATCGTACTACCCTGCGCTTCCAGAACATTTACGCTTTAAAGCAACGGGTAACCCCGACGATATTCTCGAAAGATTTTTTAAAGCCATTAGGTTAAACCCAAATGCTAGGATGAGGTTATACCAACATCTGCTACCCAACGAGCAGGTTGCCGACAGGCCAACAATTGATCCAAAATTTCTCACAACGCTGGAAGATGTTTCGGGATTACTAAAAACCAATTACATCGAACTTTTTGAAAACGACTCGATAAGTCCAATGGCAGTACTACTCGCTGCTAACGATGAACCCGATTACGGTTTCGACTTAGGGCTATTTAAAGATAATAACACGCCACAGGGTGATGAGTACGGGTTTGGCGAACAACCCTTTGGCGATCCAAACCTTGCGTATGGCAGCCAAGCTCCTTTCCACATGGGGTTTTACCATGAGGCAAGGATTGTTTTCCTCTTTGGCTCGTTTCTAAAGAAAACGCTTCCCGAAATGCGTATTAATCAATTTAAAATGTTGGCCGAATTTGCTTTTAAATCCGATAACCCATACTGGGGATACAGATTCATGGGCTGGGGAATGCACTATCTAGGCGACCTGTCGATGCCTTACCACACCGTAGCTCTTCCGGGGGTTAGCGCACTAAAAATGATTTGGACAAATATTAAGGCCATGCTAGGTTTTCCAAAGAGTAAGGATGATGCCGTTCAGCTTGTAAGCAATAGGCACGCTGCAATGGAAGAGTTTCAGTGGCAAGTGCTACGCCAGGCTTACGAGAGCAGTAATTTTGACCACCTGCTATTAAGCTCGCTACAAACCCCCATTGATATGGTGGAATACTACGATAACTTCCCCCGTGAAGTGGCAGCTAAAGAATCGGCAGCCAAAGCAAAAATGGTTGATAAGATGCTTGAACAATGGATGCCCGCAATTCTAGTATCCAACCCATCTTTTGAAACACCTGGTTCGACGGAATTATCGAATATTATTGAGCTAACTAAACAGGAAAAGGGCGAACAGGGTATTACCGAAATGACAGATGTGCTGGCCGATATCTTTAGGTCGTACAGCATGCACATACAAAGTTTTTACCATAATATTATGGATAAATAGCTATAAAATTGCGGAATTGGCACGGGTTTGTAATCCTTGTCAGCAAAGGATTTAAATAAGATTGTGAACTATATTTATTATGTTTGTAATAATTTATTACAAACCATAATTAAACATTTTTGATATGAGCGATTTACTAATTCAAGGGCTTATGTGTATCATAAGCTTACCAGCTGCATATTTTATCATCCGATTAATTTTTAAAGAATCAATCGTATTCATACCTGGATACTTAATGGTATGCTATGCCATATTCGTTACTTTTTTTGCTTTTTGGGAAGCTACATTAGGAATAAAATCCGCACTTTGGATTGTCCCTTTGGTATATGGTGTTGGTATTGGTCTCTTACTTATTATAAAAAACATACTAGAGAAACCTTTAAAAAAATCAATACTGCAGTTAAAAGATATTTCACAGGGTAATTTACGTGTTAGTATAAACCATACCGATGTTAAAAATGAATTAGGGATACTCAATAATTCTATATTAGAGTTATCGGAAAACTTAAAAAGGATTATTGGCGATATAGCTTCAAGTTCGGAGAACCTTGTTTCTGCAAGTCAAAAAACAAGTGATTCTTCAGAACAGCTATCGCAAGGAGCTAATGAACAAGCCAGTTCCATTGAAGAAGTTTCATCAACCATGGAGCAAATATCAGCAAACATTCAACAAAACACAGAGAATTCGCAACAAACTGAAAAAATCTCTGATGAAGCTAACCAAGGCGTTAAAATAGTATCTGAAAGATTACAAAAAGCAGTTGAGGCAAATAAAGAAATTGCTTCGAAAATTACCATAATTAATGAGATTGCATTTCAAACCAATCTTTTGGCTTTGAATGCAGCTGTGGAAGCAGCCAGAGCAGGAGAACATGGAAAAGGGTTCGCAGTTGTGGCAGCAGAGGTCAGAAAGCTAGCTGAGAATAGTAAAAACGCTGCTGAAGAAATAGTTAACCTTTCACGATCAGCGTTGCAAATAACAGAGGAAGCAGGTCAGGTCGGGATAGAAACTATTCCTAAAATTGAACATACCTCAAGATTGATTCAAGAGATATCTGCTGCAAGTATGGAACAAAACAACGGCGCAAGCCAAGTTAATAATACAATACAACAATTGAATGGAATTGCACAGCAGAATGCTTCATTAAGTGAGAAATTCGCCACTAATGCCGAAGTGCTAGCAGGTCAGGCAAAACACCTCAGAGGAGCCATCTCATTTTTTGAGGTTGAAGCAACTCAAAAAACATAAGTTGTAATAACTACGCACCAGTAAAAATTGGTAACCTCAAATAATCAACGTGAGCCTAATACTAATCAAAATCGATGGTTAGCTGCACTGGGCCAGAAGTCTCTTCATCTTCAAAATTAGAGATTGTAATACCCAAAAGCCGCACCGCTTTTGTTGGGTTAGCCATTTGCAACAGCTCGGCAACCACACCTTGAATGCAGTTCCGCTCTGTTATGGGATGCATAAATGATTGGGAACGGGTAATCTGCTCAAAATCGCTAAATTTAACTTTCAGGGTAATAGTCCTACCAAAGCGACCGTGCCTAACAATACGTTTCCACAGCCCCTCCTCAAGCTCTGTAAGAGCTTCGAACATATCCTGCTGATTGTTTAAATTTTGCGAAAAGGTGCTCTCGATACCCACCGATTTCCTCTCACGATGAGGTTGTACTGGCCTATTATCAATTCCACAAGCTACCTGATAAAAGAAGTTACCCATCTTTCCAAAGTTGCGAATTAATATCTGTAGGTCAGCTTGCTGCAAATCCTTACCACAAAACAGGCCCAGCTCATGCATCTTTTCGGCAGTGCGAGGTCCCACCCCAAAAAACTTTTCCACGGGAAGCGTCTCAACAAACGGCAACACCTGACTAGGTTTAATAATAAACAAACCATCGGGTTTACGGTAATCCGATGCGATTTTAGCTAAAAACTTATTCACGCTTATACCTGCCGAAGCGGTTAAACCAGTGGTTTCACGTATCCTATCTTTTATTTGATATGCAATTTCGGTAGCCGTTAGCATTCCTTTTAAATTGGTGGTAACATCCAAAAATGCCTCATCAATGGATAAAGGTTCTACCAAGGGCGTGTACTCACGGAAAATATTCATTACGGTGGCAGAAACTTCCCTATAAACATCGAATCTGTGAGGCACAAATATCAGTTCGGGGCATTTCCTCGATGCAACCACAGAGGGCATAGCAGAACGCACCCCAAATTTACGCGCTTCGTAGCTGGCAGCCGCCACCACACCACGGCCGCTACCGTGTCCAACAGCAACGGGTTTTCCGCGTAGTTCAGGATTATCGCGCTGCTCTATGGAAGCAAAAAAAGCGTCCATATCTATGTGGATAATTTTACGCACCTCGCTGTAAGTTTAATGGATTTGTTTTAATTGCGAAACGGATTAGCATATGGCAGGGTAATCGACCCAACTATCGACTAATTTATCGGGTTTTACATCTGCCCATTTATCAACCTTAAAGCGCAAGCAAACAATGGATGCCGTAGGCAAGCTATTAATGGATGTGGGTAAAAAATGGTTCACAAAATCTGATGCGCCGGGGTTATGAGTAATTATCATCGCATTGTCTGTATCATTGGAAAATGCTTTTACAATCCTTAAAATATTTGCAACATCTGGCAAGTACAAATCAATATTCTCAACTACTCGCTGTAGCGGCAACCCCAAGGTTTTACAAATTACCATTGCAGTTTGCATGGTTCTTAGTGCTGTGCTTGATACAATGTGCTGAAGCGAACCTAAATCTTGGGCATTTGCCTGTACAACCTTTTTCGCCTCAGCCAAACCTCCGGGCAACAGGGGCCTATCAAAGTCCGGCATACCATAATCGCCCCACGATGATTTTGCATGCCGCATAAGGAATAGTTTCTTTTGGGTTTTCATGTCAAAAAATATTAAAATCGATACCAAAAACGAGCCGAGGTTTGTTATTTCGAGCCTCTCGATATCGAGTAACCATATTCAAATTATTGGGTTCATTAAAATAAGTATAATTCTACAAATAAACAGGGTATAAGCCTAAAATATTGAATACTTTTGCTAAAAACATTAACCATGGATTACCAGCAAACCCTAAGCTACCTATTTACGCAGCTTGCCATGTACCAACGGGTAGGTAAAATTGCCTACAAGGCAAATTTAAACAACACCTTAGCGCTCGACAACCTGTTTTCGCACCCGCACAAAAATTTTAAAACGGTACACGTAGCAGGAACCAATGGCAAGGGTAGCACCTCGCATATGCTGGCATCAATTTTACAAAACGCTGGATATAAGGTTGGCCTTTATACCTCACCCCACCTAGTTGATTTTAGGGAACGAATTAAGATTAATGGAATCCCCATTGATAAGGACACCGTAATTGATTTTGTTGAAAAAAACAAGAGCATATTTGCAACCATGAAACCTTCATTTTTTGAGATGACGGTTGCCTTAGCTTTTAAATATTTTGCTGAACAAGAAGTAGATATAGCGGTTGTAGAGGTAGGGCTTGGTGGAAGGCTCGACTCGACAAACATAATTAGTCCCGAGCTATCAGTTATTACAAATATTGGGCTAGACCACACGGATATGCTAGGCGATACGCTAGAACTTATAGCCGCTGAAAAAGCAGGAATTATAAAGCCCAACACCCCAGTAGTAATATGCGAAACGCAACCTGAAACTCAGAATATCTTCATCAAGATAGCCCACGATAATTCAGCCCCCATAGCATTTGCCGATCAAAACTACAGGGTTAAAACGGCTACCCTTACCAATGGTAAACAGGAGCTTAGCATTTTGCACCAAGATTCGAACCAAACACACCGATACAAGCTTGACCTGCTGGGTAGCTATCAGCAAAAAAACTTTCTCGGTATACTACAAGCCGTAAAGATACTAAAAAGAAAAGGTTATGATCTCGATAATGGGCATATTTTAGAAGGAGTGGCCAATGTGATTAAAAACACTGGGCTTTTAGGTCGATGGCAAATACTCGGCACTCAACCAGCAGTAGTTTGCGATATGGGGCATAACGCTGAGGGGCTAAAGCATGTGGTTAACCAAATAAACAGCACGCCACATCAAACCTTTCATATGGTAATGGGCATGGTAAACGATAAAAATATTGACGAAGCGCTTAAAGTCCTTCCCAGTGTTGGGAAGTACTATTTTACACGGGCAAAAATACCACGTTCGCTCGATGAGCAAGAACTACTAGAAAAAGCTAAGCATTTGGGGCTACATGGTGAAAGCTATCCTAATGTAGAGGAAGCCCTTAGAAGTGCAAAAAACAATGCGCTCGAAGATGACCTGATAGTAATTGGAGGCAGCACATTTATTGTTGCCGAAGTGCTGTCATTAGAGAATGAAAAATCTAAATTAGCTAGTCCGTTTTAAGGCCAAACATAATGGCAACACAGCCGCTTTCAACCTCCTGGGATGTATCGGAACGCTCACACACTTTAACCAAAATTATTAGCTGCTGGGTAGCTTCAACCTTAAAATCCCACGTGGGTTTATACCCATTCGTTTTGTTTGTGTAAAGTACGGTGCGTTCAACATCCATTATCTGAAACTCAACATTGCACAATGACTCTGATCCACAAACTGCAATACGATACTCCTGCCCTGCATAAAATGTTTTAAACAGCTCAGCATCCTCACCTTCACTCAAAATAGCAGCATTATAGTTACCATCATGAGTATATGGTTTAAGCTCTAAGCGGCAAATCTTTTTAGCGAAGTTTTTACATTGCGCCATTCCGTTAAAAGAGGTAAAGGCTAATGCACTAGTTAAAAGAATAATAATAACAGATCTCATATCGTGTGCAATTTATTACATTATATACTTATCTCGAATTTCATTGGTTTTATCCTTAAGCTCTTGGAAAACCTTAGGATCAACCGACACCACATTTTTCCCCCGCAATGTGGCTACGTGAGATGAATCGTTAATCACCTCAACCTGCGAAACGGATATCTGAATTTTATCATACACCATACCAAGCTCTTTAACATCACTTAATACCGCCTGGGCATCGGAATTATCATCATGCTGTTCGAGCAACTTTATAATGTTTGAAAGAGACATCTTTTGGTCTATTATTCGCTCAACAAGTTCAAAATCGGCACTCTTAGCATTATCAACCAAAGCAGTAGCTATGTAAAGCCCTTCAATCCAACCCCCAACCAAAATAATTGCACCAATGGCTATCCTATCATTTTCTTCTAAAATGGAGTTTGTATTGAGGAAAGTTTCGGAAATGATATCCATAATAACATCCCTGTTATTAACGTTTTCTTCAAGGCGTTCGATAACCGTATTATCAATAGCGTTGAGTATACCCAACCCCTCGGCTAACTTTTTGGAAGCGGTCATGTACTTGATTGATGCCTGCGTTTGATCATACAGGCTAGCATAACTTAAGTCGGTGCTATATATGCCTAAATTTAACGCCATGGCTTTTGTTGTGGTGTACCTAGGTAAGTTTTCAACAGGGTTAAGGACCTCAGAATTATAGGTCGCTCCAGATCTTTTTAAAATCAATGCCGTTTCGAGAGGCGATGGCAGCGAGTAAAAAATTTGACGAGCGGTTTGTACGCCTTGTTCTGCCATATCAACCGTCGAAAGCTCTTCAATATCAACCTTTACCCTTTTCTCCTTCGGCGAATCGGATGCACAGCTGAACATAAAACCCGCCAACAAAGCAGCCAAAAAAACAGAGTAACTCCTTTTCATTAACCGGACAATCATATTTCCTACGTTTTGGGTTTTTCTAAAAAGTAAACTATCAACTAGTAAAAGTAATAATTTTTTTTCATTCAAAAAGAATCTATTGACTTTATATCAATTTATATCGCTGAAAACCCGCAATATGCTCAATGATTTGTATTTTTGCACCATAAAAATAGTGAAAAATATGGGAAGTGAAAACGGTGTAACTGACAAAAACAGGCAAGCTAAGCTATTAAAAATAATAGAGCAGGGTTCTGATAAGGTTATTTTGTCGATGCTAATTGATTTAAAAGAACATGGCGAAATCTTTTACCTAGAAACACTGATGGGAATGGCCATAGGGGGCAAAAGTGACACCCTAAAGAAAGCCATCATTAGGTTTATTTCAGATGTCAAGGCAAAGGATGCCGCTCCTGTTATTGCCAACTTTATTCGAAAGAACAAAGGCAACAAGGAGATTATTAGGTTAGTAGCAGCTTGCTGGCAAAGTGTACTTGACTTTAGTAATCATCTCGATACTTTCTTCGATATTTTTATTGAGTCAGATTACGAATGTTCTTTTGAAGCGTTTACTGTTATCGAGAATAATATTAGCCAATTAACAACCGGTGAGCTATCTAGGTATACCACAAAATTAAACCAGGAAATAAGCAGCACGAGTAAGGAGAAACAACCGCTATTACAAGAAATGGTTCGCCTACTGGACGAAACGAAAAAAGCGGCGCAACGGCCGCTCTAAATATAGCTCTTATCGGCTACTACCCGTGGCTAGAAAAGTATTTCATAAACTGGCTTCGCTCATAAACATCGGGGTTGCCTATTTCACCATAATTCATCATGCCGTTAAACTGGGAAATTGAGCCATAATTATGAGCATCCATCCACTGCTCAACTTCGTTTAGCATTGTTTTAAGATACGCCGCCCCGTTTTTGTATATCGCTGAGCATACCTGCACGCTGGTAGCACCAGCCAGTAATAATTTTACGACCGCTTCACCATCATGCACACCCGTAGACGCTGAAACGTCGATTTCTGGAACAGCATGACTGGCCATTGCTACCCAACGGAGCGTGTCGCGCAAATCGTCAGGGTTGCTAAAAACCTCGGCAGAAACCACCTTCATCTTATTTATATCGATATCGGGGGCAAAAAACCGATTAAACAGCACAACTCCCTGAATTTTCCTAAACCACAGCTGCTCGATAATACGCAAGGGATTAGTAAAATGGTGCCCAAGCTTAAAGGTAATAGGTATTGACACGATTTTACGTAACTTTTGGGCAAGGGTAAAGTAAATCGTCTCGTAATCAGCCGCCTTTTTTTTACTATCGTTTGGTAGCACAAATACGTTAATCTCAATGGCATCGGCACCAGCATCCTGTATTCTGCTGGCAAAATCAATCCAATTTGAAGCTGAGAAACAATTTATACTAGCAATTACAGGTATTTTCACCTTTTGCTTTGCTTCGGAAATAAGCTCTAGATATTTCTCAACATTATTGTCGGTAACATAACTTTTCAAGTAGTCCTCGGCTCCAGGATAATCGCTATGAACCGATAACGAACCAGCCTCATAAAGAATCTGCTCCTCAAAGAGCGATTTTAGTACAACTGCCGCTGCCCCATTATCCTCAAGTTCAACAACAGACTCAACGTTTGATGTTAGTCCGGAACTACTTACAATTAAAGGGTTCTTTAAATTTAACCCAAGATAGGTGCATTGTAAATTTGCCATAGGTTGCTTCTTTTAGTATTGTAATTACGCTTAAAAAACAGCTATTTGTTTAACCCCAATTATTGCATTCGAATAATTGCTGCCTACGGCAGCGACTAAGTTTCACATCCAAATTTGTTTCCCTAAATTGGGCTCTACTATGTCGGGGTAATCCGCATTTGTACTCTTATTTAACTAATTTGATGAATAATGCGGATTAAAGAACTATTGAAATATCTAAAGGTAATCACCTTAGCTACATATTGGCGCTGTTGACACAAATAATTATTTTGCACAGTAGGGTCGCCCGCCAAAAATGTTGCTACCTATCCTAACAAGGGTAGCCCCCTCATCGATGGCAATTTCATAATCGCCCGACATACCCATTGACAACGTATTAAAATACGAACAATCGGTAAAATATTTTTGTTTAACCTGTACAAAAAGTTTTTTCAGCTTACGAAACTCTAAGCGTACCTGTTCGGTATTATCGGTAAAGGTAGCCATTCCCATTAATCCAATAACCCTAACATTCTTCATTTCTGCAAAAGCATCCGATTCTAAAACTTCGATAGCCTCCTCGTTCGACAGCCCATACTTTGTATCCTCATCGGCTATATAAATTTGCAGTAAACAGTCAATTATCCTATCATTTTTACGCGCATTCTTATCAATCTCTTTAAGCAGCCTTAAGCTATCAACCGATTGTATAAGACTTATAAATGGTGCAATATACTTAACCTTATTTCGCTGCAGATGCCCCACTAAATGCCACTGAATATCCTTTGGAAGCACCTCGTATTTCGACACGAGTTCCTGCACCCTATTCTCTCCGAAAAGTCGATGCCCATTATCATAGGCTTGCATAACAATCTCGGGGGCGTGTGTTTTTGAAATAGCCACTAGCGTAACACTAGCAGGGAGTTCGGATTTAATTGAATTCAAGTTTTTTTCAATACTCATAATATATATTTTCGCAAAGTTAACAAAACGATAGTTGAATATAATAGACTTTTACAAAAAAAACAAAATCGGGTAGCGTTTTGCTACCCGATTCAGTGTATCGATATAATGATAACCTAGTCGAGACTATGAATCACTAAGCCGCTTCTGAGTTTGGGCTCAAACCAGGTGGTTTTTGGTGGCATAATATTACCAGTATCGGCAATATCAATAAGCTGTTGCATTGAAACAGGGTAAAGTGCAAAGGCAACAGCCATTTCGCCGCTATCTACACGCCTTTTCAGCTCACCCAGTCCACGAATACCACCAACAAAATCTATTCTATTGCAAGTTCTTAAATCTTTAATGCCTAAAATTTCGTCTAGTACTAAATTTGACAAAACGGTAACATCTAAAACTCCAATGGGGTCGTCGTCGTTATAGCTACCCTCCTTAGCAGTAAGCGAGTACCACTTACCTTCAAGGTACATGCTAAAATTATGCAAGGTGTCGGGCTTATAAATCTCTTCGCCCTTCTCCTCAACCTCAAAATTCTTTTGAAGCTTTTCAATAAGCTGAGCAGGAGTCAATCCGTTTAAATCCTCAACAACACGATTATAATCGATAATATGTAGCTGATTATCAGGGAAAATAACGCTTAAAAAATAGTTATATTCCTCTGTTCCGCTATGGTTTGGATTTTTCTCCTTTTGCTCCTGTCCTACCCTTGCTGCTGCAGCAGTACGATGGTGCCCATCGGCTACATAGAATGCTGGTTGCTGAGCAAAAATTTCGGTTATGCGATTTATAACGGCATCGTCCTCAACGGTCCACAGGTGGTGACCAAAGCCATCCTCGGCTACAAAGTCGTACTCAGGATCCTTGCTACCAACAATGTCTGCTACTATATCGTCAATCTCTTTAATTGCTGGATATGTAAAGAAAACAGGTTCGATATTAGCATTCTGATTACGCACATGGGTCATCCTATCCTCTTCTTTCTCCACACGGGTAAGCTCATGTTTCTTAATCTTCCCCTCCATGTAATCCTCAAAATGGCAGGCTACGGTTAAACCGTACTGAGTTCTACCATCCATGGTTTGAGCGTACACGTAGTATAGCTCTTTTTCGTCCTGCACTAACCATCCGTTATCGCGCCACTTTTTGAAGTTCTCAACAGCCTTAGCATAAGCTTGCTCCGAATGCTCATCGATAATAGGGTCGAAATCAATCTCAGGCCTAGTGATGTGAAGCAACGACTTCTCTCCTGCCTCGGCCAGAGCTTCCTGTGAATTTAAAACATCGTAAGGGCGAGCGGCAACCTCATGCACGATCTCTTTTGGTGGGCGAATTCCTTTAAAAGGTTTAATTTTCATTTTATAAAAATTATATAGTTTACTACTTATTTACTTGGAACGTACGATCACCTTTGTTGATATAATTAACTATTTGAGTAGCTGCAGCTATACCGGCGTTAACGTTAGCCTCGGATGTTTGGGCACCCATTTTTTTAGTAGATGCTAAAACTCTTGTGCCAAATTTTTCAACAAGTTCTGCATGGTTACCGGCAGCAATATCGGTTGCATATTTAAACCTTGGTTTTTCATTCATAATACGAACCAAATCTGCTTCATTCATAACCTCTTTTCGAGCAGTATTTATAATAATTCCATGCTCTGGTAATCGGTTCATTAAACCGTAGTTAATGCTTTGCTTTGTATCAGCATTTGCTGGCATGTGCAACGAAACAATATCGCATTTATCATACAATTCTTCAGGAACTTTTACTGCAGTAACACCATGCTCTTTCCCTAGCTCTGGATTGCGAGCCAATGATGGGGAAAAGGCGTACACTTCCATACCAAATCCGTTAGCTATACGTGCTACAATTTTGCCAATATGACCAAAAGCGTGTAGACCGAGTTTTTTTCCTTTTAGCTCTGTTCCAGCCGTACCCGAAAAACCGTTTCGAGTAAGATGCAACATAAAAGCAAAAACAAGCTCTGCCACCGCATTAGAGTTTTGTCCAGGAGTATTCATTGCCACCACATTTTTTGCGGTACAAGCAGCTAGGTCGAGGTTATCGAAACCTGCACCAGCACGAACCACCACCTTTAAGTTTTTAGCCGCTTCAACCACATCGGCGGTAACTTTATCGCTACGAACGATTAGCCCTTCAACATCAGCAACCGCTTTTATAAGCTCTGCTTTATCGGTATATTTTTCGAGTAACGCTAATTCAAAACCAGCACCCTCAACAACTTTACGGATTCCATCAACGGCTTCCTTTGCAAAAGGTTTTTCAGTTGCAACAAGTACTTTTGCCATAACATTTATTTTTTATTTGTTAATAAATAGATTTTTATAGTAAAAAGGCTGAAAACTACTTTTCAGCCTTTTATAGAATCATACAAGTTTTTACACGTATTGCTTCTCGAATTCTTTCATGCAGTTAACAAGTGCCTGAACGCTCTCGAGTGGGCAAGCATTATAAATAGATGCACGGAAACCACCAACTGAACGGTGACCTTTAATACCAACCATTCCAGCTTTTGTAGCAAACTCCATAAATTCTGCCTCTTTATCTTTGTGCTCTTCAGCCATTACGAAGCAAACATTCATTATTGAACGAGATTCTTTTTCTGCAGTGCCAACAAACATCTTATTGCGGTCAATTTCGCTATATAGAAGTTCGGCCTTTTGCTTATTAATCTTGTTCATTGCCTCAACACCACCTTGCTTTTTAACATGTAACAAGGTTTGGTACATTACATAAATTGGAAGCACTGGGGGTGTATTAAACATTGAGCGGTTCTTTGGAGCTGAACCAATGTGTGTTTGATAGTTCATCATGGAAGGAAGCGTTCTTTGAACGGTTTCCAGTAGATCCTTGCGAATAATTACAAAGGTAACACCAGCAGGGCCAACGTTTTTTTGAGCACCACCATAAATCATGGCATACTTTTTAATATCGATGGGGCGACTCATGATATCGGAGCTCATGTCGGCTATAAGATTCACAGGGCTATCAATATCCTCTTTAATTTCGGTTCCGTAAATAGTATTATTGCTAGTTATGTGGAAATAGTCGGCATCGGTCGGAATTTTGTACCCTTTGGGGATATAGGAATAGTTTTTGTCACCCGATGAAGCAACTACCTCAACATCGCCATACAGCTTGGCCTCTTTAATAGCTTTTTTCGACCAAGAACCAGTATCTAAATATGCTGCCTTTTTATTTAGGAAGTTTGCTGCTAGAGTATAAAATTGTGTGGAGGCTCCACCACCAAGGAAAAGAACCGCATAATTTTCAGGGATATTTAATAATTCTCTCCAAAGCTGTTCAACTTCTCCCATGGTTCGTTCCCAGCCAGGGGTGCGATGTGATATTTCAAGAATACCTATGCCTGTATTATCGAAATTACGAATAGCATCAATAGCTGCCTCGATAGCTGGTTTTGGAAGAACACAGGGACCTGCATTAAAATTATGTTTCATGTCTTTTAAGTTTTAATCTGTTACTATTATTTACAATTAATGTTATTATTTGTCAAATTTCTAACTTATTTTTGATTATTCCAAATGAATGTAAATGATATAGGACATATGAATCTCGAATCAACACATACGGGTTTTAGCTTATATACAAGCAATTAAGCTTATTCGTTAATTACGTTAGCATTCCGCAATTTCCCATTAACTAAAATAGGTACAACATCGGTTAAGTTAGGAGTAAAGCAATACTGTAAGACATCATCAAGCCCAAGCCGTTTAAGCCTATGCCGTTGGGATATCAATTCTAAGTACGAGGGCAAATCGACCTTAGCCACATTCCAAAGCTGTATTGCAGCCTGTGCGCTATCGCATTCTGTGTAGAACGATTTATCCTTAAGGAGTAACTCGACAAGGGCACCGGCAAAAATTGAATCTTCGAGGCAAAACTTACCTTTTCTTCCTGCGCAAAGCACCAGTACATCGCCCTCCTGTTTGGCCACCAACCATTTAGCCACCGCTGAAATATTAATAAAAGATCCGATAGAGACCGAAAGCCCTCCGGATGCGCTCACAATTGCTCGTGTACCATTGGTGGTGCTATACGCCACATCTTTGCCTGCTACCCGCTCAGGCGTAAAGTTGAATGGAGAGTTTCCAAAATCTGCAAAATCGCGCTTTTGCCCATTACGCTCAGCGGCCACAATTAGTCCGCGTTGCTTAGCTTTTTTCGCCTCCCCGAGAGTTGCCACTGGTATAATGGTTTTTACGCCATTTGCAAATGCTGCACATATTGATGATGTTGCCCTAAGTATATCGACAACAACAACATGCGATTGACGAATGTGAAAATAATCTATGTTTTCGGATGTAAAACACACCTCTATTTTACGCTTTTCCATATATAAAAAACAAATAAGGTGTAAAGACAGAAACAATCTCTACACCTTTAGTGTGAAACTAGTTTAGCCAAATTACTTCTTCTTATAAATTGGTAATTTAACAACTTTAGCCTTAAGGTTCCTATTACGAACTTTTATATAAATGTCGGTATCGGCCTTACCATAATCTTTAAGTACATAGCCCATGCCTATACCCTTTTTCATCATAGGAGACATGGTGCCCGATGTTACCTCGCCAATCACCTCACCCTCTGCATTAGCAATTTCGTAATGCTGGCGGGGAATACCCCTATCAATCATTTCAAAACCAACCAGCCTACGCTTAAGCCCTTTGGTTTTTTGTGCAAGCAGATAATCCTTATCGATAAAATCTTTATGGTCAACAAATTTAGTAATCCAACCTAAACCAGCCTCAAGGGGTGATGTGGTTTCGTCAATATCGTTGCCGTATAAACAGAAACCCATTTCAAGACGAAGCGTATCACGAGCACCAAGGCCAATAGGCTTTATGCCAAAGTCTTCACCTGCCTCGAACACGGCTTTCCATATTTTGTCACCATCTTCCTTAGCACAATATATTTCGCAACCACCTGCACCCGTGTAGCCATTAATTGAGAAGATAACATCGTTTACACCAGCTAAATTAATCTTCTTAAAGGTGTAGTACTCCATATCCATTACGGGTTCATCGGTTAGCCTTTGCATAACTTTTAATGCAAGAGGTCCCTGTACGGCAAGCTGCGCAAACTCTGCTGTAGCATTGTAAAGCTCCTTGCCAGGTGTAAGTCCAAACTTAGGTGCGTGGCTTTTTAGCCATTCCCAGTCCTTATCGGTATTACCTGCATTAAGTACCAACAAGTATGTTTCAGCATCAAATCTGTACACCAAAAAATCATCAACAATCCCCCCCTTACCGTTGGGAAAATATGAATACTGAATCTTGCCATCCTTAAGTGTCGTAACATCGTTTGAGGTAACGTACTGAAGAAAATCAACAGCTTTAGGCCCTTTTACCCAAACCTCGCCCATATGTGAAACATCGAAAACTCCTACCTTTTCACGCACGGTAACATGCTCATCGTTTATACCTGTATATTCAATTGGCATTTCATAACCAGCAAAAGGAGCCATTTTGGCACCCAGCTCAATGTGATACTTTCTGAATGATGTATTTTTCATTTTCTGAATAGTATTTAAACTGTGAAAAGTATTGTATTAAATTAATTCTACAAACCTAAATCAAATTTTGCTAAATGCCAATTGGCTTCGCTACAAATTGGAGCTGTTATTCAGCACTTTTTTAGAAAAGTTCTTGATTTACATTAACCCCAATTATTAACTCGAATAAATGCTATCTGCGACAGCGACTAAGTTTCACAACCAATCTAGTTGCCCAAAATTGGGCTCAACTAAGTCGGGGTAACCCGCATTTACATTCATCTTTAAAAAATTTGATGAATAATGCGGGTTAACATTAAGTTATCATTTTTTAAAATTATATATTTGTACTATAAAATTAACAATTAAGAAAAGCTATCTTTATCCTTTTTATGCAAACTTTTAAACACGTTAATATTAGTAAATTAAAAGAGGTAACCGCTGGAAGTTTCGATTTACTTACCAGTTTGGTGGAGATGTTTAAAAATCAGGCCCCAAAGTTTCACGATCAGCTCCAAGAGCACCTAAACAACCATGAGTTTACCTTACTGGCAAAGTTAGCACACAAGATAAAGGGCAGCCTATCGACCCTTGCCATCACTGAATTGGCTACGAAAATGAAAACCCTAGAACGAGTAGCCAAAACCAATAACATTGAAAACAATGCCCAGGAGCTTATAAACGAATATAAGCAGGTTAGTCAGGAGGCTATTGTTGAACTAGATGAAATACATGAAATTTTTAAAAACAGTATGATATGATTAACATTGAAAAAGTTAAAGATGTGCTAATAGTTTCGTTAGCAACCGACAAGCAGCTTAACGCTACCATCTCGCAAAAATTCAAGGCCGAAGTGGCAAAACTATTCCAGGAACCTGGGTATAAAATGGTTATCGATTTAGGGAATGTTGAGTACATCGACAGCTCGGGTTTTGGAGCATTACTATCTATTCTGCGAACATCGAAAAGCAACAACGCCCAGCTTAAATTTTGCAACATAGCACCCGATGTTATGGAGTTGGTATACCTGCTTCAGCTACAAACAGTTTTCGACATTCAGGAGAATGTTGATGAATGCTTAAAATCTTTTAAATAAATTAAGCGTATTTAAACCAAACAAAGCAATTGCTAACCACTAGTAGTTGCTTTGTTGTTTTACAAGCATCCCATGCAAATAAAACGCATGATATTAATTGCAGCCATTGGTTTACTCTCAAGCTGCTCACCGGTAAGTAGGTTAACCTACGACAAGTACAAGGAAGAAAAAACCATGCTACTGAAGGAACGGGTTAAAGCCTACCCTAGCGAAAGTAGATGGAGAGTTTTTCGAAAACCCTTTTCGAGAGTTAACATGGAGTTTTTTGTTAGCATGCCAAAGGGTGGGGACACAACATTATCGCTTAATATAGACTACAACTACAGATTGAAATTTGACACACCCGACTCAACTGTATATTTAGATGTTGGTAACACCATTTTCAAGCTCACTGCAAAGAAGCAAGAAGCAAAGCAGTATATTCAGTCGGAATCATCGCTAACAACCGAAACCAATGAAACCAGCAAAACGGTTAATGATGAAGAGGGTAAGCCAGAAACAACCACGGTTGTTACCACACAAAACACTTCGTCCAACTATACCAACACCTACGAAATGTTCAGACAATCGTTTACTTTGCCCCACCATATAGTTGAACCTATATCAAATGCACAACACCTTACCTGTAGAATGTACTTTGGAAATAAAGCCATAGATATAAAACCCAACTTCAGAGAAAAAAGAAAAATCAGATTGTTTTTCAGTAAAGTTTTACGAGCACAACAGCACGCTACCACCACTCCCTAAAAAAAGGTTGCCCAGATTCGAGTTGAATCTGGGACTAAGTTTGGTTGGACAAACATGCTTGGCTGACATTGTAAGAACCTGGGCAACCCGACTGCTGGTGTTTGCAGTCAATATGTAAATCGTGTTGTTGGGGAACACTTGATACTGTTACGTATAAAAACTGTGCCAAAAATAGTACCAAAGGGTAACATTCTGATAACCTGAATAGTAAGCCAAACCCACCTACGGTTCTCTTTAATTGTTTACATGTATAGTGAATATTGAATCCCCACTTTGGGGAAGCTACTGAACACTTTGGCACCCGATTTTTTTTAAAAGCAACCAATTGGTAATTGTTGATATTAAATTTAAAGTCGAGCGGTAACCCATATCAAATTCACAGAACAGCTTTGATTTGCCTATGCTATTGTGCCTCCACCTCTGTTTAATCAGCCACAGGAACGCTAGGCATTCGTCATATAAATCCATATAAACATTGGAATTATAAAAAGGAATAGGGCTAAACCTTTTCTTTAAACCAGCTAATCGCATTAACCCCCAATTATTCAGATGAGTAATGCGGGTTAAAATATTTACACTATGATATTTGGATTAAAATTTGTAATTTTAGATTATAATCAACCTTAATTCATCAACCAGTAAAATGAGCCAACCATCTGTATCTTTAAAACAAAAAAATTAGGCAGATGAAAAAAACGCTAAAATTTATTGCATACCCATTAGCATTGCTGTTGTTGCTAATGGGTATACTGCATGTAATTTGGTTAGTACAGCCCAAGCACACGCTTAACCTGTACATACAGGACAAATCGGTTACAGCATTAGACCGACCCGAGCATAAATCGTTGGTATGGATTTTAAACCATAAAAGGATAACCAAACCGAACGAGAAAATGTACTCGAACACCAAAGATTACTTTGGCTTTCACCCCATAGATATTGAGGATAACACATTTAACCTTAGAAATATCAGAATAAACGAGATTGACAGCTTCGCAAAGTATTACGATGTAGCATACCTAACCGATTGTTACGGAGTGCATTCTTTTGAATGGTACAAAGGAAAAACACAACCTATTCGGTCGCAAAAGGTATACGGCGGGTTAAATCAAAACGATTACCTTTTTATTAAGAGTATGCTCGAAAAGGGAAAACTCGTAATTGGCGAATACAATATGCTAAACGCCCCCACCAATGCATTGGTAAGAACTAAAACAGAAAGCTTACTAAACATAACCTGGCACGGCTGGACGGGCAAATACTTCTCAACACTAAACACTAACAGATCCAATGGGCCGGCAGAATGGATAAAAAATCTATACGAATCGCAACATTTTAACGAATGGCCAGCCAACAAAGGAGGCATAATAATATTAAGCAACGATGGGCAAATTGAATTACTAGCTAAGGACGAACATCTTAACACATGCTTACCTACAATAGAAACAGAGCATAACATAGCCAGCCAGCTGGGGGTAAACAGCAAGGTTCCGTTTGACCATTGGTTTGAATTTATTTCGGCAGGGAGCAACAGCATCGTTGCTAACCTAAACATTGATGTAAATGAGAAGGGATTAGCTAAACTCAAAAAACTTGGTTTAACTCCTTTTACACCGGCAGTTATTAAGGGTTCGGAGGGAAACAACTTTTACTATTTTTGTGGTGATTTTGCCGACAACCCAGCATCGCTTTGGACTGCCAAGCTATGGGGTGGGCAATGGCTTAACAAGATGATATACTACAAAAAAAATTATGCTAGAATGAAATTTTTTAACGATTTTTACGCCCCACTAATAGAGGGTATACTATTTGAGCAAGCAATTAGCCACAATTATTCTTCCGAGTAATTGCTGTCGCCGACAGCGACCAAGTTACACAACCAATTTTGTTGCCCAAAATTGGGCTCAACTAGGTCGGAGTAACCCGCATTTGCATTCATCAATAACAAATTTGATAAATAATGCGAATTAGGCTGTAACTGAGATACAATTAAAGACTAGGAGTAAAAACAACGAGCAAAGCATATTTTTATATTACCTCGCACAAAAGTAACCATATGGAGCTGAAAATTGACAAGGCAGAAAAATTGTATCTGCATAACACCACCCTAAAAACTGTATCGGACACAAAAATTATAGTACCAGAAAACGCAAATGTTTTTTATGAGGTAATACGGATAACCCAGGGCACACCCCTGTTTTTCGACCTACACATCAACAGATTACAACAATCGCTTACGCTCTCGAACCAGCCCAAGGTAAACGATACAAACCTAAAAAAAGGTATAAAAGAATTGCTAAAGGCAAACTACGTTGGGGATAAAAATTTGAAGATTGCAGTGTTTTTCAGCAATCAGCAACCTGAAGTATACGCTTTTTTTATCCCTAGCCACTACCCGCAAGCACAGGCTTATACAAACGGTGTAAAAGTTAAGCTTTTGTCGATTGAAAGACCCCGACCAAACGTAAAACTCGAAAACCCAACACTGCGGCAATCGGCAGATAGTATAATAAGCCAATCGGAAGCTTACGAAACGTTACTGGTAAACGAAAAGGGTTACATTACGGAGGGTAGCCGGTCCAACTTTTTTGCAATTATCGACAACAAAATAGTTACCCCGCCAGCTGGCGATGTGCTAGAGGGCATTACCCGAAAAATGGTTATTCGCCTGGCAAAAACCAACCACCTGCCAATTGAAGAAAGAGCAATTCACACAACCGAGATAAGCCTCATGAGCGGAGCATTCATTACTGGCACATCGCCAAAGGTTTTGCCCATATCCCAAATTGAAGAACATGTACTTTACCCAATACCCAACTTAATTACGCAGCTGCTAATGCTATATGACGAATTAACGCTAACAACATTACAAAATGAGCAGGAATAGTTGCTATATTTGTACAACCAGTAACCTTTAAATACTTTGTAACTATGAAACGATTTACTATTTTCCTAACCATTCCTATTTTATTAGCCATGACAAACTGCACCCCACAGGGTAAGGCTCCCGAGAGCAGTCCAATTTCGAAACAGGAAATTGAGCAAACAATAGAGAAACTTACTAATCAGCATGGAGCTGACCACAACTTTAGAGTTGAACGAGGGGTTAACCAGGTAGCTAGCCTCTGGCGAAAAACCGATGGAACAAACCAAGAATTTATGGCGTTTTGCGAGGACAAATTTATAGCCAACCCCAACGATTTGGAAATCCTTTTCGGTAAGTTATCCTATGCCTTTGAGGTGCTTAACGGCAACCTACTGAGAATTAGCAAAGACCTTATGCGCCCGTTACACCTCGAAATGGGCCCAATAACCCCCATCGATATGATGTTTGGCGGCTTTAGCGTATCGGCACACCTATCGGAAGATTTATACACAAGTAAAATTGCCTTTGTAACCGCGCTAAACTTCCCCTTTTACAGCCTTAATGAGAAAACCGAGTTAGGTCCAGAATGGACACGCAAACAATGGGCGTATGCCCGTGTGGGCGATATGTTTACATCACGAGTACCTGCAGAACTTCAGCAGCAGTACTCCAAGGTAAGCACCGATGCCGATGCGTACATTGATAATTACAATGTGTACATGGGAAACCTTAGGGACGAGAACAATGAGCAGCTTTTCCCAGACGATATGAAACTTATTACCCACTGGGGACTTCGCGATGAAATAAAATCGCAATATGCCAACGCTACCGACGGATTAGTTAAGCAAGAAATGATTTATAAGGTTATGCAACGCATAATTGACCAATCGATACCAGAACCCGTAATTAATAGCAACGAGTATACCTGGAAACCCATTTCGAACGAGGTTGAAAAAGATGGCGAAAAGATTAATGCAAATGCCGAGCCCAACACACGGTACAAGCAAACCATTAACCTTTTTAATGCCATACACCAAATGGATGCTTTCTACCCAAATATGCCAACCTTTATTCAGCGCAGGTTTGAAGATACTTACGAAATACCAGTTGAGGATGTGGAAGACCTATTTATAAAGGTTGCCTCATCGGAAGAAGTGCGTGAGGTGGGCAAACTTATAAGCCAAAGGCTTGGCAGACCCCTTAAACCCTTCGATATTTGGTACGATGGGTTTAAATCGCGCAGTAGCATATCGGCCGAGGTACTTGATAATGCAGTAAAAAAACGCTTCGGATCCGCAGAGGCATACCAGGCCGAAATACCAAACATACTCATGTCGCTGGGTTGGAGTAAAGAGAAAGCGAATTTCTTCGCCTCTAAAATTAGGGTTGAAGCCAGTAGAGGCGCAGGGCATGCGTGGGGTGCCGAGGGGCGTAACGACTTTGCCCTTTTACGAACCCGCATTGGCGAAAACGGCATGGATTACAAAGGTTTTAACATTGCAATGCACGAGTTTGGGCACACGGTTGAGCAAACCATTACCCTGCACGATGTTGACCACTACATGCTTCACGGGGTCCCCAACACGGCATTTACCGAAGCGCTGGCCTTCGTGTTTCAAAAACGCGACCTGGATGTGCTAGGTATAAAAGATAGTAATACGGAAAAAGAGCACCTATTGGCCCTGGATAATATATGGCAATGCTACGAAATTATGGGTGTTTCGCTGGTTGATATCAACCTATGGAGGTGGCTGTACGAGAATCCGAATGCTACCCCCGAGCAGCTTAAAGCCGCCACCATTACCATTGCCAAAGATGTGTGGAATAAATACTACGCCGATGTGTTTGGCTCAACAGACGAGCCCATTTTGGCTGTTTACAGCCATATGATAAGCAATCCGCTATACCTTTCGGCTTACCCCATTGGACATCTTATTCAGTTTCAGCTAGAGCAACACATAGCCGATAAGCACTTTGCCAATGAAGTTCAGAGGATATTTGAGCAGGGTAAACTAATTCCTCAAATTTGGATGAAAGGGGCCGTTGGTTCGCCACTATCAATTGAACCCACGCTAACCGCCGCACAAAAAGCGTTAGAGGCTTTTAATAAGTAGACTCTTAGCGGCTTTTGGCAAAAAATATATAAAACAGGGCTGAGCTGTTTGAGACTCTCTCTCAACCAGCTCAGCCTTTATAGTAAAAGATAAACCGCAATGCAATTCACCTTCGTACTTGTAAAACCAGGCGTTCCCGAAAATGTGGGAGCAGCAGCCAGAGCCATAAAAACCATGGGGTTTAAGGATTTTAGATTGGTTAACCCATGTAACTACAAATGCGTTAAGGCGCAAATGCTTGCCCACGGATCGCACGATATTCTGGATGGAGCCAAAGTTTTCAATTCCCTTTCGGAAGCATTGGCTGACATTGATTTTTCGGTGGCCACATCGGCAAAGCAACGCTGGGTAAAAAAGGATGTGGTGTTGAGCCACGAACTAAAATCGTTTCTTGCCAAAAAGAAGAACACCGTAAAATCGGTAGCAATAGTATTTGGTGGCGAGGAGTCAGGTCTATCGAACAGCGATATGATCCTTTGCGATGCGGTAGCCGCCATTCCGCTGCCCCAACCCTACCCCTCGCTAAACCTAGCACAAGCAGTAATGGTTTTTGCATACTCTCTGATGGATTTCGAAGTAGCCAAACCCGAAAAACCTGCCGCTGCGAAAGAGAATAACGGTTACAAACCGTTAAAAAGTAGAGTTGTGGAAATTCTAAATACCATTGGGATAACCTCCTCGTCATTAATTCATGGTCGGGTACTTGAGCGCCTAAGCCAAATTACCGATGATGATGTGAACCTACTACACTCGGTATCAGCTGCGGTGATAGAAAGGTTGGAAGAGAAGTGATGATGTGATGATATGCTGATTTGTTGATGAGATGATGAGATGATGAGATAGAGGTTGAGGTTGAGGTTGAGGTTGAGATAGTTGCGGGTTACGGGTTTGTAAACTCGAATGTACTTTGCGAAACACCAGCGGCCAAAAGCCAAAAGCTAACAGCCAACAGCTATATACAAAATTGGGGTTATAATGACAGGGCTACGCCCCTTTTCTATTTGTCTAGCTTTGGAGTCGTTTTGGTTTTAAATACCGACAAAGCCTGAGCCAAACGGGATAATACAATTATCAAAATAAATTCCCCGTTGCCAAGCTGGGGTAACGGGGAATTATCATTACTCAGATTAATCTTTACTAGTTCTACCCCTCTATTTCGCAAATTAATTTCATGGCTTCATCGAATAAAGGCTTATATCGTATCCACCAAATTATCAAACCAATAATTACACATAAAACAATAACACCCAAATACAATGGAAACATACGAACCGATGAGGAAACAAGGTAATCACCAACAGCTAATAGAAATGCTCCAAACAAAACCCATAACGCTTTTAATTTAAATGGTTGGTATCTGTAGGCAGCTTTCTTTAGCATAACAAGAGTCGATTGCGAATAATCAACAAATTTGAAATCTTTATAAAAATTCATAATAAGTAAGACAAATATTAGCAGTCCAAACAATTTACATATACTACCAATAATATCCACAATAGGAGTTTTATCATCAAAATCAACTAGCATAATTAAAAGGTAAAGTGATAATAAAAACAACATAATTATTCGCTCTCTTTTGTATAAACGAGCATATCGATTGTCCTGTTTTTTCAATCGGTTAGTAAACTCATTAAGGTTTACACTATCCATTAGTTCGCTATTTTGTTTCATTTCTACCTCCTATTAGTTTTGATTGCAATTGTGTTTTAATACGATGAATTTTTACCTTAACATTGGGTTCGGTAATGCCAATTACATCGGCAATTTCTTTCATGGTTAAGCCCTCAAGCATTAACGATATTAAAGTCTTGTCGATTACTGACAGCATATTCAGCTCATTCTGAAGGATTTCGAACTGTTTATCCTTTAGCTGTTTATCCTCAACACCCTCATCGGCATAAACTGAACTTAGATTTTGCGTATCGGCATTAACCATTAGCTTCATATGCTTATATGCTTTACCTGTGTAGGTAAGTGCAGTGTTTACAGCAATGCGATATATCCAGGTGCTCATGGCGGAATCTCCCCGAAAATTATCAAGGCTTTTCCATATATTAATCAGCACCTCCTGGCACATATCTTTTTGATCGTGCTCATTTGAGTTGTAGTAGCCACAAATGCGTTTTATTCGCCCCTCGTTATCAGCTACAATTCGATTAAAGTCGTCTTCCTTTTTCAACGCTACAAATATTTTTGATTACTAATTAGTATGTAACCCTAACGGAAAGTTACATTTATTTACAGAGTTTTTTAAAAAATAGTCTAAATCAACAACTAGTAATTACTAAACGGCGCAAGATACTATTTTTAGGAGTTCTATGATACAGGCATTTAGAATAGGGTTAACTAAAAGAATGATATTACTATATATTTTTGCGTGTAAACAATAAATTAGGATTATCTCTATTTTTTGCTTGCAAATAAGTATGAAGAATCCGTTTTTCGGCATATTTTTTAAAAAATCGGTTAAAAAATAATACATTTACAAAAAAGATGGTTTGAGATGTTTGGAATTATAAATCAAAGTTTGGCACCTCTCAGGGCTGAACCTTTTGAAAGAAGCGAAATGATTAGCCAGCTAATTTTTGGCGAAACGTTTTCGATTGTCGAGAAGCATAGGGAATGGCTTAGGGTTAATGTTTCGTACGACAACTACGAGGGCTGGATAGATACAAAGCTATGCGAGGTTATAGACGAGGAGCAGATGAACCTACTTACGATTGATGGTGCTTCGAGATTGGCAACATGCCTTTTTTCTACCACCAAACAGGGTTGCGAGCACCCTATAAAACTTTGCCCTGGGGCAGTTTTGTACAGCTTCGACAAAACAATGGGAACCCACAGCCTGGTGAACGAAATATACAAAACGCATAGCACTCCCTTTGCAAAAGAAGATGATAACCAGGCAGATACCCTTTTGGAGGTATTACGACCCTTTATGAATGCGCCATACCTTTGGGGTGGCAGGTCGCCCTATGGGATTGACTGCTCGGGGCTTGTTCAGGTAGCTTATAAAATTATGGGATACAAAATCCCCAGAGATGCAAGCCAACAGGTACTAAATGGCGAAACTATTGATTTTCTCAATCTCACAAAACCAGGTGATTTGGCTTTTTTCGACGATGAGGAGGGAAATATAGTTCATGTTGGAATAATTTTACACAACAATAAGATTGTTCATAGTTCAGGTCATGTAAAAGTTGACCTGCTCGACCAGCAAGGAGTTTATTCGACAAGTCAAAAAAAGTACACCCATAAGCTTAGAGTAATAAAAAGGGTGTTACAATAGCCACACCGCATTAACACGCTTAATGTAAGCTCTAAAAAAGAATATACAGAACTATTATAGGCAAATAAACAACATGCTTTTTGCTAGCATTCAAATATAAAACCTATGATTAAACATCAAATTGTAATACTTGTAGCCATTGCAGTCGTAGCCATTTGGTTGGTATTTAAAAGAAAAGGTTCGTCGGAAAATAACGACAAACCCAACGAATAGAATAGAATATGAGTTACACCTACGAATACCCCCGGATGCTAGTGACGGTTGACTGCGTTATTATGCTTAAAACTCCCGATAAACCGTTACAAATACTACTGGTAAAACGAGGCAACGACCCCTACAAAGGTCACTATGCGCTTCCGGGCGGATTTCCCGAAATGGATGAACTACTAGTTGATGCTGCTAAGCGTGAATTGGCAGAAGAGACTGGCCTATCAGGTGTTAAACTAAACCAACTAGCAGCATTCGATGCCATAGGACGTGACCCTCGCGGCAGGAATATAGCTATAGCATTTTATGGGTTTACCACTCGGGAAAATTGCACATTACAAGCTGGTGACGATGCCGCTGAGGCCGAATGGTTCACAATAGATAAACTTCCCCAGCTTGCATTTGACCATAAACATATTATTGAGCTTACTCTTTATCGGGTTGATTGCTAGTTACTGATAAAGCGAATCTTTCTACCTCCGATAAAGAAATCGGCTACAAAAACTACAAAATCATACCAGCACCAACGGTTACGTTGGTTGCCTCATCGATAATAATAAGGCTTCCTGTTACCCTATTCTGACGGTACGAGTCGTAAAAGAGCGGTTTTGTGGTACGAATTTTTATGCAAGCAATATCGTTTAGCCCAATAGATTTATCGTCGTAAACCTTTTCGAGCGAATTGATATCAACCTTATACTTAACCTCCTTAAGCATGCATCTAACATCGTTCGAAGTGTGCTTTACAGTATATTTGGCCGATGGATTAAGAGGACTATCGCTAAGCCAGCAAACCATTAAATCGACATCCTGCTCCACGCTAACACCGTTCTCAGCAGGCACCAGCATGCACCCACGGCTAACATCAATATCGTCGGTAAGGGTAACGGTAACCGACTGGGGAACGCTAGCGGTTTCGAGTTTCTTTTCGTGAAAAACTATGGACTCGATGTTTGAGGTAAAACCCGAGGGTAAAACCTTTACCTTATCGCCCACCCTAAAAGTGCCGCTGGCCATACGCCCTGCATATCCTCTAAAATCGGGGAATTCGGCTAGCTGCGGACGGATAACATACTGTATAGGTAAACGGGCATCAACCTGATTTTGGTCGTTGCCTATATGTATATTTTCGAGTAAAAACATTAGGGTTGGCCCATCGTACCAAGGCATATTTTGTGAGCGCTTAACCACATTGTCGCCCAGTAGTGCCGAGATAGGCAAAAACCTAACATCCTTAAGGTCAAGATTTGCCGAGAACTCATGAAAACGTTTCTGTATACCTGTAAAAACCTCCTCGCTAAAATCTACTAAATCCATCTTATTAACACAAACAATTACATGGGGAATACAAAGCAACGAAGCTATGTATGCATGGCGAATGGTTTGCTCTATTACCCCGTGCCTAGCATCGATAAGTATTACGGCTGCGTTTGCTGATGATGCTCCCGTAACCATATTACGGGTATACTGAATATGCCCAGGTGTATCGGCAATAATAAATTTACGCTTGGGCGTATGAAAATAGCGATAGGCCACATCGATGGTAATACCCTGTTCGCGCTCGGCCCTGAGGCCATCGGTTAAAAGGGCCAGGTTAACGTAATCCTCGCCTTTTTTTACGCTTGCACGCTCAACCTCTTCCATCTGATCCTGAAAGATTGCCTTTGAGTCGTATAGCAAGCGGCCAATAAGTGTGCTTTTACCATCGTCAACGCTACCTGCGGTTGTAAACCTAAGCAGCTCCATGTTAAGATATGCTGAATCTTTTGCTGATGTATTATCCATAGGAAAAAAAATTGAAATTTTTACAAAAAGTTTACCGTTTAGAAATATCCCTCAATCTTGCGGTCTTCCATTGCCGCTTCGCTTCGTTTATCATCGGAACGATTACCCCGTTCGGTAGTTCTAATGGCAGCAACCTCTCTAATAATATCGGTCAGGTTATGAGCAGCTGACTCAACAGCCCCGGTACATGTGGCATCGCCAATGGTTCTAAAGCGTACTATCTTCTTCTCAACCTTTTCGGTGTCTCTAATCTTCATAAAGGGGGTTTTGGCATACAGCACCCCATCGCGTAAAAACACCTCACGCTCATGCGAGAAGTAAATGTTTGGTATATCAATATTCTCTAGCATGATGTACTGCCAAATATCCATCTCGGTCCAGTTGCTAATGGGGAAAACCCTAAAATGCTCGCCCATATTCTTTCGTCCGTTAAAAATATTCCATAGCTCTGGCCGCTGATTTTTTGGATCCCATTGGCCAAACTCATCCCGATGCGAGAAGAAGCGTTCCTTCGCCCTAGCCTTCTCCTCATCGCGCCGTCCACCACCCATAGCGCAATCGAACTTATGCTTTTCAATAGCATCCAAAAGAGTAACGGTTTGAATACGGTTTCGGCTGGCATTATACCCCTTTTCCTCTACGGCCAAGCCGTTATCTATCGACTCTTGAACCGAGGCCACAATAATAGGAACACCCGTTTCGGCTGATAGCTTGTCGCGAAACTCGATGGTTTCGGAAAAGTTATGACCGGTATCGATATGCATTAAAGGGAAAGGCACTCGGGCGGGATAAAAAGCCTTACGGGCGAGATGAAACATTACAATTGAATCCTTTCCGCCGCTAAAAAGCATCACAGGGTTTTCAAACTGAGCCGATACCTCACGAAGAACAAATATCGACTCCGACTCTAATTCTCGTAAATGATTGATTGTAAATTGCTTCATAATAATAATATATATGGCAAATAGTTAGTTACATTAGGTTAAAACTACAAAAACTTTTTCAGGATTTTATCCCAAAGGAAATCAACCATCTGTTCAGCGCTTTGCTCGGATGCGTCAACCTTTACACTAGGGTTCAACGGGTTTTCAAAAGGTGACGAAACCCCTGTAAAATCTTTTAAAACCCCAGCTTTAGCTTTCTGGTACAACCCCTTACCATCGCGCTGCATACAAACCGAAAGCGGAGTGCATACATGTACCTCAATAAAGCTATCGGCTCCAATAATACTTTTAGCCTGCTCGCGAATAGCTATAGTAGGCGAAACAAACGAACAGATAGCCATTACGCCAGAGTTCACAACCATACGAGCCATTTGAGCTGCTCGGCGGATATTCTCGGACCTATCAGCAAGCGAAAAACCCAGGTCGGAACTTAACGACTTTCGAAACTCATCGCCATCGATGGTAACAGCGGGAATTCCTTTTTCTGCCAAGGAACGATGCAAAGCATTGCCCAAGGTTGTTTTACCAGCTGACGGTAAGCCTGTTAGCCAAATCGCCTTTGGAATGCCCATTCACTTTACAATTTAATAAGGTACAAATATAGCATTATTAAGCTTGTTGAAAAATTTAGCAAAGCACAAAAAAAGCGGGAGTGTTCGCCCCCGCCTTATCAAAAAAAAGATGTAAGTGTAATTAGCCCCAATTATTCATTCGAATAATTGCTGTCTCCGACAGCGACTAAGTTTCATAACCAATTTTGTTATCAAAAATTGGGTTCGACTATGTTGGGGTAACCCACAGTTGCATTCATCTTTAACAAATTTGATGAATAATGTGGGTTAGTATTTAAAAATTTGTTCTCGGCTAACCTTTTCAACGGGCCCAAATTTTTCACCTATCTCTTTAAAATCCAATACCTTTTCGTTACCTAAAATAACATAGGTTTTAGGCTGATTCTTAATATAGTTCTCATTAAAGGCAACCACATCATCAATGGTCATTCCCGGAATAGTTTCCCAGTACATTTTACGAATATCGCCAGTGTAGCCCATTCTATCGGCCCTTAGATAGTTCCAAACAACGCTCATTTTGGTAACCCGCTCGTTACGAATACCATTTAAAATAGATTCTTTAGCTAGGCCAAATGCCTTATCGGAAACTGGCATATTGTTATATAGGTCGTCGAAAGCGGTAAATGCTTCAACAGTTTTATCGTTTTGAGTTGCAATGAAACCAGTATTCATAAATGGCTCATCGGGTTTACTAGGTGTACCGTAGAACGAATAAGCAGTATAGGCCAAACCTCTCTTCTCGCGTAGCTCCTGGAAAACAATTGCGCTCATTCCTGAACCAAAATAGTTGTTAAACATCGAGGTTTTTGGAAGAAGATCGTAATCGTAATCAACACCACGGCTAATTAGCTGTAAGTACGACTGATTAGCATCGTAGTGGGAGAATACAACCCTATTCTTTTGGGTAGGTAGCTTTTCGAAATCGTAAGCGGCAGGAATTTCGGCAAACTCTGTGGGTACAGCATGAATTTCCTCAACCATAGCTTTTAGCTCATCAACAGTTGATGGCCCGTAGTAAAGAATTTTATGCGGATAGGTTGATAAGCTCTTAATCTTGTTGATTAACGTTTCGGACTTAACACGCTTTAACTCGCTATTAGTAGGCTTACTGTTGAATGGCGATTTAGATCCATAGGTAGCATAGCTAACCAAACCAGAGAATACGGAGCGTTGGTTTTGCATTGCATTTTGGCGTGAGCGCAACTCATTTTGGATATAGAAAGCAAGCGCTTCGTCGTTGGGCTGACAATCGGTCATTAACGACTCGAGCAGCTTAACAGCAGCCTCCTGATTATCACCTAATCCGCTAACGTAAACATAGGTTTCGTCGCCTGAAGAGAATACGTTGAACGAGCAAGCAAGCTTGTAAAACTCCTGCTTAATTTGCTCGGCAGTAAACTCTGAAGTGCCAAGATACTCAAGGTATCCAGAAGCTAGATTTAGCCAGCTGTCGTTTTCGGTTCCAAATGGATAGTAGTAAAACAGCGAGAACGTATTATTCTCTATATTCTCTTTATGTAGAATTTCGAGATTACTAGCGGTTGTTACCTTATTAAGGTCCTTATTAAAATCGAGAAATACAGGTTCAATCTCTTTAACCTCTCGCTCTTTAAAGGCTTTCAGATATTCCGATTCTACATCGCGATTGATGTGAATTGGGGTAATGGCTGGTTTTTCGACAAGTTCAACATCGGGTGCTCCCTGACGCTTGTAAACAACAGCATAGTTTGAGGTTAGATGCTCGTTGGCAAAAGCAACGATTTCATCCTTGGTAATCTTTCCTAGCTCATCAATATACGAAACGGCATCGGCCCAATCGATATCATTGGTAAAGCTACTTGACATGGCCCATGCTCTACCCGCGCTGCTCTCGAGCCTACGCATTTCGTTCAACTTTAGGTTATTGATGGTAGCATCAATCATCCAATCGGGGAATTCGCCTTTTTTCAAAAGTTCAACCTGCTCAAGCAGAATATCTTTAACCTCTTCGAGGGTTTGTCCCCCTTTATTCATTCCATACAGAATAAGCATGGAGTAATCGGCTAGTTTGTATGCGTATGCACCAGAACGTAGCGTTTTTTGCTGAAGGTTAACGTTAAGGTCAATTAAACCGGTTGACCTATTAGATAGCATCATGCTTACCATATCGGCCATCATGGCCTCATGGCTGGCAGCTCCGGGGAAACGGAAACCTACATTTACACGCTCAGCTTCGAGACCAATCACCTCTGCCACGAGAGGCTCTTCGATTGGGTCTTCGGGCTCGAAAGTAAATTCAGGAACCTCTTTTCTTTCCAATTTACCAAAATGCTTATCTACAATTTTAATGGCCTCGTCGGGGTCAAAATCACCAGCAAGAACTACCGCCATATTGTTAGGCACATAGTAAGTATCGTAAAAATTCTTTATGTTGATAATTGAGGGATTTTTAAGATGTTCTGCCTCGCCCAAAGTGGTTTGTAATCCGTATGGGTGCTTAGAAAAAAGAAGGCTATTAAGTGCTTCGCTTGCCTTACGATTATCCTGAGTAAGCGACATATTCTTTTCCTCGTAAACAGTTTCTAGCTCTGTATGGAAAAGCCTGATGGTAGCATCCTCAAAGCGATGAGCTTGGGCAATAGCCCAGTTCTCGAGCTGGTTACTTGGAACATTCTCCATATAAACTGTAAAGTCGTTTGAAGTTCCAGCATTTGTTCCTTGAGAACCAATTGTACTCATCAACTTATCGTACTCATTTGGAATAGCATACTTAGATGCCTCGTACGAAACGCTATCGATTACACTATAAATCTCGGCACGTTTATCGGGATCGGTTTCATTGCGATACTCTTCAAACAGCTCCTCAATCCTATCGAGCAATGGTTTCTCTTTTTCCCAGTCGAGGGTACCAAAGCGCGATGTTCCTTTAAACATTAGATGCTCAAAGTAGTGAGCAAGGCCCGTGGTTTCAGCGGGGTCGTACTTACTTCCCACCTTCACCGATACGTAAGCCTGTATACGAGGTTCATCCTTATAAACGCTCATGTAAACTTTTAATCCATTATCGAGTGTATAGATCCTCGTGTTCATGGGGTCGTTGGGTACGGTTTGGTAGCTATACTTCTCGCACGACGACATAAGGCCTGCCAGCATAGGAAGCATTAGCACCATTAAAAATAATTTTTTCATTTCAGATTGGTTTAGGTTAAAATTTTAATAGTTCGAAATTAATTAAAAAAAATGAAGATTAATGCCGATTAGCTAAGAAAATGAATGATTCTTATGAGATTAACCCCTATTATTCAACTTTAACAAATTTGATGAATTATATCGGGTTAAATACTATGACTAAGTATCAGGGCTAGGGTTTAACCCCAATTATTCAAATGAATAATTGGGGTTAAGGCTAATTCATAAACTTATAACCAACCCCCTTAACGGTTTTAATAAAATTGTCCCCTATTTTCTCTCTCAACTTTCTGATATAAACATCTATTGTTCGGTCGCCAACTATAATATTATCGTCCCAAACAGAAGCAAATATTTCGTTACGAGTAAATACTTTTTGGGGTCGACTACACAATAATTCAAGAAGTTCAAACTCCTTTTTGGGAAGGTTAATCTCAACCCCGTTTATGGAAACTAGGTACCTCTCCTTATCAATAGTTAATCCGCTACCCGGATGTTGTCCTGCAGCGTGTTCGCTAATTACAGTATTAGCCCTTTTCAAGAGTGCTTTCACCCTACTAAGCAACACCTTGGGTGTTATGGGCTTAGTGATATAATCATCGCCCCCAGCGTCAAAACCAGCAATTTGCGAGTAATCTTCGCCCCTAGCGGTAAGGAATGCGACCAAAGTATTTTTAAGGTTTTTGTGCTTCCTAATCTCCTTACAAGTTTTCAGCCCGTCCATCTCGGGCATCATAACATCGAGCAAAATTAAATGCGGAATAACATCCTCGGCAATCGTAACAGCATCCATACCATTGCTTGCTACAAATACTTGAAACCCCTCTTTTCGTAAGTTATAGCCAACAAATTCAAGTATGTCGGGTTCGTCATCAACCAAAAGTATTCTGTAATTCTTATTATCCATTTTCAATAATTTGGCAACAAAACAATAGCTGGTTACGTTTTCAACAAAGGTAAATATACAAATAATAAATATAGCTAGATGTACACCCTACTATTCATAAAAAAATCCACTCTTCATAATATATCACTACTTATAGAAATAAGGGAACGAACAAAGACTTCGCATACTACCAAATTTTAGTGCTAACACCTTACAAAACCCACGGCTGGCTAGTCCGCATTTTATCTCTTAAGCGAAGCACATCATATTTGTTTGAAAAAATTTTGCATATTTGCAGTGGCTGGGGCTATTCTTCAGCTTCACTTTTACTATTTATTTGCTATGATTTTTAAAGACAAACTCTGCTGGGTAACTGGTGCATCATCGGGTATTGGCGAAGCTTTAGCCTACGAATTAGCTAAGCAAGAGGCGCGTCTTATTATTTCAGCGAGAAATGAGGATGAGCTTAATCGGGTTAAAAAAAACTGTCTTGATTACACGTCGTTTTGCGAGGTGGTTCCTTTCGACCTATCGAAGCCCGATGAGGTAGAAAGAACTGCCAATGAAACCATCTCTCGATTTGGAAATATTTTTCTTCTTATAAATAACGGTGGAATTAGCCAGCGGTCGTTGGCACACGAAACCCCAATAGAAATTGACCGCAAGATACTTGAAATAGATTTTTTCTCGTACGTAATACTTACCAAAGCGGTTATCCCTGGAATGATTGCACAAAAGGAAGGCTATATTGCGGCCACCAGCAGCATATCGGGAAAGTTCGGTTTCCCATACCGCTCGGCCTACGCGGCCGCCAAGCATGCCATTCAGGGATTTTTTGAAACCCTCCGAATTGAGCTACAACCCTTTGGAATTAGCGTTACCATTGCCTACCCAGGGCGCATTAAAACAAATATATCATTAAGCGCTGTTGAAAGCAACGGCAAACCCCATGGAGAAATGGATCCGGGGCAAGCCAATGGAATACCAGCAGAAAAATGTGCAAAGCAATTTGTTAAAGCCATCGAGAAACGCAAACCTGAAAAGTTAATCGGTTCAAAAGAACTACTAATGGTTCATATCAAGAGGCTTTGCCCCTGGCTTTTTTATAAATTGGTAAACAAAATAAAACCTAACTAATAGTTACTTGTTAAGATGTAAACCCCGCTAGCGGAGATTTTATATCGAAAACAGCTTATCTTTTAATAAATTTATTATGGGAAAAATTATCTGTGGAATTCAGCAAATAGGAATAGGTGTTAAGAACATTTACGAAGCGTGGAAATGGTATATTGAAGCATTTGGCGTTGATGTTAGAATTTTTGAAGACAACACCGTTGCCGAGCTAATGCTGCCATATACTGGCGGAAAACCTCGAAAACGTCATGCAGCCCTAGCCATGAACCTTGATGGTGGTGGCGGTTTTGAGATTTGGCAGTACTCAGAACGTACACCCGAGCCGCCATCGCAAACCCCGCAAATTGGTGATCTAGGAATTTTTTCGGCAAAAGTTAGGTGCTTTAATATCGATAAGGCGCACCAGCACCTCAAGAGTATCGGCAGTAAAAAAATTACCGATATACAAGCTAGCCCTGCGGGTTACAACCATTTTTTTATTGAAGACCCCTTTGGAAATACGTTTAACGTGGTTGAAACTAAGGATGGTTGGTTTAAAAGAAAACCATCGAAGCCCACGGGTGCAACCTACGGTGCAATTATTGGGGTAAGTGATATTGACAAGGCTTTAGCGGTTTATAGCGATATTCTTCAGTTTGATAAGGTGCTATGGGACGAAACGGGTACTTTTAACGACTTAAACGAGCTACATGGCGGCGAAGAAAAATTCAGAAGGGTGGTACTAACCCACAGCAAACCTCGCAAGGGCGCATTTAGTGAGCTGCTTGGTAGCGGGCAAATTGAGCTTGTGCAAGCGCTCAACCGCACCCCCGTGAAGCTATTCGAAAATCGTTTCTGGGGCGACTTAGGGTTTATTCACCTTTGTTTTGATATTAGGCATATGGATAAGCTCAAGGCAGAGTGCGAATCTAAAGGGTTTCCATTTACCGTTGACTCGAACGCAAAGAGTGAGCAGGAAGGTAGTTTCGATATGGGCGAGGCAGCAGGTCAGTTCTCGTACATCGAAGACCCTGATGGAACTTTAATAGAGTTTGTTGAAACCCACAAAGTGCCCATTGCCAAGAAATACGGCTTAGCGCTAGACCTTTCTAAGCATCCCGATGATAAACCATTATCTAAATGGATACTAAAGATGCTTAAATTAAAGAGGGTTAAGAACTTAGGGTAAAACCATCCTTCGGCTTCGCTCAGGATGACAAAGACTATTAGAACTAGGTGATTCTGAAGCTATTCTGAGCGGAACCGAAGAATGACATACATAACATATTAGGGCGTAAAAACCCCATAAACACAAGCAACCCGAGGCGTTGCCTCGGGCTAAGTTTTGCTGGGCTTTCAGCCCAAACAAGTTTTGAATAGAACTAAACCCCAATTACTCATCCAAATAATTGGGGTTAATGAAACAGGTTTCTTCGTTGTACCTCCTCGGTATGACGAAGAAACCTGTTTTTTTTTGAAAATATTTTTCAATAAATTTGAAATGTATAACCATCAAATTATTAAAGCTTTATAAACTCCCTGAGGTCGTTTTTCAGTATATTTTCCAGCTCAACAAGGTTGTCTTCGCGTGTTTCGGCAAAAACAAATCCGAAAATGGGGTACCTTTTGATATCCATTTCTCTAACCTCAAGCGGCTTTTCGAAACACTTTAATACTCCCTCGAAATCGAACTTGCTAATGACATTGGCATCAATATCTTTGGGCTTATCAAGAATTGTTACGCTGTACACCTTTCCATCCTTACTCTTTAAAATATTTTCCCAGTCGGGCTTTTTCCTCTCCATAAAATACTCATACGGGTTGATACCGTATGCAAAGTAGGCGATGTCGGTAGTACATAATCCAGCAAATCGCATGGGATTTACCTCAATTGGTATAATATCATCGCCGTTCACCCTAACCTCCACGTGAATTGGGATATTCTTAATTTTAAGTATGCTCCCAACCTCCTCAAGAAATGCTTGAAATCGGGATTTAAACTCGTTAATAATGCTTTTTGATGTGAGGTAAAGCCTATCGCTCACATCTTCGGAAGAAGCAAAAACATGTTTCAAAATGTTAACAATAACAGGCTTTCCGTCGTTATCATAATAGGCATCGAATGCGTACTCGGTACCATCGATATACTCCTCGATAATAAATTTAGTGGTATTGAGCACTTCCTTTGGAAACATACTCTTCACCTCAACCATCTCTTTTTCTATGGCTTCTACAACTTTTACCCAGTCTTGATTGGTATTAACAGTATGCACCCCCAAGCTTAAAAACCCCACGGCAGGCTTAATGATAAACGGCTTTTTAATATTGTCAATATCAAAACCCTTTAACTCATTAACATCAAGCTCCTTATAGTATAAATTGGGAAACATTTCACGAACCCTATCCCTGAATAAAACCTTATTTTTAAAAACATTAATATGCTGTGGTAGCTCGGAGAACGACAGATGGTCAACAATCCACTCGATACTATTTTCAGAGTTTAGGTAAAGAAGATTGTTGGACCTGTAGGACTCAACCATCTGCTCGCTATCACTAAGCAAATCGTTGTCGTAGTGCCCAGAGCTAACAGCGAATTGGTTTCGTAAGAGCTTATACCTGTTTTTTATAATGGTGTCTCTAAATAAGTTGGACACGTAGGGTTGGTCGATTATAAACATATAATAAGAAGATTTTAGTGAAAAATTTTAAAAACTATTTGCGATAAGTACTAAGCGCTACTGATCAAAGTCGATAATATTGGCATCGTCATCGTACCCATTTACTTTGGTATGGTGGGTAACAGACACGCCCTTAAAATAGTGCTTAATAATTTCGGGATAGGATATTCCTTTTTTGGCCATCTGCATGGCACCATCTTGACAAAGTCCAACACCATGACCATAACCTTTACCCTTGATTCTAACTGAATTGCTCACAATATCAGCAGAAAAAAAGGATGAGCGTAAATTAAAGTACGTACGGATATCGGAAGTTGGAATTTTTGCACCCCCCACCTCGTAATGGGTTGCCCTTTTTTTAGAAGCAAACACAAAGCTATCGGGACTCATGGTTTCAGCGGCAACACCTTTCTCGATTAGAAATTCGCGCCATTTCTCGATGGGAATTCTAACCTCCCAGCTTGAACTCGGTTTATTTTTACAGTAGGGATCCACAACAGAAACCAAATACGGATACGACGTTATCCACACATCGTCAGAGTTAGCCGTTTGCCCACCACAATTTGCATGAAAAGCTCCCGTAATTAAATCGCCATTGGCATCAACAATAACCTCATCGGTTGTTGCTTGGGTTGCCTTTAGAATATCGGGGTTTCGAACCGATTTACCTTTATATACCTGGCAATGTACCTGGTCGCACAAATTAAACCCTTCATCGGTATGCTTATCCATATGCCCCAGCGCGTAGGTGCGAGCCAATAGAGCCTGCGCCTTGTAAAATTCAATATCGGCATTTGGCCCCGATTCGGCATCGACAACGCCAGAAATATACTTATCTACATCCACAATATTTATGGCCATAAGCCTATTAAAATCGACATAAAACCCAAGGTTATCGTCGTAAATTCGTGCAGGGGCCGAAGGCGTAATAGAGTTAATACGAATTACATCCTTATCGGTCTGGCCAACAATCGACACCCTTTTCCATGTTCCATAATGTGATGCCATATCACGTACCATAACCGAATCACCAGCCCGCGAAACGTAAATAATTTGGTTTGGGCTAAGCGAAAAGTTACCATCCTCGGTAACTATAAGATAACGACCACTAACTGGTGTAATAAGAAGGGTTTGCAGGTTTAGCTCGTTGTGCAAACTAATGCTAATTTTCTGAGCTTCGGCAATACTAACGCAGCAAAATAGAGTAGTAATAAGAAAGAAACGCTTCATATATCTTTATTGAGTATTTAGCTGTTTTAACGTGCTAACAATTACATCGGCAAAACGCTGCGAAGCGCCTGGTTTTCCCAACTTATCTCGTAGCTCCGCAAAAGATTTGAGCATCGCCTCGCGCCCCGAAGAACCGGGTAATATATTTGCAAGTTCGCGATACAGGTTTTCCTCATTCAACTTAAACTGAATGAGTTCCGTAACCACCTCCCTATCCATAATTAGGTTAACCAACGATATAAATTTGACCTTAACCACAAGCGCAGCAATTAGCACCGAAACGAGGCTCCCCCTATAGCAAACTACCTCGGGCACATTAAACAGTGCTGCCTCTAACGTAGCCGTTCCGGATGTTACCATTGCTGCAACAGAATGTTTAAGTAGCTCTTGGGTTTGTTCGAAAACAATTTTAACATCGGTACCCGAAATGTAGGGTTGGTAAATGGCCATATCGAGCGAGGGTGCACCCGCAATAACCAGCTGGTAATCGGTTAGCTTGCTAGCCATACTTATCATAACCAAAAGGTTATGCTTTATCTCCTGGGCACGGCTGCCAGCCAAAACAGCAACTATTGGCTTTTCGCCAAGCGAGTTCTGTTTTCTAAACTCAGGATTTTTGGTGCTATCAAGCGTATCAACCAGCGGGTTTCCACAGTAAACGGCATCAACTCCGCGCTGCTTAAAGTACTCTATCTCGAATGGGAAAATGATAAGTAACCTGTCGACATATTTTTTTATTGCCTTTACCCGAGACGATTTCCAGGCCCAAACCTTAGGCGAAATGTAGTAAAATACCTTTAGCCCCAGCTGCTTGGCAAACTTTGCAATGCGAAGGTTAAACCCAGGGTAATCGACAAGAATTACTGCATCGGGATTAAATTGTACAATGTCGTTTTTACAAAACTTTAGGTTTTTTGCAACCTGTTTAAGGTTAACCAGAACCTCCCAAAAACCCATGAACGACATGCTTCGATAGTGCTTTACGAGCGTACCACCTTTATCTGCCATTAGGTCGCCACCAAAAAACCGAAATTCGGCATCAGGGTCTGAATTCTTTATCCCTTGCATTAGGTTCGACGCATGCAAATCGCCCGATGCTTCTCCAACTATTAAGTAATACTTCATATACTAAGTAGCTACCAAACTAATTTCATAATCATAACTGCCAAGGCATAAACAATGGTTGCAGCAAGCACTCCTCTGGCCGATTTCATCCTATTGGTATGAACAAATAGGAAGAAAACGCCTAAATTAGGTAATGATGCTATGCTAATTATTTTAGGCGCCATTAAATGCAACCATATATTATGTAACGATTTATCGGCAAACTCGAATGGATACACAAATTTCAGTATTAAGAAGTACGATATAATTGGAATGATAAAACCAACTATAAATCCAATCATCATGCTGTTGAATTTATTTTTCATTTGCTAATTTTAAAAAGAATAGATAAACTCCTAACAAACTGTTTTTCAGATATATTATCATGGATATCAAATAAAAAAAGCGATATCCTCAATGTTAAAACCATAGATAAGGGCTGTACTTTCAAAATAGATGCCAATTATATAAATTTACAATTACAAAACGGCGGCAAAAAATATACCTAAACCATTCCTTAATATGGTGCTGGTTTAGGCTGTACAAATTATTCTTTAAAAATCTACACTCAATTTTCCTGGCTATTTAATCCCGCATTATTCATCAAATTTGTAAAAAATGAATGCAAATGCGGGTTACCCCGACATAGTCGAGCCCAATTTTGGGCAACAAAACTGGCTGTGTGACTTAGTCGCTGTCGGAGACAGCAATTATTCGAATGAATAATTGGGGTTAATCTCTTTTTCAGCTGTTTCTGTTTCACATTCTATGTTCGTATCAAGGCTTTTAGCAAGAGCACGAATTTCGGTTTTATCGGTTAAATCGGTTTTAACAGGAACAACCGAAACATAACCATTTGCCAACGCATACTCATCGGTATCGGTAGCATCGGGCTCATCGTTTTGATAGTGCCCCGTCAGCCAAAAATAGTCAATACCTCTAGGATCTGTCCGCTTATCAAATTCTTCTCGCCAAACACCCATATTTTGTCTGCATACCTTAATCCCCTTTATCTCATCGAGGGGTATTGCCGGAAAATTCACGTTAAGGCACACCCCCCTCCTTAAGCCGTTGGCTAAAACCGATTTCAGAATCGACCTACCGAACTTAATTGAACCCGTAAAATCGGCGTCGGGCAAATAGTCGAGCAAAGAGAAACCGATTGCTGGTATCCCATACAAGCATCCCTCAATAGCCGCCCCCATAGTACCCGAATAAAAAACGCTTACCGACGAATTTGACCCGTGATTTATGCCCGAGAGCACAATGTCAGGTATTCCCTTTATAATCTGATTCATTGCAATCTTAACGCAATCGACAGGCGTACCATTAACCGAGTACATCTCAACATCATCGTTTCGATTGTGCTTTCGAATACGCAACGGTTTTTTTATGGTAATGGCATGCGACATACCCGAACACCCCTCGTCAGGAGCCACCACAATCACCCTACCCAATGGTTTCGCCATTTCTATTAAAGCCTCTATACCCTTCGCACGGTGCCCATCGTCATTCGATACTAAAATTAACGGTTTCTTTCTATTTAAACTACTTGACATATAATTAATGGTTTGGTTACAAAGTTACTCATTTCATTGAAAATATACAGATAAATATCGTTGTATGAAAATATATTTGCTGATATACACATATTTAAACAAATAGCTGCTAATGCTAAACGCCGCTACAGGCAAAAGGTTTACAATGCGAATAATTAATTATGTTTCGCTACAACCGCAAAAGGGTAATATTCTATATGGATAAAGTAAAAGAAGGGGTATTTTTGTAAAACGAATAGTTACAAGCAAGCAAAATCCAGTAGGGCTAGCACCTTTGTAATAAAACTGAGCCTGTGTTCGTTTACCTCCTATGCAGATAAAATTCTGGTTACCACCATTAGAAATATAATTCCAATGATTTTTTAGAGATTAAAACGATTTCGGTGATTTATCAATTACAGCTACCATAACGCACACCCAAACAAATAGCCTAACCATTAAGTATAAAGTCATTTTTTTTATACATTTGTAGGCTGTAAAAAGAATTGCGCTAATTCATAAATAACTTCATTTTCAATGAAAATTTCGTATAGCTGGTTAAAAGAATATATCGATATAAATCTTGCACCCGAAGAGATATCGGAAATATTAACAGACATAGGTCTTGAGGTTGAATCGCTTAAAAAAGTAGAGGCGGTAAAAGGTGGGTTAAAAGGGGTAGTTATTGGCGAGGTGCTTACCTGCGAAAAACATCCCAATGCCGACAAGCTTAGTGTTACCACCGTAAACATTGGTCAATCCGAACCCCTTGACATTGTTTGCGGAGCACCCAACGTGGCAACTGGGCAAAAAGTTGCAGTGGCAACCGTTGGCACCACGCTATATTTTAGTGAAGATGAGCTTACGCTTAAAAAGACAAAGATAAGGGGTGAGGTATCGGAGGGTATGATTTGCGCTCAGGATGAGCTAGGACTAGGCACCGAACATGATGGGATTATGGTGCTTAACGCCGATGCTCCCATTGGCCAATCGGCGTACAGCTACTTTAAACTTGAGGATGATTTTCAATTCGAAATAGGATTAACACCTAATCGTAGTGATGCTGCATCGCACTTCGGAGTTGCCCGCGACCTGGCAGCCTACCTAAATCTACAAAAACCTACCAGGGCAACTAAGCCATTGGTAGATGCATTTAAAATTGATAATAACTCACTACCCATCCCTGTTGAAGTAAAGCAACCCGATGCCTGCCCGCGATACAGCGCAATAACCATAAGCAATGTAAAGGTTGGCCCATCGCCAGAGTGGCTACAGAAACGGTTGCGCTCAATTGGGCAAAGTCCAATTAATAGCGTGGTTGATATTACCAACTTTGTTTTACACGAAATTGGGCAACCGCTGCACGCCTTCGATGCCAATACGATTGATGGAAAAAGGGTTATTGTTGATACGCTACCACAGGACACACCCTTTGTTACCCTCGATGAGGTTGAACGAAAACTTAACAGCAAAGACCTGATGATTTGCAACGCAACCGAGGGAATGTGTATTGCGGGTGTTTTTGGAGGAAACAAATCTGGGGTTACCGAGCAAACGCAAAATATTTTTCTCGAAAGCGCATATTTTAACCCCGTTTGGATTCGTAAAACGGCAAAACGCCATGGCATGAATACCGACGCCTCGTTCCGATACGAACGCGGTACCGACCCCAACATAACCATTTGGGCACTAAAACGTGCCGCCATGCTAATTAAAGAGATTGCTGGAGGGGAAATCTCATCGGAAATTGTTGATGTATACCCAAACCCTGTGGAGAATTTCAAGGTAAACCTTGGTATTGACTATACAAACAAGCTGATTGGAAAACAGATACCCGTAAAAACTATTAAGCATATCCTGGAGGGTCTTGAAATTACGGTAGAAACCGAAGACAGCCATTCGCTTACCCTAAGCATTCCGCCTTACCGTGTAGATGTTCAGCGTGAAGCCGATGTGGTTGAGGAGATTCTACGCATCTACGGATACAACAATGTGGAAATAAGCAGCAAGGTAAACAGCACGCTTGCCCACAGCTCGCGCCCCGATAAACACAGGGTGATTAAGCTAATATCCGACACCCTTACGGGTATTGATATGAACGAGATAATGTGCAACTCATTACAAAAAAAGGCATACTACAAAAACCTGGAAACCTACCCTGTTGCCAATACGGTTGAAATAGTTAATCCGCTTAGCACCGATCTGAACGCAATGCGCCAAACGCTCCTTTTTGGTGGATTAGAGTCGATTATCTACAACATAAACCGCAAGCATAGCAACCTAAAACTATATGAGTGGGGTAACACCTATTTCTTTAATAAAGAGAAAAGCGGCCCCCAGAATGCCCTAAAAGCCTACTCCGAAGAGCTAAAGTTAGGCCTGTGGATTACAGGAGATGACACCGAGGAGAGCTGGGCTAAAAAACAGGAGAAGGTATCGTTCTACCACCTTAAAACTATCGTTACCAACATTCTAGAAAAATTGGGTGTAAGTATCAATAAAATCAATCTAACCGAAGCACCAAAAGACCTATTTGACTACGGCATAACCCTTGAAGCTAACAGCAAGGCGGTTGGATATATGGGAGCGGTTGCCAAAAAAATCTGTAAAGATTTTGACATTAAACAGGAGGTTTTCTTTGCTGAGCTATTTTGGGAACCCCTATTTAAAATGGCTAAACGGAATAAGGTTCAGTATGCTGAAATCCCAAAATTCCCCGAGGTGCGACGCGACCTAGCTCTGCTTATCGATAGTAACGTATCGTTTGCTCAAATAAAGGAGGTGGCATACAAAACGGAACGAAAACTAATAAAGCGCATCAACCTATTTGATGTTTACGAAGGAAAGAATTTGGGTGAAGATAGAAAATCGTACGCTGTTTCGTTCACCCTGCAGGATGAGAACAAAACGCTAACCGATAAATATATCGACAAGGTAATGAACAATCTAATTCGTGCATTCGGTAAAAATCTTGGTGCTCAGATTAGGTAGGCATATAAATAGATTGTCTGAAAAGTAACCCTGCGAAACCTTTGTGCAATATTAGTTATTACACAAAAAAAATACACGATAGATTAACCCGCATTACTCATCAAATTTGCAAAAGATGAATGCAAATGCAGGTTACCCCGACCTAGTTGAACCCAATTTTGGGCAACTAGATTGGTTGTGAGGTATAGTCGCTGTCGGAGACCCCAATTATTCGAATGAATAATTGGGGTTAAACCTTTCAGACAGCCTCATCATTATCCTATATCACAATATTTACAATTTTATTGGGAACAATAATAACCTTTCTAGGCGTTTTGCCATGGAGGTAACGATCGGTTTGCTCGTTGGCAAAAACTAATTTTTCAACCTCATCCTTTGGCATATTTAACGGAATATCAAGCGTAAACCTAGTTTTTCCGTTAAACGATATGGGGCAAGTAAAGGAGTCCTCAACAAGATACTCCTCTTTAAGCTCGGGCCATTGCGCATTAAAAACACTCTCCTTATGCCCAAGTAAATGCCACAGTTCTTCGGCAGTATGCGGAGCGTAAGGGGCAATAAGGATGGTAAGTGGCTCAAGCACCTCGCGCTTATTACACTTTAGGTCGTTAAGCTCGTTTACGCATATCATAAACGCCGAAACGCCCGTGTTAAAGCTGAATTTCTCTATGTTATCGGATATCTTTTTAATGGTTTTGTGAAGAACCTTTAGCTCATCATTGGTTGCTGGCTCATTGCTAATGCAAACCTCATTGTTAGCATCATGCGCAAGGCGCCATAGTCGGCGAAGAAACTTGAGCACCCCATCTATACCATTGGTATCCCAAGGTTTCGACTGCTCCAACGGGCCAAGGAACATCTCATAGATACGAAGCGTGTCGGCACCGTATTTCTCAACAATATCATCGGGGTTCACCACGTTGTACATGCTCTTGCTCATCTTCTCAACAGCCCATCCGCAAACGTATTTTTCATCTTCAAGAAGAAAACGGGCATTTGAGAGGTGAGGCTGCCATTTTCGGAATTCCTCAACGTTGAGTATGTCGTTCTCTACAAGGCTGATATCAACGTGAATTTCATCGGAGAAGTGCTCGCGACCGGGAATATTCTTTGAAACGAAGGCAGGGAATTTTTCAATATGATCCTTTTCAACAAAAGCGGGAACATCCTTACCCTCAATGGCCTCTTTTATGCGATGTAGCACCTCATCCTGTATACCCATAAAATCTTGAATGGGGATAAGAAGCAGCTTGTACCCTTTTTCGGCTGCAAGCGCTTCGTATGGCTCTGCCACTTTTTCGAGCGACTGCTGTTTCTTAACCTCGATAAGCACTTTAGCATCTGGACTAAAGAAGTCGAATTTACTGTTCCCTATTCGATAATTACGAACAAATTCAACCCCCATCTTTTTATCCTTAAGATGTTCCCACAGAACATACTCGGCCATTTTCTCGGGATTTATTCGATACACAAAGCTGGAGCGTCCCTGTATCATTCCTTGATTAACAAGCTTTTTAAAAGGCTCGTTTTTACAAACATATCCAAGGTCGAAAAGGAATTTATTCCAGAACCGCGAGTAAACCAAGTGGCCGGTTGCGTGCTCGGTTCCACCAATATATAGGTCCACATTCTCCCAGTATTCATTGGCTTCCTTCGACACCAACTCCTTACTATTCTTTGGATCCATATACCTAAGGTAGTATGCCGATGAACCTGCAAACCCAGGCATGGTGCTTAGCTCGTAGGGGTAACCTTCGGCCGTTTGCCAATTTTTAGCACGACCCAGCGGTGGCTCACCCTTTTCGGTGGGTAGGTAGGCATCAACCTCGGGCAGTTCAAGGGGTAGCTTATCCTCATCAATGGTATAAGGCATACCATCCTTGTAGTAAACGGGGAAAGGCTCGCCCCAGTATCGCTGGCGACTAAAAATAGCATCGCGCAGACGGTAATTTACCTTATAACGACCAAGCCCCTGCTTCTCAATATTCGCATTTATGGTGCTAATAGCCTCCTGAACCTCAAGGCCATTAAAAGTATCACTATTTATTACAATCCCTTCCTTGGCATCGTACGATTCGGTCCAGGTTGCAGGGTCGGTTGGCGTTTCGCCCGGCTGAATAACCGTTTGCACAATGGGCAATCCGAAGGTTTTGGCAAACACAAAGTCGCGACTATCGTGGGCAGGAACCGCCATAATGGCTCCGGTACCATAGCCACCCAGCACGTACTCGCTAATCCAGATGGGAATTTTTTTCTCGGTAAATGGATTTATGGCGTAGCTACCTGTAAACTGACCCGAAACCTTTTTAACCTCCGTTTGACGCTCGCGCTCGGTTTTGCGCTTGGCCATGGTAATATACTCCTCAACAGCCTGCTTATGCTCGGGGGTGGTTAGCTCGCTTACCAGCTCGCTTTCGGGTGCAAGCACCATAAACGTTGCCCCATAAATTGTATCGGGACGGGTGGTAAATACCAAAATACCATTGTCCGTTCCATCAACCTTAAAGGTAACCTCAGCACCCTCGGAGCGACCAATCCAGTTGCGCTGTATCTCCTTTAGCGAGTCGGACCAGTCGAGCGTATCCAAATCGTTTAGCAACCGCTCGGCATAGGCCGAAATGCGAAGGCACCACTGTTTCATTTTGCGCTGCTCAACAGGATGGCCACCACGCACAGAAAAACCATCCTTTACCTCGTCGTTGGCCAGTACAGTACCCAGCGCAGGGCACCAGTTTACCATGGTATCGGCAAGGTAGGCAAGTCGATACGCCAGCAAAATTTCCTGCTGCTGCTTTTCGTTCATGCTACTCCACTCATTAGCAGAGAAAGGTTCAACCTCGCTACAAGCTGCATTAACCTTAGCATTACCATCCTTCTCGAACTCAGTAATTAGAGCCTCAATGGGCTCAGCCTTTTGTGTGGTATTGTTATACCAATGCTTAAACATTTTTATAAAAGTCCACTGGGTCCAATGGTAGTAATCGGGACTGCAAGTGCGCACCTCGCGATCCCAATCGTAGCTAAAACCAATCTTATCGAGCTGCTCTCGGTATCGTTTTATATTTATTTCGGTGGTTATGGCCGGATGCTGCCCCGTTTGTATGGCGTACTGCTCGGCTGGCAAGCCAAACGCATCGTAGCCCATGGGGTGAAGTACGTTAAATCCTTGCAAACGCTTATAGCGCGAGTAAATATCGGAAGCAATGTACCCCAGCGGATGCCCAACATGCAACCCCGCACCCGATGGGTATGGGAACATATCGAGAACGTAGAATTTTGGTCGGGATATATCAATATCAACCTTATAGGTTCTGTTTTCTTTCCAGTACTGTTGCCATTTACTATCTATTGCAGAGAAATTGTAATCCATAAAGCGTTGGTGTTGTATAATTTAATAAGAAAGTGCAAAGATATAAAAAGATGGGGATTTGCGAGTATTTGGATTGAACAGATTGTTTGGGTTAGGCTTAGTTCGGTAAGATTTTGGAGGTTTGATTGTAGATTTGGCTTTACTGTTTAACCAAGCGTTTGGCGGGTGCGTTTAATGAAAATATTAAGCTAAAAAAATGTTGTGTTTAAGAGGTGGGGTTACCCCGACTTAGTCGATCCCAATTTTGGGGAACAAAATTGGTTGTGAGACCTAGTCGCTGTCGTAGACAGCAACTATTCGAATGAATAGTTGGGGTTAACAGCTACTACTTTGCCAGCCCCATAACTTTTAGGTTTGGATTTGAGCCAAAGATAGATATTGAAGACACCCCATCAAAAGGAGAGGGGGGGGGGGTAACCTGCACAGAATAAGCAACATAACTGCAAAATGGTTTGCCTTTCTAAAAAAAACCGTTTTATTAATCCAAATATCAATATTTACAGATGCACGTATTTACCTCACAAGCAACTCCTTACGAATTACAGCAAGCAAAACATGTTATACAACATGTCTGGAAATTGCTCGGGGACATGTCATGTCCCCGAGACGGATTACCTTTGGTATACCAAATTGCTGGTAAGGCGCCAAAGGTGGTTTGGTGGGCGGTAATCCGAAAAGCCTGGGATAACCCCTATGAGTAGGAAAAACAAAGTACTGTTTGCAATGAAAACTTTAAAA
>JAQVYY010000018.1 GCA_028708425.1 Bacteroidales bacterium
TTGCTGGCGGCTTCGCCGCCAGCAAGCCCCCTCTTCTTACATCTAACATGTTGTCATTCTGAACGTAACGAAGTGGAGTGAAGAATCCAGTAATCAATATTAGGGACTCTCCGGACAATAGTGATCTAATATATAGAAATCCCCCCATAGATCCCTCTCGCCTGTAAAAATTCTCTTGTCTAAAAACCATACAACTCAATTCCTAACTAACCCGCATTGTTCATCAAGTTTATTAAAGATGAATGCAAATTCGGGTTACCCCAACATAGTCGAGCCCAATTTTGGGTGACAAAATTGGTTGTGAGACTTCGGTGCTGCCATAGGCAACAATTTTTCGGATGAATAATTAGGGTTAACCCAACGCCTAATGCTCTTTAGGCGTTTTTTAACAGATGACTTCTACCTATCTATTTTTCATTCCAATTCTTGCCTATCTTTTTTCATTTTATCAAACACTGACAAACATCATTTCACTAAAAAATGAAAAGCAGTACTTTGTCAATCGGTTATTTCAATAAAGTATCCCCTCAAAATACATACAACATGAAAAAAATAACAAAACATCCAATTCTCGAAGTCCCAAAAACGAATAAAGTAACCTTTACCTACAAGGGCAAAACTGTTGAGGGCGAAAAGGGTTTCACCATTGCCGCCGCACTTCATCAGGCTGGTTTTCCTATCCATAGCCATAGCCTCGATAACCGTGAACGAAGCCTCGAATGCGGGATTGGAAAATGCGGTGCCTGCGAAATGCTTGTTGATGGCCAAATTAAACGAATTTGCATTACAACCGTTGATAATATTCACGAAGTTGCTGAAATACCAAATGAGTTTACGCCTTCGGTTAAAACGCCCGATAAAAAAACATCAACAAAAGTATATAAAACCGCTGTTGCCATTATTGGTGCAGGCCCTGCTGGGCTTGCCACTCGCGAAATACTACTTGAGCATGGAATAGACAATATAGTTATTGATAACAACCCTACAATTGGCGGACAGTTTAACATGCAAACGCACCAGTTCTTTTTCTTCGAAAAAGAGAAAAAATTTGGAGGAATGCGTGGTTTCGATATTGCAAAAACACTGGCAGGCGATAACCTTGATGGAATTTTTCTGAATAGTACAGTATGGGATATACTTGACGGGAAGCGCATTGCAGTAAAAAACATTAAAACCGACGATATTTATTACGTTGAGACTGACAACCTTGTAGTTGCAACAGGAGCCGTTCCGTTTATGCCCACTTTTGAAAACGATGACGTTCCGGGAGTGTACACGGCCGCTGTAGTTCAAAAAATGATGAACCAGGAGCTCACACTACTGGGCAAAAACGTACTAACCGTTGGTGCTGGCAACATTGGGTATCTTACCAGCTACCAGCTTATGCAGGCAGGAGCCAACGTAAAAGCCATTATTGAGGCCATGCCCCACGAGGGCGGATTTCCTGTTCAGGCAAACCGAGTTAGACGATTAGGAATACCCGTTATGCTGGGTAAAATACTAATAAAAGCCATACCAAATAAGGATAAAAGCGGAGTTATTGGTGCTATTATTGCCGATTGCGAAAACTTTAAGCCCATACCCGGCACCGAACAGATTATAGAGGGTATTGATGCCATTAATATTTGTACAGGTCTTGTTCCCGACGACCAGCTCGTTATTAAAGGAAATGAAATTTTTGGTCGCAATTGCTACGCTGCTGGCGATGCAATTCGCATTGGCGAGGGCACAAGCGCAGTGCTCAAAGGTAAACAGGTAGCATACGAGATACTAAAAGAAATGGGTGCACGCTTTAACTACGACACCTATTTGGCTACAAGCAAGGAGTATATCGACAGCCAACAACATCCTGTAAGGGTTATTGAGTTGCCATTTCAACCCACTGCAGAACGAAAAGAGAAAAAACCATTTGTACAAATTGACTGCCTTTACGGATTTGCTTGCAACCCATGCGAATTCGCCTGCCCCCATGGCGCAATAACTAAAACCTCAACAAGCACCGTTCCGCATATCGACTTTGATAAGTGCATAGGTTGTATGGAGTGCGTTTACCAATGCCCTGGACTTGCCATTTTCGGATACCACTATGCCAAAGATTGGCTATTTATGCCTATTGAGTACGAAGCATCTGAGGGTAACGAGGTTTTTCTTGTAAATAATAACGGCGAAAAAGTTGGCGAGGGAGTTATCGAAAAAATACTTCGCAAACCCAACAAAACCAATATTGCGCGGGTTAAAAGCAAAGACCTTAGCAAAGACGAATTGCTTAAAGTTAGAGGTTTTGTAGTAAAAGAGAACTACCCTACCCCTTTGCAAATAAAACCTGTAGAGGCTAAAACTGAAGACAAAACCTACGTTTGCCATTGCGATGATGTTACGCTCGATGAGGTTATTGAAGCCATTGGCGACCGCAAATTTATTTCTGTTGATGAGGTAAAACACACCACTCGCCTAGGAATGGGGGCCTGCCGAGGAAAGCGATGCATTAAAAGGCTAAAAACTGCACTTATACCCATGGGGATACAAATTGTTGGTGATGCAACACCCCGTGGACCACTTAGCAACCAGGTGAACATGGGCGAACTTTACCCAAAAGAGGTTTCTGAAACCTACATCACAGGAATTAATGGGAAAGTAAAAAGGGTTGAAAAAATATCAACGCTTATTGCTGGCGGAGGCATTGGCGGAAGCGCGCTTTTCCGATACATGTCTGAGGCTGGATTCAATCCAGTTATGACAAACTACGGACGCGGTGCAAGCTGGCGCAACATTGCAGGAGGAAGAACCGCTTTCTCCATTCCTGAAATAGCGCAGATAGCAACAAAGAACCACCAGATATTTAAGGAATTACAAGCAATTAGCAATATTGACTATCGTCCCATAAATTACGTTGGATTCGCGCATGATGAAGCTACCTACAAAGCGCTTGAAGCATCCAAAGCATGGAGCGTAGCACGTATGGTTGAGCGAAAAGATTTTCAAAAAGAGATATCGCCCTACTTTAGCAATACCATTGACACATATAGCGCCGCACTTATTACAGACAACTGCTGGCAAGCCACCCCGGGTAAGGTTGTTGATTTACTACGTAAAATAGGGCTTGAAAATGGAGGGTCAATTAAAGAGGATTGCAAACTAATAAGCGTTCATCGTGATGGCAAAGGCTATGTTGCCTTGGTTCAGGACCACGACAAGAGCTATATTGAGTACCATGCCGATAATTTTGTTAACGCCCTTGGTCCAAATGGAAATAAATTCTCGCAGCAGCTGGGCATTAATACCGGCACGTACCCTGTTAAACACCAGGCATTTATTACCCGAAGATTACCATGGATGGGCATTAATAACACCCCACTACCAATGCTAATTGACCGCCGAAATTACAAAGGGTTTGCCGCAGTTTACGGTCAGCAGCTTGCCGAAACAGGTCAAATTATTGGCTGTGCATCACCTGGTGTTGATGCAATGGAAACCGATAAAAACCTGAAACTAAACTCTCAAGATTTTCTCGAAATTGCATCGGAAATATTTACCAACTGGATTCCTGAACTCAGCTCGGTAAGTTTTCAGGCCATTTGGGCTGGCTACTATGTTGAACCTCGCATGTTTATTGACCCTGAACACGGTCTGTTTACAGGGCTTATGGGTCATGGCTTTATGCTTAGCATGGACCTTGCACGTATGTACGTTGATGCAATGCTAGGAAAACCTGTTCCGGAATACTTTAAACGGCTAAGTATTGCTGGTGATGGCATACCCGAAAAAGCGTTTAAGTAGTCTTTGCAAGACATAATAATCTGGAGCTTTATTGCTGAAAATAAGCAGGTTAGAAAATACAGTAAATATAAAATGGGAAGCGGCATGCCGCTTCCCATTTCTACTAAAACCAGAGGACTAATCTCCAGTTCAAAACTTAAACTTAAACCAAAAGTTTGTTCGCCTTACTTAGCCTGCTTATACCTACGGGCTACCTCATCCCAATTAACTACTTTCCAAAAGTTCTCGATATACTCCGGACGCCTATTCTGATACTTAAGATAATATGCGTGTTCCCAAACATCTAGCCCAAAAATTGGGGTACCCTTAACATCGGCAACATCCATTAATGGGTTATCCTGATTTGGCGTTGAAGAAATTACAAGTTCGTCACCCTTTTTTACTAACCATGCCCAACCCGAACCAAAGCGAGTAGCCGCTGCAGCCGAAAACTTCTCTTTAAAAGCATCAAACGAACCAAAATGTTTTGATATGGCATCGGCAAGCTCTCCGGTCGGAGTTCCTCCAGCATTTGGCCCCATCACACTCCAAAATAAATTGTGGTTATAAAAGCCTCCCCCATTGTTGCGTACGGCAATAGAATGCTTCGATACATCTTTTAAAATATCCTCAATTGACATGGAGTCCAAAGGAGTGCCCTCAATGGCTTTGTTTAAATTATTAGTGTAACCACCATGGTGCTTTGTGTAGTGAATCTCCATGGTTTTTGCATCAATATAAGGCTCTAAGGCGCTGTAATTATATGGTAAATCAATAAGTTTGAACGACATAATAATAAATTTAAAGGTTAATAATTCCATTTAGACTCATTCTAAATAAACAACACGGTAAAAGAATAATTGTTCAATAGTTCGCAAGTAGAAACGTGAAATTTGCCAACCTACTCAGCAAAACTACGAGACAAACAAAAATATAACCCTGACTAACAAAACATTAACACGAAAGTGAAAAACTTGTTTATAACTATACTCCATCCTCAAGGGCATATCAAAGTTAATATCACTTAATTTGTGCTAATATTTGGTTCATATTGATTAAAAGGGAATCCTGTGAAAATCAGGAACTATCCCCGTAGCTGTAAGTTCTGCTAAAGCTTTATTAACAGGCCACTGTTAGCCAAACGGTTAATGGGAAGGCGATAAAGTTGGAACAAGTCAGAAGACCTGCCGAATATAACTAACGTAGCTTTCGGGAGAAAAGCAAAGGAGTAATACATCCCCCTTTGCAGTATTTTACCAACCCCGCAAGTTACCATTTATTTAAATCTTTAAAATCAATAAAAATGAATGGTAAACTGTGTATCAACAGCATTGTAAAGCGCAACGGAGAGATTGCCGATTTCAACATCCAAAAAGTAGAACATGCCATATTCAAGGCAATGCGAGCCGTTGGCTCGCCAAACAGGAAACGAGCCAAGGAGTTAAGTCTAATGGTGCTTAACCAGCTAACGGAACAACTTGAGCATAACTCGCCAACGGTTGAGCAGGTTCAGGATACCGTTGAGCAAACCCTGTTTAAAGAAGAAACATTCGAGGTTGTTAAAGCATTTCTCCTTTACCGCCGACAAAGAGAACAATCGCGAAATACAAAAGAGCTGCTGAACAATATTGAAGCAATGGATAACTACCTTGGCATGGACGATTGGCGGGTAAAGGAAAGTGCAAACTCAGCATACTCACTACAAGGACTAAATCAGCATATATCTACGCTAATTACATCTCAGTACTGGCTAAATAAACTATATCCCGATAATATTGCAGAGGAGCATAAAAAAGGGTACCTGCACATTCACGATTTAGGCTTTTTGAGCGTTTACTGCGTTGGGTGGGATTTAAAAGACCTTCTTCTTTCGGGTTTTAAAGGTGTACTGGGCAAAGCCGAAAGCAAACCAGCCAAACACCTACGAACGGCATTGGGACAAATTGTAAACTTTTTTTACACCATGCAGGGCGAAGCCGCCGGCGCACAAGCATTCTCGAACTTCGACACGTTTCTGGCACCCTATATTCGGTACGATAACCTCAACTACGAGCAGGTAAAACAGTGTATGCAAGAATTCCTATTCAACATAAACATACCTACTCGCGTTGGGTTCCAAACACCATTTACTAATATTACTATGGATTTGGATATTCCAAGTTTCCTGAAAAATGAACCCGTGGTTTGGGGCGGCGAATATAAAGAAGAGGTGTATGGCGACTTTCAGGCAGAAGTTACCATGCTAAACAAGGCATTTGCCGAGGTTATGATTCAGGGCGATGCCAACGGAAGCCTATTCTCTTTCCCAATACCCACATACAACATTACAAAAGAATTTGATTGGGAAAACCCTGAATACGAAGGGATATGGGAAATGACTGCAAAATATGGGATACCATACTTCTCGAACTTTGTAAACTCGGATATGAGCCCCGATGATGTACGCAGCATGTGCTGCCGATTACGCCTAGATAAGCGAGAGCTAAACAAGCGCGGCGGAGGGCTATTCGCATCGAACCCACTAACGGGATCTGTGGGTGTGGTTACCATTAACCTCCCCAAATTAGGTTACGAAGCCAACTCTGAAGAGAACTTCTTTCAAAGACTTAAAAACCTTATGGTTTTAGCCAAAGAAAGTCTCGAAATAAAACGAAAAACCATTGAACACTACACCGAAAAAGGGCTGTATCCGTACTCAAAATTTTACCTTCGTCAAGTTCGTAAACGTTTTAACTGTTTCTGGAAAAATCATTTCTCAACCATAGGCATAAATGGGATGAATGAATGCTGCCTCAATTTTCTGGGCGAAAATATATCGCATCCCGATAGCAGAGCATTTGCACTAAAAACAATGGATTTTATGCGAAGCGTTCTGGAAGATTTTCAGGAAGAAACAGGCAATATTTACAATTTAGAGGCTACTCCTGCCGAAAGCACAGCGTACAGATTTGCTCAAATTGACACCGTTCAATATCCTGACATAATAACGGCGAACCATGATGCATTCCAAAAAGGAGCAGCACCCTACTATACAAACTCAAGCCACCTGCCCGTAAATTTCTCCGATGATATTTTTGAAGTTTTAACGCTGCAAGATGAGCTGCAAACAAAATACACAGGAGGAACTGTGCTTCATCTTTTTACAGGAGAGAACAACATGCCCGCTGCTGCTGCAAAAAATATTATTCGGAAAATTGCTCACAATTTCCACCTTCCGTACCTAACCATATCGCCCACATTTAGTATTTGCCCCTCGCACGGGTACGTGCCAGGCGAGCACTTTACCTGTCCGAAATGCAACTCAGACTGCGAGGTATATAGCCGTATTGTGGGCTACATGCGACCAGTAAAACAATGGAACAACGGAAAACAGCAGGAGTTTAAAGACAGAAAACTATTTGCAAGCTATAATGATGGTTCTAAACCCTTAGGGGCATCGAAACCAGAACTTGTTAGTTCTGTGGCTGCAACTAGCCCTCTCTAATTTTTAATAGGAATGCCCAAATTAGCTTACGTAAGCTAATTTGGGTAATCCCTATACATTAAAAAAAACTAAAAACTCATGCGCATTGGAGGTTTCGTTAAGCAAAGTTTTATAGACTGGGAGGGCAAAATTACATCCGTAATTTTTACTAAGGGTTGTAATTTTAGATGCGGGTTTTGCCATAACCCATCGCTCGTTTTGCCAAAACTCATTGAGCAAACCCCAGACATTGAGGTAGCTGCAATTACTGAGCACCTGAGAAAAAGAAAACAGTGGCTCGATGGTGTGGTTATAACGGGTGGCGAACCCACACTTCATAACGATTTAAGTACATTTATTAAAACAATTAAGGAGCTGGGATATCCTGTAAAACTCGATACCAACGGCTCAAACCCAACCTTGCTAAAAAAATTAATTGCAGATAATAGTGTTGACTATGTTGCAATGGATATTAAAACAACGCTAAAGCAATATGAGTACAGCAAAATATGTGGTTGCGATAACCCGAATTTGGTAAATTGCGTAAAGGAGTCGGTTGAAATACTAAGAGAAAGTGGAATTGACTACCAGCTGAGAACAACCGAAATACCTGAATACCATTCGGCTGACACCATAGCTGCACTGAAAAAAAAATTTAGTTACTGCAACTATAAGCTACAGCCTTTTAGAGATGGTAACACAATTGAAAGAATGGGGTGACAGTAACTAATTAGCAAAAACTCTGCGGTAATAATCTTAGCCTGTTTTACGTGATGAAGGTTTACCAAAGTTATCAACCTTAACAACCTCGCGTCTTCGGTTATACACTTCAATACCAAAGAAAAAATAATGCTCGTCCCAAAACTCAACGTACCAATTATCTTCAAGTGAGTTTATGCGTTCGAGAAGTATTTTCATCTTCCCAAAAAAAGGTCTAGTATATGTTTTTTGTTCTGCCAAAATTTGTCAATAAAAATTAAAGATATACAAAAACAAAAACGCATGCAAATACATACATTTACATCTGTTTAAAAAACCTAACGTTCGTCAACAAAAACTGTTCACTCACAACAATAAATTATCATTACCTATAGAGTAAAACCAACGCTAATCAACAAACAGCAACTTTTTAAAATCGGTGACTTTTTCAGCCTTATTGGCATCTGAACTAGCCAATAATTCAACAACGGCTTTTTTACCAAACTCGCCTATATTAACAGAGAATTCGTTAACATACAGTTCAATGTGTTTTTGCATAACCTCAACCTCCATAGCCTGCGCATTATTTCGCACAAAATCGAACGATGCCTTAGGATTTTCTAGGGCAAACTCAACGCTTGTTTTAACCAGCTGGTTTACCATTAGTTTTATGGTCTGAGGTAAAGATCGCTTTATAGCTATACCACCCAGAGGGATTGGTAGTTTAGTTTGGGTTTCCCAGAAATCACCTAAATCGGATATTTTCCTGAGCCCTTTTTTCATGTAGGTAAACCGGTTCTCGTGAATAATAACCCCCACATCAACCTCGTTATCAAGTATCGCCTCCTCAATATCAGAGAAAAGAAATACTCGCTTTTTTTTAACTTCGGGGTATGCCAACGAGAACAGCAAATTTGCTGTAGTATGCGTACCCGGAACTGCTACTGTAGCGTACTGAATTTCATCGGGATAAATTTTTCTTTTAGAGATTACCAACGGGCCGACTCCTCTGCCAAGAGCGGCACCTGCGCTGAGTAGCTGATATTTTTCGGATATTAAAGGGTACAGAGCGAAACTAATTTTCACAATATCTACGTCGCCACTAAGCGCCATAGTATTAAGTTCCTGAATATCGGCTAAGGTTTTGGCGAAATTAAAACCACCCGAAGTAATTCGGTTATTTACTAGCGCATCGAAAATAAACGTATCGTTAGGACAGGTTGAAAAGGCAATGGAAAGGTTCATATTTCTATAATTTATTTCAAAATTTTCATGCCAATAAACTATAAATTCTGGAGAACCGCCTCGACCTGGGTCGACAAGTTACTAATAGCCAGCGGTATGCTCCAAGAGCCTCTATTTCGGGGTTCAACTCTATTGGATATTGCCCTTAAACAAACAAATGGTTTTTTAGCTTGTAAGCACGAGTAAAAAATGGCAGCTCCCTCCATGGTTTCAATATCTGGATTGTATAATTTACGCCACTTTTCAATTAAAGGAACAGAACCAGATGCAGTGCTAACGGTAATGGCTTTAACTTTTTTTAGACGTAATGCACCTTCTTTTAAAAAGGTGGTGTCTGTTGTGCTTTTCAACCATCCATCGGTGTAAGGAAACTGATTGGGGTTAGCAAGCGATTGCTGCGCTAACGTTTTGAAGTGACCGTTATCATCAACCCCGTAATCGGCGAAAATATCGTGGGTAACAAGGGTAACATCACCAATAGCTAGTTCCTGATTATACGCCCCTGCGATACCAATATTCACAACAAGCTGAATGCTATTTTTTTCGAGTGCTCTGCCCAAATGATATGCGGTAGGCGCAACACCAACACCCGTAACCAAGGCAGAAAGAGTGAATCCATTGTGAGTACGAATTGGAATTACCTCGCCCTCATTAACTGCTACACCTTTAGCTAAAGGTGCAATTTCAAAACTTGTTGCTGCAACAATTAAAATCATAGCGCAAAGTTAGCTAAACCCATTAAACTATTCGCACTTTGCTTAACCCCAATGCAACCTACTGGTAATCGGGATCGGTACGTTTTTGCTTTAACCTAAGAAATAAATCTACAACATCGTACTTAAAGGTAAGGGCTACCCCAAGCGAACTGTTTCTGTGGGTTTCGTTAAAATAATCGTCTTTCCCAATGTCTACAATACCTAAGTCGTACCTCAAATCGAGACAAATCAACCCGTACTTGGTATCGTATGCTGCACCACCACCAATGGAAAGCCCCCAGTCAATAACGGTGTAATGATCAGTGTTAACGTGAGTTACGTCAAACCCCTGACCATCAATGGGAATACTCTTGGCATTAATCCTAACATTATTGTACATACCACCAGTTGCATAAACTCGAGACAGCCCCAACACTTTAAACGACAACTTAGCTAGAAGCGGGATACTTAGATAGTTAACCCGTTGCTTTGAATACTCATCGGACATACCTTTGGAAGTTAAAACCAGCTCGGTTTCAAACGAAAGCATGTTGGTAAGCCCAATCTCACCAACTGCACCAATCTGAAAGCCTGTTTTTGATGAAGCATTTACAGCATAATTATCCATATTGGTAATACGAGAGAAGTTAGTACCAATTTTGGGCCCTACGTATGCAAATCCAACCTCCTGACCAGCTATAGTAAAAAGTTGTGCGTTACTAACGCCCCAAATAGTAATAAAAATTGTTAGGAAAAATAATCGTTTCATAGCAGTGAAATTAAAATTACATTTTAGTTTTTGTTCCCAAAAAAGGTTTTTAGGTTTTCAAGAGGCCTCAACAATCTACTTCCCCTTAAAGATAAATACAAAAATAGTTTTTCTCTTTTAACCCCAAATGGTTTGAGCCTGTTAATTCTTCATTCTTTGATGAAATTTTACTTACTATACACTAAACAACAAATATTACCTTTTAAAAATAAGGAAAAACGACATTATCTCCTATAAAAAAAAGGGCATACCCTACGAAACAAAATCAACCAAAAAGTAAAAAATTATTGTAATACATCAAAAAGAACTATTTTTGCCCTTTAAATTTGGACACAGGCTAAAAAACTACAACTATGAAAGCATTTATTTTTCCCGGACAGGGAGCCCAGTTTGTTGGGATGGGCAAAGATTTATACGAAAGCTCAGCGTTAGCCAAAGAGCTTTTTGAGAAAGCGAACGCTATACTTGGTTTTAGTATAACCGATATGATGTTTAACGGAACGGATGAAGATTTAAGGCAAACGAAGGTTACCCAACCCGCCATTTTTCTTCACTCGGTAATCCTTGCCAAAATGCTAGGCGATGAATTTAACCCCCAAATGGTAGCAGGACACTCGTTAGGCGAATTTTCGGCCCTTGTTGCAAGCGAAGCCCTTTCTTTTGAAGATGGGCTAACCCTTGTTTATAAAAGAGCCCTAGCCATGCAAAAGGCCTGCGAAAAAGAGCCATCGACCATGGCGGCTATACTAGGACTCGAAGACGAGGTTGTTGAAAAAACTTGCAGCGAAATAGATGATATTGTTGTTCCTGCAAACTACAACAGCCCTGGGCAGCTAGTAATTTCGGGAAGCATTTCGGGTGTTAATTTAGCGTGCGAAAAGTTGAAAGAGGCTGGTGCAAAAAGAGCGCTACCCCTAAAAGTTGGCGGGGCTTTTCATAGCCCGCTCATGGAACCTGCAAGGGTTGAACTTGCCCAAGCCATTGAGGCAACCCCTTTCAATAAACCCATCTGCCCAATATATCAAAACGCTGATGCTAGGCCTTATACCAATCCCGAGCAAATTAAACAAAATTTAATTGCTCAGCTAACCTCTCCAGTGCGCTGGACACAAACCATGAAAAACATGCTGGCCGACGGCGCACTGAGTTTTACCGAGCTGGGTCCAGGTAAAGTTTTACAAGGATTAGTAAAAAAGGTAGACCGTGAGGTTGAAGCAACGAGTTTACAAAGCCTTTAACCCCAATTACATTCATCTTTTACAAATTTGATGAGTAATGCGGGTGAAAAAAGAGTGATACGAATAAAGAAAAACGCTGCTTAATAAAAACTAGTTTTAAGCAGCGTTTCTTAATTGATAAGATGATTTTTACACTAACAATCGACGGTGCAAACACAGCTACTCTAACTCATCAACCTCAATTAATTTATTTAGAATAGCATAAATTACTAAACCCGACACCGTTTTAATACCAAGTTTACGGGTAATGTTTTTTCGGTGGGTAATAACCGTATGTGGGCTTATATGGTTTTTGTCAGCAATCTCCTTGCTCGAAAATCCCATGGCCACATCCTTAAGTATGGTTATTTCGCGCTCGCTTAATTCGGCTGTCTCCTGCTGCAAGCTATCGGTTTGATGTTTTCTAATAACCCCCTTGATTTTATTCACAACAGAACTGCGCGATTCCAATAGGCTTAACGAAGCATCAGTAAACTCTTTATATTTTTCAGATTCATCATTATCTGAATAGCTAAGTGCAATAATAGAGACTTGGGATTTAATCTCAACCAGCTTACTCTTTTCTGTAACCGACCAATTGCTCAGCAAAGAGGTATTAACCACTACAGCTCTTACCTTTAAAGTATTTAGCGTATCAAAAAGCCTGTTGACTTGATTAAACTCACGCAAAACAATGGCATTTGGCAACTCGTTGATAAGCTTAACCAAACCATTACGAACTATAAAGGAGGGTTCTATTACTATAAAATTAACCTTGCTCATATCCTCGTCAGCAGCTGTTTTTCCATTTCAATAACCTTGGGAGCAAGCACTTTCTCCTCAATACGTGAATGGTTGTTAAGGTCGCTTTCGAGCAACGAAAAATTTTTTAGAATCTTTAAACAGAGCTGCTGCTCCTTAACAGGGGGTAAGTACTTAATAAACAATGTATTAATATCATAAAGCTTCGACTCAATGTCATCATGATCCTCTAAAAAATTAGTCATTGAGTAAGCCGATATTACCTCTTTTATTGATGCGGAGCCTTGTCCCCCAACAAAAGCTTTTTCGATACTCTCAGCATAAGGAAATATCTTCTCATCTTCCCAGCTAAGGTGCTTAAAAAGTTCCTGCTTATACTCAGTAAAAAGATTGTGCACTAAACCAATCTCCTTAGCGTACGAACAACCCCTTAGCATCTGATTTAAGTGGTACTCGATGTAAGGTATCTCATCATCAATATAGTTGCGATGGGTTTTACGAAGGTACTCAACTATTTCTTTCACACTAAAACTCTGTAAGTGTTTTTGCGGAAAGTAGTTTGGGTCGTGATAAGCCTTTAAAATTTCGAGAAAAAAATCGGTGTTCACATTGTACTCTTCACATACCCTTTGAACCGACTTATCGCCAAAGCCAAGCTTTATGCCAAACCGAATTACAACATTCAGCGTATTAAGGTTAACCTGTACGGCCTCGGCCAATTTCATTTCTCGTGTAAACATATCCCTAATAAATTTTTAGCAAAAAAAAACATAGCTCACTACGCTTACCTAAAACTCACGCAACAATCAATAAGTAGCGCAGTAATTAAGTAAAATGTATAACTGTGCTGCTTAAAAAACGATAAAAGCTTTTACTGCCGCTCCATTTTTATACCTTTGCAAGATATCGATTTATTTAACCAATGGAAAAGAATATACCCTTCGAAATAAAGGAAACCGAGGATGGCAGTTTTCATCCCATAGTACAAGCAGAAATTGATGGGCAAGCAATTTTTCTCATTATCGACACGGGTGCTTCGCGAACCGTACTCGATAAAGGTTTAGTGAATAATTATACTATAACCCAAAACAGCCATCAGGAGGCATTTGCTGCAGGCATAAACGCCCAAAAACTTGAGGTTGAACAGGCGGTTATACCCAATTTAAAAATTGGGAGTATCGTGTTTTCCAGCCTTCGCGTTTTTAGTACTGACCTTAAGCCCGTTTCGGCTCTTTTTGAGGAAATAACTAAAACGACCATTGACGGCTTGCTGGGGTGCGACTTTTTTTATGCCAATAATGCCACCTTAAACTTTAATAAAAAGGTAATTACGCTTGGCAAATCCCAATATGATGGGTTGCAACCAAATGATAATGAATGTGAATAATAATTACACACAGAAACCAATCTCAATGTCAGGTGTTATGGCAATTCTCAAAAAAAGTAATATATTTGCCCCACATTTTTAAAATAAACTAAAAGTAATCAATCGTTTAACACAAAAACCAATGCAAAATAGAGGAGTTATAAAGTTAATCGCAGTATTATTAACGCTGGTATGTCTTTACCATCTTTCCTTTACATTTTATGCCAAAAGGACAGAAAAGGCAGCCAAAGAATATGCGCAGGGCAACCCAGAAAAGGAGGCATCTTACCTCGATTCCATCTCTAGCGAAACCGTTTACAACTTTATGTGGTTACGCCAGTACACATACCGAGAGGTTAAGGAACGTGAGATAAACCTAGGCCTTGACTTAAAAGGTGGAATGGATGTAACCTTAGAGGTATCAACTGTTGATATCATCCGGTCGTTATCGAATAATAGCACCGATAGCGCTTTTGTAGCAGCAATTGATATGGCACGAAAAATGCCACCTTCCGAAGATTTTATAACCCGCTTCGGAAAAGCATTCGAAATTGTTGCACCTGATGCACGCTTGGCGGCAATTTTTAATACTGTTGACCTACGCGACAGGATTACCTTTAACTCAACCAATGAGGAGGTTCTAAAGGTAATACGAAACCAAGCAGAAAGTGCAATTTCTAACTCATATAATATTATCCGAAATCGGATTGACCGCTTTGGGGTTGCTCAATCGAACATCCAAAGGTTAGAAGGTTCGGGAAGAATTGTTGTTCAGCTACCTGGCATTAAAGACCCCGAGAGGGTTCGCAAATTGCTTCAGGGTACTGCTAGCCTCGAGTTTTGGGAAACTTACGAAAACAGTGAGGTGTTCCCTGCCCTTCAGGAAGCCAATAAAAAGGTTAAAGAAATTAAGGAGGCCGAGGAAGCGTTAAGCAAAGCTGACAAACTGGAAGTTTCCTCAACCGAGGTAGATGAAACTCTGGAAGCAGAAACCCTACAGGCTGACACAACTGGCTCGGAAGAGGATGAGCTGCTTGAAATGCTTAAGTCGGAAACAGACACAACCAGTTTCGACCAGGAGGACTTTGCCAAGGAGAACCCTCTTTTTGCTATACTAAATCCAAGCACAAATCAACAAGGACAGCTAATGGGAGGCCCTGTTGTAGGCATATCACACTATCGCGATACTGCTCAAGTTAACAGCTACCTTAATCTACCTCAGGTAAAACAGCTATTACCTCGCGATTTAAAATTATTGTGGACAGAAAAAGCTGCTGCTTGGGACAAAACAGCTAGTATTTTTGAACTAGTTGCCATTAAGGTTACAAGTCGCGACGGCACTCCCCCTCTAGATGGTGGAGCTATTAGCGATGCTCGCGACGATTTCAGCTCAACCGGTGGCGAAGCAGAGGTATCGATGAGTATGAATGCCGAAGGGGCAAAAATTTGGGCTCGACTAACCGCCGATAATATTGGCAAATCAATCGCCATTGTTCTTGATGATTATGTTTACTCCTTTCCAAAGGTAAATACAGAGATTAAGGGTGGTCGCTCATCAATAACAGGAGGCTTTTCTATTAATGAAGCGAAGGACTTGGCCAACGTGCTAAAATCGGGGAAGTTACCAGCACCTGCACGTATTATGCAAGAAGAGATTGTTGGCCCATCACTGGGGCAGGAAGCAATAGACTCTGGATTACGCTCGTTCATGTTCAGCTTTATTATTGTGCTCCTGTTTATGGTATTTTACTATAGCCATAGAGGTGGACTAATTGCCGACATTGCACTTATTGCAAACCTATTCTTTATGTTCGGTGTGCTTGCATCGTTCCAAGCTACCCTTACCCTTCCTGGTATTGCAGGTATTGTGCTAACAATGGGTATGTCGGTGGATGCGAACGTGCTAATATTTGAACGTATTAGAGAGGAGCTGAAAGCAGGGAAAGGAATGAACCTCGCAATTTCCGATGGATATAAAAATGCCTACTCAGCAATTATCGACGGTAACGTAACCACACTGCTCACTGGGGTTATTTTATACCTATTTGGATCTGGCCCAATTCGTGGTTTTGCCACAACCCTTGTTATCGGTATCATAACATCACTTTTCTGCGCACTATTCCTTACCCGATTGATAATACACTTTATGCAGAAACGCAAGTACAATATTACTTTCTCGAACCGTATTAGCGAGGGTGCATTTAAAGGAACTAAATTTAACTTTATTGGCTCTAGAAAGATAACCTATATCATTTCATTAGCAGTTATCCTAATTGCAGTTGGGTCGTTAACCATACGCGGACTAAATTACGGTATCGACTTTACTGGTGGACGTACATATGTAGTTCGTTTTCAAGATGATGTTTCAACCGTTGACATAGCTGATGAGCTTGGTGAAATTTTTGGTCAAGACCCCGAAGTGAAAACTTATGGTGCTGCAAATCAGGTGAAAATTACAACCAAGTATAAAATTGATGACGACGGTGCAAATGTTGATAATGAAATTGATTCACTCTTGCACGTAGGTCTTACTCCATTCCTTCCCGATAATACTTCTCACAAAGATTATCAAGATAACTTTAAACAGAGTAGTATGAAAGTAGGGCCAACCATTGCTCACGATTTAAAGCAAGAAGCATTTATTGCATTGTTCTTTGCCCTACTGGCAATATTCCTTTACATATTAATACGATTTAAAAACTGGTCGTACGGCATGGGCTCGGTTCTGGCACTTTCCCACGATGCCCTTATTGTTGTTGGTGTATTCTCGATACTATATCAAAGGGTTCCGTTTAGCATGGAAATTGACCAGGCCTTTATTGCGGCAATACTAACTATAATTGGATACTCAATAAACGACTCGGTGGTTATTTTCGACCGTGTTCGCGAGTATATTGGATTATACCCAAAACGTGACCGTAAAGAAACAATGAATAACGCCCTTAACGATACGTTGAGCCGAACATTCTCCACCTCGTTTAGTACACTAGTTGTGCTTATACCCATATTCTTTTTTGGTGGTGAAAGTATTCGCGGATTCATCTTCGGGCTAATTATTGGTGTTCTTGTGGGTACATACTCATCGCTATTCCTTGCATCGCCAATCGCATACGATATTAATAATTGGGCTGCCAAAAGAGCTCTAGCAAAAGCCCCTGTAAAAGGAAAGGGGAAAAGTAAAGGAAAAGTGAAATCGAAGAGATAAAATATATGCTCCCATAAAAAAGTCCTGAGAATTAATTCTCAGGACTTTTTTTTGCCTTTTTGCGCCAATAAATTGTTATTACAATAAAAATCACATTATTCATCCGAATAGTTGGGATTGAAATTTACAACTACCAAAACCAACGCCTTAACGTAACGAAAGGGGGAAGCAAAATTTAAGAAACCAAAAATAGTGGTACCCAAAATCAACTGACATTCAACCCAATAACATCAAAATAAATACTAAAACACACAACTTGATAAAAAATTGGTGTATCTTTGTACCCTATTTGCTAAGTGCAAAAGTAAAAGTTCTTAATAATTAAACTGAAAATGAGAGAGAAAGAAAATTTCGGAAAGAAACCCGTGAGGCGGAGTAAATCCGACAAAAATGAGTCGACAAGAGTATACAAACCTCGTACCAGTAGGTCGTTTGACTCGGAAACAAAAGAAAGTAACGATACGGATCAGAGTAAATCCGACAACAAGAAAGATTCGTACAGCCAGGATCGAAGCAACAGAACTAAAGCAGCTTCCCCTTCCCGAAAAGGCAATTCGAGTAAAAGTTTTGGCAAAAAACGGTCAGATTCACAAGGTGGCTCAGCAAAAACATATAAGCCACGTACCTTTAAACCAAAGGCAGACGATACCCCAAAAGAAAATAGATTTAGTAAGAGGGTGCCCGAAGAAAACGAAACAAAAAGTTTTTATGAACAAAAATTTTCTAAACAGAAAAAAGTAAAGCCTTCAAAAGAAATAGCCGAAAAATGGTCGAATCCAAAGTTTGAAAAAACCACAAAGGAAAGAAAAAGAAATACATCCTCAAGGTTTGAAAAACCTTACGCTGAGAAGACTAAAAAGCCCTCGGAAAAATTCACAACCCCTCCTGAAATCGATAATGAGCTAAAAACCGATAAGGACGGGCTAATACGCTTAAACAAATATATTGCAAACTCAGGACTTTGTAGTCGCCGAGAAGCGGACGAATACATTGTTAAGGGACAAATAACTGTTAATGGGAAAGAGGTTAAAGAGTTAGGAGTAAAAGTTAAGCTTACCGATGAGGTACGCTTTAAGGATAAAGCCCTAAACCCTGAAAAAAAAGTGTACATCCTTCTAAATAAACCCAAAGATTTTATAACCACCGTTGAAGACCCCAATGCAACAAAAACTGTAATGGATCTAGTTCAGGGTGCCTGCGAACAGAGAATTTATCCTGTGGGCAGACTCGATAGAAATAGCACTGGGCTTTTACTTTTCACTAACGATGGTGAGCTAACAAAACAGCTTACCCACCCAAGCTTTATGAAGAAAAAGGTTTACGAGGTACAGCTTGACCGTGATGTTTCGCCTGAGGACATGGAAACAATTCGCAAAGGTGTTGATATTGAGGGAGGCCTAGTTGCTGCTGATGCCATTGAATACCCTAACACAGTGAATAAATCTATTGTTGGAATAGAAATTCATTCGGGACAAAATAGAATTGTACGCCGTATCTTCGAAAAATTGAACTACAGGGTTATAAAGCTCGACAGGGTTTACTTTGCAGGTCTAACAAAAAAGAACTTGCCCCGAGGAAAATGGAGATTCTTATCAGAAAAGGAAGTTAACATGTTAAAGATGAACAGATTTAACTAATTCTTTTTATCTCTTCATTAAAATACAAGTAATAGCGGAATCGGTTTAGTATTGATTCCGCTTTTTTTTACTTTTGCTAAACTATAAAACACGCTAATAGCTAACTAATTTTCATGAAGCGTCTCATATTAACCGCAATTCTTTTAACCTGGTTATTCCCCACACTAGTTGCTCAACAAACCCTTAGGGGTAAAATTGTTGATGCGAATACTGGACACCCACTTGCTTTTGTAAATATTGTTTATAATGAAATGGGGCAAGGCGTTTCAACAAATTTAGATGGCAAGTTTGAGATAATAACCCAGCATACCATAAAAAGCATAAAAACGAGTTACATAGGTTACGAACCAAAAATTATAGCCATTACCGAAAAGAGTTTTATAAACCCCATTTTGGTTGGGCTAACACCAACCACATACAATCTTAAAGAAATAGTTGTAAAACCAGGCGCTAACCCTGCTCACAGAATAATACGAAAAGCCTACACGAACAGGCAAAAAAACAACCCTGAACGATTACCCCAGTTTAGCTATAATAGCTACAATAAAATGTACTTTACTGTAAACCGCGATACAGTAAAAACCTCAACTATTACAGATAGTTCCTCAACCGACGATCTGGTTAAACAAAAAGTTGAAGATTTTTTAAAAAGACAACATCTTTTTATGCTCGAATCGGTTACGCAACGCGTTTTTATGCATCCTAACCGAAACCTTGAAACGGTGTTGGCCTCAAAAATATCGGGTATAAAAGACCCCCTACTTGCATACCTTTCCACCCAATACCAATCATTCTCATTTTTTCCTGAGCTACTTAATGTTGGGGGCAAGCTATACCTTAACCCCATAAGCAAAAATAGTACTCGACGCTATCTCTTTATTTTAGAAGATACGCTTTACACACCAGATGCCGATACCCTATTCGTTATTTCATTTGCACCACTTAACAAAAAAAACTTCTCGGCTCTACAAGGAGTACTATGCATCAACTCAAACGGGTATGCTATACAAAATGTAATTGCCGAACCGGTTGAACCGCCATCGTCGGCCTTCAACGTAAAAATTCAGCAACGCTATAGCTATATCGACAGCATTCAATGGTTCCCAGTGGAGCTTAACACAACGCTATACCTAAACCCAGTAAGTACCAACCCATCCAATAACAGCAATATACAACAATACACCATAGTGGGATATGGTAGTAATTACATCAAAAATATAAACCTAGCCCCTAACCTAAAAGCAAGGGATTTTAGCCACGTTGAGCTAAAATTCGCTCCTGAAGCTGCAACCAGAAATGAAACATTTTGGATGCAATATCGAAACGATTCGCTTACGAAACAGGAGCTAAGAACCTACGAGTATATCGACAGCCTAAGCCGACAAGTAAACCTCGATCGACTAACGTCAATGTTTGACATCTTGCTAATGGGCAAAATACCCATTGGCTATGTAAATCTAAACTTGAATAAATTAATGGGTTTCAATAAATTTGAGGGGTATAGGCTTGGCCTAGGGCTTGAAACAAACCAAAGGGTTTCGAAATGGTTCTATCTGGGCGGATACTATGCATACGGTTTTCGCGATAAAAAAAATAAATATGGGGGTTTTGCCAGGGTAACTCTAAGCGATTTGCATCAGGTTTTTATTGAGGGCAATTACCAAAATGATGTTCGGGAACCAGGCGAGGTTACATTTGATCAGCAACAGAATTTGATTAATGATGAGCTGTATCGTAGCTTTATGGTTGACAAAATGGACTACATGCAAAAATACTCCGCAAAATTTGGTTTTAGGGTTTTTAAGCGTTTCAATATTGGGATTATAGCAAGTCGGTCTAACTTCAATATAACCTCGGGTTATGGCTATAATCACGCCCAGCGGAACTCTGAGTATGAGTATAGTACAAACGAAGTAGGATTAAAGATTAGGTTCGCCAAGCAAGAGGTTTTTATGGAAACGTTAAAAGGGTTGAGGCCATTAAAAACCGAGTATCCTGTAATGTGGTTCAACCTGTTTAAGGGTTTTGAATACAATAATACTGGTTTTAATTATACACGGTTTGAAACAAAAATAGCGCATAGGATAAAGTACCGAACTATTGGAAAAACGGTGTTTACTCTTACCGGTGGACGTATTGTGGGGAGTACTCCAACCTCACTACTATATTTTGCCCCAGGAAACATGGGCACATACTCTATTGATAGCGATATTGCATTTGGTACGGCTGCACCGTTCGAATTTGTTTCAGATAGGTATGCATATCTTTTTATTCGCCATAATTTTGGCAACTTACTAAACAAAGTACACACCAAAACCTTTAAGCCTCAACTCGTAATGGCACAAAATTTTGCCATTGGTAACTATACACCACGCAATCAGCATAGCTTTAATCTAGTTCAACCAAAAACTTTTAGCAAAGGATTTTTTGAGAGCGGTATCATTATAAACAGTATTTTATCAAACTCCTTTTCATCTATTGGTATAGGAGCATACTACCGCTGGGGGCACTATGCCCACGATAGTTGGAAAGATAACTTTGCAATAAAAATTACTCTCAGCTCTAGTTTTTAGCCTCTTCCGCTAATTTTTCTTGAGCTTTTAAAAGTGCTTTCTCGGCCTGTTTAAGCTTTTTCTCGGTTTCCTTTTTTCGGCTTTTCGCTTTTTTCAGGTACTCTTTACCCTTATCTACCTGACGTTCACCCGAATTATACTCCCTAAGGGCTGCTCTGTACTCAGTATTCCACGCTCTATCCTTTTCCCTGTAATCAGCTTCAACCTCCCGAATTTGAGCTTTTGCTTGGCTCACCTCTTCCCTATCGCGTGACCTAAGCTGTCGCTCAAGCGGCTTTTTTGCATTAAAGTAGTCCCTTTCGATATTCTTCTTTTCGCGAGCTAGCTCTTTAAGTGTAGCTTCTGCTTTTTCTTTAATCTTCTCTCCATCTGCCATAAGGCTATCTGCCTGATATAAGCGTGCATCAGCATCCTTAACCCTATCCTTAGCACGTTCAACCTTATCAATATACCGAACAATTTTAGGGTCAACCTCCTGTGCTGACAATACGCTGACAAAAAGAGTTGTAATAGCTAAAAAAAACAATGTTTTTTTCATGGTAATTGTAAATACATTATTCATAAAAAATAAAATTACAGATATTACTAAAATAGCTTATTTCCAAACACTATTGTCCGGTAAAAACAAAGTTAAACATAATAGATTCTTCGCTTCACTGCGTTTCGCTCTGAAACGTATGTTCGACAAAACCGTTGAAAATAGAAATGGCTTTGTCAATAACAAATACAACTCAACGCCCTGTCATTCCGACCGTAGGGAGGAATCTATAAATATTAACCGGACGCCAATGATTTCCAAAAATAAGAATATCAACTCATCCTCCCAAAGTATTGTTGAAAAAAATGAATATCTGTTTCTATAAAAAGATAAGACGCCCTAAAGCAATTTGGGGCGCCTTTTATCAAAAAAGAACTAAAAATCTACTTCCTTACAAAAACAAAATCACCCCCCTCGTCGCCTGCTCCCTTAATATCGCCATACTGTGGTACAGTGGTACTCGAGTTCATAACGGTTGTTTTGAAGCTGCTAAAAAGTTCTTCGGCAGAAAGATAGTCGAGAGTATTAACCTGTAATTGCTTAACCAAATTTTTAATAAACACGCTCTCATCGGGCACCTCGGTAAGCGCACCGCTAGTCATTGCCTTTCTACTTTTCTTATCGAACACCTTATTTAGCTCATTGGTGGCATCGGCAAAAGCCTTACGCTCCTTAAAAATGCTCCCTCCAAAACAAGCATCAGCTATAAGCAACGTATGCTTGCTTTTAATAGCCGCCACGTAATCTTTTAGCTGACTATTTGCCATCCAATTACCCGTACTTGACGCCGATGCATCAGACGGTAACCAATAGCCAAACTCGGTTTCAGAATCGAAATACCCATGACCAGCATAAAAAATTAGCAAGTTATCATTTTTACTAATAGTACGCGTTAATCGATCCAGCTCATCAATAAGCTGTCCTCGGGTTGGGTTTTTAAGAAAAGATATATTTCCTGCCTCAAAAGTATACCCCTCTGCAAGCGTTTTAGCTAGCATTGCAGCATCGCGAACGGGATTCTGTAGTGTTGAGATTCCTGCATCGGGATATTCGTTTACACCAACAATTAGCGCGTAGTATTTTGGGGTTCGGGGCGCATCGAAAATCAAATCGAGTTCCTCTGTATCCGATGAAACCTTTTGGTTGGGCGAATCCTTACGGTGCACTATAAACTTATGCTCGACGCTATTCTCATATATATCCATAGATCGGATAACAATATCGTTACGACCAAGCTTAAGCGGAACGGTTACCTCAAACTCACTATCGGGCAACATCGAAGCATTCCTGCCATTAACAACCACCTCGAAAATACCGCTCTCATCGGTTGCTGTACCCTTCACATACAAGCTCTCTTCGAGCACAGTAACTCCTCTATCATCGCCTATTGAACGTGAGCTCCTATCGTCTAAACCAGTAGATATACGGCAATACGGACGGCCTCGGGTTGCCTCGTTTCCAACCAATGAAATACCCTCTGGACTTAAAATTGAAATAGACGGAGGTTTAACATCGGCATTATCTACTTTTGGTTCGGGCTTTTGAATGTTTAACGATGCGGATATTGTTTTTTCAAATTCCTTTGATGCGGTTTGGGTCATTGAAATTGTAGGCGTGCTTGACACTGAGAAATCTTGAAATTGAACTGCACTAATCTCAAGATTATCGAGCCCGAACGTTGAGAATGTTAGTATTTCGGCACCAATACTTAGCTTCATAACCCTGTTTAAATCGCTAGGGATTCTATCAAAGGTAAACAAAGCCTTAACCGATTCGCCAGTCTTAAATGGTCGTTGTGGTGTTGAGTAGCGCTGTGAACCAACCACCTCGCCCAATTTTCCTCTTTGCGCATCATAGGTTTTGCGATTAAAATCGGTAATGGTAATTAGCCCATTAATTAATTTAAGCTCGCGCGCTTTCCCATTATTGGTAATATTCAATACCAGTTCGAGCTGATTATCCTCAGTATGATGTAGGCTAACCAGCTTAAAAACAAAATCGCTAAAGTTATCTTCAAGCGGTTTGGTTATGGTTGTTTTACCTTTAAGCTTAAAAACCACATCGCCATGCAACGAAGCTAGATCATTTAGAACGTTCCAAATTACAACCTGATTTTTCCCGCCATGAACATTGTTACCAACGTATCCAGAAACCGATTTCATCTCTAGAAACGACTTTCCCCCATCAGTAGAAAAACTTGGACTAACCATAAATTGCTGTCCAATATTTTCGCCTACAATAGCGTACTCTATATTTATATTCTTACCCAGCTGCTTAGCTTTAAGATCTGTAAACTCTTGGGCAAAAACATTTGGCATGCTTAACGTTACAAGGCATAAAACCATAAGCACCCGTTTCAATCTCTTTTCCATAGTGTTACATTTTGAGGTTAATGCATTATTTCTAATCTAACTCAATTACATGTAAATCAAAAGTCAAACTATCTATACCAAATTCAATGCCATTAATTTGTAATTGAACATTTCTTATTGCTTTCTCTCTAACTAAATTACGTGTTTCGGAGGCATACGATTCATCTAGATTTTTAATGTAAACTGAGGTTTCCTGGGTTTCGAGAGTAAGCTGCTGAAGAAATTTTTTAGCGTAAATACTCCATAATCCGTTGTAACTAATTAACGGATCAGTGTTTTTTTCACAACCTGGGTTAAAGTATTTATAATTGTATATGGGATAATCAAAGGTATTACCTAAAAAATTGGATATCGACAAAAATCTTTTGCCTTTCTCTCGGTAAGTAAAATGCGATGATATATCGACACCTAAATAGTTTTTATGACTTGTAATAAACTCGTACTCTGCTTGAGATTCAAAACTATTATCCACTTGAGTTTCAATGTATAATACTTTGCCAACAGTAGCTATCTGCTCAACCATAGAATTGTCGGCAATAGGAGGTGTAAAACGAACTAAAACAACCGCCTCGTTGTAACGGGTAAGGTGTGCTTGCACCATTTTAAAGCAGCTGCTATCGACTTTCGTTGTGCTTTTAAGTTTAAAGTATGTATCAAACCGCTGCCCGTAGCTTTTGTATCCGCCATTTACATTATCTAGGGTATAAACATCCCTATAGTACTGTACTAGCGATTTATTATATAGCACTGCCAACGACTTTGCTCTATGTAAAGCCTGAAAAACAGCATCTTCGGGCGTAAGGTCAGGATCTGAAATACCAATGGCGTAAACTGTTGAAGCGGTTGACCTTGGTAATTTAAAAAACCAGGTGGGAAGCGTATCTGGGTAAAAGCTTAAACGCTCAATATTTTTAAACTTACCATAACTGGCAAACCTATTTAACTGGTTCTCTTTTTCAAAAATCTTCTCAAACTGATGCTTCGATTGATCTAATGTTTGAGCTTCTAGATGTTGAACGGATGCCGAAAGAAAAAAAACAGCAATTAGAAGTAACAAGGGATATCGCATGGTTAATGTGTATTTCTGGTTTACGTATGATATTGGTAAAGGTATAAAATTATGTAATTAGTTGTCAAAATGCTTGCCATTTTATTTATGCCCCCCTCCTTTTTCTTAATCAGGTAATTTATATTTCTTAAAATATTTTGGTGGTAAATCAACTGTGAACAGTGGATAGTACCATGCTAACGAAACGGCATAAAGCCCTACGTGATGTATTGATCTGCATAAATAATAATAAAACTCGCTTACTTTTAACCTTTATTTAAGTACTGATTTTCAAAGGCTTTACTGACGCAAATAACAAATTATAAAAACATTGGCAGGCACCCTTTCTATAAAAAAAATAAACAGCTAGTTTTGGGAAGCTATTCATCAACAAAAAAACTAAAGAGATGGAAAATAACAAGAAAAAGAAATCATTAACCTCTTTTCCAAAGAATTTTTGGACCGTAATTATCATGGAGTTTTTTGAGCGGGGTGCCTACTACGGAGTCATGTCGGTGCTATCGGTATACCTAGTTCTCGACATAAGCAAAGGCGGACTTGGGTTCTCGAAAGAGAGTGTTGGTGTTATAAAAAGTGTTATAACCCCTCTGCTCTACCTGCTGCCAATTTTGAGCGGCGCGCTAGCCGACCAGTTTGGGTACAAAAAAACACTGATTTTTTCGTTTATTGTAATGTCGTTAGGCTACCTTTTTACCAGCTTTAGCACGAACTACTACGTTGTTTTTGCTAGCTTAATGCTTATGGTAACCGGTGCGGGTTTTTTTAAGCCTATAATTTCGGGAACTATTGCCCGCAGCACCGACGAGAGCAACTCGGGGTTAGGCTTTGGTATTTTCTACTGGACAATAAACCTTGGTGCATTCCTTTTTCCGTTACTGCTAGTCCCATATTTAAAAAAATTGGGTTGGAACTATATATTTATAATGGCTTCCGTTGCAACTGGTTGGCTTATACTATTAACCCTATTTGCATACAAAGAACCCACGAAACCCGAGGTAAAGAAAAAACTAGGCGAAGTTCTGAAGGGCATGATAATGGTACTAAAGGACTATCGCTTTGTTGTTATGATTGCCATCTACTCGTGTTTTTGGATACTATACTTCCAAATGTTCGACTCGGTTCTGTGGTATTTAACCGAATACATGGATATGACCCCCGTTAACAATGCGGTAAATAGGTTTCTCGCACTATTTACCAGCAACCCCTCGTGGACTTTTGAGGCCGAGCATATAACTGTGGTCAACGCTGGCACCATCATTATTCTTCAGCTAGTTATTTCGATGATTGTTAAAAACGCCAAAGCCCTACCTACCATGGTAGTAGGCATTAGTATGGGCACCTTAGGCATGGGGATTTTAGCCATATCATCGCATGCTTGGGTTTTTATGGTTGGAATAATTATTTTCTCAATTGGCGAAATGACTGCTCACCCAAAATTTATTTCGTACGTGGGCCTTATTGCACCACCCGATAAAAAGGCGCTATACCTCGGTTACTCGTTTTTATACGGAGTAATTGGCAGTGGGATTGGTGGGATTTTAGGCGCGTTTACCTACGTAAAGCTTGTAACCGAAATGGGGCGCCCAAGCTTATTCTGGCTAATGTTCTGCGGGATAGGCATTTTAACTATTGTTGGCTTGCTACTTTTTAATAAATATTTAGCTCCAAATAAAAAGGTGTAACCCGCATTTAAACTCACCTTTTACAAATTTGATGGATAATGCGGAATAGTATATGAAACCAAAGTTACTATACATACCGCTAGTCAAAGAGTGTGTTTCATTTGCCTTTACATGAAAATATTGCCACTTTTGTTAATTATTTCACACCTAAACAGAAGCTCATGCCGCTAATAAAATCTATATCAGGGATAAGGGGAACCATAGGTGGTGCTCCAAACGAGGGATTAAACCCAATAAATATTGCGCTTTACAGCGCTGCATACGCCCAATGGGTAAAGGAAAGGAACAAAGGCAAAAAGTGTAAAGTGGTTGTTGGTCGTGATGCTCGCATCTCGGGCGAAATGGTTAGCAACATAGTTATTGGCACCCTAACTGGTTCTGGGGTTGACGTTGTAAACTTAGGGCTTGCCACCACACCAACCGTTGAAATAGCGGTTACCGAAGAAAAAGCACAGGGTGGCATTATTATTACAGCTAGCCACAATCCTAGGCACTGGAATGCGCTAAAGCTTCTTAACGAGCGGGGCGAGTTTTTACCCGATACCGACGGAAAGCTTGTGCTAGAATTTGCTGAAAAGAAAACATTCTCGTTCCCCGAGGTTGATGGGCTTGGGCATGCTGTTAATAACGACTCCTATTTAGATAAGCATATTGAAAAAATACTGGAGTTGGAACTAGTGGACAAGGAGAGCATTGCAAATGCGAACCTCACAGTTGCAATAGACTGTGTTAATTCTGTTGGCGGATTAGCCATTCCAAAACTACTAAAAGCGCTCGGCGTTAAAAATATTATTGAGCTATACACCGACCCAACGGGCGAATTTCCGCATAACCCCGAACCCCTTCCCGAACATTTAACCGAACTCTCAGAAGCGGTTAAGGCTCATAGTGCCCATGTAGGGTTTGTAGTTGATCCCGATGTTGACCGACTAGCCATAGTAAACGAAGATGGAACCATGTTTGGCGAAGAGTATACTCTAGTAGCCGTTGCCGATTATGTTTTAAGCAAAACTCCGGGCAATACTGTTTCTAACCTATCAAGTACTGCTGCCCTTCGCGATATTACCTTAAAACATGGTGGAAACTATTCGGCAGCAGCCGTTGGCGAGGTAAATGTTGTAGCAAAAATGCGCGAAACCAATGCCATTATTGGTGGCGAGGGGAATGGTGGAGTTATATACCCTACACTTCATGCTGGTCGCGATGCACTAGTGGGAATTGCTCTGTTTTTAACCCTTTTGGTTAAAAGCGGTAAAAAATGCTCAACATTAAAGAGCGAATATCCAGAATATCACATTTCAAAAAATAAGATTGAACTTAAAAAGGGCATGAACCCCGATGAGGTTTTAAAAAAACTAGAGAACCACTTCGTAAACGAAAAAACCAACACTACTGATGGGTTAAAAATTGATTTTGAGGGAGAATGGCTTCACCTAAGGAAATCGAATACAGAACCTATTATTAGAATATACGCCGAAAGTAGCACCCCAGAAAAAGCAGATGCGCTGGCTAAAAAGGCAATGGGTTTAATTTCGAAGATTTAACAAATGAGGGATTAAGCTTTCGGAAGTTACTGCTAGTCTCACCTGTAACTAAAATCTGCAATTACTTTATAATAATACAAATTAAAATGAAGAAGAAAGTAATCATTGCCCTCTCTGCACTGGCAGCAATAATAATTATTATAGCTATCGCCACATCAAAAAAAACGGGAGTAATACCACAAAAAGTAAAGGTTAATAAAGGTCCTTTCGAGATTCTAGTAACCATAACCGGTGAATTGCAAGCAAAGAATAAAGAGGATATTACCGGTCCCTCTGAACTTCGCCAAAGTCGAAGCTTTAGGGTTTCGGATATAAAAATTCAGGATCTAATTCCAGAAGGTACCGTGGTTGACTCGGGTCAATACGTTGCCACACTCGACAGAAGCTCGCTGAGCAACAGGCTTAAAGAGTTAGAAGACGAAGAGGAAACCAGCCAGCAACAATTCTTAAAAACCCAGCTCGACACAACCCTTCAATTACGCAGCTTACGAGATGACCTTATAAACCTAGAGTTCGAGCTGGAGGAAAAACAGATAGTGGTTGACCAATCGAAGTTTGAACCCCCAGCCACCCAACGGCAGGCACAAATTAACCTAGAGCGTGCCGAGCGAAACTTTAAGCAGGCCAAGCGGAACTACACGCTAAAAAAAGAACAAGCTGAAGCCTCAATGCGCGAGGTATCAATAAGTTTAGCTCGACAAAAACGTGAAAAACAAGACATGCTAAATGTGCTAGAAAAATTCATTATTAAAGCACCAAAACCTGGCATGGTTATTTACTTCAGAGAATGGGGTGGGCAAAAACGAAGCGTTGGGTCAAGCATCAGCCCATGGGATTTAACCGTTGCAACGCTTCCCGACCTATCGGTAATGATTTCAAAAACCTATGTTAACGAAATTGATGTTAGTAAGCTAAAGGTAAACCAGCCCGTTCGAATTGGTGTTGACGCTTTCCCCGAAAAAGCGTACACGGGTGTTGTAACCGATGTTGCAAACATTGGCGAACAGCTACCCAACACCGATGCAAAAGTTTTTGAGGTAATAATTAGGGTTAATGAGTATGACCCAATACTTCGCCCCTCAATGACCACCAGCAACCAGATTGTAACTCGAAGCTTTGATGACGTTCTTTACATTCCGCTTGAAGCGGTTAATGCTGGAGATAGTATTAGCTTTGTTTATACCACAAAAAACAAAAAGCAGATAGTAATGCTAGGCGAACAGAACGAAAACTTTATTATAGTTGAGAAAGGGTTAAACGAAAACGAAGAGGTGTACATTAGCATTCCTGAGAATACCGATAAATTCACCCTTGCTGGTTTAGAGTTAATACCCGAAATTAAAGCCCGATTAGCAGAACAGAAACAGAAAGAGGAGCAGGCTAAAGTCGACAACAGGGAAAATGGAAATAAGCTTCGAAGACCCCGAGGTAGAGGCGGTCGAATGCCCAACCAAAACAGCAAGTAGCTGGGGTTACTAAATTTTACAGCTGATTTTTAAAAAATCGGCTACATAACAAATTAAGCGAACATAAGATGTACAAACGCTATTTACACGATATAACCATTGCTGTTGAGTCAATCCTCTCAAATAAATTAAAATCAGTATTAACGGCACTAGGCATTATTTTTGGGGTTGCTGCCGTAATAAGCATGATGGCCATAGGCAATGGGGCACAGCAAGAAATCCTAGAGCAAATGGAAATGGTTGGGGTTAACAACATCATCATAAATCCTATTTTTGAAGAGAAGGATGACACTTCGGATCAAGAGGGTGGGGAGACAGAAAAGCAAAAATTTTCGCCAGGATTAACCCTTCTCGATATGGAAGCAATACAACAAATTATTCCTGCCGTCGAAAAAGTGAGCCCCGAAATTAGCCTTAACTCGTTTGTACAGTTCAGCTCATTCAGAATGCCAGCAAAAATATTGGGCGTTTCGCCCGACTACTTTGAGCTTTTTAACCTACCCCTAGAGCAAGGAACATTTTTTACCAACTACCAGCTTGAACACGGTATACCCGTTTGTATTATTGGGGCTAATATAAAAAATAGATTTTTTAGTGGCACCAACCCCATCGGACAATACATAAAGTTTGGTCAGGTTTGGCTGCAAGTAATTGGCATTCTCGAAAAAACGGATATCACGCTCACTGGTTTTGAAAGTGCTGGCGTTAATGTGTACAACGATAACGTTTACATCCCGGTGAAAACCATGCTAATGCGATACAAAAACCGAGCATTGGTCAACACAAAGAAGAGTCAGGTTATAAGTGGCAGAGGCATGTTTCGAATAGTTGGAATTTCAGCCGAAACTCAATCGCAGCAAAATTACCACCAGCTAGACAGGATTATTGTTCAGGTTGCTAAAACCGAAGATATACCTAGCACCACTGATATATTAAGCCGCATGATGCTAAGGCGACATGCAGGGGTTAAAGATTTTGAGATAATTGTACCCGAGTTGCTACTAAAGCAGCAGCAACGAACGAAGGATATATTCAACATTGTGCTAGGCGCCATAGCAAGCATTTCGCTTGTGGTAGGTGGTATTGGCATTATGAATATTATGTTTGCCTCGGTTATGGAGCGAATAAAAGAAATTGGAACACGTTTGGCCATCGGCGCAAAAAAAGCCGACATAGTTGCCCAATTCCTTTCCGAAGCTGTGCTTATAAGCGTTTCGGGAGGGCTTATTGGAATTATTCTTGGGGTAGTATTATCGTTTCTTATTACCCGCATATCGGGCATTTTAACCGTAATATCACCCCTATCGGTTGTAGTAGCTTTTGGCGTATCGGCAGCGGTTGGAGTAATTTTCGGACTCTCGCCAGCGAAAAGAGCTGCAGACAAAGACCCCATTGAATCGTTACGTTACGAATAATACTTGAAATATTTTACTACTATGTACCCAAAAAAAACTCTCCTAAACCTACTGCTGTTACTCTCCATAAGCGTTTCTTTTTCGCAAACAGCAACCACTACCCTATCTATCGACGATGTGCTCGAGCTAGCAAGAGACTATTCGCCTCAAGCCATACTAGCTAAGCATCAATTCCGTTCGGCATACTGGGAACACAGAACATATAAGGCCGAGTATTTACCTAGCCTCACCCTTAACGGAACCTTTCCCAATCTAAACAGGAGTCTCGTTCGCTATCAACTAGAAGATGGCACCTATAAGTATATTGAAGAAAACTCGAACACTGCCTCGCTGGGGCTATCGTTAAATCAAAATATTGGACTAACTGGCGGCAGGATTTTTGCCAGCTCAAACCTTGAGCGCACCGATTTCTTTGGAGATAATAGCGGAAAAAACTACATGTCTGTACCAATACAGCTTGGTTTTAGCCAACCAATATTCGGCTTCAACGAGCTAAAGTGGAAGAAAAAGGTTGAACCCCTAAAGTATTTAGAGGCAAAGCGAAAATACATCGAGTCGATGGAAACAATTGCAGGTGAAGCCATTCAGTACTTTTTCGATCTCGTTTTGGCACAACAAAACGTTAAAACGGCTATGCTAAACTACGCCAACACCGACACGCTCTATCAAATAGCAAAAGGACGATATAACATTGGTACCATTGCCGAAAATGAATTGCTCCAAATGGAACTAAGCTACCTAAATGCTGGCAGCTCTGTGAATGAGGCCGAAATTGACCTACAGCTAAAGAAATTCAGGCTAACATCGTTTTTAGGCATGAAAGACGACTACGATATTGAGCTAATAGTTCCAACTCATTTCCCAAAAACAAAATTAAAGTTTGATAATGTATTCTCACTTGCCAAATCAAATAATCCAACAATAATTCAGTTCGAACGACAAGTAATTGAATCGGACAGAAATGTGGCACAGGCAAAGGCCAACCGCGGTTTTAGCGCGAATCTTTTTGCCACCTATGGCCTTACTCAGCGCTCAGAAGAGTTTAAGGATGCCTATATCGACCCAATGGATCAGCAAGGCGTTAGGGTTGGGTTAACCGTTCCGATACTCGACTGGGGCCTTGGCCGAGGAAGGGTAAAAATGGCCGAATCGAGTCGCGAGGTAGTAAAAACGAATATCCAGCAGTCGCTCATCGATTTTGAGCAGAATATCTTTCTTAAAGTAATGGAGTTCAACCTACAAGAAACCCAGCTACAGCTTACAGCCAAAGCCGACACCATTGCGCAAAATCGATACAATGTAACTAAAGAACGGTTTTTAATTGGTAAAATTGATGTGATAGAGCTAAATATCGCCCAAACCGAACGGGATAATGCTCGCTCAAAATACATTTCGGCCATGAGAAACTACTGGCAATTTTACTACGAAATGCGTAAGCTTACACAATTTAATTTTATTGAAGACAAGCCTATTGAGGTGGAATTTGAAACGCTAATTGAAAATTAGCTTAGTACAATAAATTTGATAAATAATGTGGGTTAAATACAAGGGTTAAGGAGCCAACCGCTCAATAATCCATTCATCGTTATGTAGTGTGTACTGTATGCGATCGTGAAGTCGGTTTGACCTACCCTGCCAAAACTCAAATAACGAAGGAATCAAAGCATAACCGCCCCAATTGGGGGGTCTGGGAATCGTTTTCCCCGAAAACTCCTCCCGAAAATCGGAGTTTAAGCTCTCTAAATATTTTCGACTTGGAATAACCTTGCTTTGGGGCGAAGCCCAGGCGCTAATCTTGCTTTTGGTCGGGCGGTTTCTAAAATATTCGTCCGACTGCTCCTCGTTCACTTTTTTAATAGCCCCCTCAATACGAACCTCTCGCTGTAATTCAGGCCAAAAAAAGAGCAAAGCGCCGTAAGGGTTTTGTAGTATCTCAAGCCCTTTTCGGCTATCGTAGTTTGTATAAAAGGTAAACCCGGTATCGACCTCTTTTAGCAATACTATTCTTGCCGAAGGTTTGCCGTCGAATGTAGATGTAGCTAAAGTCATTGCGGTAGGCTCGTTGCACTGCAACTGTATTGCCTCGGTTAGCCACTTATTAAAAAACGCATGGGGGTCTGTACCCACATCTGACTCGGTAAGTTTTTTTAGGGTGTACTCATCTCTTATTTCTGAAATTTTCTGAATAGTCATCATTCAAAACTCTTACATTCAACCTGTTTTTAGCCGTAGTTATACTTGCATTAATCTCGTAGCCAACTATAAGACCTATGGCGTTAAGGAACATCCAAATCATTAAAGCCAAAAGGCTACCAATAGAACCATAAAGCTTGTTATACTGGCCAAAATTATTAACATAAAACGAAAACCCAATGGATGTAACCATAATCATTGCCGTTGCCATTATAGATCCTGCAGATATAAATCGAAATTTTGTTCGCCGGGCAGGAGCCATATAGTACAAAAAAGAAATTGAAAAAAAAATCAACATGACAATTACAACCCACCGAATAACAACAATAATATAGTAGGTAAAGTTTAGCTGAAGCATATCTTTTTGGACCAAAAAGTTTAATGTTGCCTGGCCAAAGAAAACCAATGCAACAGATATGGTTAGCAAAAGCGGCAATAAAAAGGTAAGCATAAATGCCACTAAATGCTGATTAATAAAGGGTCGCATTTCGATAGAATGGTAGGTGGCATTAAAGGCATCAATTAGCGCATTAATGCCATTATGCGCAAAAAACACCGCAACAATAAATCCAAACGAAAGCAATCCCCAGCTACGGTGTGTTACCACATCGACTAGAGTATGCTCAACCATATTAAAAGTAGTGATTGGTAGCACCTCCTCAATTAAATTTAGAAGTTGCAGCTGGAAATTATCAATTGGGATATAGGGTATTAGCGTAAAAAAAAATATCAGCGTTGGAAATAGAGCCACAAAAAAATTGAATGCCACTGCCGATGCCCTAGTGGTAATGCTTCCCTTTACAATACCGTTTGCAAAAAGAGTGATCACATCGTAAATGGGGACACCCTGAAACCCCACAAAGCTCACCCGTTTTGCCTTACGGATAGCAAGCTTACCGTAAATATTTATTCTCCTAATAAAAAATTTAAAATATCTAACAACCTTTCTGGTAACTGGCATTCTACTATTTGCCGATTTTATTAAACTTTTTTCAAATTCATATCCAGACTCTTAATCTGATGTGTTAAAGCACCTACCGAAATAAAATCAACCCCAGCTTCGGCATAACCCCTAATGGTTTCAAGCGTAATTCCACCAGATGATTCGGTCTCGAAGCGTCCGTTAATCAGCTCAACCGCCTGCTTAGTAAGCTCAACACTAAAATTATCGAGCATAATTCGTGTTACGCCACCAATTCTCATAACCCGCTGTATCTCGTCAAGATTTCGAGTTTCTATCTCAATATCAATTTTCTTTCCCAGCTTATCCACATAGGCATTTGCCTTCCTTATGGCCTGTTCAATTCCCCCAGCAAAATCAACATGGTTATCCTTAAGCATAATCATATCAAAAAGCCCCATTCGGTGGTTTTCACCTCCCCCAATTTTAACTGCCAACTTATCGAAAACACGCATACCGGGTGTAGTTTTCCGGGTATCGAGGATTTTGGCCTTGGTCCCCTCAATTTGCTTAACGTAAATATTTGTTTGGGTTGCAATACCACTCATTCGTTGCATTACATTTAGTACAATTCGCTCAGCCTGTAGCAACGAGTGCACTTTGCCTGCTGCACTAAACCCAATATCACCTATACCAACAACGCTTCCATCGGATAAAAAGGGGGTAAACTGTATTTCGCTATCAATACGATGATAAATTTGTTTCGCAATATCAACCCCTGCCAAAACGCCAACATCCTTGGCCATAAGTTGTACCTTGCCCATAGCAGTATTGGGTATACACGACAATGACGAATGATCTCCATCGCCAATGTCCTCGGCAATGGCAATATCAATTAATTTGAATATTAACGACATAATACAATTATAAGATTTAAAGGTGATTTTGAGCCCTGACAAATTTAACTACGCTCAACTCGTATTTGGTGAATTAAGTGCTTGCTATTCTCAATTTTCATAAATATCGAAACCCTAAAATTTCCCGAACTGGTAATCAAGGTACCAATTGCAAAGCTAGTATTTCCTTTATTCCCTTCGTGATTAACTTTAAATGATTTGGGCTTGTTGCGGGTAAAAAAGTTTTTCATCATCAGCTCAGCCTGAGACTTGCTGTAAATATTATCCTCATTAAACAGCTCTAGCTCAACAGTAGAATTAAGGTATTTACCTAACGCTGCTGAATCGCCTGTTTTAAAAATTACAGTAATTGTATCTATAAAACTTTCGCTAGGTACTGGCTGACCATAACCACTATATGCTGCACTACTTATTGCCAAAACAAAAAAGACGATAATTTTTTTTCTCATATTCATATATCTTTAACTTTCGGCTAAATACTTATTATTGTGAAAATTACATCCTATATTTAGATACGATTTTAGTACAAAAAATACGCCATAAATTGTACTTACCAAAAGAATTAGGCCAATACGCCGTATAATCATCTAACACCCTACTAACCCCAATTATTCATCTTTTACAAATTTGATGAATAATACGGACTAATTGTAAAAGTAATAAAAAAAGCACTAGAATCAAACCCAAACGTTTTATTATAAAACATTGGTGTTCGGTTAATATTTATAGATTCCTCCCTACGGTCGGAATGACAGGGCGTTGAGTTGTATTTGTCATTGACAAAGCCACTTCTATTTTCAACGGTTTTGTCGAACATGCGTTTCAGAGCAAAACGCAGTGAAGCGAAGAATCTATAATGTTTAACTTTGTTTTTATCGGACAATAGTGATTATAAAATTTGAAGTAGGATAAAAAGGATTAAAACCCCAATTATTCATTCGAATAATTGCTGACTCCGACAGCGACTAGGTCTCACAACCAATCTAGTTGCCCAAAATTGGGCTCCACTAGGTCGGGGTAACCCGCATTCGTATTCATCTTTTACAAATATGATGAATAATGCGGGATAACCAGCACACAAAAACCTAAACCCTGAGCTACCACTAATTAGGAAAAATTACTGCTTTTTCATAGCTTCGTACCATAAGATAAAGGAAACCATTTTGCCTGAATATAGAGAAAATAACCAAACCTGTTATTAAGTGAAAATCATAATTTTAGCTGTAGGGAAAACCTACAAAGGGTTTATAAATCAAGGTATCGAAGAGTACCTAAAAAGGTTAAAGCGGTACATTAAAGTTGAGTTCAAAATTATTCCCGATATTAAAAACAGCAAAGGTTTATCCCCCGAGCAGCTTATAAATAAAGAGGAACGGTTAATATTAAATGCAATAAAAACAGCATCCGACATAATTTTGCTAGACGAGAAAGGAAAGGAACACACTTCGATTGAACTTGCTCAGCTGCTACAATCGAAAATGCTAGTTGGAGGCAAGGAGCTGGTTTTTGTTGTAGGTGGAGCCTATGGTGTATCGGATGAAGTAAAAAAAAGAATCAGCAAAAAAATAGCCATGTCGAAATTAACTTTCTCGCACCAAATGATTCGGCTTATTGTTGTTGAGCAGATATACAGAGCTATGACTATACTAAAAGGGGATCCATATCATCACGAATAGCAAAATCGGTGCGGTTTTTGTTGTGTGTATACGCATTCGCAAATAGCTGGAATTTTTAAGAATTAGAATTAATAAGGCACTCAACTAGTATATCGGTGAAAAAAAATCACTTAAAAATATTTGCTCTGGCAACTTTTATACTCTCAGCAATATCGTTTGCCACCATACCCTATTCAGCAAAAATTTTAACCCGAAAACTTGCTAGGCTACCACAAATAGACAAAGTGCAAGATGTGCTGATTGAACGCACAAATATTGGTATGCAAGCCACTAAAGATTTAATTAATGAGGGCTACGACTATGGTTTTGAGAGCGCGTTTGACTTACTATCAAGCACAAAATGGGATGAACTACAAGACCACGGACTGGCTATTTTCCTTTACGAAGATAACGAGCTTCAATTCTGGTCCGAGAGCATGGATGTTAACCTAGTACAAGAGTACTCGAATAAGCTAATAAAAATACAAAACACATGGTGCCTATCCTACTGGATTGCACGAAACAACATTAAGGGGTTACTACTGGTAAAGATTAGGTATAGCTACCCATATCAAAATAAGTTTTTAAAAAATAATTTTCACGAATCGCTAGGCTTTTTAAAAAACTATAGCCTTTCGCCAACCTCGTTAAAAGGATCGTTTCCTGTTTCGCTATTTGGCTCAAAACCTATATTTTACCTAACCTATATTCCGAAAGATTTTGAGTTTGAACTGGAAAACCTCAAGTCGATACTAACGCATACGGGTTTTCTTTTCCTAATAATTACCCTATACATAATACTTTGGTTATCGCTAAAATACAAGCGAAAAGCTGTAACCATCCCAATACTTTTGCTGCTAATTATTGGGCTTAGGATAGCACTACTTTACTGGAATATTATACCTCAAGGAAACCTGAGCCTATTTAGCTATAAAATTTTCGCCTACTCGTGGTACAACCCATCCCTTGGCGATTTGCTGATTAATACCCTAGTTACCTTTGCCCTACTTTGCTTTATACAACGTGCAGCAGCAAAAGTTCTGCCTTTGGGTAAAGCAAAAACCTTTACATGGGGAGGGGTGCTGGCGCTGATTTCGTTTAGCTTGCTCTTTTATACCAACCATCTAACCTCTATTTTAGTACATAACTCAACCATAACCCTTGAGGCCTATCGCATATTTGACCTATCGCTGTATAGTTTGGTCGAATATTTAATTATTTCACTTTGGTTTACCGCTGGCGTATTAGCCATGTACTCGTCGATTAAGCTACTAAAATCTTACAATTTAAAATTTGTTCTCCCTACTTTAGGTTCTGCATATACATTCGCGGCAATCATTTCCCTAACCTATACCACCCCCACAGTATTCGGTCTTGTTTTTGCCATAGCTATAGCTTTACCGTTTCTTTTTCTTTCGCCACACGCACAAGAGGGCAAGCTAAATATAAACCTATTCGTCACTCTAATTTTGCTACTTTCGCTTTTCACAACCTACTCCATATCAGAAAACTCGAACAAAAAGGACAGGGAGATTAGAAAGGTACTTGCCATAAACTTAGCCAATGAACGCGATCCCGTAGCCGAGGTTATATTTCCTCAGGTATACCGAAAAATGAGTACCGACAAGGAAATCATTAGATTACTCGATAATATTTCTACAAACGAATCGAACCTTTACTCCTATTTAGAGGAAAATTTCCTAAATAGCTACCTCAAAAAATTCGATTTTCAGATAACGGCATGCCTTGGCACAACGAACATACACCTAGAAAGCACAGGTGAAGTGTATAGATGCTACGATTTTTTTGAAGGGATGCTAAACGATTATGGCACAAGAATACCCGGCACAAGTTTTTACCACCTCAACAACCAGAATGGCCGTATAAGCTACTTGGGCATAATTGAATACGTGCTGCCCGATGGTCAGAACATCTGCATCTACCTTGAACTCGACTCGAAGCTTAGCCGCGAAGTTTTAGGGTACCCCGAGCTACTCCTCGATGGAAGCGTTTCTAGCCGGTCTATTCTCTCGGACTACTCATCGGCTAAATACTTCAGAGGCACCCTTATTGCCCGTACAGGAGAATTTAACTATCCGCTATCGAACGAGGTTGAAACTAATGCAGAGGATAGCTACACTTTTGTTGATTTTGATAGCTACAACCACTTAATTTACTCTAACAACCCCGAAATAGAGCTTTATATAAGCCGTCCTAAAGATAAACTACTAAATATTACGGCCTCGTTTGCCTGGGTTTTTCTGTTCTTTTTTATAGTTACTACCCTATGGCTAATAGCCGGAGGCATTCCTGTTGGGTTTAACTTTGGCATAGCCAGCCTAAAAAACAGGATAAAGTATAGCATGGTTCAGCTTATTGTTTTATCGCTTATTATGGTTGGAGTGGTAACAATTGTGTATAACGTTAAAAGATTCGAGAAGAAAAATTACGATAGCCTCAACGAAAAATTACAATCGGCCAAGGTTGACATTGAAGACAACCTGGTAACCGAAGACATTATAAATCCTGAGTATACAAATTACCTTACCCATTACCTTATTAAGCTATCGAATGTGCTACGTTCCGACATAAATATATACAGCATTGGTGGCGAGCTTATTGCCACATCAAGGCCTGAAATTATCGACCGACAGCTCATTGGCTCTACCATGCACCCCCTTCCATTACGCGACCTTTCGAAACGACATATACCAAAATTAATAACTACCGAAAGGATTGGAGAAATGGAGTTCCTCTCGGCATATGCACCCCTTTTCAATTCACAAAACCAGAAAATTGCATACCTAAACCTCCCATACTTTACGCGCCAGAGCGAATTTATGCAAGAAATATTCTCGGTTATAGTGGCATTGGTAAATATATACACATTACTAATTCTGTTCGCAATATTTATAGCAGTGGTTATTACCAATCAAATAACCAAACCCATTAGGCTACTTAAAGAGAAGCTAAGCACCATTGATTTCGACAAGCACAACGAAACCATTAAGTACGTTAGGAACGATGAGCTTGGCCAGCTGGTAACCGAATACAACCGAATGGTTGTTGAGCTAACTGAAAGTGCCAATAAGCTGGCCCAAAGCCAGCGTCAAAGCGCATGGCGTGAAATGGCTAAGCAAATTGCCCATGAAATTAAAAATCCGCTTACCCCAATAAAACTAAATCTTCAGTATTTAGTTAAAGCAAAACAAATTAACCACCCCGAATGGGACAAGCTTTTTGAAAAGTTCTCGGATACGCTAACCGAACAGATTGGCACGCTAAACAATATTGCCACCGAGTTTTCGAATTTTGCGAAAATGCCAGTAGGGCAATTCGGCAATATTGCTATTAATGGCATTGTTCGAGATGCTTCAAACCTATTCTCTAAGTATCCTAATATAAAGGTAAAAAGCTATATACCTGCGAACGATATTATGGTTTACGCTGACAAAGACCAGCTTAACAGGGTTTTTGTTAACATCATAAAAAATGCTACTCAGGCAATTGGGCGAAAACCCAATGGACGTATTAAGGTATCGCTATTGCACCTGGGCAAGAAAGTAAAAGTAACCATTGAGGATAATGGCCCTGGAATTTCCGACGAAGCCAGCAAAAAAATATTTGCTCCAAATTTTACAACAAAATCAGGCGGAATGGGCCTTGGGCTCGCCATAAGCAAAGAAACGGTGAAACTTATTGGAGGCGATATTTGGTTTGAAACCACCCTTGATGTTGGTACAAAGTTTTATGTAGAGCTACCAGTATCCACAGCAAACCAAAACAACTCGGTCGAATCTAAATAAAACAAAAAAAGGATATATTTTTTGGGGATAGAACCAAAAACCTCAAATCTTACTATCTTTGTCCCCCCAAATCAATTTGTATTTCAGTAAGATGACACATAAATCTGGTTTCGTAAATATTATAGGTAACCCCAACGTGGGCAAATCGACCCTAATGAATGCGCTAGTAGGCGAACGCCTTTCAATTATTACCAGCAAAGCACAAACCACGCGCCATAGGATAATGGGCATTGTAAATGGCGACGACTTTCAGCTAGTTTACTCCGATACTCCAGGTGTACTAAAACCTGCATATAAGCTTCAGGAGTCGATGATGAGGTTTGTGATGAGCGCACTAGAGGATGCCGATGTTATACTTTACATTACCGACACGCAGGAAACACCCAATAAAAACGAGGAGTTTCTTGAGCTACTTAAACAGCACGAGGCACCAATTATACTTGTAATAAATAAGGTAGACCTAAGCAATCAGGAAAAACTTGAGAAGTTGGTCGAAATGTGGCACAATACCCTACCCGATGCTACTATTATTCCAGCCTCAGCATTACATAAATTCAATATTGAACAAATTCTAAAATCGATACTCGATAATATACCCGAGGGGCCCGAATACTTTCCAAAAGATTCGCTAACCAATAGAACAACTAGATTTTTTGCATCGGAGATTATTCGCGAAAAGGTGCTAACGACGTACCAAAAAGAGATACCCTACTCGGTAGAAGTAGCCATTGAGGAGTACACCGAGGAAACCAGTATCGACCGCATTAGAGCCATTATATACGTTATGCGCGAAAGCCAAAAGGGCATTATAATTGGGCATCAGGGCAAAATGCTAAAAAAGGTTGGAACCGAAGCACGCATGGAGCTAGAGAAGTTTTTAGGTAAAAAGGTATTTTTGGAAATATACGTAAAGGTTGACCCCAACTGGCGCAATGATGACAAAAAACTTAAACGATTTGGTTATCTTTAGCGAAATTAGGGATTTGTTTCATCAACAAAAAAAGGTATTCCAGGGTTATAGCCCATAAATACAAAAGCAACAACAGCAAACCAGCATGGCAAATATAGTAGCAATAGTAGGACGCCCCAACGTAGGCAAATCGACCCTTTTTAATAGATTAATTGGCCATCGCAAGGCAATTGTTGACAAGGTTTCGGGCGTTACCCGCGACAGGATATACGGAAAATCGGACTGGAACGGAATTGAATTCTCGGTAATTGATACCGGAGGTTGGGTTGTTGACTCTGACGATATTTTTGAAGAAGAAATTCGAAAACAGGTTATACTCGCCATTGAAGAGGCCGATACCATTCTCTTTTTAGTTGATGTAAAAACAGGTATTACCGACATGGATAATGAGGTGGCAAACCTGCTACGCAGAACGGATAAAAAGGTGCTACTCGTTGTTAATAAAGTTGATAATTCGCAACGACAACTTGACTCGTACGAATTTTACAACCTCGGACTAGGCGACCCCTGGACCGTTTCGGCAATAAGCGGCAGCGGCACGGGTGACCTACTTGACGAGGTGGTAAAAACGTTCACAAAAAAAGATGATGAGGATAACGAAGAGCCCGAAATTCCACGTATATCGATTGTAGGCAAGCCAAACGTTGGTAAATCGTCGTTAATTAACACGCTTGTTGGCGAAGAGCGCAACATTGTTACACCGATTGCTGGAACCACCCGCGATTCAATCCATACCCGTTACAATAAGTTTGGCCACGATTTTATCATTATCGATACGGCAGGACTTAGAAAAAAAGGCAAGGTTACTGAGGATTTAGAGTTCTACTCCGTGCTTCGTTCGATACGAACCATTGAAAACTCCGATGTTTGCATTCTGATGGTTGACGCCACCCAAGGCATCGAAGCGCAGGACATGCATATATTCAACCTTATACTCCGCAACAGAAAAGGCGCCGTGCTGGTTGTAAATAAATGGGACTTAGTAGATAAAAATGCAAAATCGACAAAGGAATACACCGAAGCAATAAAAAAACGCATTGCACCATTTACCGATATTCCCATCATTTTTACATCGGCAATTACAAAGCAACGTATTCTTAAAGTGCTTGAGGAGGCTATGGCTGTTTATCAGAATCGGAGACAACGCATTGCCACATCGACCCTAAATGAGTTTACCCAAGAAATTGTAAGTGCCTTTCCACCACCAGCCTACAAGGGCAAATTTATAAAAATTAAGTATGCCACCCAGCTACCAACGCATGCCCCATCGTTCGCTTTTTTCTGTAATCTTCCTCAATATATAAAGGAACCATACAAGCGATACGTTGAGAATAAGCTTCGCGAATACTTTAATTTTACGGGCGTGCCTATACAAATCTTTTTTAGGAAAAAATAAGCTGAGGATTAAGAGTTAGGATGCTAGTAATTTAACCCGCATTATTCATCAAACTTAGTAAAGATGAATGCTAATGCGAATTACCCCACCTAGTGGATCCCAATTTTGGTTAACAAAATTGGCTATAAAACTTAACCGCTGTCGGAGATAACAACTATTCAGATGAATAATTGGGGTTAATAATGGAATATACCTTATTCCCCTGAGGTTGGGAATTCTACTCAATCGCAACTGACAAACAGTGGTTTTTACCACATGGCTACCCGTTAACATGCTTGCCAATTAGGGCAATAAGTTGTTTTCTATTAATTGGTTTTGATATATAGTCATTGCATCCAGCATTTAAAGCTTTCTCCCTATCGGAACTAAATGCGTATGCCGTTTGGGCTATAATAGGCAAATCTGACCTAAACTTCCTGATTTCGGCGGTAGCTTCGTACCCATCCATTACGGGCATCTTAATATCCATCAGAACAATATCAATATCGGAATTAACTTTTACCTCGTTTACAGCATCGGCTCCATTTTTCGCCCATATAATATTAACGTCAAAGTCTATTAGTAGCTCTTTTAAGTACTGAAAATTAACAAAATCATCCTCGGCTATCAGCATATTTATACCTACAGGAATGCTTTCCGAATCGGATTGCAATTCAGACTGAGATTCATTCTCTCCAAGAATTACTGGTTGATACGGAATGGTGAAGTGAAAGGTAGCCCCTGAATTCACCGATGAATCAACCCAAATATTGCCACCAAGCTTATCAACATAAGCTTTTGATATGGGCAACCCTAAACCAGTTCCCCCTAATTGCTTCGACAAGCTATCTTCAACCTGACTGAAACGTTCGAAAATCAGCTCAAAGTCTTTAGGTGCTATGCCAATACCTGTATCCTGTACAAAGAAATGTAAGCTGTTTCCATCTAGGCTGTAACCAAGTTTAACATGGCCTTGATCTGTGAATTTTATTGCGTTACTAAGCAAGTTGGCCAAAATTTGTTTTACTCTGCCCTCATCGGTAATTATTAGCGCTTTATCGAGCGGTAATGCGCTCGAATATGATAGTTCTAACCCCTTTTCGTTGGCTCTTTCTTTAAATAACATGAACTGGTCGTGAAGCATATCGTTAACATTTACCTCGGTGGAGGAGATGGTAACCTGATTTGCCTCAATTTTCGATATATCAATCAAATCGTTAATAATGCCAAGCAGCTGGTTACCGCAACTCTTAATTATACCCACATACTCATCAATACTCTCCTGAGGCGTATCGGGCTTAGTTAAAAGTTGGCTAAACCCCAATATACCATTCATTGGAGTTCGAATTTCATGGCTCATATTAGCTAAAAAGGCTGATTTTAGGCGATCGCTCTCCTCCGCTTTCTTTTTAGCCTCGTATAGCTCCTCGTTAATAACACGATACTCCTCGTTTTGTGCCTCAATCTCATGGTTTTTATTAACCAGCTCCTCTTCGGCCCGCTTTCGGGCAGTTATATCACGATATATAGCATACACCGCTACTTTACCCCCTTTAAAATATATTGGCTTACCAAGTATTGAAACATGAACCAACGAACCATCCTTACGTTTACGAATGGTTTCTTTTGCAACCGTTTCACCCTGTGCAACAGCGTCTGTTATAGCCTGTCCCTCATCCTTTAAATTTTCAGGAACAATAAAAGTATTTATTGGTTTTCCCTTTAACTCATCAGATAAGTACCCGAAAAGTTCTATAAACTCGGCATTACACCTAACCACGCAATCATTACTATCGACAATTGCTATGCCCTCGGGCGAAGCCTCAAAAAGTTGCTCAAAGTAGGCCTTTTCAAGCTCAACTGCCTCCCGTGCTTTTTTTGTTTCGGTTATATCGTCGTAAGTTCCTAGTACCCCAATAATATTACCCTCGGCATCGCGAAGGGGGATTTTACTTGTTTTTAACCAAACCAACTCGCCATTGGGTGTGGTTTGGGTTTCCTCAAAATTAATTTTTGCACGACCGGTCTCCATAACCTCCCTGTCATCGGCTATATACTTTGGTGCCTCATTTTTCCAGCTCATTTCGTAATCGGTTAACCCGATTATATCGTTGGGGTTTTTAACGCCAGCATCAAGGGCAAAAGGCATATTACACCCCAATAGCTTCAGGTTCTTATCCTTCCAGAATACCCTCACGGGTATGGTATCGAGCACCAGCCGTAGCAGGTTCTTAGCCTGATTAATCTCCATCTCCATAAGCTTACGCTCGGTTATATCCATATGGGTACCAACAATTCGCTTAGATTCACCATTCTGGTTACGCTCAACCACCTTTCCGCGAGAGTTTATCCAACGCCATCTATTATCCTTGGTTCTAAACCTAAACTCAACGTTAAATTCACCAACATTTTCTTTTAAATATTTACTCAACACAATTTTACTATACTCCCTATCGTCAGGGTGCAGTAAATTTTCCCAGCTTTCGGGCGTTGCTTCAAACTCATTGGGCTCATACCCCAGCATGGTGTAGTAGCGGTTGCTAAAGAAAAGTTTTTGTTTCTCAACATCATAGTCCCAAATACCATCGTTAGTAACTTCAATAACATAGCGTAGCCTCTCCTCGGTTTCCCTGTGCTTCTCTTGCCATTCTTTTCTCTCGGTAATATCTCTTATTATTAACTGTACATATACTTGATTATGCAAATACAATGGGCTTAAACTAATCTCGGTAAAGACGGGAGTGCCATCTGCATGTATGTGTATCCACTCAAAATATTGCGATTCGCCTGCCAGTGCTTTTGCCGTGTATAATGATGCTTGCTTTTTTGACAATTGCCCATTTAGCTGGAATTCGGGAGAGAAAGACTCAGGCTTTTGGCCTAAAAGTTCCTCTCTGCTATAACCAAAAAGTTCTTCTGCTTTGGGATTACAATCTATTACTCCATCCTGACCCATAATTAAAATGGCATCGCTAGCGTGGCTGAAAATTGCCCTATGCCGTGCCTCACTAACCTCGATTTCGGCCTGCTCCTTTTTGCGTTCCGTTACATCCCGAACAATAGCTTGATACGTATCATCGGGCATTTTTTTGGAGTGCATTTCAATGTAAACTACCTCGCCATTAGGTTTAATAATTTCACGTTCGCTAACCACCGTTTCACCCCTATCGAGTGCATCGAGCAGCAAAGGCTTATCCTCTAGCATTTTGACACTAAAAAATTCCGTGAAATATACTCCATCAACTTTCTCGCCCTCTCTGCCAACTATTTCCAAAAATCGTTTATTGGTACTAATAATTTTGCCGTTGGAATCGCCAATCACAAAACCATCAACGGCAAACTCAATGGTGTCCCTATACTTTTGCTCGCTTTGTTTTATAGCCTGCTCATAACGCACGCTATCCTCAATATTCCGAAACTCTGCAACCCTCATCATCCGCCCCTTATAAGGCACTTGCTTTCCTCTAATCTCAAGGGGATAGGTTGTGCCATCCTTTCGTACCCCAACTGACCGATAGGGCTTATCGAAATTTTTAGCTATATTTTTAATTACCAGTGGGCGCTGCTGCTCTTGAATTAGCAATAACCCGTCAAACCCAATTAGCTCCGTATGGCTATAACCTGTCATTTGGGCTAAAGCTAAATTTGCCTCAACTATACGCCCCTTATCGTGTATGGCAATACCGCCAAACGAGGCTTCGGCCAAACTTTTAAAACGCTCGTTGCTTTCGTACAGCGACCGCTGCAGCTTACTTGCTTGCTTAATTGGTGTAAACGTAATAATAACTTCGTGGCAAGGCTCTTTAGCACTACTTGTAAACGTATTGGCCGATATAGAGTACCAGGTCCAACCTCCTGAGGGCTGCCTAAGCCTAGCCTCGAATACAACTGGTTTCTCTAGATTTTTTAGGGTATTGAAATTATGCTCGTCGTCGGGATGAATTAGCTGCTGCCACGTATCAATAATATCCTGCTTGGGCGGATAGCCTAACTCCGAAAAAAGACTGCGATTAAAAACAATAACACTTTGCTTTTCAACCTGCCACACCATTGTACAGCTTGGCAAAAGTGTTATTAAGGAGCTTATGTTTTGAGGATAGGCTTTTGGCATAATGTATTAGGCGTTAAAAATTACTCGTATCATCACAAGATAGTGAATAATATTTTATATACACAGAAAAAAAATCGGAAATACTATATAATACAAACACACAAAAACAACAATTGTTTGCCGTTTTTCATGCTTAAACTTGTTGAACATAAAACACTTCTGTACTTTTGTGGTTTAAAAAAAATAAATCACTATGGCAGATAAAATCTCAGATCCAATTGGACGCTTAATGGGCTTAAGATATAAATCTCATCCTTGGCACGGTGTGTACATTGGAGATAATGCACCCGAAACTGTAACCTCGTTTATTGAAGTTGTATCAACAGATACCGTAAAATACGAAATCGATAAAGAATCCGGTTACCTGATGATTGACCGGCCACAAAAATATTCAAATGTAGTTCCTGCAATTTATGGCTTTGTTCCTCAAACATTCTGTGGAGACAGGGTTGGGAAAATTTGTGCTGAAAGGTCAAAAGAAAAATCGATTAAAGGGGATGGAGATCCTATTGACATTGTTGTACTTACTGAAAACGCCATTGCACACGGTGATATTCTTGTTAAGGCCAAACCAATTGGTGGTTTTCGTATGATTGACGGCGAGGAGGCTGATGATAAAATTGTTGCAGTACTTTACAACGACATGGTATACAGCCATTATAACGACATAACCGACTGCCCAGACGTTGTCGTTCAGCGACTTAAACATTATTTCCTGACATACAAAGATATGCCTGGGAGCGATAGAGGCTCCAGAATTGTTGAAATATACAACAAAAAAGATGCGCATGAAGTAATAAAAGCTTCTATGGATGACTATTCTGAACGATTTGATAATCTTGGAAAACTATTATACAATAATGCTTTTTAAAAAGAATTGGTCTTCGGGTTGGAATGGGTAACCCCAGCTATTTATCCGAATAATTGCTGTCTTCTACAGCGACTAAGTCTCACAACCAATCTTGTTGCCTAAAATAGGGCTCGGCTGGGTCGGGGTAGTCCGCATTTGCATTCATCTTTACTAAATTTGACGAATAATGCGGGTTAGAATGGATAGCAATATTTTAAAAAAAGCCTATGCATAAGAGGTTTTTTTACTAATTTCGTGAAAACAAATACAAGCATCAAATTGCGACTAGTAGCACTAATCATCCCTGTCCTAATTCTTTCGGCGTGTGGGGCTAAATCCAGCTCAAATAATAACCACACAAACAATCGGCACATTACGCTAGGGGCCGAAAGCTTTAGCAGCTATCTCCCGCTCCTAAAAAATAAAAGGGTCGGGATTGTGGCCAACCATTCAACAACCATCGGCGAAGCTCATCTTGTTGATACCCTTATGGCCCTTGATGTGAACGTAACCAAAATTTATAGTCCAGAACACGGATTCAGAGGCGATGGTGATGCGGGCGAGCTTATCGAAAGCCATTTCGACCAAAAAACAGCACTACCCATCATTTCGCTATACGGTAACAAGAAGAAACCTTCACATGCTGATTTTGACAGTATTGATGTTGTTGTTTTTGACATTCAAGATGTTGGCATTAGGTACTATACATATATCTCGACCATGCATTACGTTATGGAAACATGCGCCGAAATCAACCTGCCACTTATTGTGCTCGACAGGCCGAATCCTAACGGTTTTTATGTTGATGGCCCCGTACTTGAACCTAAATATAAATCGTTTGTTGGCATGCATCCCGTTCCAATTGTTCACGGAATGACCATTGGCGAATACGCTAAGATGGTTAATGGTGAAAGGTGGCTAAACGATTCCTTGCAGTGCAAATTAACCGTTATCCCTTGCAAAAATTACCATCACGACTCAACCTACGTACTTCCAATTAGACCCTCGCCAAACCTACCCAACCAAACCTCGATATACCTATACCCATCGTTAGGTTTTTTTGAGGGAACATCCATTAGCATTGGTCGTGGCACCGATTTCCCTTTTCAAGTATTTGGGCATCCTAGTTTTACCGAAATGCCATTCGAATTTACGCCAGGGCGCAGACCTAAGGCAAGTAAAAACCCGCCATTACTAGGCGAACTATGCCATGGCATTAATTTGCAAGACTATCAGCCAGATTACTTTTTAAACCTTAAGCAGATTAACCTTGAATGGTTGCTATTCGCTTACCGGTCGTTCCCCGATAAAGACAATTTCTTCAACTCTTACTTTAACCTTTTAGCTGGCAATAACACATTAAAGCAGCAGGTTAAACAAAATACCGATGAGCATACTATTCGAATGAGCTGGAAACCTGGGGTGGAGAAATTTATGCTAATTAGGAAAAAATATCTGCTTTATCCCGATTTCACAAAAAACCAGCTACAAAAATGAGCAACCATTCAGGGTGGGATAAACGCTACTCAAACCCCGATTTTATTTACGGTACAGAGCCGAATAAATACCTTTGTAATACACTTAAAAACCTAAAACCCGGAAGCCTTTTACTGCCTGGTGAGGGCGAAGGGCGTAACGCCCTGTGGGCCGCAAAGCACGGTTGGGATGTTACCGCATTTGATTCGAGTAGCGTAGCACAACAAAAAGCGCTAAACCTTTTTAAACAGCACAGTGTTAACGTTTCGTACCTTATAACCGACATACAAAATTTAACGCTAAGCGAACAGTTTAATGCCATTGGCATGGTATTCGTTCATTTAGAAAGAAGTATGTTTGCACAGGCAGCAAAAAAACTAACGGGTTTACTAAAACCCAACGGGCATCTAATTATTGAAATGTTTAACCAAAATCAGCTTCATTTAAATTCAGGTGGACCCAAAAACCCTAATTTCTTTGTAACACCTCGAGAGCTAAAAACCATGTTTAATAGCTTAACCATAATAGAGCTTAAAAACGAAGAAGTTTATTTAGATGAAGGGCCTTTACACCAGGGCAAAGCAATGGTTATAAGAATGCATGCAGTGAAATAGCGTACCCATTATGGCTAAAAAAAATACTTCGTGGTTTGGAATGGGATAAAACCCGGAATTTATGAGAGCTGGAACGAGTGCCAGCAAAATATAAAAGGATACCCAGATGCTAAGTATAAGTCATTCGCAACAAAGCTTGAAGCTGAAGCTGAAGCTGCTTTTAACGGCAACAACCACGGCTATACCAACAAGCAAACAGCCATGGCCATAAAGTTAGAGGGGTTAAAAAATGGTCGGCCAAAACCCGCTTGCCCAGCGCTTGCTGTTGATGCAGCCTGCAATACCGCTACAGGCGGTATGGAGTATAGAAGCGTAGATGCCAAAACGGGGCGCAACCAGATTGTTTTCGACCTCATAGCCCGAGCCGAAAAATGGCTTAGAGAAAATACGTGGACAACCAAATTACTAAAATGGGAAACGCAGATTTGGGGCGAAATACCAGCCGATTTTGGAAGGAGATAAAATTCACTAAATTTGCCCAACAATAAAAACAAGAACACTTGAAAGCCGAAAATTTTATAGCCAACCGCTTAACCGATCCCAAAGAGGGAAAGGGAAGCCTATCACGTCCTTTCGTTATAATTGCTAAGGTAGCAGTAGCCGTTAGCTTAGCGGTTATGATTATTGCAGTAGCTATACTAACTGGCTTTAAACGAGAAATTTCTGAAAAAACCATAGGGTTTGGCAGCCACATACAAATTATTAACTACGACCGCAACTTATCGTTCGAAACGGTACCTATTGACAGCGATCTCGATTTTCTTCCGCAAATAAATGGCATTGAAGGTATTCGCCATACCCAAAGATTTGGACTTAAACCAGGTATAATAAAAACCAAAACCGATATCCAGGGTATTGTGCTTAAAGGAGTTGACACCAGTTTTGACTGGAGCTTTTTTAAAAAAAACCTTACAGAGGGTCAAATTATAACACTCAATGACTCGTCTACAACCAACGAGACCATAATTTCAAAAAACATATCCCAGCTTCTAAATCTTACCGTTGGCGATACATTTGATATGTTCTTTGTTCAGGAGCCACCCCGATTCCGGCGTTTTACCGTTACAGGAATTTATAATACCCAGATGGCCGAATTTGATGAGATTTTTGTTCTTTGCGATTTAAGGCATATTCAAAAGCTGAACGGTTGGGAACCCAATCAGGTGTCGGGTATTGAAATACTTATCGACGATTTTAAAAATATCGATAACATTACGTACAAAGTTGATGACATTGTTTCGTACCACTTCTTAAACGATGGTACCCGATTGCGCGTACAGAGTATTATTGAAAAGTACCCTCAAATATTCGATTGGATTGGGCTACAAGATACCAACGCCATCGTTTTACTTGTGCTAATGATAGCCGTTGCTGGAGTTAATATGATTGCCGGTTTATTGATTATAATACTTGAGCGAACCAATATGATTGGGGTACTAAAAGCCCTTGGCGCAGAGAACCGGTTTATTCAGAAGATATTCTTAATTCAATCTGGCCATATCATACTCCGCGGTCTTTTCTGGGGAAACCTGCTCGGCATAGCGTTAGGTTTTATTCAGCAAAAATTTGGCATTATAAAGCTCGATGAGGCAAACTACTACCTATCAACCGTACCCATAAACCTAGATGTTATTAATATTCTACTTCTTAATATTGCAACATTTGTACTTACCATCGCCATGCTATTAATACCATCAATGGTTATATTACGTATTAGCCCCGATAAAACCATAAAATTTGAGTAACATTAAGCTCATTGCAAAATAAAACCTATGATTAGAACATAATCCTAGCCTCAATTGTTCATTCGAATAACTGCTGTCTCCGACAGCGACTAAGCCGCGCAACCAATCTAGTTACCCAAAATTGGGTTCAGCTGGGTCGGGGTAAACCGCATTCGCATTCATTTTTTGCAAATGTGATGAATAATGCGGGCTAGCATTATCATCATCTAAACGCACAGCCTTATGACCAAAAAATATACACCTATCAATATATAAAGTAAAAATGCCTGATTTTGAACTATTTGTAAAAGCTTTAAGAGAAAACCTTTCAGATAAGCTACCGGGAAAAGCAGCTCAACAAAGAATGGCTCCATCTTTGCGTAATAATACAGGTTTAACATCGCAAGCAAACGAATTAGTCCGTGAGAGCGCCGTATTAATATGTATTTACCCTGACAATAAAACGGCTAACACCATCCTAATTAAGCGAACAACTTACGATGGGCCACATAGTGGACAGATTTGCTTTCCAGGAGGAAAACGGGAGCACTTTGATAAGTCAATTGTAGAAACTGCACTTCGTGAAGCCGAAGAAGAGATTGGAATCGACATATCAGCAGTTACAATTCTTGGAGCCCTTTCGCCTCTTCATATCCCAGTAAGTAATTACATGGTTACCCCAATTGTAGGCATTATGCCCAAACCAAAAAGTCTAAGCCTAGATTTACAAGAAGTTGAGTATACAATTACCGTAAACCTTCAACACTTTAAACAGGAGGATAATGTATCGGTAAAAGCCTTAAATATTGGTAGCAAACCAATAACAGCACCTTTCTATTGTGTAGACAACGAGGTTGTTTGGGGAGCAACTGCAATGATAATTTCTGAGCTCGCAGAATTATATTAACGGTTAGTTTGGTATAATATTTTGATAATGTTTATAGCGCTGCATTATCTCGTTTACATAATTGTAGGTTTCCTCACCCCTTAGCGAACCATATTTTATTATGGTATCTCGGTAAAATTCAGGGCTCGATTTATTAAGAATAAAGTAATCCACATTATCATCCCACACATTAGGATCTTTTCCATATTTCCGTGCTAGATTTCTTGCATCAATTACGTGGCCAAGCCCTGCATTATACGAAGCAAGAATAAATTTCACGCGCTGTTCAGGGTCAGTAATAGAATCCTCAAATCGTTCCTCAATCCACCTCAGGTAACGTGCACCAGTTTTTATCTGGGTTTGGGCATCGGTTTTATGGTTAATGCCAAAGAAATCGGCAGTAGCCGGCATAAACTGCATTAGACCATACGCACCCATATGCGATTGTACGTTATGTTTAAATCGACTTTCTTGATACACCATGGCAGCAAATAGTCTCCAATCCCAATCAATACTGGAACTGGCATACCTAAAATTATCGTCCCAGGGCGAAATGTTTCCCGACTTCACCCTAAGGTTTTCGGTTAACACTTTCTTGGCCCAATACGGGTTATTGTAATATTTGCCTTTAATTATCTTATACTCGGCAGTTTGAGTAAATTTTTCGAGCCAAACATTTAAGGTATCCAGCAAATTTGTTGCTTTGTTCGAAACTGCCCAAGCTAAATTCTGATCAAAGCTCACAGGCGTTTCCACATCAATATTCTCGTAGTAAAATGAATTTACCCTAGCCACATCCTCATCACATACGGTATAATCAATTTCGCCTGCTGACACCAATTCTATCAGCTCGTCAGCTTCGTAGTTAGGCATTTCAACAACCACAATATCAACACCAATCTCTTCGGATAGATTAGCAAGTCGCTGCGCCGATGCCGATCCCTTTTGAACATAAACAACCTTATTCCCTAGCTGTATGGGGTTATCTAAATAAGTTTCTGATGATTTTCTCTGAACCAGCACCTGCTTTGTTGTGCTATGAGGAATCGAAAATTTATACTTAGTAGAGCGCTCACTGGTAATGGTTAAATTATTTGCAAACACATCAACTTGCCCATCCTCTAGCATTTTAAAAGCTGAATGTAAATCATTCTCAGCGATAATCTCTAACCTTACTCCCAAATAAAGAGCAAATTCCCTAAGCATATCAAACTGATACCCCATCGGTTCGCCCTTGTAGATAAAGTAATTGGTTGAGTTTATATCGGTTACAGCCACCAAAACACCATCCTGAATAATTTGATCGTAATCTCTAACCCCATCAGGACCTACCAATAGCCCCGAGTTATTATTAAAACTACAGGTTTCAAATAACAGGCACCCCAATACTAACGAAAATCCTACAAGTAACTGTTTAAAACGACTCATACACTGTTTTTAGTTATACATAAAGGCAAAAATAAGCTATTAGATGTAACTAGCACTTTTTATTTGACGATTAGTCATAAAAAATCCATGAAACCCCAAATTTGAGAACTTGAGGGTTTAAAGGATATGAATACGCTGAAAAGTATTGATTATGGGGGTAGCCCTGATTTAAATGAGAGTACTTTACAAAAAGTATGGCTCTTTTCCATTTAAAATTGGCAAAAACTTCAACCACAGGATAGCCTGGATATTCGACGATATTTTGATTATAAAACTGGCCTATAACCGGGTTAAAAGCGTTTACAAAAAAACTTGAACGATAGGTTGCGCTAACACCAAACTGCCCCACCAATGCATCCTTCACTATTACCCCTTGATAGAAAAACGAACCGAACCCTTGCAGCTTAGGCAAACTTAAAACTTCGCTATGCGAGTTAATCTGCCAAACCGCCTTACCAAATAAGTTAAACCCTTTACCAAATTTAAGCCTTACCTGACCATAAGCAGATGTGACCGTAATATCATTAGCCTGCTGTGGCAAACTTTTGGTATCAAAATACAAGTAATCCCTTATATGGGCAATATTATATCCAACCTCGGAGAACCATCGTGGTATTGCGAAAGCAAAACCTAATAAAAAACGTTTCTCTTTTCCAAAATTATTGTTCCAAGAATAATTATTTGAAAAGAAGTTTCGGTACAAAGGATCTGCAGTGCGCTCTGAAATTTCAATATTACCCTTTAGCTGAGGCATATCCCTATCCTTCCATAAAGACATTCTTATATCACCTATCACCTCTTTATCTTCCGCCCTATCGCCACTAAAATAAACTTTAGCTGCACCTCGATAGGTTAAAAATGGGCTTTCGCTAAATACTCCAACCCCAAAATGAGCAGAATAAAGTGGTGCTGACTGTTTTGAAGATAAATAGTCAGCGGGATTAAATAAAAAGTAATTAGAATGATTATAACCTACCCACCCCCGCACGCCAGGCATAGCGGGAATTTTAGCAAATTGAGCGATTTCAAGAATCGCCTTAGCATCCCAACTCACAAGCGATACAGTATCATTTGTTTCTTTGTTAGAAATGTAAAAATTTTCGAAGTAATTTTCGTCTGTTATTGCATCCGAGAAAGTTCGAGAATGCTGCTCTCTAGTTATAAGAACCTTTGTATTTATAAGCGGAAAATAGGTTTCCTGTTTTAAAGAGTCCTTACTTACCCTCTTTATATTTAGCAAGGTGTATCCGGCCATTACAGAGATTGAGCGCTCACTGGTTACCGACTTTGCATTTTCGAGTCTGACTGGCACAATTCGTGTTTCAAGCGAATCCAATGGCACATAGGTGTCAAAAGTCGAACCGCCATTCTCAGCATTATGAAACACCCTATTAACGAAACTAAATTGCCCAAATAGATTTGCCTTATTATAGTTGCCAAAAAGTGAAATTAAATTACTTCTAGTAGCCTGATTTTGGTATACCCCTTTTGTTCCAAAGTTATCATAAGCAACACCAAAATTAAGATGCTTCCCTGCATTTTGTGTATGCAACACGCTAAACAGCTGCTCCATTTGCGAGCGTTTTCCAGCGCTTGTATAAAAAAGCTTAGTAAAAGGCGATTTTACATTATACTGCCGAAGTTCTGTTACCTTATCGGCATACTGACTATAATTTTTTGAGAATAGGAATGTAGAATTACTCTGCAAAGAAAAAAAATGGTCCGGCTTGGTAGGACTCCCTATATTCCCTGGGTAGGTAAATGATTCAAAATTCTTTTGCTGCGGATAAAAATGATGATTTAAAAAGAGTGAAGTATCTACATTTGATATTTCATAGTCTAGAAACACCTCGTTAAATCGCCACGAAGCAACACTTTGCTCATAGGGAATAGATAAAACATCGAGTATTGTCCTATCCTGTATTTTAGAATAAATATCCTTATTCCTCTCATTCGCAGCACCACTAATACTATCTGTTGCAGATAGAGATAGGGAATCACTAGCCAATACATTGAGCGAATCATTAGGTGTAACTACAGTTGAATCAGGTAAAAGAACCGATGTAGTATCCTGATGAAGATTCGTAGAATCGCCTAAGAAAATCGATGAAGTATCATTGGGCTGAACAAGTGTAGAATCGCCAATTAACCCTGGTATAGTATCATTAGTCTGCACAAGAATAGAATCATCATAAAACGTTAAACTACTCTGCTTCAAATAAGAATAAGTATTCGCATTTTCACCAATGCAAACACTAGTCCATATAAAGATTACGGCAATAAACGCGGTAAGGTTTACAATTTTATGCGCTAAGTAGTTTCTCATATCAGCTGCGAATATACAAAAAAAAAGCCCTTACAAGTACGTAAGGGCTTTTAAAGGTTGGCGGCGACCTACTCTCCCACCTTTCGGCAGTACCATCGGCGCTGGTGGGCTTAACTTCTCTGTTCGGAATGGGAAGAGGTGGAGCCCCACCGCAATAGCCACCTGAAGACCA
>JAQVYY010000019.1 GCA_028708425.1 Bacteroidales bacterium
TAGTTCGCTGGGGTATAACTCTTATCTTTACAATTATTGGTATTGTATTTATTGGCAGTATCTTTTTCCGATACCCCGATACGATTATAGCTCCCGTTGTAATTACGGCCGAGAATCCACCTTCGGTGGTTGTGCCTCGTGCCAATGGCAAACCCGCTGCTCTATTTGTTTCCGATGAGCAATGGGTTACCCGCGGCGACACGTTGGGGGTTATTGAGAACTCTTCGAACTACAAGCATATCTTTAAACTTAAGAACGAGCTGTCAAAGTTTGCGTTAACCGACTCGTTTCCAAAACCTTTTACTCTCAACAATCTGATTCTTGGCGAAATTCAATCCCAGTATAATCAGTTTAACAGGGCGTTAACCAATCTTAGCACCTTTAACCAGCAGCAGCTACATAAGCATAAAATTGATGCATTTGAGCGAGAGCTAAAGCAATACGAACAGTACACACTGCGATTGAAAAAACAGCGTTTCCTATCGGCAGAGGACGTTGAGCTAACCTACAAACAGTTTAAAAGAGACTCTGCGCTCTACACTGCGGGGGTTATTGCTGCAATCGAGTTTGAAAGATCGCAAGGGATGCTCCTTGCTAAGAGGCAAGCGCTTGAGTCTGCTGAACTTAGCATAGCCAACACAGGAATCACCGCTGAAAGGTTGAAGCAAACCATTGTTGACCAAAAGTTTGAGTATGAGAGCCAGCATAAAGGGCTGCGTGAAGAGGTTAGTAGCTCTTACTCTCAGCTTATAAGCGCACTTTCCATATGGGAGAAAAACTATTTGCTTATTGCCTCATCAACTGGCAAATTATCATTTATGAGCCTTTGGAGCGATGTTCAGGAGGTTAAGGCTGGCGATCCGCTTTTTGCCATTACCCCTAGTAACATTGGGGAGGTTCAGGCTCGCTTAATCATTCCGTTTGAGGGGGCAGGGAAGGTAAAGTCGGGTCAGCGGGTTAATATTAAGCTAAACGGATACTCCTATATGGAGTTCGGGATGGTTGAGGGCATTGTCCACTCGGTATCATCTGGATATAACGAACAAGGCTACCCCGCCCTAGCATTGTTGCCCAATGGTGTTACAACAAGCTATGGTGTAGCAATAAGTTTTGACAGAGAATTACTGGGAACTGCCGAAATTACAACAGAGGATCTTTCTCTTTTGCATCGGTTGTTCAGCCCGCTTAAACACATTTATAGGTCGAAAATTCGAAAAACATCAGATTAACCCACTGTTGAAATTTTTATACTTCGCACATAACCTGACAAGAGTTTTTTATTTAACCGCTAGTCCGTCGAAGTTTGATGGCTTCGACGTTGTTAAACAGTAGTATCTGACTGCACAGGAGTGCTAACCCACACTATTCTTCAAATTTGTAAAAGATGAATGCAAATGCGGGTTACCCCGCCTTAGTTAAGCCCAATTTTGTGCCCCAAAATTGATTGTGAAACTTAGTCGCTGTTGTAGACAGCAATTATTCGAATGAATAGTTGGGGTTAAGCAAAAAGCGCAACCGTTAGCTGCGCTTTTTTTATAATATATCACTATTGTCTGGTAAAAACAAAGTTAAACATTATAGATTCTTCGCTTCACTGCGTTTCGCTCTGAAACGTATGTTCGGCAAAACCGTTGAAAATAGAAGTGCCTTTGTCAATGACAAATGTTTAGCTTTTAGGGGAGGGCTTGGCTAGCGGCGAAGCCGCTAGCCAAGCCCTCCCCTCCCAAATACAACTCAACGCCCTGTCATTCCGACCGTAGGGAGGAATCTATAAATATTAACCGGACACCAATGATAATATATATGGATTATGAACCAAAATCGTCGTAAGCCACATTCTCATCGGGTACGCCTAAATCGTATAGCATTTTAAATACTGCGCTATTCATCATAGGGGGTCCGCATAGGTAGTACTCAACATCTTCGGGCGCATCGTGCTTCGAGAGATAATTATCGAGTATAACCTGATGTATAAACCCTGTATAACCGTTCCAGTTATCCTCGGGCTTGGGTTCGGAAAGCGCTATGTGGAACGAGAAATTCGGGAATTCTCTTTCGATAGCCCTAAAATGCTCCTCGTAGAATATCTCACGACGCGAGCGTGCGCCGTACCAGAAAGATGCTTTTCGTCCTGTTTTTAGCGTGTTAAAAAGGTGAAAGATATGCGACCGCATGGGCGCCATGCCTGCACCACCACCAATAAACATCATCTCATTTTCGGTTTCCTTAATAAAGAACTCACCGTATGGGCCGCTTAAATACACCTTATCGCCAGGCTTAAGTGAGAATATATAGCTTGAGCAAACACCAGGGTTTACGTTCATAAATGCATTCTTCGCCCTATCCCAAGGGGGTGTAGCAATCCGTATGTTAAGCATAATAATATTATCCTCGGCCGGATGATTTGCCATTGAGTAGGCTCTGTAGGTCTCCTCTGGATTCTTCATCTTAAGATCCCACAGGTTCATCTTGTCCCAATCGCTACGGAACTCTTCTTCAACATCAACATCCTTGGCAAAGTCTACCTCAAGCTTAGGCACATCAATCTGAACATACCCGCCTGAGCGGAAATCGAGCGTCTCGCCCTCGGGCAGCTTAACAACAAGCTCCTTAATAAATGTGGCCACGTTGCGATTCGATACCACCTCGCATTCCCACTTCTTAATACCCATTACCTCTTCGGGAACGCCAATTTTAATATCCTCCTTAATTTTTACCTGACAACCTAAACGCCAGTTTTCGGCTTGCTGACGGCGCGTAAAGAAGTCGACCTCGGTGGCCAAAATAGAGCCGCCACCCTCAAAAACTTGGCATTTACACATTCCGCATGTACCGCCGCCACCACAGGCCGATGGTAAAAACACGCCATTGTTACTAAGGGTTGAAAGTATTGTGCTCCCAGGTTCTACCACTATTTCCTTATCATCGTTAATGGTTAGGGTAACCTCGCCCTGCGGGGTAAGTTTTTTCTTGGCAAATAGCAGCACACCCACTAGGATGCTCACCACAGCAAGGAAAACTAGTATGGCCGATAGTATTACAACTAAATTTGATAGTAAAAGTATCATGACTTAATTAATTTCGATTTATAGCTTAATCCCCATAAAGGTCATAAATGCAATACCCATTAACCCTGTAACGATAAAGGTTATGCCTAATCCTCGTAGAGGCGCAGGCACGTTGGAGTATTTTAACTTTTCGCGAATGGCTGCAATACCAACTATGGCCAAAAACCAGCCAACTCCCGAGCCCAAGCCGAAAACGGTTGCCTCACCAATATTTGTATACTCGGCCTCCTGCATAAACAGAGAACCTCCTAAAATGGCACAGTTCACAGCTATTAAAGGCAAAAATATTCCCAGCGAGTTGTAAAGTGCTGGCGAAAATTTCTCAATAACCATCTCAACAAGCTGAACTATTGATGCTATAACGGCTATAAACATTATAAAAGAAAGGAAACTTAGGTCCAAAGCGCCAAGCAAAGGGCTTACCCAAGACAAGGCCCCCGGGCTAAGTAAATACTTATCGATAAGATAGTTTGCCGGAACGGTAATTCCTAAAACAAATATAACGGCCAAACCCAATCCCGTTGATGTTTTTACGGTTTTCGATACTGCCAGGTACGAGCACATACCCAGGAAGTATGCGAATATCATATTGTCAACAAAAATTGACTTTACGAATATGCTAATTAAATTTTCCATAATTCAGGTGTATTTTAAGCGGGTTACTCCTCTTCAATTAGCTCGCGATGTCTTGCTCGCTGAATCCAAATAATTATTCCAACCAAAATAAGCGCCATGGGCGGCAGAATAAACAGCCCGTTATCTTCGTAAAAGCCACCATTGCTAATGTAAATTGATTCGGGAATAACACGGTAGCCCCAAAGGGTTCCAGAGCCCAATAGCTCGCGAAAAAATCCTACTATAACCAGAATAAGACCATAGCCTATGCCGTTTCCTAACCCATCGAGTACCGAGGGCCAAGGCTTATTACCAAGCGCAAACGCCTCTAACCTACCCATTATAATACAGTTAGTAATAATAAGTCCAACAAAAACCGACAGCTGCTTACTAACCTCGTAGGCAAATGCTTTAAGCACCTCATCGACCAGAATTACCAGCGTGGCAATAATTACCAGCTGAACAATAATTCGGATACGCGATGGAATGGTATTACGCAGCAACGATGTAATAACATTGGCAAGGGTTAGAACAACTACAACCGATACTGCCATTACCACGGAAGGTTCGAGCTTTACTGTTACTGCCAATGCAGAACAAATACCTAGAACCAGAACCGTAATGGGATTATTCTTATTTATGGGCCCTGTAATCAGCTTTAAGTTTTTAGCTGAAAATAAAGGTTCACTTTCAATCTTCACGCTCATGGCTTTGCTTTTTTGTTTTTATTGAAAAATTCTTGATACCCCATCAGGCAATCCTTAATCATCTCCTCAAGCCCTTGGCTAGTAATAGTTCCTCCCGAAACAGCGTCAACAGCATGGGGGTTTGAAGAATCGGCTCCGCCTTTTACAACGGATATAGATACAAACCGAGAATTTTTATAAATTTGCTTTCCCTTAAACTGTTGCTGAAAATCGGGGGTTGCAATCTCGGCACCCAAACCCGGTGTTTCTCCCTTATGCGCAAACGAAGCTCCGTAAACGGTATTAAAATCGTCATTCAAAGAGATGTATCCCCAAATTGGACCCCATAGCCCCCTACCCTGCAATGGTAAAATATATTTGGTTGAACCATCGGCAAGGTTCGCAACAAATACGGGTAAATTTTGCTCCGCCTGAGGTTTAGCAAGCTCAATTTTAAGGTCAACAGTAAAGGGGTCAACACCCTCAACGGCATCGCCTTTTCTGTTAACCACAAGTTGCTGGGCTATAACCTTACTAAACTCGTTACCCACGTACTGGTGCTTATCGTTAGCAGAAGCAACATCGGCTGCCCTACCTACCGATTTTAGGATATCGAGTCGTTTTTCGGTTTCAACATTCTTATTCTGAAATGGTTTTAATGCTGTGGATGCAAGCGAAAGAAGTGCTGCCACAATAATAACCATTATTGATGAATACATGAAAATATATAGGTTGCTATCTTTCTTCATGGTTATGGCATTTTAGCTGTTTTTAGCAGCGGCAGCTGCAATTTTTTTTCGTTTCTTAATATTCCCTTGAATCACGTAGTAGTCAATTAGGGGTGCAAATGCATTCATAAGCAGAATTGATAGCATCATACCCTCGGGGTAAGCGGGGTTAAATACCCTAACCAGCACGGCCAGCAAGCCAATTAAGAAACCGTATATCCATTTCCCCTTCTCGGTTTGCGAACCGGTTACGGGGTCGGTAGCCATAAATACAGCCCCAAAGGCAAAACCACCCATTATTAAGTGGTACCAAGGCGGAATCTCCATAAAGGGATTCAGGGCAAATAGGTTTAATATTACACCCATAAGCAAACCGCCAGCAACGGTTGAAACCATAATTTTCCAACTACCAATGCCCGACACAACAAGTATAGCTGCCCCGATAAGAATCGCCAGGGTAGATGTTTCGCCAATTGAACCCGGAATAAACCCAAAAAACATATCGAGTGCCGATGGTAAGTTTTCTGCCCCTGTTAAAGTAGCGTGTGCAAGTGGGGTTGCACCCGAGAAACCATCAATAATCCCTTCGCCTTTGGTTAATCCCGAAACCCATACATAATCGCCACTCATGTGCGATGGGTAGGCGAAAAACAGGAATGCCCTAGCAAGTAGCGCGGGGTTGAAAATATTCATACCCGTTCCGCCAAACACCTCCTTACCTATTATAACTGCAAAAGCCGTGGCGAGTGCAATCATCCAAAGCGGAGTGTCAACGGGAACAATAAGCGGAATAAGAAAACCGGATACCAAGAAACCCTCATTCACCTCGTGTTTCCTGACTTGGGCAAAAGCAAACTCGATTGCCAAACCAACCACGTACGACACAACAACTATAGGCAGCACCTTTATCAGCCCATGAAGAACCATAGGCCAAAAGGATATTTCGGATCCTGTAGCTAACGCATTTTGGTAGCCTACGTTCCAAATACCAAATAGCAGCGCAGGGGCTAACGCCATAACCACAATAATCATGGTACGCTTCATATCGATATAATCTCGAATATGACTTCCCTTTTTGGTAACCTCGTTGGGTACAAAAAGGAATGTCTCAAAAGCATCGAAAGTTGAGTACAACGCACCAAACTTTCCGCCGGGCTCGAAATTTGGCTTAATCCTATCAATAAAATTTCGTAGTGCTTTCATTATTTAGTGTTTATTTTATGCTTAGTAAAACGCTAACAGATTAAGCAAAGGTTAGCCTACCTCTTTAATCATTAAATTTATACCATCGCGAATAATTGCCTGCACATTGGTTTTTGATGTGCAAACGTACTCGCAAAGGGCAAAATCCTCCTCAGCCACCTCGTAAATACCCAGGTTTTCCATCTTATCGATATCCTTTGCCATAATAGCTTTTATAAGATGAACAGGGTAAATATCCATGGGAAAAACCTTTTCGTATTGCCCTGTTATAACGTAGGCTCTGGGTGACCCATGCAGGTTCGTATCGAATTTATGCTTCTTTTGCGGAAGCAGCTTGGAAAGAAAAGTTGACGAGGGGCTATACTTTTTAAAGCCTGGTTTAAGCCAACCCATAAACTCGTGATAATCACCTTCGGGAATAACCGACACCATGTTATCGTAAAAACCTAAAAAGCCATCGTAATCAATTTTCTGGCCAGTTAATACATTACCACTAATAAACCTTAACTCCTCGGGGTTGGCTGTGAGATTATCTTCGACCATATTTACTATTGAGGCCCCTGTTTTAATGATAAAATATCGAGGTTTAAGTACCTCCGAACCAGCCAAAGCAACAACCTTTGTAGCATTATAAACCCCTTTGAGAAACAGTCGGCCAATAATTATCACATCCAATGGATTTACTACCCAAACAACTTGACCCTTACCAACTGGGTTAACGCGGTGTATTTGAACACCCACATTACCAGCAGGATGAGGCCCCGAAAAGTAATTGTGCTTAACCCCTTTAATTTTGGTAAATACAATACTGGCTGGGTAGTCGCCATTAAGACCGATATTAACCTCACCATCGGTTAACTTTTTTAGCACCTCAACACCTGCACTAAACGATTCGGCCTCGCCCTTTACAGCAAAATCCATATCGGGTGCCAGCGGCGAAGTATCGAAACCAGAAATAAATATGGCTTTTGGCTTTTGCTCTGGATTAGCAATAATTGAGTAGGGGCGCTGCCTAATTGTTGGCCAAAGGCCTGCCTTAAGCAGCTTATCAGTAATTTCGGCGGATGACATTTCGGTAGGGTTACCGCGGCCAAAGTCCTCAAAGTCTCGAGAACTATCAGTCTTTACTATTACTTCCAAAATCCTTCGACGCTCGCCCCGTTTAATAAAATGTACCACCCCGCTAACTGGTGAAGTGAACATAACCTCCGGTCTGAATTTATCGAAAAACAAGGGCGACCCCACCTTAACCCTATCGCCCTCGCTTACGCTTAGCTTTGGGGTTAGCCCAGGAAAATCCGTTGGTTTAACCGCATAAAATTGTGCCAACTCGGCCCGGGTAAACACCTTTTCGGCTTCACCCTTCATCGGAATATTTAAACCTCTGCGTATTTTAAATACCTTTGGCATAACTTGGAATTATTATTGATTTAATTAAAAACAAAAGTAAAAAAATCATTGCTCAAAAACAGTAAAAACACACAAATATAGTAATGAACATGTATTAATGAACCACTTTCAGCAAAAAGCCACAAACTTTTAAAAACATTTTCAGGGTAGTAACCTGTTTATTCAACAACAAAGAAATAATAAAAATATTAGCAAAGCAAACAATATTATTAGTGGTTTTTATGCCACAGATAGATTGGCTTGGCTGAGATTCGATTCGATTGCTTTATATATTGGCTGCGCTCGTTAGAATACTACTACAACAGCATATTTTTTCAGGCACAGACAGTTTAGGTAGCTTCGAGAGCCTCAGCCACCACCCCCTCCGTCATTGCGAGCCTGCCTGTCGGCAGACAGGGAGGAACAACGTAGCAATCTGTCAGCTCGCACATTTATCAACCCAACAATTTACATCTGTGGAACAGATTACTTCGTCGCAAAGAACGCTCCTCGTAATGACGCGCTAAAAACAGGTTAACCTCGAGTCCCTCAGCGCATCGCTCAGGCACCGAGCTGCTTGGTGGCTGAGGCTCTCGAAGCCACCGACGACAAAAACAATAATTACCCACAAAATCCCCTCAACAATAATTAATAATGCCTATTTTCGTTACCTTAAAAAGATAAACTATGCATATTTCCATTTTACTAAACAACAGGAATAGCAACTATTGTTTGCCGCTAGCATTAACAATACTGGCGCATTGCTTTTTGTTAAACAGCTACGCTAATGCCCTACCTCTTAGGCAGGATGATAGTAACACTTACGAATTTTGCAACTCATCAACAGTAAAATCAATAAAATTACACAAGCAAGGATGGGAACTAGCAGACCCAATTATTGAATTGAATAGCCCCGATAAGGTGGTGCTGGTTTTTGATGATTTGGCGGAAACGCCTGGCAACTACTCGTACTCAATTTCCCATTGCGATGCGGATTGGAACCCATCGTCGCTTTTTTTAAACGATTACATTGAGGGTTTCGAGGTAAACGAAATTCGCGACTACTCCTACTCCACCGGAACGGTAAACAGCTACATGCACTGCAAACTGGAGCTGCCAAATGATGATGTGAAGCTGAAAATATCGGGCAACTACCTAATTAAAGTTTTTGACACGTACGAGCCCGAAAACATAATTTTTCAACGTAGGTTTTTTGTGTACGAACCGCTGGTTGATATTTCCGCAAGCATAAAACAACCCTCGGGGGGCATAGAACACATTACCAGTCAGCAGCTAAACCTAAAGGTTCAAACAAAGGGCATCAGGGTATCGGACCCACATAACGAGATAAAAACGGTTGTTTGTCAAAACCAGCTCTCGCAGGGTTGCCATACCAAAATAGACCCTGTGCATTTTAGCGGAAATGAAATAAACTACTCAAAACCCGATGGGCTAATTTTTGACGGGGGGAATGAGTTTAGGATTTTTGACACCAAAAACTTACGATACAATGGACATGGCGTTCAAACTATTGACCTTATTGGTGGCGATTTTCACGTAAAGCTTAACACCGATAATAGCCGAAGCAGATACCGCTACAGCTACTACCCCGATTTTAACGGAAAATACGTGGTAAACCTTGAACGCAGCACCCAAAGCCATATTGAAGCCGACTACGCCTGGGTGTACTTTACGCTGCAACCTGCTATGAAACTAGAAAAGGGGAAAAGCGTATATCTATTTGGCGAGCTAACCGGATGGGAACTAAGCCCACAGTACAAGATGGATTTTAACCCCCAGCGCAATACCTACGAGTTAAGATTGCTACTTAAACAGGGTGCCTACAACTATCGGTACCTAGTTGCCGATGCGGCCAATGCACAGGTTGATGTTGCGCATTTTGAGGGAAACTACTACGAAACGGAAAACACTTACACCATTTTGGTGTACTACAAGCCGCTAGGTTCTCGGTTCGACAGAATAGTGGGCTTTCAAAAAATCAGCAGCAATAAGTAAAAAGGACAAAAACAAAAATTCGCAGCAAACACATGGTTTACTGCGAATTTTTGTTTTGTGCCCAGAACAAGAGTCGAACTTGCACGCCCTAAAACGAGCACCAGCCCCTCAAGCTGGCGTGTCTACCAATTCCACCACCTGGGCATAAATCGGATGCAAAGTTAGTAAATAAAAACTTGCTAAGCATTAATATACCGTAAAAAAAATTTAGGGTAAAGTAAATTCACCATATAGAATTCCTAAACCAAGCTGTACACCATCATTTCATCATCGGCATCGGAAAAACCTACGCTTTTAAGGTACTTATTATGCCTATGGTCTGCCTTTTTCGCTACCAGCTTTGTATATCCCATCTCTACAAAGCGTGGCTTTAGATTAGTGTACATAAATTTACCGCTCTTAAAATCTCTCATCTCGGGGATAGCATAATCTAGTTCAACCCGAAGCACACCATTATCAATATCCGTTGCCATGAACAATCCGGCTACGGTCATGTTCCTAAGCACAAAAAAATTTACGTCGCACCTGCTGAAAGTATCATCAAAAACGTGAAAAATCTTCAGGATATCACTTCTATAGAAAGTTAAGAATTTTTGCAAAAAGCTACCGCCCTTATCTACCTCAATCACTTCAAAAACCTCCTTTTTCCTAAAATAATCCAGAAGATAGTAAATATCAACCACAACAATAATTCCATTCATTAACCCAACGGGTATTGAGCCAATCAAAAAGCCATAAACAGAAAACAGCGCAGCCCCCACCAAGTTTATTACCCTAAACTTTACCAACGAATTCATAAACATTGATACGGCGATAATAACCGAGGCTAGGTAGCCAACCCATTCAAGAAATACTGAGTAATCCATACACGTATATATTTTAATACACAAAGATAAAAAAACCTGTATATTTGTGTAGAATAGCGAACAATTATTAATAACCCGCATTATTCGTAAAATTTATAAAGATGAGTGCAATGCGGGTTACCCCAACATAATCGAGCCCAATTTTGAGCAACTAGATTGGTTGTAAAAATTAGTCGCTGTGGCAGATAGCAATTATTCGAAAGTATAATTGGGGATAAATCGGTCAACTTTTTGAACCACACATTAATCTTTTGCGCTTTATAAACGTCAAAAGGAAAATTACTAACATAATTTCATTAACATGGTTAAAACATTCCGACTAATAGCGGCAATAGGGCTAACAATGCTGCTAAGCTCTACAGCAAGTGCGCAGGATACCGAACAATGGATTCGCTACTCGGCAATATCGCCCGATGGTAGTAAAATAGCCTTTACCTTTAAAGGAAATATCTACACGGTTGCCGCCAACGGAGGCAATGCCACACAGCTTACATACCATAAGGAACACGATTTTATGCCCATTTGGAATAACGACGGCACCAAAATAAGCTTCGCATCGAACCGTTATGGCGATTTTGATGTATTTATAGTTGATGCCCAAGGCGGAGAGGCCAAGAGATTGACCTACCACTCGGCCAATGAGTACCCCTATGCCTTTAGTCACGATAATACGCAGGTAATCTTTGGCGGTCAGCGCTTGGATGATGCAAACCATAGACAATACCCAACAGGCTCGCAACCAGAAGTATATACCGTAGCCGCCGATGGTGGTAGGGTTAACCAGCTATGGACAATTCCAGCGGAGCTGGTAAGGGTTAGCTCCGATGGCAAAACCATGGTTTATCATGATAAAAAAGGGGGAGAAAACGAATGGCGTAAGCATCATACATCATCAATTACACGCGACATCTGGGCCTACGATGTGGAGAATGATCAGCATAAAATGATTACTTTGTTCGAGGGCGAAAACAGAAACCCTGTCTTTACCAACGACAATAAGAGCATTTTCTACCTCAGCGAAGAAAGCGGTACGTTCAACGTACATAAATTGGCCCTTGACAACCCAAAAAAGGTTGAGCAGATCACTAGCTTTGAATTTCACCCCGTGCGATTTCTCAGCATCAGCCATGACGAAACCCTATGCTATACGCACCACGGCAACCTTTACACACAAAAACTGGGAGCCGAGCCGCAGAGAATTGAAGTAAAAATAAAAAGCGGGTCACTTACCAACAACGAGCAAATTCTGCCAATAGCTGGAAACATTAGCGAAATGGCCATAGCACCCAATGGCAAAGAGGTTGCCTTTATCGCCAGAGGCGAAGTTTTTGTATCGTCGGTTGAGGGAAAAATCACTAAACGCATTACCAACACAACCGAGCAGGAGAAATTTATCAACTTTTCGCCCGATGGAAAATCGATAATATACGCCAGTCAGCGTAATACCATTTGGGGAATTTACAAGGCGACTAAGGTTGTAAGCGAGGAGCCATTTTTTTACGCCTCTACCCTAATTAAAGAGGAAAAGGTAATTGACAACAACAACGACAACTACCAACCCAAAATATCGCCAGATGGCAAGGAGATTGCTTTTATTGAGAATCGACGCTCGCTAAAAATATATAATATTGAAAGCAAGCAGATACGTGAAATTCTTGGCCCCGACGAGCTGTTCTACATGCGCGATGGCGACCAACGGTTTAGCTGGAGCCCCGATAGCCAATGGCTACTAACCCAGTACTCGCCAAACCTTGGGATAGCCGAAATTGTTCTAATCGATGTGAACGGAAAACAACCCATGGTAAACCTAACCGAGAGCGGCTTTGGCGACTACTCGGCTAAATGGGTAAACGATGGCAAACAAATTTTATGGTTTAGCGATAGGCACGGGCTACGCGGACATGCAACCAGCAGCTCACGACAGCTAGACGTGTACTCACTTTTCTTAACCCGCGACAGCTGGGATAAGTTTAATATGACCGAAGACGACTACAAGCTATGGAAAGAGATAGAAAAGTTGGATAAGGATAAAAACAAGGATAAAGAGGAGGATTCTGACAAGAAATCGAGGAAGAAAAAGAAAGAGGATAAAAACAAGGAAGAAACTACAAAAATAGAAATCGACTGGGAGGGCTTAAAGGACAGAAAAAAACGCCTAACAATCCATTCTTCGCGACTATCGGATGCGGTTCTATCAAAAGATGGCGAAACGCTATACTACCTCGCTCGGTTCGAAAAAGGGTTAAACCTTTGGAGCACAAACCTTCGCAACAACGAAACCAAGATGCTTATCCCCCTAAATAAGAGGTCGGCAAGCCTTGAATGGAGCAAAGACATGGACAAGCTCTTCATGCTATCAAATGGTTCAATATCTACCGTTGATGTAAAATCAAAATCAGCTAAACCTGTTAGTATTAGCGGCGAGGTTTCGATAAACCTTGCTGAAGAACGCCAGCTAATGTTCGACCATGTTTGGAAACGCAATAAAGCGATGTTCTACGTATCCGACTACCATGGTGCGCCCTGGGACAAGCTTCGCGATGAGTACAAGCCTAAGCTACCGCTTATGGGTAACGACTTTGAATTTACCGAGCTACTATCAGAAATGCTTGGCGAGCTAAACGTGTCGCATAGCGGAGCGCGGTATCGCGGTAGCATTAAAAACAGCACGTCAACCGCATCGCTAGGTATTTTTATTGATTATAGCCATGAGGATGAGGGGGTTAAAATTGCTGAAATAATGCAATTTGGACCACTAGACAAAGCCCACATCGAGGTTAAACCCAACATGATTATAAAATCGATTGATGGTGAGGCAATTACCCACGATGTGGATTTTTCAAAATTCTTAAATAAAAAAGCTGATAAATTTACAGCACTCGAAATTTACGACCCAGCAAAAGGTTCAACATTCAGCATAACAGTAAAACCAATAACCCTAAGGCAAGAGAGCTCGTTGCTTTATAATAGGTGGGTAAAACAGAACGAGAAGCTAGTAGATAGCCTCAGCAACGGGCAGCTAGGTTACGTTCATATTCCTGGAATGAGCGATGAGCCATACCGTAACACCTACGAAAAAGCCATGGGTAAATATGCCCACACCAAAGGATTGGTTATTGACACCCGCTTTAATGGTGGTGGCGATCTGGTTAGCGACCTGGCCATGTTTCTTACGGGTCAAAATTTTCTTGAGTATGCAATTGAAAACCGATCGCTGGGAATCGAACCCCTTGCCCGATGGACAAAACCCTCGGTTGCCCTAGTAAACGAGGCGAACTACAGCGATGGCCATTGCTTTAGCTGCGGGTATAAGGATTTAGGAATCGGAACCCTAATAGGTATGCCCGTACCTGGCACCTGCAGCTTTGCAGGGTGGGAAATGCTTCAAAATGGAAAGGTTTTATGGGGCTCTGTTCCGGTTGGCGTAAAAAACATGAAGGGCGAATGGCTAGAAAATTACGAATCGGTACCCGACATTGTGGTTAAAAATATGCCAGGAGAAATTGACAAAGGCCGCGATGAGCAGCTCGAAGTAGCAATTAAAGAGCTACTTAACAAAATCTAAAGAAACTCTACAAAAAGGAAGAGGGTGCTGGTCAGCACCCTCTTTTTTGTAAATTTTCTTAAGCAGACCCTCTAGATGTATGTGTCAAAATCCATTTTGCATTTAGAATTTACTACAAGCCTAGCTCTTTTGTTAAAGCTTTAACCTCATTGGGTAATGCATAGGCTAAATCGTTAAGTAGATTTCTTATCTTCTGTTTTCGATGCTTATTGGTTAAAAGCATCTTCCCACTTTTAGCTATTGTATCAAAAAACTTTGCCCTACTTATGTCACCCTCCATATACTCAGAAAGACTTGTGTACCAAGCAATAACAGGCAGATACATTGCTTTACCTAGCAACCGTTTTTCCTTGGCCACTAACCTATATCTCCTTGCTAACAATATCACCCTCGAGTACTTCTCGTTCCTTAATAGTGCCTGCATAAAAGAGCTGAAGTACAAATGCCATCGGTACTCAAGGATCTCTTTCCTATACCCCTCGAAAAAGGTTGTACCATAGCTAACCGCTTTCTCTATCTGGTTGTTTGCAGTAAGGGTTTTAATGTAGAAAGATGCAAATCCGATTTTACTGTGAAAGCTATTGGTATTCTTAACTTCATGGATCGAATCTGTCATCAGTCTTAACGCTTTAGCGCTTTTCCCATTCCTAAGCAAAATTCCACAAAGACTAACAAGGTAGAAAAGGTAATCGCTGTTTTTCTGCCGAATAGACAGAAAACAGTACTTTTCAGCAACATCTAACTCGTTTAGCTTTGAATGCATCATGGCCCTATTGTGATAGTAATTAGCCATTATTCGTTTTGAGTAGAAAATACTGGTACGAAACTGACTATCTAAATGATTATAAATACTCATTAAACGTTCAAACTCTCTATTGGTATAGTACAGTATGGTTAATCTAACAGCAGCACGGTATCGTGTGTATCCATCCAGCGCTTCGTTATAGTAAATATCCTTAAGTAACGTTTCCCAAGCGAGAAACTCATCATCATCGGCTGCAATTTGCCTTACTATGCGCTCTGCCGCTCTATTCATCTCATTATTTTGATATTGAGCATACACATAGTTCTCCTGAAACCGCTCTAAAAAATCTGTTACCTGAGCATAGTATCGAATACGGCTCCTTACCATCAGGTAATCTCGATAGTACTGTATAACCTGATAAAAACGTATAAAATTATAGGATGCAGGATCTGTCTGCCGAACTTCCTCCATCAGCAACTTCTCCTGCTCGGGAGTTATACTATCGGTCATTACGCTTTGCTCAATTGAGAGCAACCATTGGTAGTACAAATCAACGTCTACCTTTGCAAGGCTTTCGGTAATCCATCTCTTTATATAGGAATATGATCGCTTATCAATTGTGGTATCGTAGGGCAATCGGTTCTGGGGATTTTTACAATTGTAGCTAACAAGGTTAAGTATCTTAAGATTTTCGGGTTTACTGAATTGCTGTATAGCAAGAAGATAATCAGCTTCATGTGGAAACAGCGAGTTTGCAAAATCAGAAAATGTCGACAACTTTCCTCTCATGATTAGATTTTAAACCTGTGCTAAGTTAATAAAAAAGCCAGCTATTACGCTGGCTTAAACCTAAAACCACAAAAAAAGACTCCTATTTTGTATTCAACCACTCCTTAGCTTCGCTAACAGTTTTAAAGAACTTTCCCTCGAACTTATTCTGGTCGCGCTTCCTGGCAATATTTTTTGCAGCAAACTTCACAAAAGCATCAGAATCGCCTAAAACCGTTGCCGAATAGCGATAACCTGCTTTCTCAGCTCGGGGTAGCCACTCATTATTAAGCCATTGCTGGTCCTTAATAGTAAAAAGGGTTGCACTAGAGTTATCAACTAAAATTTTCGATACGCCATTCTTCTGCATGACTTCCAAGGCTGTATTGCATCCTCTCATAAACTCATCGCTACTGGGCATGCCTGTCCACTGTATCATAGCACACTTTATATCATTAAGATAAGAAACTCTATAATGCTTGCCAACCTCAATAATATCCATAGGTTTAATTTTTCTAGTTGAAAAATGCCTTCACCTCGCTGTTAAATACCTCTGATTTTTCGAACATTAAAAAATGACCGCATTTGGGAACCATAACCAGCTTGCTGTCCTTAATTTTTGAAGCACCGTACCTTGCCACCTCAGTGGTTGGCCCTGGGTTAAGGAATCTGTTAGGAATTAGGTTATCGTTCTCGCCAAAAAGGATAAGCGTTGGAACTTTGATATCCTGTAGATAATTGAGAACCGGATTATCAACCATTCCTTGAACTGATTGTACTATGGCATAACAATATGCATCAAAGTCGTCGGCTGAGCGCATACTAATCCTGTCGGTTATCATAAAGTAGGCATCATCTGGTAAACGATAAAAATTTGATGCCAAATTATTCTGAATTGCCTCGGGAGTAGTAAGTTTTACCCCATCCAAAGTCATTGCCTCCCTAAACCATTGTTTTTGGCCTTTATGAAACTTCTCGAAACCTGCAGGTGCAACCAGTATTAGCCCTTCAACAATATTCGGATATTGCAGCGCAGCAGTTATAGCGATTTGCCCTCCCATGGAGTGCCCTGCTATAATTACGTTGCTTAATCCTAACTCACGCACAAATTCGTTAACTATCCCAGCATAAAAAGTCATCTGGCCGCTATGGGGCTGCTTGCTCGATTTTCCGTAACCAGGTAAATCGATTGAGATACACCTATAGTCTGTTTTTAGGTGGTCAACATTTTTAATCCATGCCTGAAGGTAGCTACCTAGGCCATGAATAAAGATTATGGTTTGCTTACCACTTCCCTCATCGGTATAGGCAATATTGTAACCGCTCTCTGGCAGGTGGGCTTTCTTTACTTCATGCCGATACTCCATATCATCGAGATGCTTAAACTTCGCCAAATTCTTGTATGGAGTACTGCAATTACTCATTGTAAACAGGCTAACGATTATGGATAATAATAATATCTTTTTCATTTCTGCATCAATTTTTGGTTAACCTTTAAAACATAAGCCATTTAAAAACTAGGAATGCTGTCCATGGGTTTACAGGTCGTGTATCGGAATTTCCATTTACCGAACTTCCGTATGAGCTCTGTTTGCTATCGTAAAAATCGCCTAACATTAAGTATGCTCCATGTAGTTCGAGGCTCATAAAGGGTCCAATATTATAGGCAACCTTACCATTTATCTCAGTACCCATAACAAACCCGCCCCCTTTAGGTTGAACATTGCTAAGAGCAAATGCACCGCCAATTTTTGCATCAATTTTATGAGGAATAAAACTCCTTGATAGGTTTGCAGTAATAGCAGTTAAGCCGTAGCCCATGTTTGAAATATCGCATACTGCATGCATATAGCGGTTAACCACATTGCCATGCGGCAAAAGAATGTACGATCCAGAACTAATGAAAATAGCTCCTGGCGAACCCCATTGGTTTCCAGTAATAACTCCCGTATATTTTCCATCGGATAAACCATTAGCATCTCCGGATGAGTATAGTACATCAACAGATGCATGATCATTTAGGGTCTGCCCATAACGATATGATAACCTTAAATTTGCCGCAAATCCAAGGATATCGTGCGCCTTAGTCCATTGAGTTTTCGAAACCGCTTTGTTTGTCAGCGTATCAGCAGCACCAATATTTGCGTTAATAAAACCTGTTACCATCCATGGATCGATCCAATGTTCAGTGTTACGACCAAAAAATGTACCTAGCCAAACCACATCAGACTTGTAGGGCACATCGCCGTATGCAAATTTATACACACCGTTGTAGCTAGCCAAAAGGCTATTAAAACCTTGCCCAAGTATAGAAACTCCACCTTTACCTTGTGCCCTATCGTTAACATAGTATGCTGATGCACCAATTTTCCATGCGCGCGAAACATCCTTCTCTCCAATAAGCTCATATAGGGTAACATCATCATCTAGTTCAACAGAGTTCTCATACAGTTTAAACATACCTGCTTTAAGGCGAGAATAGTCCCACTCCTTACGAACAGTTACGCCAACCCCATCGGTTCCAAAATAAGCCAATCGGTAACCTGTTGTAGTCATCTTATCGAACAAAGTTCGGTATGGGTTATATGGTGTATCGAACATTCGCTGTAATCCTAGGTTAATATACCAACCATCAAAAGGGATTAGCTCCAGTTCGATGTTCTGGGTTTGAAGGTTTACCTGATCGGCAGATATTGCTGAGCCCAAGTTACCTCCTACTCCGTAGGCTACATCACCCCATGTCCAGTCAATCTCAAACGATGCTCTTAGAATCGCTTTCCCATCAAAAAGATTTGGCTTATAGATAAAAAAGGGTAAGAATCGTTGCTCTGCATAACGGCTTGTTTTGGAACTCGATGTACTTGTTGTATTACTGCCAAACAAGCGACCTACTACCTGTCCTTTTAAGAACTCGCTTTGGGCATACATATTTGATGCAACGCCTTGGTTTATAAAAAAACCAAGAAACTCAAACTCTTTATTTGGTTTATCGGGAATTACTCCAGAAAAGTACTGGTTAGAGGGATTCTGGCTTTGAGCATCAACTACCATTGCCAAAATCAACAGGCTTAAAACAATTAACTTTTTCACAGCAGAATGATTAGTTGTTTAATAAAAGTGAAAAAATCAGAGCCGAAAGTATGCCGGCTCCGAGTTGTAGATCGTAAAACTAATTTACATATTGAATATAGTTCTGCACATTCATTTCGCCAAATGCGCCCTCGCTAGTACTTCCAAAACCACCCTCAGGGGTAGGTTTTGTAACACCAGAAATAGGGGGTTCTGTTTGCGCAACCTCGTACTTCATTGTTTTTGGTGTTCCATCCGTAACCTCAAAAATCCCCTCGCTTGTTAAACTATTGGGAGTGTTCTGGTTAAGAGCAATTATCCATATATTGTCTGTTCCAGACTCCTCTTGGGTAAACGTACCCGTAAGCGTGGTTTTTGATCCTTCGGAAAAAGATTCAACCAAATAGGTGTTATCAACATCAAACTCTGCGTAAAGCGAATCGATTCCAGCGTTAATAAGTAGTGGAGCAACATTATCGCCCGATGAGTACCATTCGCCCATTATGCCAACTTTTTCTGGCCCACCATTATCATCATCCTCTTCGCTCTTTTCGCATCCTGTGAATACAACTGCAAGTAGCAGTCCGAAAATAATTACCTTCTTCATAATTGTAGTTTTTGTTTAGTTAATTGATTCGTTTCGTGTTTTGTTTTTAAACTATTTACTGCAAGTAACAAAAGTTTTACCCTCAACGCATGGTTAGTATTGAATCTAATGGGGTTGACTTTTATGTTTGTTTTTATTACAACTAAACTTAACGCTCTGTTTTTCAGCCCTATAACCATCTAAATAAAGACTGCGACTAAGTATAGTAAATACTACTATCCCCACCTAATTACATTCGCACCCCAAGCATAGCCTATGCCAGCTGCAATCATTGATACTATTGTTCCTGGGCTTAGCTTACCCTGCTGCTGGGCAAGATGAAGCGAAAGGATTTGATCTACCTGCCCCATATGCCCATAATCCTCTAGGTAAATAGTTTGGTTCATGGTCAATCCTAATTCCTGAACAATGTACACATACATCGATCGCTTAAAATGAAGCCCTGCCAGGTACCCCAGTTGGCTCATATCAACACCAGACTTCTCAAAAGCTCGGCTTATGCAATGCATCCAGTTATCCATTGAGACCTCATTCAGCCTGTCCTTCATGTGCTTCTCATTAAAAAGGCGTAATGACTTGTATGCATAATCAGCATTATCCTTGGTAATTGGCTTGCAAATACCTCCATACTCAACCCCTGCATCACGGGCCATGGTTCCATCTGTCACAATATGCGTTCCCATCAACAGGTTTTTGCCAATATTCCGCTTCAGAATAATTGCTCCGGCCCCGGCTGATAGATTGTACATAAACGAAACACTTGAGTCGGTAAAGTCGATGAAGTCGCCATTCCGATACCCGCCCACAATCATAACCGTATTTATTTCATCATCGGCAATTATCATGTCCTTGGCTATCTTCATGGCTGCCACTGAAGTTCCACATCGCTGCTGCAAATCGATGGCCCATGCATTGGTGGCACCAATCTTTTCCTGAATGTAAATTCCCGACGTTGTAAGCGGGTACTCCTTCCATTCCTCGCCAATGCATAGAACCAAGTCGATGCTCTTAGGGTCAATCCCAGTGTTTTTCAACGCATCAAGCCCAGCTCTTACTCCCATCTCCTGTGTGCCATCGTCAGGGCCAGGTACTGCTATTTCTCTAATTCCCAGCTTTTCAAAAACAGCTTCTTCCGCCCAAACACCATTTGTGGCTTCCGAGATTTGCTTTGCAGTCATCCTTGCCTTTGGAATGTATATTCCAGTGCCTACTATTCCAACTTGAGAGATCATATAGTTTTACTTTTTTGTTTCAAGATCATGTTTATCCTATCTGCCCTAATCAGGGCTATATTATGGTTAAGGCAAACTAAATACATATCTAATATTCCTCTCCCATAGTTCTTCAGCATATCAATACACAAACATATTGCTACCCACAGCCAACCCCGCTCCCGATGCAACCATTACAACCTTGTGGCCTCGTTTGACCTTACCCTCTTTTACTGCATGATGAAAGGCCATTGGCAAACATCCAGAGCCTGTATAACCATAACGATCCATAACAAAGTTTGTTTTTGACTCAGGCTGATTTAGCTCCGCCATAACCTTTGTTATAACTGACCTATTTATTTGAGTGAATATGAAATGATCAACCTCTTCAACTTTTTGATTTGCTTTACTTACCAGCTTATCAACTACCATTGGCCAAAGACGAACATTCCTATCGCCAGGCAATCGTTGCAGGTTTAATAGCCCCCACTTCTCCTCTTTAATAACTTTTGAAGTGATAGGGTTTCTACTTCCTCCTGCGTAAACACCAACATAATCCCATTGAGTGCCATCGGTAAGCAGCTGACCAGTGATATAGCCTGATTTTTCATCCTTTACCCTTTTTAGTACAAAGGCTCCTGCACCATCAGCAAAAATTGTATAGCCAAAGGCATCGCCTGGGCGGATAAAAGCTGGCATATTGTAAACGCCAATCACAACAGCATATTCAATTGATTCGTCGGTTGCCATTATGCGAACAGCATTATCAAGCGCTATGGCAAAACTAGCGCATGAGGCACTAACATCGAACGTAGATGACCATGTTTCACCCTTCTGGATTCGTCCCTGTACCAAAATTGACGTAGCTGGTGTAATAAACTCGGGCGTATCGGTTGCCACAATAAAAAGCCCAATATCGCTTGGCGATACACCAGCATCCACAATGGCATTTTCGGCAGCTTTGGTTGCAAAATCGGCAGTTGTTTCGCTAATTCCCCTAAGATGAGCTATATGCCTTTTATATATACCGAGTTTTGCTTCCGTTTTCTCATGGTCGAATTCAATATTTGCCAATTGCTTCAGCTCAATATTATCGATGGGTTCACCAGGTGCATAAACTCCTGTTCCTACTATTTTTATTGGTAACATATCTCTTTTCTGAGTTAATTCTGTTGATAAATCTGTACTCTCTGACTTCTATATAGTCTTTGCAAGAAAACGCCAAATACTGCGTTATTCTCGTTTTTGAAACAGTCATTTACAATTAGTAAACTCCTTGGATTCAAAAACTTCGAAAGCCTTGTCTTTGACGCTTTCTTATCAAAGACACAAAAACATAGAGTTTTCTTGCTGACACTATGTATAGCCCATCTTTTGAGCCTTTTCAGTAAGTTCTGCTCTAAAATCGGGGTGCGCAATGGATATTAATGCGTTTGTTCTCTCCCTCACAGTTAAGCCTGTGAGCCTTACAGCTCCATGCTCAGTAACCACATAATCGGTATGGCTTCGATGCAGCGTAACCGCAGTGCCCTCAGGAAGCACCGGGACTATGGTTGAAATTTTCCCCCTTTGTGCCGTTGAGCGACATGCTATAATAGATTTGCCTAATCCGTCAAACCCTTCAATGGCACCCACAGCTGTATCGGTTTGACCTCCAGTTCCTGAATACTGATTTATACCAATAGACTCGCTAGCAACCTGCCCCGTAAAATCGACCATAATGCAGGTATTGATCGAAACCATTTTTGAATTCTGCTTAACAAAGCAAGGATCGTTTACGTATTTTCCGCGCAGAAATTCAACGGCAGGATTATTATTTAGCCATTGGTACATCTTTTCAGATCCCATGGCGAATGTGCAAATAAACTTATCCTTATGAAATGCTTTTTTCTTGTTAGTAATTACCCCCATTTCGTAGAGTTCAACCATTGAATCAACAAGCATTTCGGTATGAACACCTAAGTCCTTTTTATCCCTAAGAGAAAGTGCTGCTGCATTTGGTATTTCACCAATACCCAGCTGAATGGTGGATCCGTCATCAACCAATTCGGCAATGTTGTTCCCAATCATCATGGCTACCTCATCGGGCTGGGGTGAGGGCAATGTGGGCGGAGTTTGGTGATGTTCCACAAAGTAGTCCACATCATTGATATGAACATGGGTATCGCCAAATGTACGAGGCAACTTATTGTTCACCTCAAGCACCACTAGTTTTGCTGCTTCAAGAACATCCTTCTCGTAGGTAACGCCCAGCGATAAGGAGACAAATCCTTTCTCGTCGGGGGGCGTACAGGTTCCGAAAAACAAATGAGGCGTTCTAACCTTGAGCCTATCGGTTGCTGCACGATGAAGCATATTGGGCACATAGGTTACAGTCCCTGCTCCTTCTTTTATCGCCTGCCTTGAACCAGGCGCATGAAACCAGCTGCAAAGTTCAAAATGTCCCTTCATCTCAGATTTCATGTAAAAATCGTAGGGCTTTAGCGTTAATACCGAAAATACCTGCACGTTCTTCACCTTATCCTTTACAAGATGAAATTTGCCCATGCATCCTTGCGGTTCCGAAGCACATTGTGCAACAATAACATCGGTATCACTCTTAATCATCCCAACCGCCTGTTCAATTGAAATAAGTTTCGACTTATATGTTGATAAATAATCTTTCATGGTAAAAAGGGTTTAATTGGCGTTAATAGTCTTTGGTTTAAATCGATTAGCTTGATAAATTGTTAGCCCTACTATAGCCGATAATATGATAGCCGAAGCCGCAGCAATTGCAGGATTATGAATAGTACCTACAAAGTACTTATCGAAATAACCTAGACTAGCAATGTTATTGTTTACGATGTATGGCAAGCCATAGTAAACGCCAAAATGTGTAACAAATGCAGTTATTGAAGCCCAGAGAGGTGCCATTAAGCCAACACTTTTCCCAAATATTCCCAAAAGAATTGGAATGAATATTATTGAGAAATAGGCGTAAACCCCATTCTGCGCAAAAATAGCTACGCTAAGCTTTGGAGAAATTAGCTGATGCCTCGATAGAAAGAATGCCACAACTGCAAGCAGAACAATAACTATCCGATTAATCTTCATGTAACTTCTATCGCCAGCTATCCTCTTGCCAAAAAGCGGGTTAATAATGTCGTTGGTTATGCTTGTGCTTAACGATTGAATTAAGCCCTCAAGTGTTGACATCCCAGCGCTAATAAGGCCAAGAATTACGAATAAGCCAACCAGAATTGCTATCCAACCACTAGAAAAAACATGTATAACGTAAGTTGGAATGATGCTATCGTTGCTAAGAGGCTCCCCATTCACCATTAAATCAGGGAACTCTATTCGGGCGTATAATCCAACAATTACAACAGCAAAGAAAAGTGCCTCAACAATAATAGCTGTAACAAGAAACTTGTTAACATCGCTCTCTTTCTTTAGTAAAAGTGATTTGGTAATAATATGGGGTTGGCAAACTACGGCTGCACCTATGATTACCTGTGCAAGGATAATCTCCCAAAAATCACGAAAAAGGGGACTTCCCTCATTGGTGGCCTTTACCAGAACCGGATCGATTGACTTAAGCGTTTCAAAAAAACCGCTAATCCCATTTCCAAAATGGTTATAACCTGACAACAAGAGTATGACAGCAACAATAACCATTATTCCAGCCTGAATAGCATTGGTATAAACCATTGCGTTTGCCCCGCCAAACATCATATAGCCAAAAACAAAGATTATGATTGCGGCCAATGTAAATACCTCGTTCGTATTTAGTGCACTGGCAAACACCTTTGTTAACGCAACAAGGATTAGCACAATAAATGTTATAAGCAATACCGATAGAAACGCAATAAACAATGAATATCCTTCACTATTATACCTTTTTCCAATCCAGCTGGCTAAAGAAACTGCGCTTACGGATTGACCAAATTTTCGAAAACTCTTTGTAAGCACAACCAACGAGAGCATAGATGCAATTGGGAAAAAGAGGCCGAACGATAGCACCCCGCTTATCCCGTAAAGCGCTATTAACCCAGGGTTGATAATGAATGTGGCAGCACTTGTCATTGCCGCTGCTAGCGACATGCCTACAAACAGAGGAGAAAAATTAATGCTACCCACAGCATAATCCTTCATACTTTTGGTGCCCATTGCCCCTCTGATAACAAAATAGAGTACTGCTGACGCATAAATTGCAATCAGTATCCACGTACCCAGCACTTGTTCTGTTGATGCCATAATAATTACTTGTTATTTACACTAAAATGTTTCCTAAAAAACGATCCATAACTCAAGAAGTAATAAGATTTAGATAGTTATTCCACCATCAACACTAAGCGTAGCTCCGTTGATATAAGCAGCCTCATCGCTAGCGAGGAAAAGGTATGCCAAAGCTATTTCTTCTGGCAAACCCAAACGACCAATAGGTACCTTAGCTTCCATACCATCAAGCACCTCCTCGGGCATTTTCTTAACCATATCGGTTGCAATAAAACCGGGTGCAACAGCATTAACAGTCACTCCCTTACGACCCAGCTCGCGAGCCATGGTTTTGGTCATTCCAATTACGCCAGCCTTTGCTGCAACATAATTTGTTTGGCCAAAATTCCCATAAAGAGCAACTACCGATGAGGTGTTTATAATTCTGCCATAACCATTTTCAACCATATTGCCGCTAACACACTTAGCGCAGTTGAAAACACCGGTTAGGTTTACATCAATCACCTGTTGCCACTGCTCGGGAGTCATCTTTTTTAGCGTTGAGTCGCGAGTAATCCCTGCATTGTTAATGAGGATATTAATTTTTCCGTACTTCTCAATGGTTTTTTGGGTTGCCTTTTCAACCTCGTTATAGCTTGCAGTATTTACTTTAAAGAAAGACGCTTTACCTCCACTGGCATGGATTGCGCTAACTACTTCGCTTCCTTTTTCCTCGTTCATATCCCAAATAACAACGGTTGCACCCTCTCTGGCAAAAAGATTGGCACTAGCCTTGCCTAAACCATCGGCACCACCAGTAATTATAGCCACTTTACTCTCTAAACGTTTCATCCTATTAATTCTTTTTTGTTTATTATATTAATTGCTTTCGTGTTACATATTCTCAACAATCAAAGCAGTACCCTGCCCACCTCCAATACACAGTGTTGCAAGGCCTGTTGCTGCATTTCTTCGTTTCATCTCATAGATTAACGTAGTTAGGATTCTCGAACCCGATGCACCAACAGGATGGCCAAGCGCAATGGCTCCGCCATTCACATTTACAATTTCGGGATTTAACTTAAGATCACGAACAACGGCAATGGATTGCGATGCAAAGGCCTCGTTTGCCTCAACCAAACTGATATCGTTAATCTTCATCTTTGCCTTTAGCAAGGCAGCGCGGGTAGCTGGCACTGGGCCATAGCCCATAATTTTAGGATCAAGTGCTGCATTTCCGTAGGAAATAATTCTCACAAGTGGCTTTTGCCCAAGGGCTTTTGCCTTTTCGGCCGACATTACAACAAGCATTGATGCTCCATCGTTTATGCCCGAAGCATTACCCGCAGTAACAGTACCGTCTTTTTTAAATGCTGGGCGAAGTTTTGCAAGTTTTTCAATGGTTTGCCCATGCTTAGGGAACTCGTCATTGTCAAAAAGTATTGGATCACCCTTCCGCTGAGGTATTTCAACAGGAACAATTTCATCCCTAAACCGCCCCTCTTTCTGTGCTGCTTCTGCTTTATTCTGACTTCTTACTGCGAACTCATCCTGCTGCTCGCGGGATATTTCCCACTGCTCTGCAATATTCTCGGCGGTAATGCCCATATGGTAATTGTTGAACGCATCGGTTAGACCGTCAGTAATCATTGAATCAATTACCTCGCCGTGCCCCATCCTATAACCACTCCGCCCTTTGGATAAAAGATATGGTGCATTTGTCATACTCTCGGTGCCCCCAGCAAGAATAACATCTGCATCGCCAAGCATAATAAGCTGTGCGGCCATTGAAACAGAGCGCAGCCCCGAACCGCATAAATGGTTAATACCCATGGCAGGACTTGTTTCAGGCACCCCAGATTTTACCGCTATTTGACGAGAAATATTTTGGCCTAAACCAGCCGACAGAATATTTCCAATAATTGTCTCGTTAATTTCACCAGGAGCAACCCCTGCCCTTTTTATTGCTTCGCTAGCCGCAATTACGCCAAGGTCAACAGCCGACAGCTTAGACAAACTTCCACCAAAGGCTCCTATGGCTGTACGCACTGCCGATACTATTACAACTTCTTTCATAGTGAAATCCGATTTATTTTATACGAAGAAACACAATGAAAAAAGAATACCATATGCGATTCGAGAAAATTACGGGGTGGACTTATTAGTATCTGTTAAAATAAATAATCTTTAAAGTGTTTACTAATAGTATATTAGCACCTAAGCAAACAGGGTTGACTTTAAAAATTCAAAGAGTTGAACTACATCTTCACATGATAAGCTTTTAAAGCGCTTCAACTTGCTTAACCCCAATTATTCGGACGAATAAATAAATGGTGTCTCTGACGACGACTAAGTCTAACACCCAATTTTGATAACAAAACTGGGCTCGACTAGGTCGGGGTAACCCACATTTGCATTCATCTTTAACAAATTTGACGAACAATGCGGAATAATCATCATGGCAGATGAAGAAACTCACCCATGCAAGTTTATTGGCTTGCCCAAGCTACAATAAAAAAGAGGGTGCAATGCGCCCTCTTCCTTATTTTACATGGAATTATAGGTCTAAATTTGCGACATTTTCTCAGCGTAATACTTTCCTTCCTTCAGCTTTTTAGCACACTCTGTAAATGCCTTAATAGTGATGTCAACATCCTCAAGAGTGTGAACAGCAGTTGGTATAAGTCTTAGTAGTATTTGCCCTTTAGGAATAACAGGATAAACTACAATGGAGCAGAAGATGCTGTAGTTCTCACGTAAATCGAACACCATATTGGTAGCCTCCGGAACATTACCCTTCATATAAACGGGAGTAACAGGAGATTCGGTAGCCCCTAGGTCAAATCCAGCCTTTTTTAGCCCGCTTTGCAAAGCATTAACAATTTTCCAAAGATTTTCTTTCAACTCGGGCTGAGTTTGCATTATCTCAACTCGCTTTAAACCACCAACAACCATTGGCATTGGAAGCGACTTGGCAAATGTTTGCGAACGTAAGTTGTAGGCCAAGTACCTTATTATATCCTCTTCGGCTGCTACAAATGCTCCAATACCCGCTCCACTCTTGGCAAAGGTTGCAAAATGAAGATCTACCTCATCCTGAACACCAAAATGCTCGGGAGCTCCAGAGCCCGTTTTTCCCATTGTACCAAAACCATGGGCATCATCAACTAGCAAGCGGAAATTAAATTCCTTTTTAAAAGCAACTATATCTTTAAGATTGCCCAAATCGCCAGCCATCCCGAATACACCTTCGGTAATAACAAGAATTCCACCGCCTGTTTTTTCTGTTAAGCGGGTTGCATGGGTAAGCTGCTTTCGCAGGTTATCCATATCATTATGTGCATAAACAAAGCGTTTACCGGGAAACAATCTTAAACCATCAATAATACATGCATGCGATTCGGAATCGTAAACCACCACATCATTTCTCGAAACCACTGCATCAATAATTGAAACCATTCCCTGGTAACCATAATTCAACAAGAATGCTGCTGGTTTATCAACAAAAGCGGCAAGTTTCACCTCAAGCTCCTCGTGAAGTTTAGTTTGTCCACTCATCATTCTTGCCCCCATTGGGTAAGCCATACCGTACTGAGCAGCCCCCTCGGCATCGGCCTTACGCACCTCTGGGTGGTTTGCCAAACCGAGGTAATTATTTAAACTCCAGGTTAAAACCTCCTTACCCCTAAAGGTCATCCATGGTTTTATTTCACCCTCAAGTTTAGGAAATGCAAAGTATCCGTGACCCTCTTTATGATACTGGCCAATAGGCCCCATACTTTTTCTTAGCTTTTCAAATATATCCACGATAGAAACATTTTAAATGAAACATAATCGAAACATGTGCAAAAGTAATTTTTTTTTAGGATAAAAATAAATAATTCATCCTATTGTATGATTGAACAACAATACTTTTGTTAAATTAAAACTTTTTAACTACCTAAAGGATAATTTGCTAAACTATTGCATCGTATGTTTCGATAATCTTACTAACTTTGCTCGCTTAAATACTGGACACAATAAACCCTTTAATAACTGTGTTTATACATTAAATCCATTAGGAAATAACTATGAAAAGGATAAACCTTATTACGCTTATTATTCTGGTTTTAGCTACTATATCGTGTAGTAAACTTGATAAAATATTAAAAACCAACGACTATCAACTTATGTATAAAAAAGGGCTTGAGTACTACGAACTCAAAGACCATTACAAGTATACAACCCTATTCGAAAAAATAAGCCCTGTATATAAAGGCACCATGCAAGCTGACACCATAGACTTTTACCTTTCAAATGGATACTTTAACCAAGGTGACTACCTTTTGGCAGCACACTACTACGATCAGTATCGGAACAATTACCCTCGTAGCAAATTTATTGAACAGGCAGAATATATGTATGCATACTGTTTCTACAAATCGTCGCCCAGGCCGTTACTCGATCAACAAACAACGCAACAAGCCATTTCAGCATTTAACGAATTTATTGTTCGGTACCCAAATACAACTAAGAAAGCAGAGGTAAATCGTATCATTACCGAGCTACGAAATAAGCTTGTGGAAAAATCATATATAAGCGCTAAGCTTTACTATGATATGAACGACTATAAAGCAGCGATTACGGCACTTAAAAATAGTTTAACAGAGTACCCCTCAAGTGAATACCGCGAAGACATGCTTTTCATGGTACTACAAGCCTCCTACGATTTAGCCAGCAACAGCGTGCTCGAAAAGCAGAAGGAAAGATTTCAAAACACCCTCGATGAGTACTACAACCTTATGGGAGAGTACCCCGAGACCAAACACAGCCGCGAGGCTGAAAAAATTTATGCCAACACCATTAAAGTTACAGATAACAAATAAATCAAAATAGCTATGGATTTCAAAAAGTTAACAGCACCAGTAACAACAACAACGCAGAATCTCAGCGAGCTCGATAAAGAAACGGGCAATATTTATGAAACCGTACGTATTATCAGCAAATTTGCCAATAAAATAAGTTTGGACATGAAGCAAGAGCTTGACCAAAAACTTGAAGAGTTTGCCTACTACACCGATAATCTGGAGGAGGTTTTTGAAAATCGTGAACAAATAGAAATTAGTAAATTTTACGAACGCCTTCCAAAACCTGCACTTATTGCGCTACAAAAATTTAGCGACTCGAAATTATACTACAATAAGGGTACTGAGACCGAAGAACAAGAAGATTAATGATTAAGGGAAAAAATATACTGCTTGGCATAACCGGCAGCATAGCAGCATACAAAGCAGCTACATTAGTACGCCTTTTGGTTAAACAGGGTGCTAGTGTTAAAATTGTTATGACTCCGCTTGCCAAAGAGTTTATTACCCCATTAACGCTTGCAACCCTCTCGAAGAATCCAATACTCGTTGATTTTTTTGATCCTGAAAATGGTAACTGGAACAGCCATGTTGACCTAGGCATGTGGGCTGATCTATACCTTATTGCTCCCGCATCGGCCAACACCATGGCCAAAATGGCTAATGGCATTGCCGATAATCTACTGCTTACGTCTTACCTATCGGCAAAATGCCCGGTTATGGTAGCACCTGCCATGGATTTGGATATGTATAAACACCCAGCCACGCAGGAGAACATTGAAAAGCTTCAACAGCGTGGGGATATTATTATTGAGTCCCCTACAGGCGAACTAGCCAGCGGATTAACGGGCAAGGGTAGAATGGAAGAACCCGAAACTATTTCGAGTAGGGTTTCACAACTCTTTGCAAATGGCCATCAGCTTCACAATAAAACAATCCTTGTTACCTCAGGACCTACATACGAGGCCATAGATCCCGTAAGGTTTATAGGCAATCACTCGTCCGGAAAAATGGGTGCAGCCCTAGCCTTAACCCTTGCCGAAAGAGGAGCCAAGGTTATTATGGTTACAGGGCCATCAAAACAAATTCCGAACCACCCAAATATTGAAGTAGAAAAGGTAACCAACGCTCAGCAAATGTTTGAATTGGCCACACACCATTTTAGCAAGTGTGATGCTGCCATTTTAGCTGCTGCTGTTAGCGATTTTACGCCAAAACGGGTTGCTGATCGAAAAATAAAGAGTAAAGACAAATCCATTACCATTGACCTTGAACCCACTAAGGACATTGCGAAACACCTCGGAGCAAATAAAAAAGAGGAACAAAAATTGGTCGGCTTTGCTCTTGAAACAGAAAATGAGGTGCAGAATGCTAAGCAGAAGTTAAAATCAAAAAACTTTGATTTTATTGTTCTCAACTCAACCAACGATGAGGGAGCTGGTTTTGATGTTAGTACAAATAAGGTTACTATAATTCACAGCAACAACACTATAAATACATTCGAAACCAAACAAAAGAAGGACGTTGCTGCCGATATTATTGAACAGCTGGTGAAATTAATGGGTATTGCCTAACCCAATACGCTCAAAAAATACTTTGGCCATGAAAATCTCCAGATTAACGCTCTTTACTTTTTTCTTGCTTATACCCTTGCTCTCGTTCCAGCAAGAGTTAAGGTGTAACGTGCAAATTAACTCTCAAAAAATTCCGGGTACAAATAGGCAATTGTTTCAAACTCTTCAAACTGCGGTTTACGAGTTTATGAATAATACGCCCTGGACAAACCATATTTATGGCCAGGACGAACGCATAGAGTGTAACGTTACGCTAACCCTTAACGACCAAATTGGATCCGACGAATTCCGAGGTTCGCTTCAAGTTCAGGCTCGTCGACCCATTTTCGGCACATCATACAACACAACAATGTTAAACATTGTTGACAATAACCTTCAATTTCGTTATATTGAGTTCGACCAGCTCGAATTTTCCGAAACACGGCACTCAAATAATCTTACATCCATACTTGCATACTACGCCTATATCATCCTCGGCATCGACTACGATTCATTCTCGTACCTTGGTGGAACCGAATACTTTCAAAAAGCCAATAATATAGTTAACAACGCCCAAAGCGGGGCCGATGGGGAAAGAGGATGGAAAGCATACGAAGGTAACCGCAAAAACAGGTACTGGCTTTCAGAAAATCTTCAAAACCCCAAGTACAGACCACTTAGGGAGGTAAACTACAAATACCACAGGCTTGGGCTTGATCGCATGAGCGATAAGCTGGTTGAGGGACGATCTGAAATTGCCGAATTGCTTACCAGTATTCAGAAAGTTTTCAGAGAAAAACCCGACCCATACATGTACTTACTCCAGGTTTTTTTCGATGCAAAAAGTGAAGAGCTCGTAAATATTTTCTCCGAATCGTTCCCCGCCGAAAAAACACGGGTTGTTAACATACTCAATGAGGTTGACAACGCGAACGCATCAAAATACAATCGCATCAACTCTAGCGATGCGATGGGACGTTAAGATCTTGGTAAACTAACTCACTATAACCATGCTTAAAACCCTACTTGTTAAAAACTATGCGCTTATCGACTCCCTTGAAATAAATTTTCATGAGGGGCTAAACATAATTACTGGCGAAACGGGGGCAGGCAAATCAATTTTACTGGGAGCCCTAAGCCTTATTTTAGGGTACAGAGCCGATGTTAGCACCATAAAAGATAAAGCAAAACCTTGCGTGGTTGAAGGAACATTCAACCTCGATGGGCATAACCTCAATACATTCTTTGAGCTAAACGACCTCGAGTATTCAAATGTAACCACAATACGAAGGCACATAAGCCCCGCAGGTAAATCGCGAGCATTTGTAAACGAGCTACCCGTTACACTTGCCATACTAAAAGAGTTGGTGGGGCAAATCATCGATATACACTCACAGCACGAAAATCTCTTGCTCGCCGATGGCACTTTCCAACTATCGGTGCTCGACTCTTTTGCAGATAACATGGACAACTTAGAAGCTTATTGCATAGTTTTTAATGAATACAAAAACCTCAACAATGAGGTTAGCGAGCTTAAACAAAAAGCGCAGCAGGCCAAAGCCGACCTCGATTATCTACAGTTTCAGCTTAACCAGCTTACTGATGTAAATTTAATATCGGGCGAAGACCTTGAGCTTGAAAAACTTCAGAAACAGCTTGCCCATGCTGAGGAGATAAAAACAGCTCTCAATACAAGCTCATTACTACTCAACTCCGAAGAAACGTCCATCCTCACATGGCTAAAAGAAGCCGAGACAACTATTACAAAAATTATCGGCTTTCATCCTATGGCTGAATCATTGGCACAACGAATCGAAAGTGCCAGGATAGAGCTAAACGATATTGCACACGAAATTGAGATACAAAATGCGGGCGTTGACCTCGACCCAAAAGAGCTAGAAGCTGTAAACCAAAGGCTCGACACGATTATATCGCTTCAACAAAAGCATCATGTCTCATCAGTTGATGAGCTAATTGAACTAAGGGATAAGCTGGCTGAACAGGTAAACGAGATAAACACCTACGACCAAACTGTTGACGAAAAAAGCAGAAAGCTAAAGGATTTACACACTGCGGCTCTTAAACAAGCAGAAAGCATAAGTGAAAAAAGAATTTCAACAAGCCAGCAATTTGAACAGAACATCAAAAAATTGCTAACCCAACTCGGTATGCCCCATGCCAAATTTGAAGTCAAGTTTGAAACTCTTCCCGAGCTTAGAAGTTGGGGAATGGACAAAGTATCATACCTCTTTTCGGCAAATAAACAGGTTTCTCTAAGCGAACTGTCAAAAGTAGCATCGGGGGGCGAACTATCGAGACTTATGCTCAGTCTAAAGTCATTAATGGTTAAAACGAAAGGCTTACCCACCATCATTCTCGACGAAATAGACACTGGTGTTTCGGGCGGGATAGCCGATAAGGTAGGTAATATTATAAATAACATGGCGCAAGGTATGCAGGTAATCAACATTACACACTTACCCCAAATTGCGAGCAAAGGACATCATCATTTTTTAGTGTACAAGGAGCATAGCAACAACACAACAAGAACCCAGATAAGGCGATTAACCCCCCAGGAAAGGATAACTGAGGTTGCTAAGATGCTTAGCGGCGAAGAGGTATCGGAAGCTGCTATAACAAACGCCAAACATCTTCTCGACACTGAGTAGAATACGTACAAAAATATTTCATAATGATTTATAGCCTAACCAACAAACATAGCTTACAATGATTTGTTAGTATTTTTCTCATTTACAAATAATTGTAACTACAAAACTTACTACATCTATTTTAATTAATCCAAACGTATATGACTAACAACTTACTTAAAGGAAAAAAGGGGATAATTTTTGGTGCTCTAAACGAGAGCTCCATAGCCTGGCATGTAGCAGAAATGGCACATGCAGCAGGTGCCAAAATAGTTTTAACAAACACCCCTGTAGCCATGCGAATGGGGTCGGTAAAAGAGTTGGCAAAAAAATGTGATGCTTTGCTAGTACCGGCCGATGCTACCAATGTTAAAGATTTAGAAAACCTATTTGATGAGGCAACGAAGCATTTTGGGGGCAAGGTAGATTTCGTACTTCACTCCATTGGTATGTCACCCAATGTTAGGAAAGGACGAACATACGATGATCTGGACTACAACTTTTTTCAAAAAACGCTCGATATCTCTGCCGTTTCTTTTCATAAGATGCTACAGGTAGCTTGGAAAAAGGATGCAATAAACGAATGGGGTTCAATACTTGCCCTCTCGTACATTGCAGCACAACGCACACTTTACGGATACAATGACATGGCCGATGCTAAGGCACTGCTCGAATCAATAGCCCGAAGTTTTGGCTATATCTTTGGTCGCGAGCGCAATGTACGAATCAACACCATCTCGCAATCACCAACCCTTACTACCGCTGGTAGCGGTGTTATGGGCTTTGAAGGCTTAATGGACTTTACCGACCGGATGTCGCCCCTTGGCAATGCCAATGCTCATGAATGCGCAGGGTTTTGTATAACGCTCTTTAGCGATTTGACCCGCAAGATTACCATGCAAAACATTTACCACGACGGGGGGTTCTCGAGCATGGGAATGAGCCAAAGGGCAATGGCTGTTTACAATAAAAACCTCGACGAGTGCCGCGATTGCGAGTAATACGACCAAGTACATAAACAAAAAACCCCGCATCTGCGGGGTTTTTTAATTATATACTAATATCTAGCAACTAGCCTAAGTATGCTTTTAGCAACTTGCTTCTCGACGTATGACGTAGACGCCTAATTGCCTTTTCCTTTATTTGTCGCACGCGCTCGCGTGTTAATCCAAATCTTTCGCCAATCTCTTCAAGCGTCATCTCCTGGCAGCTTATTCCAAAGAAAAGTTTTATAATATCACGTTCGCGATCGGTAAGGGTAGCCAGCGAACGATCAATTTCGCGACATAACGATTCGTTAATAAGTGTACGGTCGGCATTAGGCGAATCGCTGTTTACCAGCACATCGAGCAGGCTGTTCTCCTCTCCATCAACAAAAGGAGCATCAACCGACACATGCCTACCGGATACTCGCAGCGTATCGGCCACTTTCTCTTTAGGAATTTCTAGTATCTCGGCTAGCTCCTCGGGCGATGGGGTTCTTTCGAATTGCTGCTCGAACTTCGAAAAAGCCTTATTAATCTTGTTAAGTGAGCCTACCTGATTAAGCGGAAGCCTTACAATGCGCGATTGCTCAGCCAGCGCCTGTAGGATTGATTGCCTAATCCACCAAACAGCATATGAGATAAACTTAAAACCACGGGTTTCATCAAACTTCTCGGCAGCCTTAATAAGGCCAAGATTACCCTCGTTTATAAGGTCGGGCAAGCTGAGCCCCTGGTTCTGGTACTGTTTAGCAACAGACACCACGAACCTTAAGTTAGCACGAGTCAGTTTTTCAAGTGCCTCCTGATCCCCCTTCTTAATACGCTGCGCTAGCTCAACCTCCTCCTCAACGGTAATAAGTTCCTCCTTACCAATCTCCTGCAGATATTTATCAAGAGAAGCGCTCTCCCTGTTAGTAATTGATTTAGTGATTTTCAGTTGTCTCATATTATGCTTTTCAAGTTTTTTTACAAAGTTATGGCAAAATGCAAGTAATGTCAAGTGTAAAACGTTGGTTACAAAGAATTGTTTACCAACTAGTAATTTTAGTAGATAATAACATATTTTTTGGGCGAAATGTTCGCAAAGTTAACAAATATAATGGTTACATAAAAACTTATCGTTATGTTATATAGCGAGTTATTATGGCATGGAGATTACAATCCAATTGCATAGTATGCTACTGTTCCATTCGGGTAAACCCCTTCTATCAATACTCCCCCGGAGAGATTCATGAGCAGCTCCTGTAATTCTTTAACAGAGGAAACCCTATTTCTGTTTACTCGTGTTATTATAAATCCTTTCTTAACGCCTTGCTCCTGAAGCTTACCATGCTTTATACTAGTTACCTGAATGCCGTTTGGTATACCAAGCCTACGCTTCAAATCAGCATCTACCTCTTCGAACTCAGCACCAAGGGCTTCAACCACCTCATTTGAACTTACCACCTCAAAACCTCCCCTGATGTTACGAAGTACGGCTTCATAAAGTTTCTTTTTGTTCTTTCTTTTCACTAAAACTTCAACTTTATCTTTTGGCCTATGCTTGCTAATTTGTTCCTGTAGCTGGTTAGGTGTATTTACCTCAACCCCATCTACCTCAAGTATAATGTCGCCCGCTTTTATTCCAACCTCATCGGCGGCTCCGCCCTCAACAACATCTGCAATATAAACCCCTTTAAGGTCGGTAACACCTTGCTTCTTAGCCTCTTCCGATGTTACCTCGCCAATACTCACTCCAAGCACAGCACGCTGTACCTCACCATATTCAATGATATCGAGGGCAACTTTGTGTGCAATGGAAGTTGGTACTGCAAATGAGTATCCTGCAAAATTCCCGGTTTGCGAGGCTATGGCTGTATTAATTCCAACCAATTCGCCCTTTAAATTAACCAGGGCTCCCCCACTATTGCCAGGATTAACAGCAGCATCGGTTTGTATAAACGATTCGATGGCATACTGAGCCCTTAGGATATTAATATTACGCGCTTTGGCACTCACAATACCAGCTGTTACCGTTGAATTTAGGTTGAACGGGTTACCAACCGCAAGCACCCACTCTCCAACCTTTAGCTCCTCGGAATTACCAAAAGGTATAACCGGCAAATCGGTGGCATCAATCTTAATTATGGCCAAATCGGTACGCGGGTCGGTGCCTACTATGGTGGCATCAAAAGAGCGTTTATCGTTTAGTACAACCTCAATGTTTTCGGCATTATCAACAACGTGATTATTGGTAATAATATAGCCATCGGCACTAATAATAACACCAGATCCTGAGCCCAAAACTGGTTTTGGGTCACGTTGCGAGGGGCCAAAAAAGAATTCGTAAAACGGGTTTCCAAAAGAGAAACCTGGCTGAGATTTAACCGACTTAGTTTTTACGTGCACCACTCCATGAATGGACCTATCAGCAGCAAAAGTGAAATCGGTAATTTCACCGGTACTTGTTGTAAAAGCAGCTAGGCTAACAGGTGTTGAATCGGTAAACGAAATACCTGCCGGAACACTCTGCGTAGCTTTTGGTGAGATGAAATGACTTAACCCGAAAAAAACTACTCCTCCAATAATTCCAGCAATTACAGGTGTAACTATTCTTCTTGTTTTCATACTTTTTATTTTTAAAAGGTTTTGCATTGAAAACGAACAAACCCCATGCCTTTTTGATATACAGCAGGTTATACTTAACACACGTTAACATACCTGACATATTTTCTGAACTTTATCAAGAAAATGTTAAGTAACTCTCATTATGTTCGTCAGTATGGAGATGTTTTGAATGGAATGGAGATCCGCTCAGAGGGTGTACTGCCAAACTCTCACATGCAACCATCATTGGCTCTACACTACCAATGAACCGTTACCGATTTTGTTTGACGATAAATTTGATTCAACATAAAAAATATGGTACCCCGCATTATTCATCAACTTTTTTAAAGATGAATGCAAATGCGGGTTGCCTCGACCTAGTTGAGCCCAATATTGGGAAACGAAATTGGTTGTGAGACTTAGTCGATGTCGGAGTCCCCAATTATTCGGGTTAGTCCAAATTAAAAAAGCATAAAAAAAGCAGAGCCACATGGGTAGCTCCACTTTTCTGTGTTTTTCACTATATCTAGTTCAACGAATCAACAACGGCTTTAAAAGCCTCGGGATGATTCATGGCCATATCGGCTAAAACCTTACGATTAAGGGCAATTCCCTTCTCGTTAACCTTACCCATAAACTCGGAATAAGACATTCCGTGCAAACGAGCGGCTGCATTAATACGTTGAATCCAAAGTGTTCTAAAATTCCCTTTTTTCTTTTTGCGGTCGCGATAAGCGTACTGCATCCCCTTTTCGAGGGTGTGTTTAGCAACGGTATAAACATTACCTCTGGCCTGAAAATTACCTTTAGTCTGTTTAAGGACTTTCTTCCTACGAGCCCTTGATGCTACTACATTAACTGAACGTGGCATAATTTAAACTTTTGCGAATGGTTAGCGTTTCGTTTTTTTTCGAAATCTTTTAAGCTAATACACTCTGTAATTAATAAAATAATAAATTCGGGTAAAATACGGGCATCTTACTTAAGCCCCAATAACCGTTTAATGTTATTAGTATCGGCCTTGCTCACTAAACCTGATTTCGTAAGATTACGCTTTTGCTTGGTGGTTTTGTGAGAAAGGATGTGGCTCTTGTAAGCATGCTTTCGCTTTATTTTCCCTGTTCCGGTAAGCTGAAAACGCTTTTTGGCTCCGGAATTTGTTTTTACTTTAGGCATTCTGCTTATTTATATTTAGTTAAAAAATCTAATTCTTCTTTTTTGCAACCTTAGGCGCTATAAACATGATCATTCGTTTTCCTTCTAACTTGGGCAGCTGTTCTACCTTTCCAACCTCTTCTAAATCTTGAGCAAACTTAAGAAGCAATATCTCGCCCTTCTCTTTAAACAAAATTGTTCGACCTTTAAAAAACACAAAAGCTTTTACTTTAGCTCCGTCCTCAAGGAATTTTTGGGCATGCCTTAACTTAAAGTTGTAATCATGATCGTCGGTATTAGGTCCAAACCGTATCTCTTTAACTACAACCTTTTGAGTTTTAGAACGAATTTCTTTCTGTCTCTTTTTTTGTTGGTACAAAAACTTATTAAAATCGATAATCCGGCAAACTGGGGGATCTGCTTTCTCTGAAATTAGTACTAAATCCAGCTCCATATCATTGGCTATTTTCTGAGCCTCTTCAATGGACATAATGCCTGATTTATCGAGATCATCTCCTGCAACGCGTACTACTCTGGCGCGAATTTGTTCGTTTTTAAGGTATTTGCTTTCTGGCCTTCTACCTCTTCTGTTTCTTGGTGCTGCTATGCTTAAGTCCTCCTTTAATTAGTTAATACTATAGCTTGCTATTCAAACTGTTTATTTACTTCATCGGTTATATATTTGGCAAAATCATTCGTACTCATTTGCCCTTTATCTCCTTCGCCTTGCTTACGTACAGAAACGAGATTATCAGAAACTTCCTTTTCTCCCACAATTAGCAGGTAAGGTATTCGCTTCAACTCATTATCCCTTATCTTCTTACCTACCTTTTCGTTTCTATCGTCAATTAGGGTGCGAATATCGCAATTATTTAAGAAATCAGCAACTTTTTTTGCGTAATCGTTAAATTTTTCGCTAACGGGTAGCACTACCGCCTGATCGGGAGTAAGCCATAGCGGGAATTTTCCGCTAGAATGCTCAATGAGAACTGCAACGAAACGCTCCATCGACCCAAACGGTGCACGATGTATCATAATGGGTCGGTGACGCTTATCGTCGGCTCCAATATACTCTAGCTCGAATCTCTCGGGCAGGTTGTAATCAACCTGTATTGTACCCAGCTGCCATTTTCGCCCAATGGCGTCCTTAACCATAAAGTCGAGCTTTGGGCCATAAAATGCAGCCTCGCCAATTACCGTTGTGGTAGTTAATCCTTTGAGTTTAACAGCTGAAAGGATAGCGTGCTCGGCCTTTTCCCAATTCTCATCGCTTCCTATATACTTCTCCTTATCGTTTGGGTCGCGCAGCGAAATTTGTGCAGTGAACTCCTTAAAATTTAAGGTTTTAAAGATATGTAGTACGATATCGACAACCTTAACAAACTCTTCTTCGAGCTGATCGGGTCGGCAAAAGATATGGGCGTCGTCCTGAGTAAAACCACGCACCCTTGTAAGGCCATGCAGCTCTCCGCTCTGCTCGTAACGATACACGGTGCCAAACTCGGCTAGGCGAACGGGCAAATCCTTGTACGAATGGGGTTTAAACTTGTATACCTCGCAGTGATGCGGGCAGTTCATGGGTTTAAGTAAAAACTCTTCGCCCTCGTTGGGCGTATGGATTGGTTGAAACGAATCTTCACCGTACTTTGAATAATGACCCGATGTTACATAGAGCTCCTTTTGGCCAATATGTGGTGTTATGATTTGCTCATAACCATACTTTTTTTGAACCTTTTTCAAAAACTGCTCAAGCCGTTCGCGCAGTTCGGCACCTTTGGGTAACCAAAGAGGTAAACCCTGCCCAACTTTTGGTGAAAAAGTAAATAGCTCGAGCTCTTTACCTATTTTACGGTGATCGCGCTTTTTTGCCTCCTCAAGCATAACCATATACTCGTCGAGCATCGATTTTTTCGGAAACGATACCCCATAAATACGGGTTAACTGCTTATTTTTTTCATCGCCACGCCAATAAGCACCTGCTATTGACAATAGTTTAAAGGCTTTTATATACCCCGTATCGGGCAGGTGAGGACCGCGACATAAATCGGTAAAATCTCCTTGGGTGTAGAAAGTTATGGTACCATCGTCTAACGATTCTATAAGCTCAACCTTATAGGGGTCGGCCTTTTCCTTTTAGGTTCGCAGAGCCTCTTCTTTCGAAACCTCCTTGCGAGTAATAGGTTCCTTTGCGCTTGCCAACTCTTTCATCTTCGCCTCAATATTTGTTAAATCAGACTCAGAAATAGAGTAATCGCCAAAGTCAATATCGTAATAAAACCCATTCTCAATACTAGGGCCAATACCAAACTTTACTCCAGGATATAATGCTTCAATAGCCTCTGCCATAAGGTGTGCAGAGGAGTGCCAATAGGCAAGCTTCGCCTCCTCATCGTTCCATTTATGAAGCACTATGGTTGCATCGGTACTAATTGGACGCGTTAAGTCCCATACCTCATCATTTACTGTTATTGAGAGCACCTCCCTAGCCAAACGATTCGATATATTTTTTGCAATGCTGAGCCCAGTTATACCCTTTTCAAACTCACGCACACTTCCATCTGGAAAAGTAATATTTATCATAGTTAGGTATCTTGTTATTAAAAACGATGCAAAGGTAGCTAATATTGATTTAATATCTGTTAATGTAACCATTACAATAATATTTTGGACTCACTAAATTTTACTCGGATCCTAAAACGATCACCCTAAATTAACCCGCATTATTCATCAAATTTTTAAAAGATGAATGCAAATGCGGGTTACCCCCGACATAGTCGAGCCCCATTTTAGGCAACTAATTTGGTTGTAAAACCTGGTTGCTATCGTAGACCCCAATAATTCGAATACTTGGGGTTAAGCCGTACCAAATTGTGGTTGCCAATAGAACGAGTGGTCTTCTTCAGTTTTCTAGGTACAACCAAAATTGATACCTTTGCATTAGAGCGGTTAATCTATTTTAGCATTTCCGCATCTAAAAGATTGAGCTTTCCCTCTGTAAGACTTAGCTAAATAGTAGCCTTAAATATGGAAATTCCTTGAGACGAATAAATTAACTAAACAATTTTTCTTATGAGAAAACTTATCATCTTATTAGCATCAACTGTTATTGCCTTACAAAGCATAGCACAGGTCGAAAAACAAAGAATCACGCTAGAAAACATACAGCGCGATGGAACATTTTATGCCCGCTCAATAAGGGGAATTACATCGATGAACGATGGGGAGCATTACACCGTTATTGAATCGGGAGGTAAAATTGCCAAGTACAGCTATGCAAAGGGCAAACGGGTTGATATACTTTTCGACGCAGAAAATTTTGACATCCCCTCACTAAAAAAAATCTCGGGTTACGAACTAAGTGCCGATGAAAACAAAATACTTCTTTCAACCAACGTGGTGCCAATTTACCGCCGCTCTTTTACCGCTGATTATTACATTTATGACATTCAAAAAAAGACGGTAGCCCCCCTTTCAAATAATGGGGTACAAAGGCTGGCAACCTTCTCGCCGGATGGTCAAAAAGTTGCTTTTGTACGTGAAAACAATATTTACATTGTTCGTTTAAACTCGGGCAAGGAAACACAGATTACGTTTGATGGCAAGTTTAACCATATAATTAACGGTGCCGCCGACTGGGTTTATGAGGAAGAATTTGCGCTTGCCACTGGTATGCAATGGAGTCCCGATAGTAAACAGCTGGCATTTTATAGATTCGATGAAAGTGATGTGAAAGTTTTCTCCATGTCCATGTTTCAAGACCAGCTGTACCCAGAAAACTACACGTTTAAATACCCTAAGGCTGGCGAGGACAATTCCATTGTTTCGATACACGCTTACAACCTCGATACCGAAGAAACAAAAACCATGGATATTGGCAATGAAACCGACCAGTACATAGCCCGCATAAAATGGACTATAAACCCCAACCAGCTTAGCATGGTTAGGCTAAACAGGCTTCAGAATAAAGTTGAAATTCTTTTGGCCAATGCAGAGAGCGGAAGCACTAAAGTGCTGTACACCGAAACCAACGAGCACTACGTAGAGGAGCCCAACGACGATTACCCACTTTTTACTTCCGACGGCAAATATTTTATTATACCAAGCGAAATGGATGGATACAACCACATCTATCTATACAACATGAATGGTAAGTTAGAAACCCAGCTAACCAGCGGCAAAAATGAGGTTAGAAAAGTTTATGGGTACGACGCACGGAGTAAACGTGTATACTATACCTGCTTCGATGAATCGCCAATGCGCACAGCTGTTAAGTGGATTTCGCTGGATGGTAAAAAACACGAAAAACTATCGCAGCGTATCGGTACAAACTCTGCAGCTTTCAGCAAAACGTTTAAGTACTACATCCACTTTCACTCATCGGTTAGCACGCCAACCCTTGTAACAATGCATAATGCCAAGGGCAAAGAGCTTAGGGTTATTGAGGATAACGCCAAGCTAAAAGAAACCCTTGCAACGTACGAAATACCACAAAAAGAATTTTTCACATTCACCACATCCGAGGGTGTTACCCTAAACGGGTATATGGTTAAACCCCCAACTTTTAACGAGAACACCAAGTACCCAGTGCTGATGTACCAGTATAGCGGCCCGGGCTCCATAACCGTTACCGATAGGTTTGGAATTGGTTGGGATCAGCACTTAGCAACCGAAGGTTTTTTAGTTGTAGCAGTTGATGGACGGGGAACAGGCGGAAGAGGCGAAGCCTTTAAAAAGATGACCTATGGCAAGCTGGGATACTACGAAAGCATCGACCAAATTGAGGCTGGAAAATACTTACAATCGCTCCCCTTTGTTGATGCTAAACGGATTGCCATTTGGGGCTGGAGCTACGGTGGGTACATGTCGTCGTTGTGCCTATTTAAAGCCCCTGAAGTTTTCAGTACTGCCATTGCTGTTGCACCTGTTTCAAATTGGAGATACTACGATACAATTTACACAGAAAGATATATGGGACTCCCACAAGACAATCCTGATGGGTATGACGACAATTCCCCTATTAATCATGTAGAGGGATTACAGGGAAAACTTTTATTGGTTCACGGAACAGCCGATGATAACGTACATGTTCAGAACGCTATTGAGCTAGCCGAAAGGTTAATTCAGGCAGAAAAGCAGTTTGATATGATGATGTATCCCGACAAAAACCATAGCATATATGGAGGGAATACCAGAATGCATCTGTACACACTGCTAACGAACTACCTTAAGAATAACTTGTAGGGATCTAATCTTTGCTCGATTTAGCCTATGGCTAAGACAAATGGAGAATTCTATCGATAAATGCGCTCCTTATTCAGCTTACCCTGATACACCCTTGCATTTCGGTTATGCTCCGATAGCGTTCGGGAAAAAATATGGTAGCCAGAAAAGTCGGGATTGGCCGAAAAGTAGTAGTAACCATGTTTTTCGTAGTTAAGCACTGCATTAATAGATGAAATGCTGGGAGCATTTATTGGGCCAGGTGGCAAACCTCTGTGCTTGTAGGTATTGTATGGCGAGTCGACAGACAGGTGCTTAGTAAGTACCCGCTTTATGGTAAAATCGCCAAGGGCAAATTTTACGGTAGGGCAAGCCTGAAGCGGGGTTCCACGGTTAAGCCTGTTAATAAAAACCCCTGCAATTTTTGGACGCTCATCAGCTTTAATCGTTTCCTCTTCAACAATGGAGGCGATTGTTGACACCCCCACCCTATTGAGCCCTATTTTCCCCGCTTTTCGGTCGCGCTCATCGGACCAAAAAATCTCGTACTCACGCTTCATCCTATCAAAAAATCCTTCAGCATCGGTGTTCCAAAAAAACTCGTAGGTGTTAGGAATAAACATGGCAATAAAGGTTTCGGGCGTAAATCCATACTTAGCGGTAATATCTTTTGAAGAAAACGCCTCAACAATAGCTACCGAATCGGCTTCGATTTGCTTTGATATACGACCCGCCAGCTGCGAGGGCACTCTAAAACCTGTAAAGGTTACCCTTACGGGTGTTTGTAAACCTGCTCTTAACACGGCAATCAGCTCTCGATTCGTTTGGTTTTCTTTCAACTGGTACCTGCCAGAACGAATACTATACGGATACCCCATACGTGAGCTTGTCCACTTAAACGATTCCATATCAACAACTAAACCCGACTCACTAAAAATTTCGAGCACGTCGGTATAGGTTGCCCCGGTAGGGATATATATAACCCCCTTACTTTCGTTGCCAATGGCTACATTCGGTTTCAGCATCCTACTATAAATTCTGTAACCGAAGAAACCACCAACAGCCAAGGCAAGTAGCATAAATGCCAGTAAAATAAAAATGAGAGGTTTAACCGTTCTTTTTAACATCTTTCGCATTATGATTTAGGGTACAAATATAAATAACCCACGGTAAAAATGCCGTGGGTTATTGTTAACAATTACAAAAACAATATGTTTACCTCATTTCGCGAACGGCTTTATCAATCCTATCAAGAGCTTCAATAAGCTGCTCCTCGGATGCTGCATACGAAAAACGAATATATTCGGGTGATCCAAAAGCACTACCTGGAACGGTAGCCACATGGGCATGATTTAATAGATACATACATAAATCGGCAGAGGAAGCAATAACCTGATCGCCAAACTTTTTACCAAGCAGCTCAGACACCTCAGCAAAAATATAAAAAGCACCCTGCGGTACATTGGCCTTAAAGCCAGGTATTTTTTTAAGTCGCTCAATAGCTAAATCACGACGTTTTCTAAATGCTTTACACATCATCTGCGGAAACGATGTATCGGAACCAATTGCTGCAACAGCAGCTTTTTGGGCTATTGAGCAGGTGCCCGACGTCATCTGGCCTTGCAATTTCTGGCAGGCCTTTGCTATCCATTTTGGAGCAGCGCAGTAACCAATCCGCCAACCCGTCATTGCATACCCCTTCGATACACCATTCACAATAATTACCCTATCCGAGATTTCGCTAAACTGCGCAATACTCTCATGCTTGCCCTCGTAGTTAATATGCTCGTATATCTCATCGGAAAGTATTAGTATATTTGGATGCTTAACAAGCACCTTTACTAGAGCTTTCAACTCGCTACGCGAGTACACGCTACCAGTAGGATTAGACGGCGAGCAAAGCATTAACGCTCTTGTGCGAGGGGTAATTGCCTCGGCCAGCTGTTGGGGTGTAATCTTAAAATCACTTTCGAGCGAGGTGGGTATAACCACGCTTTTACCCTCGGCCAACTTTACTAGCTCAACGTAGCTAACCCAGTATGGAGCTGGAACAATAACCTCATCACCAGCATTAATTGTAGCCATAAGAACATTTGTGAGCGCATGCTTTGCCCCACCAGAAACTACAATCTGATCGGTACCATACACCAAGCCATTTTCACGCTTGAGCTTATCGGATATTACCTGCAATAAATCAGCATAGCCCGGTACAGGCGAATAGTGGGTAAAATTATTTTCGATAGCCTTTATGGCTGCATCCTTTACAAAATCGGGGGTATTAAAATCGGGCTCACCAACGCTTAGATTAATAACATCAACTCCTTGGGCTTGTAACTCCCTGCTTTTTTGCGACATAGCTAGGGTTTCTGAAACAGCTAGCTGTGCAACTCTGTTTGAAACATTTTCCATACCAAAAGGTTAAATTAATTTTTGTACACTTAGATTAAAAGATTTTCTTAATTTTAAAGTTTTAAAGTTAATGCTAAATTTATGTGTAAACAACATGTTCTTTAATATAAATATGATATGACAATTGATTTACTGAAAATAATTATACCCTCCCTACTAGTCTTTCTTGCTGGTTATCTAGCCGTTGAGAGGCTTCTGAGGGAAGAAAGCAATAGGCGACGCGCTGAGCTTAACGCTAACAGCAGAAAAATAACTACGCCCATACGGCTTCAGGCCTACGAGCGAATAGTACTATTCTTAGAACGAATCTCGCCCGAGTCGATTTTGGTGAGGGTAAACCAACCGAATATATCTTCCCAAAAATTCCAAAGCATTTTGCTTAGCACCATTCGCAGCGAGTGGGAGCATAACCTCTCGCAACAAATTTACCTAAGTGCTAAGGCATGGGGGCTGGTAAAAAATGCTAAGGATAATGTGGTTAAGCTAATCAATAGCAGCGCCGACAAGGTTGATACAAAGGCACCTGCAATGGTGCTAAGCAAGGAGATTTTAGACGGTTTGGTTGATTTAGAATCGCATCCAACCTCACGCGCCATTAAGCATTTAAAGAAAGAGGTTAACGAAATGTTTTAGTACTAAAAGCTAATAACAGATAAAGGGGGCAAATTTTGCCCCCTTTTATTGTATTACCCAGGATTAAAGTTGGGTTACTCCTTATTAATAAGGTCAACGCTACGCTTAACAAACTTGCTAAGCTCCTCGCCCTTCAGCATATTATTAGCAAGTAATGCCAAATCGATTAGCTGCTTGGTTAGCTTATTATCCTTTCCGAATGATTTAAGAACATCGGCTTTAGATGAATTAATCTGCTCAATCTCTTTTTGCAAATCCTCAATCTCGTCCTTCTCAGCCTGTGGAATATCCTCTTCCTTTTTACCCTCTGAAGATTTTTGCAATTCGGCTAGCTTGGTATCAAGAGGTTCTAGCCGAGCATTAAGCTCACCCACCTTATCGCCTAGCGATTTATCCTTTTGTTCCATTACCGATTTTACAAGCGGATGCGATACGTTTACCACTAGGTTTACGGTTTCGGGCATATCACCATAGAGCCCACTAGCACCACTCATTGCAGACATATCCTTCATACGGCGAACGAACTCATTCCGAGTAATAACCACAGGAGCCGCATTCTCGCCCATATCATCGAACTGAACCCAGTATTGCGCTGAGCCATAGGTAGCTCCTTCGAAAACGCTCCGCAGCTCGGTTTGCGCCTCAAAAGATAAATCAACCTCCTTTTTATCCTCCTTAACAATCAAATTGTCAATCACATCACTATCAACCCTAACAAAGCGTGAATCCTTAAATTTCGACTCAAGGCTATTAATAACATGAGGGTCAAACTGCCCATTCATCTCTAGCACATCGTATCCGCGATTTTTTGCCTGATCAATATACGAGTACTGCTCGTCCTTATCGCTGGTGTAGAGATACACAAGCGTTTTATTCTTATCGGTCTGGTTCTCCTTAATTAGCTTTTCGTACTCGTCGAAAGTGAAATACTTACCATCAACATTCTTAAAAAGCGCAAACTTATCGGCACGCTCATAAAACTTATCGTCGGTAATCATACCAAAGTTGATGAACAGCTTTATGTCTTCCCATTTTTCCTCAAACTGCTCACGATCATTCTTAAAAATCTCATTTAGCCTATCGGCCACCTTTTTAGTTATATGCGATGAGATTTTCTTTACATTCGAATCGCTCTGCAAGTAGCTACGCGAAACGTTTAGCGGTATATCGGGCGAATCGATAACCCCATGAAGCAGGGTTAAGAATTCGGGTACAATCCCCTCAACCGAATCGGTAACAAAAACCTGATTAGAGTAGAGCTGGATTTTATTCTTCTGAATATCGAAATTTGATTTAATACGCGGGAAGTAGAGCACCCCAGTTAGGTTAAACGGATAATCGACATTTAGGTGGATATTAAACAGCGGGTCTTGCGCTGCAGGATACAGATCTTTATAAAACTTAGCGTAATCCTCGTCTTTCAGATCGGTAGGTTTACGTGTCCAAAGCGGGTTGGTATCATTCACAATCTTATCCTTGCCCGTATCCACCTCCTTGCCGTCTTTCCACTCTTTAATGGTAGAAAAAGCGATGGGAATAGGCAAGAACCGGCAATACTTTGTGAGCAGCTCGTCTATCTTACTCTCCTCTAAAAACTCTTCGTTATCCTCACTAATATGTAGTACAATATCGGTACCCCTACGCTCACGCTCGGCATCTTCTAAAGTAAACTCGGGTGAGCCATCGCACGACCATTTTATTGCTTTGGTACCATCGCGATGTGACTGAGAGATGATATCAACCTTATGGCTAACCATAAACGACGAGTAAAAGCCTAAACCAAAATGGCCAATAATAGCCTCGGTTTTATCCTTATACTTTGCCAAAAAATCTTCGGCACCCGAAAAAGCGATCTGGTTAATATACTTATCTACCTCTTCGGCTGTCATACCCACACCGCTATCGCTTACGGTAATGGTTTTCTTCTTTTTATCAACGCTAACCCTAATGGTTAAATCGCCAAGTTCGCCTTTAAACTCGCCTACCGAAGCTAAGGTTTTTAGTTTTTGCGTTGCATCAACCGCATTCGAAATAAGCTCACGAAGAAAGATCTCGTGATCAGAATAAAGAAATTTCTTGATTATAGGAAAAATATTCTCACTACTAACATCGATTTTGCCCTTTTGCATGGCCAGTATAATTTAAGTTAAACATTCAATTCGTGGGATTCACACTAGACAAAAGTAATGCCACCTGAAAAAAACTGACAATTAGTCAGAAGTAACTGCTAAACAGGCAAAGACTAAACTATTATAATAGGAATTGGTACAATAGGATGGCTAGCACCAGAAGAATTATGTAGGCTATAAAAATTTTAATTGCCACAACAAAATTCCTGCGTTTTTGCCTTAGTTTTTTTTGGGTAATAACACGCATAATGATATTGTTCACGCGTAAAAAAATGGTGTCGCCTTTGGGTACAAAAGCAAAGGCTCCCCTATTACGAGCATAAGCCCCATACGTAGCCTCATCACGATCGTAAAGCATAATCACCTCAATATCGGGGTTTATTGTCTTAACCGCTTCAAGCACTTCAATTCCATTCATCAGGGTCTGCTCATGCTCATCAATAAATTGATAGCCAAGAAATACTATATGGATGTCGCGCCTAGTAAAGGTTAACGAAGCTAAATGGGCAATAAACTTTTCGCCATTACTAAACGTTTCGATATTGTATTTTATAGGTTTTTTAATTGCTTTTTTCAGAGATGATGTATGCACAAAATCATGATTAACGATATAAATATTGGCCACGGGTTTTGCTGTTGGGTTCATCCTAGCTATAATATTTTAGATAACCCCAATTATTCAACCGAATAATTGCTGTCTGCGACAGCGACTAAGCCTCACAGCCAATTTTGTTTCCCAAAATTGGGCTCAACTAGGTCGGGATAACCCGCATTTGCATTCATCTTTTACAAATATGATGAATAATGCGGGATAATATGCTACTAATATATTAAATATTTAGCAATGCTACACCACAAGAATACAATGCAAATTTTGTATATTTGAAAAATGTTGGTTTTGAATAGATTTGAGCAAAAATCTGGTAGCTCTTAAACCATTTAGCAATAAAATACTCAAATATAAGTTAAGAGAGCTATTTTTCCGAGTATTAATTCCATTTAAATATTTTTTAAACAAAAAAAACAGTAGCATGAAAAAACTATTTTTATTGTTAATACCAGTAAGTATGATGTTTAGTTGCAATCAGAAAGAGGGTTCAAACCCATTTCTTGAAGAGTGGACTACACCTTTTGGCACTCCACCATTTCATCTAATTGAAGAGGCTCATTACATCCCTGCATACGAAGAGGCTATTCAGCAGCACAATGCAGAAATTGAGGCAATTGTAAATAATGAAGAGGAGCCCACTTTTGAGAACACCATTGTAGCTTACGACAAATCGGGTGAGTTACTAAGCAAGATTGGTGCTGTATTTGGAGGCGTTAATGGGGCAAACACCTCTGACGGGTTACAAGCAATTGCTCAAGAGGTTACACCTATGCTTTCCGCACACAGGAACGCCATTAGGTTTAATCAAGACTTGTTTAGCCGAATTAAAACTGTTTACGACAAGCGCGAGAACCTAGATCTGGACGTTGAAAAGATGAGAGTTGTTGAGAAGATTTACAACGACTTTGCACGAAACGGTGCTGCGCTTCCCGAGGAGCAGCGTAATGAGCTTAAAAAGCTTAACGAGCGCATGTCGATGGTTTCACTAAAACTAGGGCAAAATCTTTTAGCCGAAAACGCTGCCTACACACTCGTACTTGAAAACGAAGAGGAACTGGCAGGATTACCTGAAAGCGTAATCGCTAGCGCAGCCGAAATGGCGAAAAATGCAGGCCAAGAGGGAAAATGGATGTTTAACCTTTCGAAGCCCAGCTGGATCCCATTCCTCCAGTTCTCTGAGAATAGGGATTTAAGAGAAGAGATTTTCACTGAGTACCTTATGCGCGGTAATAACGACAATGAAAACGACAACAAAGAGCTGTTTATTGAACTGATGATGCTTCGTAAGCAGATGTCGGAAATATTGGGCTATAATAACTACGCAGAATATTTTACCGCTGAGCAAATGGCCGAAAACCCTGAAACCGTTTTCAGTTTCTTAAAAGAGGTTTGGGATCCTGCCATAAAGCGTGGTAAGCAGGAACGTAAGGATATGCAAAAAATTATCGACCGCGAAGGGGGTAACTTTAAACTACAGTCGTGGGACTGGTGGTACTACGCCGAAAAAGTACGCAAAGAAAAGTATGACCTTGACGAGAATGAGCTTAAACCTTACCTTAGTCTTGATAATGTTCGCGAAGGTATTTTCTACGTTACCAATAAGTTGTACGGTCTAACCTACAAGAAAAGACCTGATATCCCTGTATATCACGAGGAGGTGCAAGCCTTTGAAGTATTTGATCACGACGGTTCGCATCTGGCAGTACTACTATACGACCCACACCCCAGAGCAGAAAAAAGAGCAGGCGCATGGTGCGGAACTTATCGCAGCGGTAGCTATAAAAATGGTGAAAAAATTACCCCTGTAGTTACCATCGTTACCAACTTCTCACGTCCTGTAGGTAATAAGCCCGCCCTACTTAGCTGGGACGAAGCCGAAACCTTCTTCCACGAGTTTGGTCACGCACTGCACAACTTCTTTGCCGATGGACATTACAAACGCACTAGCCGCAGCGTTCCTCGCGACTACGTTGAACTCCCATCGCAAATAATGGAGAACTGGGCAGGTGAGCCAGAAGTACTTAAAGAATACGCTAAGCATTACGAAACTGGTGAAACAATTCCAGATGCTCTTATCGAAAAAATGCAGCGTAGTGGCAAATTCAACCAAGGGTTTTCAAATTCAGAGTACGTTGCAGCAGCATATCTTGATATGATGTGGCATACTTCGGACATAGCTGAGGATACTGACGTAAACGAGTTTGAGAAGAAGACAATGGATGAGCTGGGTTTAATTGATGAGATTAACCCACGCTATCGCACAACCAACTTTAACCACATATTTGGCAGTGGTTATGCAGCAGGATACTATGTATATCTATGGGCTGGTCAGCTTGACGCCGATGCTTTTGAAGCGTTTAAAGAAACTGGCGACCTATTCAACCAGGAGTTAGCGGCTAAGTTCCGTAAGCATTGCCTATCGGATAACGCCATGGGCGAAGGCATGGAGCAGTACGTTAAATTCCGCGGAAGCGCCCCATCGATTGACCCACTACTTAGACAAAGAGGTTTGAAATAATACCCATACATATTCAAAAAAAAGAGCGGCATGTAAACATGCCGCTCTTTTTTTACAGATACTATCAATACAAAATTACTAATTAACCCTATAGCAAACCGACTTTGAATAATCAGTCGAAATACGAACGGTAACAATAACCACCGAACCGTTTTGCATTAAATCATCGCTAAAATGGGTAGTAACAACAGCTTTTTGTACTTTGATACTGCTATATGATTCTGATATCAACTCAAAATCATCGGTGCCTCTTAAATCAATAATGTCTCCCCCATCAATCTGACGTAAAAAGAACGGGTCTCCACCTCCCTTATAACCCACCTCAACAAGTAATTGCCTAACCGTATTCAAGTCAACATATACAGTATCGGTGGTAATTTCTAAGGCATCTTCTCCCTTCAAAATTATGTATGGAGATTCTTTGGTGTTATCACAAGCCGAAAAAACAATAACCGATAGCAGTACCAAAATTTGGGGTAATAAAATTCTTTTCATCAGAAAACAGTTCTAGTTAAACAATAATTCAACTAATTTGCGGCCCCGCTTTAATTAGATTCTTACCCGCCTCGTTATCGGTAAAGTTCTCGAAATTTGCAATAAACCTTTCGGCAAGAGATTTTGCTGCAGCATCCCAACCCTCAGGATTAGGCCAGCTATTCCTTGGATTTAGTAGCTTGCTGTCGACACCCTTTAGCGATTTGGGTATTTGTAAATTAAATACGGGCATAGTCTCAAACTCTTCGTTCTCAATACTACCGTCAAGAATAGCGTTGATAATTGCACGTGTAGCAGACAAATCAATTCGGTTACCTACCCCGTAAGACCCACCAACCCAACCAGTATTAACAAGGTAGGCTTTTGAACCATGCTGTTCCATTTTCTTTACCAGCTCGCGCGAATAAACCGTGGGATGAAGCAATAAGAATGCTTGTCCAAAACAACTGCTAAATGTAGGCTGTGGCTCCTTAATTCCGCGTTCTGTTCCAGCCAGTTTAGATGTAAATCCGCTCAAAAAATGGTACTGCGTCTGATCCTCGGTAAGCTTTGCAACGGGAGGCAGCACACCAAAAGCATCGGCCGTAAGGAATATTACCTTTTTGGCATGACCAGCCTTTGAGACAGGTTTAACAATATTTTTTATATGGTAAATTGGGTACGACACACGGGTGTTCTCCGTTTTCTCTCTGGAAGCGAAATCAATATTGCCCTCATCATCAACAACAAGGTTCTCTAAAAGCGCATCGCGCTTTATGGCAGCGTAGATGTCGGGTTCTTTCTCTGGGTCAAGGTCGATACATTTGGCATAACAACCTCCCTCAAAGTTAAAGATACCCTCATCGTCCCAGCCATGCTCATCGTCGCCAATAAGAGCACGATTTGGATCAGCCGAAAGGGTGGTTTTTCCTGTTCCCGAAAGACCAAAGAAAATGGCAACATCACCCTCTTTACCAACATTTGCACTGCAATGCATTGCGGCCATCCCTTTTAGTGGAAGGAAGTAGTTCATTATCGAGAAGATTCCCTTTTTCATCTCGCCACCATACCAGCTACCACCAATAACAGCCATCCGCTCGGTTAGGTGAAAAGCAACATAAACCTCGCTGTGCAGATTCTGTTGTTTCCACTTAGGGTTACTGGTTTTGGAAGCTACCATTACCACAAAATCGGGCTCAAAATTCTCCAGTTCCTCCTGGCTTGGCCTAATAAACATGTTCTTAATAAAGTGAGCCTGCCAAGCCACCTCCATAATAAACCTAACCTTTAGCCGGGTATCAGCATTTGCCCCAGCGTAAGCATCAACAACGTAAAGCTTTTTGCCAGTAAGCTGCTTGGCGCTAATCTCTTTTAAATACTCCCAAGTTTCGGGGGAAAGCGGCTTGTTGTCGGAGCTATTTTTACCCTCCTCAGCCCACCAAACATTGTGCTGCGAATTAGGCTCCTTAACAATATACTTATCCTTGGGCGAGCGACCGGTAAAAATACCAGTATCAACATTTACCGCACCCAAATTGGTTAAATAGCCCTTTTCGTAGCCCTTAAGCGAGGGATCGGTTTCATGCTTGTAAAGCAAATCGTAGCTGGGGTTGTAATAAATCTCTTCGGCTTTCCCAATGCCATAACGTGATAGGTCGATTTTTTTCATTGTACTATTAGGGTTAAAATAATTGTAGCGATTCGGAATTTATCCGAACCGCTAAAAAGCAAAGATAACAACAAAAAATATAATGGTGTACAAATATTTGCTGTGTTTAATATCAAAATTTTCTAGTAAAAAATTTAGAACTAACCGTTCCGCACCTATGGCTCGTATAAATAGCTACTTGCAAAAATTATTCCCATTAGTTGCAAAATTAACTCGAGTGTTATATTATGGTAATTAAACCTGCATTACTCATCAAATTTGCTAAAGATAAATGCAAATGCGGGTTACCCCGACCTAGTCGAGACCAGTTCTGGGTAACAAAATTGGTTGTGAAACTTAGTCGCTGACGTACACCATAAATATAGTAAAATTAATTTAGGTATGGCACAACCAAATGTGGAGTAGAAACAAACGGCGTACTACTGTATTGCCTCGTTATACTTACTCTCCACCACTTTCCAATCCACCACTTTCCAAAAGTTCTCAACATAATTGCCCCGTTTGTTCTGATAATGAAGATAGTAGGCATGTTCCCAAACATCGAGAGCCAGAATTGGCGTTCCGCGTTTCTCCAACACATCCATTAACGGGTTATCCTGATTAGGGGTTGATAAAACAAATAGTTTACCATTGCTATCAACAGCCAGCCAAGCCCATCCGCTACCGAATTGACCTTTTGCAGCGGCTTCGAATTCGCTCTTAAAAACATTGAATGAACCAAAACCCTTCTCAATAATCCTCAATAAATTTTTGCTGGGCTCGCCACCACCATTGGGCGACATTACCTCCCAAAACAGCTTATGGTTAAAATACCCTCCCCCATTGTTACGAATGGTTGCTGGATATTGGCTAACCTGATTGAAAATTGCCTCGATGCTCATTCCGTTTAGCTTAAGCTCATCGGCAGCCTTAACAAAATTGGCGTGGTAAGCTTTGTGGTGCCGGGTGTAGTGTATCTCCATGGTGGTTTTGTCGATAAAAGATTCCAACGCATCAAAGCTATAGCCAAGCTCGGGAAAAGTAAATTGACTTTGGGCAGTAATGCTAAAACTCCCAATAAGTAGGGTTATTATTGCTATTGTTTTCATGTTTGTTGTGTGTTTAAGTTTACGATATTTATAGAATAACAATGGGGCTATGCTTTTGTTTGATTGGTTATAAAAACACCATTTGACGAATACCGCCTATTTACTAATTTAGATTTAACCCGCATTATTCATATAATTTGTTAAAGATGAATGCAAATGCGGGCTAGCAGGTAACACTATTGAAAAATCGTTTTGTGCTCTCTTTAAAAAAGAGTAATTTGCAACCATTTAACCCGCACTATCATCAAATTTATTAAAGATGAATGCAGATGCGGGATACCCCGGCATGGACGAGCCCAATTTTGGGCAACAAAATTGGCTGTAAGGCCTAGTCGCTGTCGAAGGCAGCAATTATTCAGATGAATAATTAGGGTTAATAGAATTATGCTATGACTTTACAAAACGATCTATTTAAAAAGCTTACCGATTTTCGTCGTCAGCTACATAGTTTTCCTGAGCTATCGGGGAACGAAAGCATGACCAGTAAGGCCATTATCGATTTTATTGCCCCAACAAACCCATCAGAAATTGTTGGTGGTTTAGGCGGCCATGGCGTTGCTTTTATCTACAACGGCAGTAGTGCTGGTCCAACAGTCCTGCTTAGAGCCGATATGGATGCTCTTCCCATTCAGGAGTCGAATAGCTTTAGTCATAAATCTACGGTCAAAGGTATTGCTCATCTGTGTGGCCACGATGGCCACTCGGCCATTCTGGCTGGTGTTGCCCATTCGTTAAACCAAGTATCTATTTCAAAAGGAAGATTGGTTCTTTTATTTCAGCCAGCCGAAGAGACGGGTCAGGGTGCTGCAGCCGTTATAGCCAATCCAAAATTTAAGCACATCAAGCCCGATTACACCTTTGCGCTACACAATCTACCAGGTTTTAAAAAGGGTAGTATATTCCTACGGAACAGCACATTCGCCTCAGCCTCAACCGGGTTAATAGCCAATATAAAAGGGCTCTCATCACATGCAGCCCATCCCGAGGATGGGAACAATCCCGATAGGGCTTTAGCAAAAATGATACTGGGGCTAAACCATATTGCTGATAAAAAAGAAGCGTTTCACGATTTTACGCTACTAACCGTTATTCATGCTAAGCTGGGCGAGATTGCTTTTGGAACCACACCTGGCAACGCCACTCTTATGGCAACGCTCAGAACCTACCTTGATAAGGATATGAGCACGCTCAAACAAATGGTGGAAGACCATATATCAACCACCTGCAAGGAGCACAACCTACAGCACTGCATTAAGTACGTTGAAGAATTTCCTGCAACCATAAACAGCACCGAGTGCGTAGATATTATAAAAACAGCTGCAGCTGAA
>JAQVYY010000062.1 GCA_028708425.1 Bacteroidales bacterium
ACGGCGGGATTGGAATCAAAATTTGGCACTGCTCAAGCGAGGGAGGGCGAGAACTTTACTGATTCAAGGAAAGGCATAGAAACCTACTTTACAAAGCCTTTTCCCATTTTGGTAATTGTTGCCAACGTTTGGCGGTAAGAAATCGTTGGGGTGAACGGGCTGCGTTCGTATCCACCGTTACTGATGCTGGGGCGAGGCAGTATGTTGACTGACCCACTGCACCCCCAATGTTTTTTACCGCATGTTGTAAGCTGGTGTTTATTGTTCAAAGTCAATCTGTATCAAGTTTTTACAAATCTAATATTTATTCTTAATCAATTCGCACTGACCTTGATACGGAGCACGAATTTATTTTGTTTTTTGTGGGTGGGCAAACCCCAAACCGCCCTTAAAGGCGGTAACAGGGCTGGCATTTGTTACCTCTTTGGCAAGTTTTGGTTGGAGCGTGGCTCGTGTGACTTGCCAATGTGGTAACAAATAGGGTTGGCAATCTTAGCTTCTCACTAATTTACCCAATGATTCTAATAATTGTGGATTATCCTCCAATGCAATCTTTGCTACTGCGTAAAATTCACTCATCCAGTCGTCAATCTTACCGAATGCTGCATCTTTTATCTTAGTCGAGTCTTGTGATTCTCCTTTTTCTCTTAAATAATCGGCTCTTGCTGCTTCGAGATTACTTATCAAGGTGATGGCGGCGGTTAAATCATCCGTTGTAATCTTTAATCTTGCCAGTTTGCTTTGTAAATCTGTATCTGTTGATGCTACGCTGTAAAATTTCTTGGCTGTCTCCAACCATTTTACATAGGCTTTTGGTACGCTACCTGAAACGGCTAACTTATCCATAGTAAGGGAGTCGTTACGGAATACAACCTTTGCTTTCTTACGGTGGAGTGAATAGGTTTCTGCCAGTTGGTCTTTTAGATTTGAGAAACTATTGTATGCTGCAGAAGTCTCATCGTCTTCAGTTTTGTTTGCAGCATAGGCTTGTCTGGTTTCGGCTAACAAAGCCTTGCCTTGTCCAATAGTTTCAGAATCGTATCCGAATTCTGTCATGATTGTTGCGATTTCTGATTGGTTCTCAGCGTTGTCCAAGGAAACTCTGTACTGTTCTAAGGTTTCGGCTTCGGTTAATGTTCTTTTTGTTGCCATAAAAAATAAAATTTAAAGTTAATAATTTGAATTATTGCGAACTCCTTACGGATGCTTGCCTGTTCCTTAAAGGCGATTGTACGCTCCTTATGGCTTCCCATGCATTCCTTAAAGCTTCCCGTCTATTCCTTATGGCTTCTCATGCGTCCCTTACGAACGCCCGTCTGTTCCTTAACGCTCCTTGAGCGTATCTTATGGATTCCCTTGTATTCCTTATTGCCGTTTTCCTGTTCCTTGCGGATTTATCTGCCTAAAACGCTAATGACCTTTGATTTTTTTAACGGTTTATTTATAAAATTATTATTTCTATTTCAGATTCTTAGTTTGATGATAGTTCATTTGCAATCAATTCAGCCTGTTTTAAGACGGTTTCGGTTGCCAGTTTTTGCATATCGGGCGGATAACCGTATTGTCTTAGTGTGCGCTTGATGATGACTTTTAATTTTGCCCTTACGCTTTCTTTTATTGTCCAGTCGATGGAGGCGTTTTGCTTAACACGTTCGGTAATTATAACCGCCAATTCCCTTAGTTTGTCTTTACCCATTAAATCACGTGCGCTTTCGTTGTCGGCTACGGCGGTGTAAAAGGCATATTCAAAATCGTTTAATCCCATATGTTTTGCTTCGCTGTCCATGTTGACAATTTCTTTACTCAGTTTGATGAGTTCGTCCATGACTTCGGCAGCGGTAAGGATTTTATTGTGGTATTTCTTAATGGAGTTTTCTAGCATCTCCATTAATGACTTGCTTTTTACCAGATTCTTTTTCGAGCGTGTTTTTATTTCATCGTTCAGTAGCTTTTTCAAAACTTCGAGAGCTACATTTTTGTGTTCCATTCCTTTTAATTCCAACAGGAATTCTTCAGATAGAATAGAAATATCGGGCTTTTTAATCCCTGCGGCATCGAAAACATCAATAACCTGTTCGGAAACCAAGGCTTTATCAATAACCTGACGGATGGTAGTTTCAATTTCTTCATCGGTTTTGCCTGAACCTGTACCATCGAATTTTGCCAGACGTGCTTTTACTGCTTGGAAAAACGCCACTTCTTCTTTTACATCCATTGCCTGCTCATGGGGAATAGCGATTGCGAAGGATTTTGAAAGTGCTGTTACTTCATTGATGTAACGCTTTTTGCCATCTTCCAAATTGAGGATATGTTCTTCGGCTGCCAGTATCATAGCCAACTTTTTGGAAGTCTCGGCTTCGAAATAATCTTCGTAATTAAACCCGTGATACATATTGGAAACGACTTCGAGTTTTTCCAACATTAGCTGAACGGCTTGTTCCTGAGCAATGGACGGGTCGCCTTTACCGCCAGCATCGGAATAAAAAGAAAGTGCTTTTTTAAGGTCGGAAGCGATTCCTAAATAATCGACAACCAAACCGCCTGGTTTATCTTTATACACACGGTTAACCCTTGCAATAGCTTGCATGAGGTTGTGGCCTTTCATGGGTTTATCGATATACAAAGTGTGCATGCTTGGGGCATCGAAACCTGTAAGCCACATATCACGAACGATTACTAATTTTAGTTCATCATCGGTATCTTTCATGCGGTCGGCAAGGGCTTTGCGTTGCTGTTTGGTTGTATGATGTTTGGCAATTACGGCACCATCGGAAGAAGCAGAAGTCATCACCACTTTAATTACGCCTTTGTCCAAATCGTCGGAATGCCATTCGGGTTTTATTTTGATAATGGCATTGTACAACTCGGCAGCAATGCGGCGGCTCATGGTAACAATCATTCCTTTACCCTCGAAAACTTCCTGACGTTGTTCGAAATGGGTAACAATATCTTTGGCAATGGTTTTAATACGGTTTTCACTGCCCACCAAGGCTTCTAACTGTGTCCATTTGGCTTTGGCTTTCTGGTTATCGGTTAAATCATCTTCTTTTAGTTCTTCGTCCAGTTCATCAACCAATTGTTTGCCTTCTTCGCTTAAATTGACCTTTGCCAAACGGCTTTCATAGAAAATACGGACGGTTGCCCCATCTTCAACAGCTTGTGCTATGTCGTACACATCGATGTAATTTCCGAAAACAGCAGGGGTATTTACATCGGTGTTTTCAATGGGTGTGCCTGTAAAACCTAAATAGGTTGCATTAGGTAAAGCATCACGCATGTATTTGGCAAAACCGTACACTACTTTTTTACCAATGATGTTGCCCTTCAGGTCCTTATCGTCGATGGTTTTTGCTTTAAAACCGTATTGGGTACGGTGCGCTTCATCGGCAATTACCACAATGTTCTCACGTTGTGAAAGTGTTTCGTACACATTGCCATTTTCGGGCTGGAATTTCTGGATGGTGGTAAATACCACACCGCCCGAAGCTACTTTCAACAATTCTTTTAAGTTTTGACGGTCTTCTACCTGTTTAGGCTCTTGTCTTAAAAGTTGGGTGGATGCAGCGAAGGTATCAAACAACTGGTCGTCTAAATCGTTGCGGTCGGTAATAACAACCACCGTTGGATTGTTGAGTGCCAGTACAATTTTACCCGTGAAGAAAACCATTGACAAGGATTTGCCGCTACCCTGTGTATGCCAAACCACACCGCCCTTACGGTCGCCCACAGGCTGGTTTAATGCACTTGGCACGCCGTAACTTTCGGGGCGTTCCTGAACCATGTCGCCTTCGACTCCGCTCAGGCTAACATTTGTATGACCTGTTGCCCTTAAGGTGGATTCAACTGCCCTGTTAACTGCATAATATTGATGGTAAGCAGCCAGCTTTTTTACTGTTGTAATGGTTGTGATTCCTGTTTTAGGGGCTTTCCCGATTCCTTCGTCTCGGGATTTCGCAAGCTCAACCTTCTTCGTCTTTTCAAATACGGTGAAATGACGGATTAAATCGAGCAGGGTTTCTTTGTTGAGCATCCCTTTTATAAGGGTTTGCATCTGGCTTTGAAGATGCGAAGCTTCGGTTTTGCCATCTTCGGTTTTCCAGGCCATGAAACGGCTGTAACCTGCTGATATTGTTCCCGCTTTGGCTTCCAATCCATCGGAAATAATTACAAAACCATTGTATGTGAAAAGGCATGGAATAACGGATTTGTAGGTTTCAATCTGGCGAAATGCCGATTTGATGGTGGCGTTTTCGTCAGTAGCATTTTTTAATTCGATAACCACTAAAGGAATGCCATTGACAAACAGAATTACATCGGGTCGTTTGTTGTTTCCGTTTTCGATGACTGTAAACTGGTTGGCCACCAGAAATTCGTTGTTTAGGGGATTGGCAAAGTCGATTAGCCAAACCAAATCGCCCCGTTCGTTTCCCTTGTCCTGATAAGTAATTTTGATACCCTCGGTTAACGAACGGTGGAAACTTTCATTATTTGTAAGTAATTCAGGCGAATTGATACGTAGTAATTCTTTAATGGCTTCGTTTTGGGCTTCGGCTGAAATAGTTGGATTTATCCTTCGAACTGCATTTTGTAAACGTTCCAATAAAACAACGTCTTCGTATGTGTTCCGTTCGGGATATTTCCCGTCTGGTGCAATGTTTGGGGCATAGATATATTCATAGCCCAAACTTTCCAGTAGTTCGATGGAGAATTCTTCTATTGTATTTTCGGTCAAACGGGTCATACCAGCTCTGGTTGATGTTTTTCTTTAATATCAGTTAAATCAATATTCAAAATTTCCTCTAATTCGCTAAAAAACCATTCCCATCTATTAAGAATGGATTCTTCATTCCACTGTTTATTAAATAAATTGTTTTCAAAATCGTTTACTATTTTCTGAGTAATTAGAAAAGCTGAAATTTTATCATTCTTATCTTCATATTTTCCTTTACCCTTATATACATCCATCTTAACTGAAAAAGGATTATTACTTGCTTCAATATTTTTTGCACCACCAAGTAAAGTAAGATTAGCTGCACTATTAAGCCATTTTGCTTCCATTTCTTTTGTGAAGTGATTCCATTCAGGAAACTTTTTGTATTTGGTTGGTAAAATATGTTCTAAATGAACATCGCTATTTAATTCAATGAATGAAAGTTTACTGGTATCAGTTGCATTATATTCCATCAAAAGCAATAACGGTTTAATCCAGTGTTCTGAAGCGATTTGTTCTGATATTAGATTGCGTTTAGCTAAATCAATAATACCATCGGTAGTAATCTTTTTATTTAGCTCATCTGATATTTCTTCTATTGGTTTGTTTTCCTTTACCCACTTTATTAAGTTAAAGGAAGTCTGTTTAATTTGAGAAAGAGTTTTGCCTGCTATCCAATATAGATAGTAAAAACGTCTTAATTCTGTTGTTAATTTATTATACTGCCCATAGCTTGAGTGAAGTGCAGTAAGCAATATACTTTTCCAATACATATTCCACCTGATATACCAAAAGGAATAAAGAGTTTTATCAGCTTTCTCATATATCTCCTGATAATAAGTGTTTGCAAAGCATTTTATGTCACTAATTACTTCATTAGGGTCTTTGTCCTTAAAAGCATCCTGAAGTTCATCATATAGTGCTTTTTTTGGATTCTGACCCAATAGGTGATATTCATAAATAATAAACAAATCGTTTAAACTAATATCACAAGTTTTAATGGTTTGTTCCATTTCACGCCAATCAGAGATAAACTGCTCTTCTTTAATTCTGGAAGTATCAACATCATCTTTGTATTTGGTGTAAAGTTTTTCCAATAAAAAGCTTTTTATTAAATCGGCTGCTGATAAATCCATACCACGGTCGTTAAGAACCTGAAATAGCTTTATAGCAAACTCCCTATTCTTACAATCAATTCGAATTATTTTTACTTGATTAAATAAGAAATTTATTAATTCAGCTGAACTTTCGGCACCTAATTCCTCTAATTTACTACGAAATAAAAATGCAGTGTTAATAAATTTAAATTTAGGTTCTTCATCAGTTCTAATTTGATATTTATATGGCTTGCTTAATTTCAATACATTGCCATTGAGAATTATATTTTCGAAATCGCTTTGATGTTGACGGTGGGTAAATAGCTTAAGTCTCTTTGACTTACCAAAAAGTGCAATTGATGAATTAATCGTATCGATATCTACTGCGAAAGGGTTTTCTTCCGAAGCATCAGCATTTATTTCAGGATACAAATCGCGTATCACACAAAATAATATCATTAAAGTTGTTATTCGTTGCTGTCCATCTACCACATCAACATATGCAGACTTTTCATTATCTCTTGGTTTGGCAGTAATTATAGAACCTAAGAAATAATTATCATCTCCATTTTCATAAGCATCAAAGATATCTTCCCAAAGTTTATCGACTTGTTCATCTTCCCATTTATATGGACGCTGATATTGGGGTATTTTATATAAAGCATCTGCATTCCCAAATAATTCTCTTATTGATAAACTTAACGGCTTAAAAGGTTCTTCCATAATATCAATTTTAATTGTTTTTAATACTTACCTCCCCACTCATCAGCTTCGGCAATAATGTATCTCGCATTTTTTCAAGGGTGCGGATTTGATTACAATTTTTAATTATCTTGTCATTAATAGGTTTCACAGTATTTTCAAATGACCGAATAAATTCCAAATTTGGAATGATAATTTTCATTGTCTCAAAATCACCTTTACTGATAGAACCAAAAACAGTTCCCTCATCATTGAATTGCTTAATTTCATTCATTAATGAACGAAGCTTAAAGTATGTATATGTGTAATATTCATTTTTGTTTATGTATCTAAAAGCTGCAACACCACGACCAATACAGCATTCTTTTTCCGCCATATTTTGAGCACCAACTGGTGCTCTAACACTAATCAAAGTGTCTAATGGTTGTGCAAATCTTGTAGGCTCAGTAGTAAAAACTCTTTCTTTAGGAAAACGAAATTCAAAATCAGCATTCCCCTGAAACATTGGCGTGCCAATTCCTTCTTCATTAAATGAACTGCCTTTAGGTGATTGTCCCATTATAAAATTGAATTCATCTGGTAAAACTCCTTCCTCCCAATCCTCTTTCGCTTCTTCAACAAACCACTGCCTAAAAAGTGTTTCAGCCATTTGTTCGAGGGTAAGATTTTGGCGGTGGAGGAGGTCTATTTTATCGTCGAGGCTGGAAAGGGTTTCGGCTATGGCTTTTTGAGTTTGAATAACAGGAATAGTTAAATCTACCTTCTTAAAATCTTTTAGCACTATTCTTGGAACACCAGAACCACCTACAAAATTGTTTAGAATTAAATCTGTAGTCGAAGGGTCTTTAATAGCATAAACTAAATAAGATGGGTTAACTTTTGTAATATCAGGGCGGACAATGGCTATTGAAGATAAAAGGACATAATCAACATTACCTTTTACTCTAAAAACATGTTTCATCACTGAACCATCCTTCGCAATCAGAATATCATCAATTTTTGGTTGACATCCTGAATTTACAAGCTTGACATAATCCTCTTCTGAGATTGTTTTTACTCCATTGTAATCAAATCCTTGGTCACGCATGTTTTTAACCGAAAACATAGGCTTGCCCCCTTCAAATTCTTTAGGACTGTGGTGCGCTCCATCAGTAATTTTAAGGCATATGTCACCCAAAGTTGTTTCTTTCCACTCAGTCATTTCTTACCTCCCTTTCTAAAAGCAGGACTTCAGTTCCATTTTCGTCCAATTGAAACTGTCCATCCCAATAAGAATTCTCGGGCAGGTGTATTACTTTTTTTACATACGGCTGGTAAAAGTTTTCGTAGCCATTTTCGTAACCACTTACCACCACGGGCATATCCTGGGGGTGTTGCTTTAATATTTCAATTAGTTCGCCAACGGTAAAGTTGTATATATCTTTATTGCTCATTGAAATTGATTTTAGCAAGGTTATCGGAGATACGTTTATTTAATTCAGTTTCTTCCTTTAGCTGTTCTTCAAACTCTGCTTTCAACGTTGTAAAACGCTCTTTAAAATCAAAGTCGTCTTCTTCATCGGCCAAACCTACATAGCGCCCAGGGGTCAATACATAATCAAGCTCTTTTACTTTTTCTACGGGAGTGGCATTGCAAAAACCTTTTACATCTTCGTAATTTCCATTGGGATTACGCCAATTGTGGTAGGTATCGGCAATGAGTTTTATATCGTCCTGCGAAAGTTCTTTGGTACGGCGATTTATCAGGAAACCCATGTTGCGGGCATCGATAAACAAGATTTCTTTGCTGCGGTTTTTAAACTTTCCGTTGGTACGGTTACGGCTTAAAAACCATAAAGAAGCAGGTATCTGCGTATTTAAAAACAACTTGGCAGGGAGGTTTACAATGCAGTCCACCAAATCGGCTTCAATCAATGCTTTTCGTATTTCGCCCTCGCCGGAAGATTTTGAAGTCAACGCCCCTTTTGCCAGTACAAAACCCGCTTGTCCGCTCGGTGCCAAGTGATACATGAAATGTTGTATCCATGCGTAGTTGGCATTGCCAACAGGTGGCGTTCCATATTGCCAGCGTCCATCGGTGCGAAGTAAATCGCCGCTCCAATCGCTCACGTTAAAAGGAGGATTGGCAATTATATAATCGGCTTTTAAATCTTTGTGTGCATCGTTTAAAAAAGAACCTTCGTTGTTCCATTTTACCTGAGAGCTGTCGATTCCCCGAATGGCGAGGTTCATTTTTGCCAACCGCCAGGTGGTCTGATTGCTTTCCTGTCCGTAAATGGAAATGTCGTTTACCCGACCCTGGTGTTCAGTTACAAATTTTTCGGATTGTACAAACATACCGCCCGAACCACAGCAAGGGTCAAACACCCTGCCTTTATAGGGCTCTAACATTAAAACCAACAATTCTACGATACTTCGGGGCGTATAGAACTGTCCGCCTTGTTTGCCTTCGGCAAGGGCAAACTCGCCTAAGAAGTATTCGAATACGTGTCCGAGAACATCGGCACTTCTGGATTTGGCATCGCCCAAGGCGATGTTTCCAATTAAATCAATCAGTTCTCCTAAGCTGGTGGGGTCGAGATTTTGTCGGGCGTAAACCTTTGGCAAAACACCTTTCAATGAAGGGTTTTCTTTTTCGATGGCATCCATAGCCTCGTCAACCGATTTACCAATAGTTGGCTGTTTGGCAATAGACAAAAGAAAATTCCAACGGGCTTCCGTTGGAACAAAGAAAACATTCTCTGCTTTGTACTCGTCTTTATCTTCGGGGTCGGCTCCTGCATATTCGCCTTCACCTGCATTTAGTTTATTGAATAGCTCCTCGAAAGCATCGGAGATGTATTTCAAGAAAATCAATCCTAAAACTACGTGCTTGTATTCTGCTGCATCAATGTTTTTCCTTAGTTTATCAGCAGCTTTCCAGAGTTGCTTTTCTAAAGGTTCTTCGTTATTGTTTCCGTTCTTTTTAGCCATTTAGTATTTAATCCTTTTAAAAATCTTGCACTAATTACATTAAAATCTCAAATGTAACAAATTAGCACGGGTGCGTCGGCAAAAAAACAGCTCTTTTGCAAACTTTGGTTTGCAGGGCTGGCTTGCAGCGGTTTGCAAATGTGCTGTTTTGTGGGCAGGGTTTCTTTTGTCTTTGCGCGGGGGGAGAAAAAACAAAATAAATTCCCTCGAACTGCACCGCCCTTTCAACGGAGAACTAATCCAGTCAATCCGTTTCTTGTAATTATTTCAATCAAGTTTCAATGTGTCGTGTCGGTTTTTACACTTGCTTACAACGGTACATGTATAAAACGTTGGGGATTTCGGGCTTCGTCCCTGTCTGCCGTTGCAAAAGCTGATGCGGGGCAGAGTACTTCACAAAACCACCTAAACCCCAATGTTTTATACATGATGTTGTGTGCTGAACTTTATAATAATGCCTTTATTGCATTTTCAATTTCAATCTCAGTTTGCCCTTTTTTATAACCATAGATTATTTTACTAATTCTCTTATTATTGTCCAGAATAAGAAATGTAGGCGTTAAATGCAAATTATAAGAATCTAATGTTGTTTTATCAGCGAGTAAAACTTCATATTTTATCTCATGTTGTTTTATGTAATTTAGCAATCCTTTTTTCTCATTTTCATTGTACAAACTGACAAAACTAAAATCCTCTTTACTATATTTTTTGCTCAAATCATTTAAAAATTCCACAGACAATCCACAAGGTCCGCAAAACATACTCGTTAAATTAATCATGTACACTTTACTTGAAATGTCCTTCAGGGAATGGGATTGATTTTCCAAATCATTTAATTGATAGTTAAATGCTATACTGTTTATTAAATCTATTTTAGGCTTATTATCTGCTTCTGTTCTTGTAGGCATATCCACAGGTATATAATTTGAAATAGCAAAATTGTTTCTATTGAGATTGTTAATTTTCAAATTACTAATTTCCTCAATCATTGTATTTGCAGGTAGCGTTCTTTGGAATTTATACGGAAGGTTCGTTTTTCTATTTATCCATAGGATATATTCCGATACAACACCTTCATTGGAACCTAATTCTGAAATATGTATTGGAAGTCTACCGACTAATTCCACTCTCTCATTAAAAATTGATATTTTGTAAGCAACAGAGTTTTTATAAAAAACAGAATCGATTTTGATGCTATCTTTAGTTGTTAAAGCATATTCAATCAAGGCTTTGGATTTTGCAAAGAAAGGAGCAATTACTGCTCTATACGGCCATGGATTTTTACTAAAATCGTCAGTCTCAAAGTTATTTTCTTTCCAATTAATTCTTGCTCTCATCTTTCCATCGTAAGCAAAAATCATTTTTGTAGTGTCTGATAATTCAAATTTTACGTAGTAAGCTCCAACAGATGTGTCTGCCGGTACAGTATATTCATTAAAATATTCAAAGGTTTTCTCATCTATTGGTATTGTGTCCCCTGAAAAGCAGAAGAAATTAGTTGAATAATATGACGCTGTTTCGATTTGTCTAATTCTCTCTAAAACTTTGTCAAGATTGTCTAAATCTTTTGTCTGACTACTACAGCTTATCAGCCCAATAATTACTTGGGTTAGTGTAATTACTATTAATCTTTTCATATTTCAGTTAGTGTTTGAGTTTGAGTTAGTTTTGCACACAACGTTTTGCGTGTATGTGCAGTAGCGGATTAGGAGCACTTTCCTGTCCGTTTAGCACAAAGTTTCTTAGAAGCACAGACCTTCGATTTACCACCTCACCCGCTATTGCCACATACACGCTGTTAGGCAATCGTGCTTTCTTTCGTCCGTCCGTTGGGGCAGCCATACTCTTTGGCAAGTTTTGGCTTGTGCGGCTGCTTTGAGCGACTTGCCAATGTGTATGGATGTTATGCGTTGGCATTTACTTTTATTTCTGTTTCGTTGTTAATCATCATGTTATAGTGACTTTCGTGTCCTAATCTTTCAAAAATTAGTCTGAAAACTTTTAAATACTTAGAAACATTTTCCGGCTCAGCGTCAACTACTAGATCATCATTAATGAAGTGCGACCCATCATTTATCCAGGAAATCAAAGACTTAAATATTATTTGCTCTTCTCCCTCAAATTTGCTTACAGCTTTTTCATAGTCAAGGCCTCCGAGTATGTTGAAATAATATTCAAGAATTCTTCTTAGTGTGTTGAAAATTGTGGCAGTATTGATTTTCTCAATGTCGTCCAATTCACGCCATAATAATTCATAAGTTGTTTTGACTGGATTTTTATCATGCTCTTTGATGAAAGAATTATTGTCAAGTTTTCTGATTATCCAATATGCTTCTTCTTTCCATTTGTTGTTGCCGTTTCCTTTAAATGTAACTTCCTTAAAAAAGTAAACATTATGAGAAAGAATGAATATTTGTTTTAACCCATTAGTCTTATTCTTAACATCACGTATTAATTCCTTCGTTAGATTGCTAACAATAAATATCACATTGCTATCTAAGCTCGAAATAGGGTCATCAATAATTACAATTTTATCTTGCCCAATTCCTGTGTCTGAGGTGCTACCTCTTAGCATGTGATAAAAATAAAGAAAGGTCAAAAAAGTTGATTCACCTTCACTTAATGTTTCTTGAACTTCCGAGCCATCTTCACGAATGACTTTATAAAATCCTTTTTTTTCAGCTTCCGCAAGGCTGAAATTGGTAAAGCCAAACAGAGTCAAAATTTTGTTAATTTCATTTACAGTTGGTTTTACACTAGTAACATCTGCTTCCTTTTCCTTAACCGCTTTTTCTAGTTTCCCTTTTTCTTCTTTTGTGGTTTTAATCGATTCGGAAATCCCAGAAATGGCTTTATTTACCGCTTGTTTAGTAGAATTGTATGCCTTTAAGTCAATGTCTAGTTCATTTATAATAAATCGCCAAATTTCTGACTTTAGGGTATCTTTTTCTGATTTAATGTTTAAAACGGTTTTGTTGTTTTCCTCAACTTTTGTTTTGTAGCTAGTAACAAGAGTAGAAATTTCAGAGAGTATATCCTTTAAGCTATCAATACCAGTTGGAACACTAGGCGTTTTTTGCTTTGCCTCAAGAGTTGCAATGTTGTTTTTGTATTGCTCCTTTAATAAATCTATCTTGACATTTAATGCTTGGAAATCAATAATTGCAATTTCCCGATTACTGAGCAATTCTAATTCGCTAATTAAGTCCCCTACATATGTTTTATAGCTATCAATAAAATCCTTTAACTCAATTTTTTGATTTTCATAGGTTTCATCAAAAAAGGACTCTATTTCTTTTCTTAATTCAGCGCTAATTGATTGTTGGCAAAAAGGACAGGAATCTTCAGTTATTTGCAAATAATCAACACCATCTTTTACCCAATCACTGTTATCGAGTTTCTGAATGAGTTTTGCAATTTCAATATCTTCTTTCCCAATGATTTTTGTCTTTAAAATATCAGAATACTCTTTGGTTTCTAGTTCTTCAAAAGTAAAATCAAGAATTGGGTCAAATGATTTTAGATCATCATTAAAAACACGGTTACATTTTTCTTTTATGTCTTTTTCTGATAGCAGATTGGATGTATTTGATTGTTCAGCTAAACACTTATTAAAAAAACTTTCACCACTACTCATGAAACCAACAAAAGCAGGCTTAAAATCATCTTCGAACTTTCTTTTTAAAGACCATGCCTTGTCTTGCATTTCGGTTACTTTTTTTGTAAGTTTTTCTGATTGCTGTGATTTTGATTTTTCTAAACCTTCAATTTTGGTGTTTAGGTCTCCAATTTTTTTATTGGTTTCTTCTATAAAGTTTTGAGTATCGGTTAAATCTTTTCCAAGCGTAAAAATACCTTTTATCTGGTTGCTTTGAGAAAAGCTATCCTTGACAAATTGTTTATTGTAAATTTTGATATCTACAGGTGAGGAAGCCCAATATATCTCACATGAAGGATAAGACGATACATTTGAAATAACCTTTCCAAGTGAAGATTTGCCAACACCATTGCTACCAAAAAAGTAGTTTATTTCTTTTGGCTCAAATTCTACAATTTCATTGTAGCAAGCTGTTTTATGTATTTTAACTTTATTCAGCATACACTCCCTTTTTACTCTCAAACGCTTCTTTTAAAACCGCCTGCATTAACATTTGGGCGTGTTGTTCGCTTTGGGTGATTTCTGACTCTAATGCATCCACTTTATTCAAATGTGCAGAAAGCTGACCCACAATTGATTTTTGTTCCGCTTCAGGTGGCAAAGGAATTAACATTGTAGCTAAAGATTTAGAATTAAAAGTCTGACCCATCAGCACCTTCTTTGAAATGGATAGTTCTGTAATTGGCGTTATAAGCTTAAATAGAAACTCTTGTAAAATACCTTGATAGGGGAAAATTGATATTATAGCTTCATTATGATACAATGGGATTTTATTTATTGAAACCTTACCAACTGTTAATTTGAAACTCATTAAAAGTGTGTTTGGTTGTACAATTTCATGTGTACTAAAAACTTCATCAACAGCTTTTTGTGTTATTTTCTTGGTTGTCCTTTCAATGTATCCCAGATGATTCATATCTGAAATTGAGAGCCAATTATATATGCCTTTTGACCAATAGTCAGCTTGTTTTGAAGCTGGTGTTTTACCAATATTAAAGTTGCATATATCTTGAAATCTACACCAAACCCAATTTTCTGGCAGTTCAAAAGGAATTTCATCTTCTGTAATTGGCGGAAGTGGTTTTTCCTTTCTGATTTTCTTGTCTTTGATGAGTTGGGTTTTTTCTGCCTTGATTCGTTTGAGCAATTCACTTGCAGGCTCTACATCAATATTTTGCTTTCGCCATGCTCCTGTTAGTTTACCTTGTATGGCTTCTTGTAAAATGGATTGTTTTAAGATATCAATTACCTTTTTATCCTTTATTAAATATGAATGGTTAGCCAGTATTTTATTGAAAACGGGATGATTGGTCAAGTTCAATTCCTGAACAATTTCATTTAATGTTTTATGGAATGACTCATTAGATTGATTAAAAGAAAACAAATGAGAATTTGGATCTCCTATCTCTATTTGGGTTTGAGTTGGATTTTTAATATCCAAATCCCAATTCTTTAAGTCGTTTACATCTACCTTCCAAGCAACATCACTTTCTTCTCGATTATTCCACCATTCAATAATGGGTTGAAATTCTTCAAATTGAATCGGTTTTGTTTTGGAATAGCTTTTTTGTCCTTCGGGCAATTTGTGTTCATAGTACCATATTTCTTTGGTGGGGCTACCTTTTTCAAAAAACAACAAGTTAGTACTAACTGTGGCAGGAAAGAAGGTGCTTTGCGGTAAACGGATAATCGTATGTAAGTTATTATCGGTCAGAAGTTTTTCACGAATTCTTGCTTTTACACCATCTCCTGTAATTGAACCGTCTGGTAATACAATGGCACAACGTCCATTTGGTTTAAGCAATTGAAGCATTAAAATCACAAATAAATCGGCAGATTCCTTACAACGATAGGTCGCAGGAAAGTTGGTTTCAACACCGTCTGCAATACTTGCTCCGAAAGGTGGATTGGCAAGAATTACATCCACTTGGTCTTTTTTACCAATGC
>JAQVYY010000063.1 GCA_028708425.1 Bacteroidales bacterium
GAAACTGATCTCAACGCTAAGCACACACGACTATTGCCATAGAGCATGAAGATGAAATTTTGAATCTCTTAGCGTTCACGCAGTAAAAAAACATGTACTAAAAAATGAAAATATAAACAGATGAAATAGACTAGTTAACACACTTAACCTTTTATTAATTGCGGGTAATTTAAGTGGTTCTATAAATTTATTTACAATACTTAAAAATGTTTTATCTAATTGTTCATCTAATATCACTATTGTCCGGTAAAAAAATAATTCTGAATTTAAGATTCTTCGCTTCACTACGTTTCGCCCTGAAACGTATGTTCGACAAAACCGCTGAAAATAGAAATGCCTTTGTCAATGACAAGTGTTTAGTTTTTAGGGGAGGGCTTGGTTAGCGGCTTCGCCGCTAACCAAGCCCTCCCTTCCCGAATATGACCCAACCCCCTGTCATTCCGACCATAGGGAGGAATCTATAAGTTTTAACCGGACAACAATGATCTAATATCAATTATAACCTATTCTTTTTCTACTATTTCAATTGGATGAAAACTTCTTAAATAAATCTCGCTCGTGCGGATTTGAAAAACGAGCGAGCGATGTTTTTCCTAAACAGATTGCTTCGTCGTTCCTCCCTGCCTACCGGCAGGCAGGCTCGCAATGACGGGGTTTTCCTTCACGTCATTACAATCTCCTTTCCCATTTGTGCAGTCTCCTTTTCCTTCATCCCATTTGCGCTTCGGCGCATTGAAATCTTTTTTATTTGCTGGGATATTGGTCGTTTACGCGATCTTGAAGATAGATATTGGTGAACTTGTCTTTATTGGTGTTTTCAAATAGATCACGCCCTTCCTTTTGGCACTCTTTACACGCATCTCTTGGGATAGTAATTCCAAATATTAGAGCAGCCTTATCACTACTTGATGTAATTGTGTTTACGCCTGAACATTGATTACACACCTTAAATTTCTGAATTTGATTCTCTAGTATATTATCAGTATCGTAATAAACTTGCCTATGGTTTTCCACATACTTTTTACCTTTAAATTTTTGCTCAGCAAGCTGAGCGCGGTGTTTCCACAATGTAATTATCTCATCTGACAATCTTTCAACCTCTCTGGTAACCTGTCTTGTCTGCGATACCTTGTCCGGGCTAAAGTCAGGTTCTATTACATGTGAATAATCAAGCCCTGCCATGGCTAAAATTATTCCAACGTTAATATACGGAAGTGCTCCTTCAATAGAATAGCCCCCCTGCAGTACAGCAACATCTGGACTAAGTTTTTCATTAAGTTTCGCATAACCTTTTGCAGAAAAATTCATATTCGCCAATGGATCACTGTAATGATTATCCTGACCCGCTGAGTTGAAAATAATGTCTGGCTTGTATTCGTCTAGTATTGGCATTACAACGTTATCTAAAACATATTCAAAACCCTCATCTCCTGTTTGTGGGGGTAATGGGATGTTAATGTTGTAACCATAAGCAGAAGGACCACCCAATTCATCAATAAAACCTGTTCCGGGATATAATGTTCTGCCGTCTTGGTGGAAAGAGATAAAGAGCGTGTTTTTGTCATTCCAATAAATATCCTGTGTTCCATCTCCATGGTGGCAATCCGTGTCAATAATGGCAACTTTTAAATCGCCGTATTCTTGTCTAATACGCTCTAACATCACTGCCTCAACGTTAACCACACAAAAGCCTCTATCGCCATAAACAACACGATGAGCGTGATGACCTGGCGGCCTAATTAAAGCAAAGGCTTTGTCAACTCTTTTATTCATCACAGATTGCATGGCCTTGATAGCACCGCCAACTGAAATGAAGTGAGATTCTGTTAAACGTTTTTCAACAGTTGGCACTGCAAAATGAACTCTTTTAATATCCTTTGGAACAGCAACAATTGGATTGAAAAATTTTATCCCTTCAATATCCTCAATGCCTTCTTCAAAAATTTGATCTTGCGTATATAACAATCGCTCTTGTCGTTCCGGATGTGTTGGACTTATGGCCCAATCAAATGCTGGGAAGAAAACGATTCCTAGTTTATTTTTAGCTTTAAGCATTATTATCTCCTTTTAATTTGTGAATAAGCCCTGGTTTCACCTGGGCTTTAATTCGTATATTTTGACCTTTAGTCATGAAGCCATCCACCATATTAAAAACACTTTCTTCAATTATTTCTGTGACTAAATCTGCTTGTTCTGCACCCTTTGATATGGCACGTTCTGTCAACAACTCAAGCGCTCTTTCCCTTGCTGAACTGACGTTGTAATTACGATTAATCCTTTCATAAACACCAAGTTCAGGTACAGATAATGTTCCCCTTGATGTATCTGCAATCAGATTTATTTCTGTTGTTATTTTTGCAAGTGCCGCACCAATAGCATTGGCCACTTTATAGTACTGGGGATAGTTGCAGGTAATATTAAATTCCTTTTCTAATCGTGGTGCAAGTACTTTAGCAGGTCCGCCAATCATGTTAATCGATTGTGGAACAAGCTTCTTACCATGTAATAACTCTTCCACAGTATAAACTGGTTTACTATTAATTTCGGTTAATAGCTCATCAACTTTTTCTTTAATCATGCTAGCCATTGTATCTAAAACTTCATCCGCAACTTCATCAATGCTTAATTCTAGATCTTTTGCTAATTGAGATAGTGCTTCATTAGCTAGTGTTTTGTCGCCTATATCCAGCTTACCCAAAACGATCATCGCATCAGTTGGCGTGGCAACGGGGCCACCTAAAGCAAAAGGTTCTCCTTCTCTTCGTGGACCAATCTTAAGCTTATTGTCCTCAACAGTAATACTACTATCTCCACCTAGACCGATTGAAACACTATAGATTGACCTGACAAGTGTTTTATATTTATCAATTTTAATTCCCATTGGTTCAAACAGCGGAATACCATCAGCTAAAAAGAAGATATCTGTTGTTGTTCCACCAATATCTAATAAAACAGCGTCTTGAGTTGTATCCAATAATGCATATATTCCCATCAAACTCGCTGCAGGGCCTGACAATATTGTCTCAACAGGCATGTCTTTCGCTGAATCTATACTCATAATGCCACCATCAGCTTTTAAGATGGCTATGGGGGCTTGAATTCCTTCCTTTTCTAAAGCCAATTTAATGTTATCTGAAAAACTGCTAAACGTGTCGTAAACTGCTGCATTCAAGTATGATGTATTAACTCTTCTTGGAAAGTTAAGCTTCCCAGACGTCGTATGCCCTAACGTGATTTTATGAATATGTTTCGAAACCAATTCCGCAATCTCTAATTCGCTAGTGGGGTTTCTTGTTGAAAACTTCGTAACAATTGCAACGTCATCAATCCTCTCGTCCTTGAATAATGCGATGGCATCATTAATCTCATTTGTATCGATGTTTCCAACGATTTGACCACGGTGATCGGTATATCCATTGATAAAGACGTTTTGATTACCGACTGCTAAGTGCCCATTAGAAAGACCTGGCCCAGTTTGAATAATCATCCCAACATTTGCGGTTTTATTTTCAACAATCGCATTTGTTGAAATTGTGGTACTTAAATTAATTTTTTTAATGGCCGATTTATCAATTCCTTCTAACAACTCCTTTAATGTTGCCCATATTGAAAGGAATAAATCATCGTAATTAGTGGTTTTTTTTACAACATTGATAATTTTACCACCTTGCATAATAACTGCATCTATGTGGGTACCACCCATATCTAGTCCAACAATCATATATATTCTCTCTTTAAAGTAAATATTCCGAATAACATTTTATGTAATTTTAGCTTAATGAAGTTTAGTTAACAAGATGTAGCCTTCTATTAAATTATAACCGTCCCCTTCGACTTCGCTCAGGGTGACGATGAGGCTGAACTGCCTGTCCTGAGCGAAGTCAAGGGTAGTCGAAGCCAACAGCCTTAACTAAACGACATTGAATTATAGCTGGTAAATGTGACTAAGTTAAAAAATCCGAATTCTAGAATCTAATGCAAGGTACAATTTAATTCTATCGAACTCGCACAGGGGAAAAAGTTAAAGAGGCTGGCAAGCAGAAGCTTATGGAAATCTCTATAAAAGAAATGTCTCTGGTTTTAAAGACACTGTGAACAGGTAAGAAACCCTCGCCAATAAGCTTATTATCAAAGAAATTAAATTCCTGTTCTTTTATACTGATTAGATTTCTCGCTCATATCAATTTAACCTTAATTTATGAGATGACCAAACTGTTTCAATCACCAACTCCCTTTACGTGCCACACATAAAGAAAAAAGCCCGGATAACTCCAGGCTTTTGCTTAATATATAATACTGAAAAGTTTCTATTGTTTCACCTTATCGCCATCGTATGCCCATTTGATATAGCTTGCGCCCCAAGTAAAACCTGCGCCAAATGTGGCAAGAATAATGTTGTCGCCCTTACGAAGCTGCGATTCCCACTCCCACAGACAAAGGGGTAAGGTTGCGCTGGTAGTATTACCATAACGCTCAATATTAATCATTACCTGCTCCTTTTTAATGCCCATTCGTTTAGCCGTAGCCTCAATAATGCGCATATTAGCTTGGTGCGGAACAAGCCAGTTTAGCTGATCGGGCTCAATGTTATTACGTTTCATTACCTCAACAGCCGTGTCGGCCATGTGCGAAACAGCCGCCTTAAATACGGGTTGCCCCTCTTGGTAAATAAAATGCTGTCGCTTATCGATGGTTTCGTGTGTTGGAGGATACATTGATCCGCCAGCCACCTGATGAAGGTGCTTACGACCAGCACCATCAACCTGCATCATAGAATCAATAACGCCGAATCCTTCGGTGTTAGGCTCTAAAAGCACAGCTCCGGCTCCATCGCCAAAAATAGGGCAGGTTTGCCTGTCGGTATAATCGGTAATCGACGACATCTTGTCGGCGCCAACCACCACAACCTTCTTGTGGGTTCCCGATTCAACAAATTTTGATGCTGTAATAAGAGCATAAAGGAAACTTGAACAACCAGCGTTCATGTCGAATCCAAATGCGTTTTTAATGCCACACTTATCGCTTATAATATTTGCTGTGGCGGGGAACAGCATATCGGGGGTAACCACTCCACAAATAAGCATGTCTACCTCATCGGGATGGGTATTAGTTTTACGCAGCAAATCGTTAACTGCCCGAAAGGCCATATCGCTTGTACCCTTGCCTTCGCCTTTCAAAATTCTACGTTCCTTAATACCAATCCGAGTCATGATCCACTCGTCGGTGGTATCGACCATCTGACTAAGTTCCTGGTTAGTAAGAATATAATCAGGGGTGTAACCGGCAACACCGGTAATTGCAGCAGTGATTTTTCCCATTAGCTAAATACTTCTTTAAATTTTTCGCAAAGTTCAGTTTTAATAACCGTTTTGGTTTGCAAAATCATATTCATAATAGCCCTAGCATTGGATACTCCATGACCAATAATAACCGGAGCATTAACACCAAGGACGGGAGTTCCGCCATAGTTTTCAAAATTAAACATTTCGAAAAAGGGATCTGAAATATTCCTCTTTTTAATCAAATGATAAAAAGCCTCAGCCTCCTTTAAAAGCACGTTACCCACAAAGCCATCGCACACTATTACATCTGCATTTGCATCGGAAAAAAGTTCATTCCCCTCAACGTTACCCACAAAGTTAAAATCAGATGACCCTTTCATCTGTTCATGGGTATGCTTGGTTACCAAATTTCCCTTTTCCTCCTCTTCACCAATATTTAGCAGTCCAACACGAGGTTGCTTTATGCCAAAAATTAGCTTAGCATATATGTTCCCCAATATGCCATATTGATATAGCACATCGGGTCTACAATCGGGATTAAGCCCAACATCTAGAAGGAGGTTGAATTTGTTTTCGGAAACAGGGATATAACTTGCGATGGCAGGACGAATAATGCCTGGCACCGACTTAACGGTGTGCATAGCACCTACCAGCATAGCACCAGTATTACCTGCGCTTGCAAACCCATCAATTTTTTGTTGAACTAGATAACGAAACCCTACAGTAATACTAGAGTCTGTTTTTTTTGCAAATGTTTTTGCGGGGTTCTCCCCCATTCCAATTACCTGGGTGCAGTTCACAACTTCAAATGCTGATTTATCAATATTTTCTTGTTCCAAAATATTGTAAATCCTACCCTGATCACCAAAAAGAACAATTTGTTCTTCTGGCAACAACTGTTCCTGAGCCAGAATGGCTCCTTTTACAATTGCTTCAGGTGCGTAGTCGCCACCCATCGCATCTACTCCAATTTTCATATGTGCTGTTTCCTGGGTTGCCGGAATGGGTAAATTGTGTTTTGCTAAATTGTTGCAGCTTTATCGATAGCTAATTTACCACGATAAAATCCACACTCGGGACAAACCCTATGATACTGTATTGTGGTACCACAATTTGAGCAGGTTGCCAAGGTTGGAGCCTCCGCCTTGTAATGAGTTCTACGCTTATTCCTCCTCTGCCTCGAAATTTTACTTTTTGGATGTGCCATTTTTGGTAATTATTTATTGTTCCTAAAAAAATATTACTATTTCTAATTATTGTAAATGTCCTTCAACTTATCCCAACGAGCATCTGCTGGGGGTTTTTGCCTACTCTCCTCAGGGCCATTGGATAACATATTGAGCTTTTTTAGCATCTCCTTGTCACAACCCTCTATGGATGTGCCCAACATTCCGTGGTATCGCTTTATGGGTAGGCTTAAACAGATGCTTTCGTATATATACTGCGCCAAAGATACCTCGTTCTCGTTACTACTCACATACCAAATATCATCGTCGTTTTCCTCACCCTCGATTGCATCGCTAATACGAACAGCAAGCTGCCCCTCGTATTGAGTTGGTATTGAAAACCCCTCTAAACATCTGTCGCACAGCACATCAACATTACCTTCAATAAATATGCTGAACTTTAATATGTCGGTATGCTTGTCGAGTTCAACCTCAACCTTAAGGTTTCCATTGGATACCAAGCTACCCTCAAATTGTTCAAAAAACGTCCTATCCACATCAAAATTAAAGATGTGCTTTCCTGTTTTAAGTCCTTTAAAATGAACCGTATATCGCTTTAAAACTGTGCTCATCGTCGTAAAAAAACATCTTGCAAAGGTAACTATAATTCTCAAAACTCAAAATCCGTTCTCTAAAACTACTGTTAAACTATATCAAACCGTCATTTATTTTGTCGTTTCCGGTCGTGCTCGTTTAAAAGGATTTTGCGAATACGCATTGCCTTTGGGGTAACCTCAACATACTCGTCACCCTGTATATACTCTAGAGCCTCCTCGAGGGTAAACTTGATTGGCGGAGCCAAGCTGATTTTTTCGTCGGAACCCGAAGCGCGCATATTAGATAATTTCTTGGATTTTGTAACATTAATCATCAGATCGCCAGGCCTGGTATTCTCACCTACAACTTGTCCTGCATACACCTCCTGGTGCGATTCGATAAAGTACCGACCACGATCCTGCAACTTATTTAAAGCATAAGCGTATGATGTTCCGCTCTCCATGGCGATTAACGAGCCATTCTGCCGGATTTCAATGGGCCCTCTATAGGGTTCAAAGGCCTTAAAACGATGAGCTATAACCGCTTCACCTGCAGTGGCAGTAAGAAGAAGATTTCTTAATCCAATTATTCCCCGAGCGGGTATTTCAAACTCAAGGTGTACCCTATCGGAGCGGCGTTCCATAATCAGCAAATTTCCTTTGCGCTGGGTAACATGCTCAATAGCTTTGCCCGACACCTCTTCGGGAAGATCGATGGTAAGAATCTCAATGGGCTCGCATTTTTCGCCTGCCACCATTTTTATTATAACCTGAGGCTGACCCACCTGAAGCTCGTACCCTTCGCGTCGCATGGTTTCAATTAGTACCGACAGGTGCAGTACACCTCGACCATAAACTATGAAAGAGTCGGCCGAATCGCCCTGCTCAACCCTAAGTGCTAAGTTCTTCTCCAGCTCCTTTTTAAGCCTATTCCTAAGGTGGTTTGATGTTACAAACTTACCATCCCTCCCAAAGAAAGGCGAATCGTTAATGGTAAATAGCATGCTCATTGTGGGTTCATCAACAGCAATAGATGCAAGGGCTTCGGGGTTCTCGATATCGGTAATGGTATCACCAATATCAAATCCTTCAATGCCTACCAAAGCACAAATATCGCCTGTCTCTACCTTTTCAACCTTTCGCTTGCTAAGGCCTTCGAAAATAAGCAATTCCTTAATTTTACTTTTTATAAGCTTCCCATTGGCTTTTAATAAACCAACATTTTGACCAACCCTTAGCTGCCCTCGGGAAAGTTTCCCTATGGCAATTCGTCCCACATACGATGAGTAATCGAGCGATGTGATAAGCATTTGGGGTAATCCTTCGTTCACCTTGGGCTTGGGAATATGTTCAAGTATTGCATCAAAAACAGAGGTAATATTGTCTGTAGGTTTTTTCCAATCGGTGGACATCCAACCATTCTTTGCGCTTCCGTATAATGTTGGGAAGTTTAGCTGATCCTCAGTAGCATCGAGGCTAAACATAAGATCAAAAACCTGCTCCTGCACCTCCCCTGGCCTGCAATTTGGCTTATCAACCTTATTAATTACCACAATGGGCTTTAGGCCAATCTCAAGGGCTTTTTGCAAAACAAACCGCGTTTGTGGCATGGTCCCTTCAAAAGCATCAACAAGCAACAGAACCCCATCGGTCATATTAAGAACTCGTTCCACCTCGCCCCCAAAATCCGAGTGACCCGGGGTATCGATAATATTTATTTTTACGCCCTTGTAGCTTACCGATACGTTCTTCGAAAGTATGGTTATTCCTCGCTCACGTTCAAGATCGTTACTATCAAGTATTAGTTCACCTGGCCTCTCGTGCTTTTTATACAGATTACTGTAAAAAATCATCTTGTCAACCATGGTTGTTTTTCCATGGTCAACATGCGCTATAATGGCGATATTCCTAATGTTTGGCATTTACCTAATTTTTGGGGGTGCAAAGGTAGTGTTAATTATTTGGGATACTCATAAACTGAAATAACATTTTTTTAAAATTATTATTCAGAAACAGAGGGTTACGACAACCCCAATTATTCGTTCGAATAATTGCTGCCTACGACAACGACTAAAATCTCACAACCAATTTTGATTGGGCTCAAATATATCGGGATAACCCCCATTTGCATTCATCTTTAGCAGATTTGATGAATAGTGCGGGTTAATATAATGCGTTAAGCTGAAATCCTTAATCTAAAAAAACAACAACACCTTACTTTTTTAGATAAAAAAAGAAGTGGCTCGGTTATTAAAACAAATATTAAAGTAAAGATTTAAAAATAAAGTGTTTACAATAATTGCTATGAATAATATATACTATTATTGTAAAGATATTTACATGACTTTATCTTATAAAAACCTGTAAAACCGATTATCCTCCACACGTTATTCTTTTCGAGGAGCCGAAAAGTACTCCACTTTTTCTCCCATAATATCCGATAGTAAGCTATCGGCTAGTCGGCTTGCCCCAAAACGTAGGTAGCTATTATTTAGCCATTTTTCGCCTAACACCTCCTTAACAATTAAGTAGTAAAGAACGGCATCTGCTGCTGTCGACATGCCCCCCGCAGGTTTAATGCCCACCATACGCCCTGTGAGCTTGTAGTATTCTTTTGCAGCGCAACACATTACGTATACCGCTTCGGGCGTAGCGGCCACTTCGATTTTTCCGGTGGATGTTTTAATGAAATCGGCTCCAGCTTCCATGGCTAGGAACGAGGCCAAGCGGATATCGGATAGTGTAGGAAGTGCTCCCGTTTCAAGTATCACCTTAACCTTTGCGTTTTCGTCAACCTCTTTTATTTGTTGCAACTCGCTAAACACGGTAAAGTAGTCGCCCTCTAAAAAGTACCCGAGCGAAATAACCACGTCGAGCTCATCGGCTCCCGAATCGGCACACATTTGGCACTCCGATAGCTTTATATTAATGAATGTTTGCGAAGCTGGAAACCCTGCAGCAACCGAAGCGATTTTAACATCTTTTGCTGTTAGCGTTTGTTTTACCGATGCCACGAGGCTTGGATATATACAAATCGCAGCCACATTTGGGATATTGGGAAAATGCTTGGGAAAATCATTTACCCTTTGGGCAAACAGCTCACCTTTTTCAACGCTATCGGTTGAATTTAATGTGGTTAAATCAATTAGGTTAAAGCAATTCTTTAGTATTTCCTTATCGGGCAACTTTTGGTTTACACGCTCTTTAATCGAACTGACAGCTAATTTAACTTCAGCCTCGTTTACCTCAACATTAAATTTATCTTCAATAGGATTATTCATGGTATTGTATGTTTTGTTTGAATTCGTTTGCTAATGTAAAGCAAGTACACGGTAAAACCAATATAGGGGGGTGCTTTTTTTACTCTACCTTAGCTTAGGGTTATTTTTGTGCCTGTCGGCATCGCGCATGTTACGCTTTTTAAAAGCGTTGCGCATGGCGGTTTCCAAATCCACTCCCGTTTGGTTTGCTAGGCAAACCAGAACAAAAAGCACATCAGCCATCTCATCGGCTAGGTCAATATCTTTTTCGTTTGATTTAAACGATTGCTCGCCGTAGGTGCGTGTTAGCACCCGTGCCAGCTCGCCCACCTCTTCCATAAGCACACCAAGATTTGTGAGCTCGTTAAAGTACCTAACCCCCTTGGTACTTATCCACTTATCAACCTGTGTTTGTAAATCTTTCAGACTACTACTATTATCCATTACTCCTTGTTTTTTGTGTCTATGGTTATGGTTACGGGGCCATCGTTAACCAGTGAAACTTGCATATTGGCACCAAAAACCCCTTTTTGTATCGGTAGGTTCGACTCCTTTTTCAGAATCATCAGGAACTCCTCGTAAAGGGGGATTGAAATTTCAGGTGGTGCCGCCTTTATGTACGAGGGCCTATTACCCTTTTTAACCTTGGCGTGAAGAGTGAACTGGCTTATCACCAAAAATTCGCCTTTGCAATCGGTTATCGACAGGTTCATCACCCCATCGGAATCGTCAAAAATTCGTAATCGCGAAATTTTTCCTGCCATCCATTGTAAATCATCCGTTGTATCGTCATTTTCAAATCCAACCAAAGCAAGCATACCCTCACCAATTCGCCCCACAATATCACCATCAACAGATACCGAAGCTTTTTTAACCCGCTGTAAAACTACTCTCATAACTTTTAGAATTTACTATCTACAAAACAAATCAAAAATTTTGTTTATTTCAAGGCTTTGTTTTCTGAGCCTTGTTGGTCCCGATTTACAATGGTATGTGTCTTTTAAAGTTATACACAAGTTTTGAACAACCAACCACACGTTCAAGCACATTTTATTTCCCCCCCCCACCCTAAAACATTTCATAAACTTGATATAAAAATCGCAAGTTGTTTTTATATTTGCTAAAAATAGGTCAAATGGCAAGTTTCGGACATTATATTAAAACAGAAAGAGAAAAGCGAGAATGGACTCAAACCGAACTAGGAACCAAAATCGGAATTAATACAAGTGCCATATGTCGCATTGAAAATGGAAGTCAGAAGTTTAGTAAATCGAAATTGGAGAAGCTAGCTAAACTTTTTCAAGCTGACTTACAAACTGTTACTGACTTATTCTTTGCTGATAAATTCGTTAAGGAAGCAATGAAATACAAATGTTCTGATTCTATTTTTTCAGTTGCAGAGGACACTGCTAATTACTATAGAAATGTATCTGTAAAACAAGGAAAATTAGAGTTATGAAAAAACCATTAACATACATTAGCCTATTTAGTAGTGCTGGAGTTGGATGCTATGGCTTCAAACAGAATGGTTTTGAATGCATTGCAACAAACGAGTTGCTCACAAAACGACTTAAAATACAAGCCTTTAACGAAAAATGTAAATACGAAAGTGGTTACATAAGTGGAGATATTACAAAGAAAGAAGTTCGGCAACAGCTTCTAAAAGAATTAGATTTTTGGAAAGAAAAGCATAAAATCAAAACACCTGATGTTCTAATTGCGACACCACCTTGCCAGGGTATGTCTGTTGCTAATCATAAAAAGAATGACGAAAAGTCAAGAAACTCGTTAGTTGTAGAATCAATTAAGCTAACAAAAAAAATACTTCCAAAGTATTTTGTGTTTGAAAATGTCCGAGCATTTTTAAATACAACTTGTACAGATATTGACGAAATAGATAAACCAATAAATGAAGCTATAAAATATAATCTTGGAGGCAATTACAATATTCTCTCTAAAATTGTAAACTTTAAAGAATATGGCTCTAATTCAAGCAGAACAAGAACATTAGTAATTGGTGTAAGAAAAGATATTCCGAACATTACACCTTATGACCTATTTCCCAAAAAGCAAGAAGCAAGAACTTTAAATCAATTAATTGGTAATTTGCCATCCTTAAAAGAGATGGGAGAAGTCTCGAACGATATTTTTCATTCATATAGAGAATTTGACCAAAGAATGCTTCCTTGGATTGAAAACTTAAAAGAAGGACAATCGGCGTTCGAAAATACTGAACCTACAAGGATACCGCACAGAATAATTAATGGAGAAATTGTATATAACAAAAGTAAAAACGGAGACAAATATGCTCGTTGGTATTGGGATAAAGAAGGGCCTTGTGTACATACGAGAAACGATATTTTGGCAAGCCAAAACACCGTTCTCCCATCGGACAACAGAGTTTTTTCTATAAGAGAACTAATGAGAATGATGTCTATTCCTGAGTCTTTTGAGTGGTCGCATATCAAAACAAAAGAGCTCAACAAATTATCTGAATTGGAGAAGAAAGCTTTCTTAAAAAAGGAGGAATTAAATATTAGACATTGTTTAGGAGAAGCTGTTCCAACGGAAGTTTTCAAAAGTATTGCTTCAAACATTAAAAAAGTTAATAGTAATGAGAGTTTATCAATCTCTCAAATAAAATCACTTGAAAAAGAGTTCAAACTTAATCAAACAGATAACATGGTCGGTTTTATTAAGTCAAACTTTGAAAAGTATTCTTTAGACAATATATTCCTGATTGCAGAACACTCAAACTCTGAAAGGTTAAATACAAGTGCCTATTTTACAAGAAAAGATATAGCTTATTCTGTAATTAAAAATTTACCACAGCTTAAGAAAAAAAAGAGAATCAGAATACTTGAGCCTTCTGTTGGTGTTGGTAATTTTATACCGTTATTATTTGAAAAATATGAAAATAAAGAGGAGGTAATTCTTGATTTATGTGATTTAGATAGCAATTCTCTACAAATTTTAAAGACGATTTTGTCAAAAATTAAAATCCCTGAAAACTTTAAAATTAATTTTAAGCACATAGATTTTCTTCGTTGGAATTGTAAAACTAAATATGATATTGTTGTTGGGAATCCGCCCTATGGAAAAGTAACTAAAAACAAAGAACTATTAGATTTGTATAAATTTGGAGCGTTTAATTCTAACACAAATAACATCTTTTCGTTTTTTATAGAAAAATCTTTGCGGTTAGGCAACTTTGTTTCTTTAATCGTTCCTAAGAGCTTATTAAATGCACCTGAATTTGATAAGACAAGAGCGCTTTTAAAGAAACATGACTTGCAAAAGATTTGTGACTACGGAGAAAAAGCGTTTAAAGGAGTGAAAATTGAAACCGTTAGCTTTTTATGTGCTTCTTCTAATTCCTCAAACGATAAAGTTATAATAGAAAGTTACATTAAAAACACATATAAAGAAGAAAGCAAAGAGTATATCTTTTCTGAAGAATTTCCCTATTGGTTAATTTATAGAGATAGTAGTTTTGACACGGTCGTTTCGAAAATGAAACTTGATGTTTTCAATAGTTTTAGAGATAGACAAATTACTAAATCCATTACACAAAGTACAGGTGAGATAAGGGTTTTAAAATCCCGAAACATAGGCAATAATGAAATTAAAGAAATTGATGGATATGATTGCTACATTGATAAAATTGATGACCTGGCGGTTTCAAAATTCTACAATGAATCTGATGTTGTAATGGTACCAAATTTAACCTATTACCCAAGGGCAAGCTTCTTACCTAAAAATACAATTACAGATGGTTCTGTCGCTTTATTAACTTTAAAAAACGGAAGTCGATTACCAACTAAACAAGATTTAGAGTTTTACAGCACAGAGGAATTTAAAAACTATTATCGAGTCGCAAGAAACTACGGCACAAGGTCTTTAAACATTGACAACAACTCTGTTTTTTTCTTTGGCTTACTAAAATAACTTACTTAATGATAACACAAATTAACGAACACTTTTAAAAATTCGATTTTGATGTAAGAAAAACAAAGGATGCAAGGTTCATGGACCAAAAGGTTACGTCAGATGTGCTTTGTGCTGTAACAGAATGTGTTATCGCATTTTTAGGCGATAATTTGGATAAAGAGTTCACTAAAAATGATATTCGGTTTTCTAATTATGCTCAAACTCTTACTACAGAATCGTTTAATAAGCCAAATCTAAAGGATGCTAATAGTGAATACGATAAGTTTTTCGCTCAACCATTAAAAACTTTAGCATACTCAAAAGTTTTGATTGAAACTAAAAGAGGAAATACAAACGTTTACAAAGTTAAACGTTTTGATATACTTGAATTCATTTCGTTACGAGAGAGGAATGCCCTCAATTTTTTAGAAATTTATCTATCTAAAGTCATCTTAGAAAGTGGCTTTCAGAATATTTTTAATAACTTTTCATTGGTGTCCGGTTAATATTTATAGATTCCTCCCTACGGTCGGAATGACAGGGCGTTGAGTTGTATTTGGGAGGGGAGGGCTTGGCTAGCGGCTACGCCGCTAGCCAAGCCCTCCCCTAAAAACTA
>JAQVYY010000102.1 GCA_028708425.1 Bacteroidales bacterium
CTCAATAACTTGGTCAAACTCTATTTTGTCCTGTGTCGCTGTCATGGCTCTTTTTTTTTGCAAAGTTACGTTATTGCGAAATAATCATGCTCGTGTGTGTCTAAAAATTGTCATGGGTGTTTCATTTCTAAAATAAAAAAGGAGAGAACACCCCCCCCTTTTTTTTTCTCTCCCCTCTTTTCTGTGTTGTCCCGTGCATAGGCACTAACTTGCCGGAGCAAGTCCGTTATGGGGGGTTGTAGTTACCTACCATTAGCTCAAGGCAACGGTGTCCATCGTGAGGTGGAATCTGATGGACCCCAGCGGCAATGTTCCGACCCGAGGAACACGAATACAATAAGGCATATGCAGCATACAGCCCATGGCCCTATCCTTACAGTTCAATTACATAACGACGGTCTAACTCTCTCTGGTTATGTCTTCTTCTCGAATCGTTATAGTTTGGTTTACGGTGTAAATTGAAGAACCGCCGTGTACCGAACGGTACGCACGGTGGTGTGATGTGAGAGGACAGGTAGGGAATTAATTCCTGCCTTCCTACTCGATTTAAACAGGGTTATGTCCTCCACAAGGTATGCCCCATTATTCTAGCGAATAAGGGGGGTTAGGTAAAAGGGGGATGCCGTTTTTCGATTTAAAGAAAAATATAAACCCTTTTTTTGTAATATTTCAACATTTCTAATCCCATCGGATATATTTGTATCATATTTAATTTAACCAATTAATTTTGAATAAAATTTCGAGGGGTTTTCCAATACGTTATTCAACCTACCATATCATAGTACAAAGAGTCCTTATACCATTAATTATCGACCTGTTCAAATAATTATCGACCTGTTCAAAAGATTTTCGTGTAGCCTAAAACATCATGATTCCTCTTATATTGTAAGCTAAACAACGCAATAGTAAATAGGGGGTTGATAAAGTTTTACCACACAACTAGGCGATTACATTTTTGTACAAAAAATCTTTTTGTTACATTAGCCGAGTTTTGTAACGAACTTTTTACGGCATATCAAATCAAATTACTGCAAATTAATTTTAAAACTATGAAGAAAAATCTAATTAAAAAGTTGTCTTTTAGCTGGATTTTCATCTCGATGCTACTGATAACTTTAAGCGGAATTTCCCAGAACCAGAGCATGGTTCTTTCGGATGCTTCAACAGAATCCCATTCGGTCAGCTTAGTCTCTGATAGTCCAGATGCCATTGTGCTAAAATACGATGTAAATCGAATGCATTTGAAGCAGGTTCAAACCGAGATATATGGAAACATGTCCATTCCATTCAGTGGGGATGCGCCTCAAATTATGCAAAAGGGCAGCCCCGATTTGTTCTACCTAAATGGTTCAGTAATTATACCCGATTTTGGCTCAGTTGAGCTTAGGGTTGAGCCAGGCGAGTACGTTGAGTATAGCAATATCAACATTGCCCCATCAAAGGGATTGCTAACCAGAGATATCAACCCCGAAGACGTTCCCTACGAAAAGGGAGCGCTTTACGAAAAGGATGCTTTTTTCCCTGAGGAGCTAGCCTCGTTACGTGAACCCTATATTCTTCGCGATTATCGTGGGCAGGTTGTCGATGTTTACCCTATTCAGTACAACCCCGTAACCAAAACATTAAGGGTTTATAAAGATATTACGGTTAGCCTTTTTACCAAGCAAACTAAGGGGGTTAATGAGCTTATCGAGACAAGGGCTAACCCAAGAGTTCTAGCTGAATTCGATGAAATTTACAGTCGGAACTTTATAAACTATGCTTCCTCTGCAAAATATACCCCCATCGAGGAGGAGGGCTTACTACTTGTGGTTGCTCATGCTGACTATATGGATGCCATTAAACCCCTGGTTAACTGGAAAAACCAGAAGGGACAGCCCACAAAACTTGTTAGCTATGCTGATGCTGGCGGATCGCCTACAGCCCTAAAAACCTACATTACCGATCAGTACAATAGCGAGGAAGGCTTAGCCTTTGTTCTGCTAATTGGCGATAGCCAGCACATAATGCCCTTGAGCAAATCAGGCGATAGCGATGCCGCCTATGGGCACATCGTGGGAAACGACTCCTATGCCGAGGCTTTTATTGGCCGATTTTCTGCTGAAACGGTTGAACATGTCGAAACTCAGGTTGATAGAACTATTACCTATGAGCGTGACCTAACCACGGCCGATACCTGGCTAAAAACAGGCTTGGGTGTAGCTTCCAGTGAGGGCAGTAACCCCTCCGATATTCAGCACATGAATAGTATTAGGGATAAGCTATTAGCCTACACCTACGATAATGTATACCAAGTGTACGACCCTGGTGCTTCGTCATCAACCGTGGTCTCAAACCTAAACACCGGGTTGGGCATAGGTAATTATGTTGGCCATGGTAGTACTACCTCTTGGGTAACAACTGGCTTTGGTTTGAGCCATATGAGCAGTCTCACCAATGTTAATAAGCTCCCTTTTATTGTTTCCGTTGCCTGTGTAAATGGAAACTTTGTTAACACAACTTGCTTTGCCGAAGGGTTTATGAGGGCAAGTAAGAGCGAAGGCCCAACTGGAGCTATTGGAGTGTTTGCTTCAACAGTAAACCAGAGCTGGTTTCCCCCTTTGACTGGGCAGGCTGAGATGAACGATATTCTTACGGAGTCGTATGCCGATAATATAAAGCGTACTTATGGTGGTATTGTTATCAATGGTTGTATGAAAATGAACGATGTTCATGGTAGCGGAGGATATTCAGAAACCAATACCTGGACAATCTTTGGCGATCCCTCGCTGGTTGTTCGTACGGATACCCCTGCGGAAATGTTAGTATCCCATAACCCCACCATGTTTTTAGGTGCAAGCTCATTTAATGTATCAAACGATACGGATGGTGCTCTTGTTGCCATATCGTATGTTAATGGTGAGGGTGAAACTGTACTATTGGGTACAGCGATTGTTGAGGGAGGAAGTGCTACGATTTCATTTTCAGAGCCCATAACAACAGCTCTTGACCTTACGATTACCGCAACCGCTTATAATAAGGTTACCTATACTGGGCAACTTTCTGCAGTGCCAGCCGATGAACCATACGTAGTGCTTAAGTCATTCCAAACACCCACAAGTCCCAATTATGGTGAAACAATTTCGTTAGATGTTGTACTGGAAAATATCTCCGACGAACCATATACTGCAAGTTCTGTTGTAGCTACAATTTTAACCGAAAATCCATACGTAACCATTACAGGTGGAAGTGTTGATGCAGGACCAATTAATCCTGATCAAGAGGTTACACTTGATGGCGCTTTCAGCTTCTCTATTGCCAACGATGTGCCAGACCAAACACCAATGGTATTTACCATTAGCATAGAGGGTGTGTATGAAGGTGAAACTTATGAGTGGCAGCAAAATTTTACAATTAAGGCGAATGCTCCCGCTTTTGAATACGGTGCTCTAGCAATTGACGACTCGGAAAGTGGCGATGGCAATGGGATTCTTGATCCTGGCGAGACCGCCATGGTATCGGTAGTGCTAACCAATGTGG
>JAQVYY010000103.1 GCA_028708425.1 Bacteroidales bacterium
TTCCTGATGTGGTGGATGTTTTTTATGATAAGATTGTGGAGAAGAGTATTACTGTGCCATTAAAGGAGATTATGAGAGAATGCTATGCCAGTAAAAGCACTTTAATTCGTAAATTTGTAAAACGTACAGGAGTGAGTCCTAAAACACTTGCTCGTATTGTGAGGTTAAATTATGCCTGGGGGAAAATTGTAAATGAAAACGCTGTAGATTACCAGGATTTGGTTTTTTATGGTAACTATTTTGACCAGTCGCATTTTATTAACGATTTTAAAGCTATTATCGGCGAAACACCGGGGCATTTCTTCCGACGCAATCTGGATATAGTTAAGATATTTTCCGGGAAAAGTACTAAATAGTAAAATTGATCTTTTTTTCCTATCAAATACCAATTATCCATTGATATATTTGTTTCATTACGAGTCATTTCACTTAATGTTTAACGAAACGAATAAAGAGATGAAAAAATTGTTTTTATTACTCACAGCTTTTGTTTTGGGTCACTTTTCTTTTGCTCAGTATCAGTATCCCGTTACTAAAACAGTAGATGTTTCGGAAACTATTTTTGGTACTGTTGTTGAAGACCCCTATCGTTGGTTAGAAGATATTAAAAATGAAGAAGTACTGGATTGGTTTAAAACACAAGCTGCTTTCACCAATTCTGAAATGAGTAAAATTTCAAATCAAGACAAATTGATTGAGGAGTTGAAGCAGTATGACGCTATGCGTTCAGTTGCCTATTATCCAATTGCCAAAGCGGGAGGTAAATATTTTTACGAAAAGCGTTTGCCAAATGAACAAGTTTATAAAGTGTATTACAGGCAAGGCAGAGATGGCGAAGAAATTTTGCTTTTCGATCCACAGAAATTTAAAGAGGGCAAAACTTACGATTTCAGTGCAAGTGTTAATGATGAGGGAAGTAAGATAGCGCTAAATTTGAGTGAAGCGGGAGCCGAGGTTGGCGATATTTATATTCTTGATGTAGCAACAGTTAAATTTTTACCTGAAGTAATTCCGCATAGTGATGGTTTATTTATGGAGGGTAATAACACTGAAATTTTCTACAACCAATATAAGGGATATGATGTACACGACACTGAGCAGTTACTCAATATGCCTTGCAAATTGCATGTAGTTAACACTCCGGTTGAGAACGATTTGGTAATTGTAAGCTCTGAAAACAATCCTGAACTTAATATCAAGCCGGAAGTGATTCCTGTGGTTTACTTTTTTAGAAACTCGCCTTATATGGTTTTGGTGTTATATACAGTTGATATTCAGTTGACTTCCTATTATGCACAGGTATCTGAATTAAAATCCGGAAATGTTAATTGGAAACCTTTAACGACAAGAGAGAATGAAGTGAGAAATCTATTTGTTAAGGAAAATGATGTTTATCTCATAACATCTAAAGGCAACCCCAGATTTAAAATTATTAAAACATCCTTTACAGATCCCGATTTAAATAAAGCAGTTACAATTGCAGAGGGAGATGAAGAGTGGCAGATTTCTATCGATTACTTAGCTGAAACGAAGGATTACTTTGTCTTCAACAAGTCTAAAAATGAATTGATTACGAAGACATATCAGTATGAATATGCTACAGGAATGACTAGTGAAGTAGATGTGCCGCTTGAAGGAAATGTTATGCCTTACAGTTTGTCGAGAGATGATAACGAATTGATTTTGAGAAACAGAGGCTGGACAACTCCATTAAATATTTACAGCTATGATGCTGCAACAAAAGAATTTTCAAAAGGTGTTTTCAACATGAAGTTTGAATATCCAAACTTAGGAAATATCGTTTATGAAGAGGTTGAAGTGCCTTCATGGGATGGAACACTTGTACCGCTCAGTATCGTGTACGACAAAAACAAATTCAAGAAAGATGGGAGCAACATTGTTTATATGAGTGGGTATGGAGCATATGGAATCAATGCCTATATTCCAGCTTTCAATGCTATATATTTCCCGTTGCTTAATCGAGGTGTTGTATTAGCTTTCGCTCATGTTCGCGGTGGTGGCGAAAAGGGCAGCGAATGGTATCACGCAGGGAAGAAATCCACTAAACCAAATACCTGGAAAGATTTTAATGCTTGTGCCGAATGGCTGATTAAAAATAAATATACTTCACCCGACAAGTTTGGCATAAGCGGTGTTAGTGCAGGCGGTATATTAATTGGCAGGGCGATTACAGAAAGACCAGATTTATACAAAGTTGCAATTCCAAAAGTCGGGGCATTAAATTCTTTGAGAGAAGAGTTTACACCGGGTGGTCCTGTAAATATACCGGAATTCGGGACTATCACGATAGAAGAGGAGTTCAGAGCATTAATGGAAATGGATGCTTACCATAATATCAGTAAAGGAGTTGAGTATCCTGCACAGTTTATCACCACAGGTTTTAATGATCCGAGAGTAACAAGCTATATTCCTGCAAAATTTGCAGCAAGAATGCAAAATGCAAATGGTTCTCAAAATCCTGTTTTTCTGGATGTGGACTACAAATCGGGTCATTTCGGAGGTTCGACAGTAGATGAGCAATTTAAACAGCTTGCAAAAGAATTTGCTTTCTTGCTATGGCAATGTGGGGATGAAGAGTTTCAGAAGGTGGAATAATACATAAACTTGATTTATTATGGAATATTATTCAAGAAGATTAGCAATAAGACAAATGCTGTTATTTACAATAGGCGGCAGTGCATTATTAAATAGTTATGCAGGTAAAGAAAAAAGTACTGTAATTTATCAAAGTCCTTTGCAAGAGCGACTTGTTCGTGCCGGCACAATCTCCCCTGCAGCTGACGGAATATTTGTTGGAGCTCCAAAAATCAGAAGTGAGTTTACAAATGACCAATTTTGTTGTCACGAAATTACGATACCGCCAAAATTTGCAGGTCCTCCTCCACATAGTCACAGAGATCTGGATGAAATAATGTTTGTTATAGAGGGCACTGTAAGTGTAATGGTTGGAGACAATGTAACAGATGTTCATGCAGGTGATTATCATTTAAGACCGCATGGAATTGTTCACACTTTCTGGAATTCCGGAGATATGCCTGTCAGGTTTATTGACATGTATCCAAACCAGGATTTTATTAGTTATTTTGAAGATAAAATACGTATTGAAAATGAACTTAAAAGTCTGGGGTTAGAAATAGACTCTCCAGAGGGAGAAAAAATGAATAATGACTTAGATAATAAGTTTGGTCTTGAATTCTTTTATGACCTGTTTCCTCCTTTGATTGAGAAGTATGGACTGAAGATTTATGAGGGGTAAATGTGTGTTGTTAAACCCCAATCCTCTGAAGAATAGAGAATTGTTATAAAAAAATATTCTCCGGTTTAATAATTTTATGATATTTTTTTATAAATTTGAGCCGGCGCTGATAATTCTATAGATTTATAACATAATCTGCTGA
>JAQVYY010000104.1 GCA_028708425.1 Bacteroidales bacterium
TCAATACACCTATAAATGCTGCTCAAACACTCTACAAGGAAGGAGTCAGCGGATTGGTAAACTCTGAAATAACAGGACTTAAAAACACAGGGAATGCGATTGCCAATGAAGTAAACTATACATTAACGACTCCTATAGGAGAACAAATGCAAGGGTTTAAGAATCCCGCAACGTGGGAAGCAGGTGCAGCGTTTGGAGCAACGTTATTCGCCGGTGGGGCTGTTACTAATTTAGGTAAAGGCGCAAGAGCTACGAATGCAGGAGCGAAAAGTGTTGTAAGTGCAACGAGAGGAACAGCTAACGCTATTGAAGGAGTTGTTGTACATGGAAACTCTTTGAAGAGTATGAAACCTACTTGGGGTTACAAGCTATATTCTAATGATGGCACATTCTTAAAAAATGGTATAACTTCTAAAGTAATTCCAGAAACTCGATACACAAAGTCCTTTATGTCCGATAAGTATATGGTTCCTGTTAAACAGTTCCCAAATAGGTTGGAAGCATGGCAATGGGAATATCAACAAAATCAAATTTTACGAGGTCCTTTAAATAAAAATATGCACTAAAATGGAAATAAAAGATAATATTTTTGGTTGTTTTTTTAAAGTTGGATTTGACCCAAATTTAACCGAACAAGATTTTTCAAATATTGCTGATACGTTTAGAACTTATATATGGGGTAAGAAAGGAATCAGTAATACATTGGAAAAGCTAAAATATGAGAATTACGGAAAAGATTTAATCTTAGTATTATTTCAATTTAATGTAAAACCAACACCAATAGAATTGCAAAAACTTAGAAAAATAGAACCTTACCGTAAAAATGAAAAATCAATTGGTATTCCAATAATTGTAACGGATGAAAATTTCTTTAACAAATCAGAAGAAGAACGTTACAGTTTTTTAAAGCAATCTATTTTACAGAAGCTGGATTTACTTGCGGAAGTAGTGAGAAAGAAAAAATTAGATACTAACATAGGTTTGTTAAAGTCTGATTTAGAAAAGTTATTAAACACAATTGTTGGATAACAGATATTGCGTACAATTCGCTAAATTTGCCCGACGGTTTGCAATTCACGAATGGCAACACCACCAGCTACGTGTACGATGCCGCCGGAGAGAAGTTAAGCGTAACGCACCAGACGGCAGTGGCGGGAGTAACCATCCCCATGACCAACGTAATGACGCCGTTAACTGCTGCTCAAATATTTTCTACGTTTAAAACCGATTATTGCGGGAACATAATATATGAGAACGGAAATGTAAGTAGAATTCTTACGGAAGAAGGATATATAACTTTTTCGGGAACGACGCCTGTTTACCACTATTACCTGAAAGACCATCAGGGCAATAACCGGGTGGTTATCAATCAAAGTGGCACGGTGGAGCAGGTGAACCACTACTATCCCTTTGGTGGATTGATGGGCGAAAGCACGGCGGGAGGCGTCCAGCCGTATAAGTACAACGGCAAGGAACTTGACCGCATGCACGGGCTTGATTTATTCGATTACGGGGCACGGCATTATGATGCGGCAATTGGACGGTGGCACTCCGTGGATCCGCTAGCGGAGAAGTATTATTCGATTTCGCCGTATGCGTATGTGGCTAATAATCCGGTGAGGTTTATTGATCCGAATGGGATGAATCTGGACGACATTATCATTAGAGAAAATGAGAAAATAGTTTCGATTGTAAAACAGAATGAAAATGTTGATAGAGTATTTGACAAGAATAATCCTCAAGGTAAAGAGATTGAGAAAGGTTCATTCGATGTAGCGGGTTATAAGAGTGAAGGTTATAAGGTAGAAACCGTGATACCTACCGGTATGAAAGCCACAGATGTTGGACTTTCTATTGCAGCAGGAGAAGTGACAGTTGCAAAAATTGGTGCTTTAATTTCCAAAGGTATTTTTGCATTAAAGGCGGGAAAAGCAGCTAAGGCAGTAGAAATAGGAACGAATGCCACTAAGTCGACGACAGGAAGATTGCAATCATACGTTTCCCAAGCTGCAAAGGAGGTAGATGCTTTAGGAGATGCAGCTTTTACACCTAAGCAATTGCAGGCGATTCAACGGAATTCAAATTTGCGAGCGATGTATAGAGGTAATAGAATAGATGTTAGAACAAGGCAATTAATTAAAAATGACCCTGTTTTATCTCCTCTAAAAAGCAATTATACAAGGGGTGCTGATTTTGTAGACCCAGCAACAGGTAATTGGTGGGATATGACAACACCAGGTTCTTGGCCTTCTCATGCAAATAAATATGGACTAGGAGGAACATTATTACGTACGCAATAAATTATGACTTCTAAAATACTAAAAAACAGGTGGATTGGGAATAATGATGCTAAAGAGGCATTAGATGAAATAAAACTATTATTTAGAAATGGAGGAATGTTTAAAAACGAACATTCCCCATTTGGTTTAACAAAAGATGGACTAATTGATTTTCGAGGCATAGATTTAAGACAACAACAAATTAAGAAAATCAAAATTAAAAACATAGATTTATCTCATTCCCAATTTGGTAATGCATGGATTGAAAATTCTGTTTTTGAAACAGTAAATTTTGAGAATGTTGATTTTACAGAAATATCTGAACGTGGAAATCTGTTTCACAACGTAAAGTTTTCAAATTGTAAATTTAATAAAGCGGGCATTGGTTATGAAGGTTCGCAATACCTACACTGTTTAATTGAAAAATCTAGCTTCACCAAAACTGTTTTTATTCGAGGAGAGTTTGTTAATACTCAATTTATAGATTGCAAATTAAAGGGAGTTGATTTTAACGCATCTTCATTTGAGAATTGTTCTTTTGTTGGAAGATTAGAAGATGTATGGTTTAGAGGAGGGTATGCTTACCCTTCTGACGATGCAAATTTCGGTAAAGCAAAGAAAAATCAAATGCGAAATGTCTCTTTCTCAGGTGCAATTCTAGAAGGCGTAAATTTCAGTAACGGATGTGACTTGTCAACAGTTCAATTACCCAGTACTAATAATTATATACTTTTTAATAATTGGGAAAAAAGATTAGAACATTTAAAGGAAGTAATTAAAGAATGGTCAACACCGCAAAGGAAAGAAGCTGAAATATTTTCAAGTTCATTTCTAGTCCACGCCAAAACCCAAGATTGGTTTATAGTAAATATTGAAGAACTACAGCGGGATTTTGGAGTTGATGTTGCTTCTAATATTATTATTGAGCTTAATAAAAAGACATTGTAATATAAGCCTCGGGAAACCGGGGCTTTTGTTTTATAAGGGACTATCCAAAATTTTGTGTAAACTGCAAACTACAGGGTTCAGGTTTTAAACTTGAATCCTGTTTTCAAATATAGTGAGAAATTGATTAAAAATCAATCCCCAGTTCCAAATAGGCTGATTCC
>JAQVYY010000020.1 GCA_028708425.1 Bacteroidales bacterium
GATCCTCCAGATCAAATGACTATAAATTGGGGAGGGGTCTATTATTGAATTAAATAATCTATGTCCAGTTCATAGGCATTAAAGAACAGAATTAATGAAAATAAAAATTTAGTCGGTTAATAGTGATAATAAGTAAAGGCAAGTGCAGAATCGCTACTTGTATCAGTTTGGGATTCTGAAAATTCATCATGTTATACAAACCAATAATTACTCCAACTATCGCCGTAACTCTATATGTTGCTATGTTGATTTTGGGGATATTAAATGTCATTATGGTTAAGAATACAGGGGTCATTAAGCAGAATGCTAAGCTTGAGCCACTGTATAGTAAATGCATTGACTAATAATCTAAATGCCACACTAAGCCAAAATACATTGTTCTAAATTGATAATAATCAAAGTATTTGGCTGTGTAATCTTCATTGTATAGAGCTTCGCTTTCATTCTTTGTATCAAAAATGTTGTTTAACGAAGCAAATGCAACCAAAGCATTCTTTCTCAGTCTAATATATTTGCTGAAACTAATGTCAAAGCGGCTATAATTTCCATATTGAGAATGGTACAAATCACTAGAAAAGATGGGTTGAAAATAATTTGTTTGATTGTCAAAAGTAGCACCCGTTATTTCGTTATAATATGTTCCTGGACGGCTTGTATAGGTTAAAACTAAAGAAAATAACTTTTGATTATTATAATGAATTGACGTTTTTATTAGATAATTAAAGTCTTTAGCACCATGATAATTCTTATTATTTATTGTTATCTTTTGATTAATATATGAATTTGAGAACGAAAATTTAAAGTATTTATAAAAACTATGCTCAGCATATAATTCCAACCCAAACGTATTTATTTTGTCCGTTTTAAAGTAGGTATTAACAGATCGTTCTCCTGTTTCATTTTTATAATATGTGGCGGTTTTTAATAATGTGTTTGAAAACTCGCAGGTGTAATCTAATGCTGTTTGATAGCTTGATAGCAAATTGTATTCTACTGTGAAATAGCTTGGTATGGAATAATTATGGTATTTACCACCACTTAGTAATAATGATTGTTTTGCATTTAAACGATATTTTAGTCCTAATTGCGCACTGAAATAATATTTTTGACTTGCCACTGGCAGGTTACTTCTCACTCCCGAAGAAAAGGTTAGCTTGTCATTAATGTCCCAATTTCCATATAAATATGCTTCAAGAATATTATTATATATTGAAGAATCAGAAAAATAATTAGGGGAGCTTGGCGATAGGGCATAATAGTAGGTAGGAATGCTATCTTTAAACGTATTTCGATGATAATTGTGTGATACTCCAAATTGCAAATTTGTGCCTTCCAAAACGTGCCATTTATAGTCTATTGAAGTGTAAATCTGTCTCGTATTTTGAATGGAATTAATATTACCAAATTCGAAGTTTTGGTTGGAGTTATTTGCTCCGCTATTTATACTTAGCATTCCGTTTTTTGAGTAATATCTAAAATTGTTGACCGTAAAAAATCTTTTATTCAAACTTGCAGCACTTCCTGTATAATTGAAAGTTTGGCCATAACCGTTAAAAGATTCATCTATATAATAATTGTATGAATTTAGCTCGCCTTTTTTCCCAATTTTTTTATGAAAGTTAATGCCTAGGTCTTTATTGTAAAAGTTTTTAATGTTTGGTAGCTTTTTTTTTGAATACCTACAAAAGCATCGGAAAGCTGGTAATTACCATAAACTTGAATAAATGAAATATCCTTTTTTAATCGTTGAGAAAGAAAAAAGCCTGTACTTGCCAAACTTGCTGAAAGTTGTAATTGGTTTGCCTCCAAATTTTTTACAGTCTGTATTTCTACTAAACCAGCACTTGTATTACCATAAGTCAAAGGTGGATTACTTGCATACACATATAGCTTATTGATTATTTCGGGATTAAACAGACTAAAAAATCCTTGATTATTTAGCTGACTTGCTCGAACCGGATTATAAACTGGCACGCCATTTAACGTAACCCTTGACCTATCAGAAGAGCTGCCTCTTAGGGAAACATTTGCAGTTTCATTTATTGTTGTTGAAGCAGGTAAAATAGTAATGGCTTTTAAAGGGTCCCCTTGCGAAACAGGATTTAAGTAGATATCCATTTTCTTCATTTTTACCACAGAAAACCGCTCTGAAATAGGGTCTTGCGACATAATAATGACCTCCTCTAAGGTTTGGCTATTTTCCTCTAAAATAATAACAGCTGCTTTAGTAATATCAATTGTTGAAATGAGGGTTTCTTTTGTTTTATAACCAATAAAAGAAACAGTTAGCGTATCCTTTAAGCCATTGATAACCAAGCTGAATTTGCCGTCAAAATCAGTTGTAACGCCGTTCTGTGGCACAGACTTTAAGTAAACATTTGCAGCAAAAATTGGCTCCCCTCGTCTGTTTTTAACCACACCGTTTATTTTAGGTTGCGAAAAGGAGACCAGAGCAAACAACAATAAAGCTATTGAAAGATTAAATTTCATCATTTCCCTACTAATTTTGTTGCCAATTGATTAATTGTATAGCTCTCTGGAAATTCCTTAATTCCTTTCTGAAAGTGTTTTTTTGCTAAATCCCACTTTTCTTTTTTGATATATAGCTTTATAAGCATTTCGTATGCTTCCTCTTTTCCCCAAGATGGTAAATATTCGTTTTGTATTTTTTGTATAGGTAAAGAAATTGCTTTTAGCAGATATTTTTCTGCCTCTTTACCTCCTCCATATTTTTCTGGAGTGTAAAAATCGTTACTTGCATAAACATAGTACGCTCTCATATTTGTTGAATCTATTGCAATTGCTTGTTGTGCGTTCTTTTTTATATCGCCTGAAATAAACATTGCTTTCATCCCTTTAAATTGGATGCCGAAACTTTGTAACAATGCGAGGAGCGCATAATCTTCCGAATTTTTTTTATTCACCCTTTTTAACCAACCTATTCCTTTATCTATCTCTTTTTCGGCAGCTTTGTTATCCCCATTTTTTAGATAATAAATTGACGAATAGAATTGTAAGTAAGAGCGCCAGTAAAGAATAAGATTTTGTTCCTTTTCTTTATTCAGCACTTCTAACTCGTTACTAATTTTCAAAAGTGGGTTATTGTCTTTTAACATTAAGCTCTGCGCAAAGGCGCCGTAAATTTTACTTTGAATATCAACAAGTAACGAATCTGTTTTTACTTGTTCTACTTGCGCTTGGTAGCTTACTACCTCTATATTTGCCGTTTGAGTTGTACTCCCCTTGCAGGAAACAAATAGCAATGAAATAAATAGTAATCGTATCATAGTATAGTGGGTTTATAAATTAGTTTAAATTATAAACTAATTAGTTAAAAAAATTATTCTAAATATTTCTTTATGGCATTTACATACTCTTCGAAAGCATCAACTCCTGTTTTAGTTATTTCAACTGATGTATGCTGATAGTTATTTAAAAACCCTTTGGTAATGGTTATATATTTCTCTTTCTCCAACTTTTTTAGCTGCACGCTGATATTACCCGAGGTAGCCTTTGTAACCTCTTTAAGCTCGTTAAAATCAGCTGCGCCATTACTTATTAAGTACGAGATAATAGCCAACCGAAGTTGCGAATGCAGTAAGGGATTAAGTTCTTCAAACATTTTATTTTCGCTTGTTCTGAATCATCAATATAACACCAGGAATAGCAACGGCAACAACTGAAACAATACTCATTAGTAGGGGTTGATATATCCATTGAATACTGAAACAAATAAATGCCGAAAGATTAATGAGAATACCAGAAAAAAGTAATAGCCTGCTTTTTATAGCTATTGCCGATATAAAAATGCCAGTTGATAGCAGAATAAGGGTAACGGGTATTAGGTTCTCTTTAAGTACTGGGAAAAATACAAACCCTACAACAAACATGTTAATTGCTAAAAACAACCACCCGTAAGAAACTATTTTAGCTATTTGGTTCCCTTGGCTCTTTCCCTTCTTTTTTCTAAAGTAGAAAATAGTAAATACTCCTCCAATGGGCATTAGCAGGTAAGGGTACCAGCTAATGGCATAGTATTCTTTTTGGAGCAGAATGAACTGGCCTAGCGATGTTAATGCATTTAGCACGCCCCAAAAAAGGTAAATAAATCCATTCTTTTCAAATCTGTCTCTTGCTTGGTTAATTACCTGAGTAATTAGTTCAAAGCTTTTTTCAACCGTCATTTTTTCGGTTTCCATGGTTGTACGTTTTAGTTCTCTGCAAATATAAACTAGTTTATATTATAAACCTAATTTATTTTAATCTTTTTTGAAATAATTGAAACATAATTTATTTGGCTGGGCAACCCTATAAATTAGCAACAATACGCTAAATAAAGTCATTGGTATCCGGTTAATATTTATAGATTCCTCCCTACGGTCGGAATGACAGGGCGTTGAGTTGTATTTGGGAGCGGAGGGCTTGGCTAGCGGCAAAGACCTTTGCCGCTAGCCAAGCCCTCCCCTAAAAACTAAACATTTGTCATTAACAAAGCCATTTCTATTTTCAACGGTTTTGTCGAACATACGTTTCAGTGCAAAACGCAGTGAAGCGAAGAATCTATAATGTTTAACTTTGTTTTTATAGGGCAATAGTGAAATAAAGTATAATCCGTATTATTTATCAAATTTGTTTAAGGTGAATGCAAATGCGGGTTACCCCTATGTAGTGGAGCTCAACTTTGGGAACAAAATTGGTTATGGGACTTATTCTCTGTCAGAGACCCCAATTATTCGAATGAATAATTGGGATTAACCAGCAATATTAGTTTGGTAGAGTTCTTCAGATAATCTATAATCTTGTATCTTTGGATTTTTTGATTTTAAAATTAACAGCATTATCAATGGTTTTTTCCGAAAGTAAGGGCATTAAATTGGCTCATTTTGAGAATTTGCTAAAGTACCGTCATGCAATAACGCATTTTGTAACCACCCGTCACGGTGGTGTTAGCGAGGGCACCTACGGTACTTTCAACATGAGCCTAAGCCAAACCGATAAGCCAAGCAATGTTTTAGAGAATAGGCAAAGGCTTGCCAATGCGCTTAATATTAAACCCACCGATTTTGTTTTTCCAATTCAGGTTCATGGAACCAATATAGTGCGTGTTTTCGAAGTTGACAGCGGAAAAGGGGCGCTCACCAACAACGATGCTTTTAGCAACACCGATGGCTTTATAACCAATACCAAAGGGCTTTGCCTTGTTACTCTGGCTGCCGATTGTGTTTCCATACTAATTTTCGACCCCGTAAATTATGCAATTGGGGTTGGCCATTCGGGCTGGAAGGGAACGGTTTTGCAGATTGCTTCACATCTGGTTTGCGCAATGCAGCGAGAATTTGGCTCTAACCCAAGCGATATAGTGGTTGGTATTGGCCCATCGGGTGGGCCTAACCGTTACCAGGTGAAGCAGGATGTGATTGATGAGGTTGCCAGTAAATTCGATACTAGTAAGGTGATAATTAAAAGAGATAAAAAGGCGTATTTTGACATGTGGGAAGCCAATCGCATAACCCTCATAAAATCAGGTGTAAAATCACAGAATATTGAGGTGTCGGGTATGTGTACCATAACCCAAAACCACACTTTTTTCTCGGCACGTCATGGTGATGACGGTCGGTTTACGGCAGGAATTTTTCTTCTTTAGTTTAAGATTTTCCTTAAAATTTGTATTTTGCACGGCATTTACAGAATAAACAATAACTATTATAAACCAAATTACTTAAACACATGTCACAAAATTCAGAGCAACAAGTGATTAAGGGCATACCCGATAATGCCTATCGGGAGTTAGCCCCTGGCGAGGTGTATGAACCGTTAATGTCGCCACTAAAAATTGTCCCTGAGGTAAGCACATATTCCGTAACTTGGGGTTTAATTATGGCTGTTATATTTTCGGCGGCAGCTGCCTACCTAGGTCTTAAAATTGGGCAGGTTTTTGAGGCGGCAATTCCCATTGCCATCATCGCCATTGGCTTATCTTCGGTAACCAAACGCAAAAATGCGCTGGGCGAAAACGTGATGATACAGTCTATCGGTGCCAGCTCGGGCGTTATTGTTGCCGGTGCTATTTTTACCCTTCCTGCGCTTTACATACTGAATCTTGAAGCTCAGTTCTATCAGGTATTTATTTCTTCACTTTTGGGTGGTGTTTTAGGTATCCTTTTCCTTATTCCTTTCCGCAAATATTTTGTTGCCGATATGCACGGCAAGTACCCTTTCCCCGAGGCAACTGCAACCACAGAGGTGTTGGTGTCGGGTGCAAAAGGCGGAAGCCAAGCTAAGCTTTTATTGATAAGCGGTTTAATTGGTGGATTATACGATTTTATTATTGCTACTTTCGGTTGGTGGAGCGAGGTTTTCTCTACCAGGGTTATTCCATTTGGTGCGCATCTGGCCGATAAGGCTAAAATGGTTTTCAAAATCAACGTCGGTGCTGCCATAGTTGGGTTGGGCTATATTGTTGGGCTTAAGTATGCTGCAATAATCTGTGCTGGCTCGTTTGTTGGCTGGTTCGTTTTTATTCCTTTCCTAAACTATTTTGCCGAGGGTATGACGGTTGCTGTTGGCACTAATGCCTTGGATGTAATTGGCAATATGAGTGCCGAGCAGATGTTCGATCTTTATATCCGTCCCATTGGTATTGGTGGTATTGCCATGGCAGGGGTTATTGGTGTTATTAAATCGTGGAAAATTATTAAGCAGGCAATTGGTTTAGCGGTAACCGAAACCGTGGGCCGCAAAGGTGGGGCAGATAAGGAAGTATTACGTACCCAGCGCGATTTACCCATGAAAATTATTGGTTTTGGTATTCTTGCAACCACAATACTAATCTTCATCTTCTTCCAGTTTGGCGTTGTTCATAACCTAACTCACGCCCTAATAGGGTTGGCAATAGTGATGGTAATCGCATTCCTGTTTACCACGGTAGCCGCCAACGCCATTGCAATTGTGGGTACCAACCCCGTATCGGGAATGACCCTCATGACGCTTATTATTGCGTCGTTAATTTTATCTGCATCCGGCCTCTCGGGCGAAACCGGAATGGTTGCTGCGCTAATTATTGGTGGTGTTGTTTGCACGGCCTTATCAATGGCTGGTGGTTTTATTACCGACCTTAAAATTGGGTACTGGCTTGGTTCATCGCCATACAAGCAGCAGAGCTGGAAATTTTTAGGAACAATTGTTTCTGCAGCCACTGTGGGTGGGGTTATTATTCTGCTTAACAAAACCTACGGTTTTACAGGCGAGGGCGCATTGGTTGCTCCTCAGGCAAATGCCATGGCAGCAGTAATTGAGCCAATGATGAGCGGACAACCCGCACCTTGGCTACTTTACGGTGCAGGTGCAATGCTCTCATTAATCCTTACCATGATTAATGTTCCAGCGTTAGCTTTCGCATTGGGTATGTTTATACCGCTTCAGCTTAACACACCCTTACTTATTGGTGGAATTATTGCGCATATCGTTTCAACTCGTAGCAAGGACGCGAAGCTTAATCAATCTCGTCGTGAGCGTGGAACATTAATCGCATCAGGATTTATTGCTGGTGGTGCTTTAATGGGTGTTATTAGCGCTATACTTAAGTTTGGTGGTATTAACTTTGTTAACAAGGCATGGTTCGAGTCTAACTCAGCTCAAATACTTGGTTTAGGCATGTTCCTGCTTCTATGTGCATACCTAATTTGGGATTCTCTTAGAGCAAAACCAGAAAAAGAAGAATAATGTTTTTTGAAGATTGAAGACGGAAGGGAAGTGTTCTTAATAGCCACCCGTCTTCAGTTTTTTACCTAAGTATAATTAAAATTAATCTGCCATGATAAACGAAAAATTACTAATCGAGCGGTTTTTACGCTATATAAAAATCGATACGCAAGCCGACGATACCGTTACCGATATCTTTCCCAGTACAAAAAAACAGCTCGACCTTTCAAACCTTTTGGTTCAGGAATTAAAGGATTTGGGGCTAAAGGATGCGACTATTGATAAGTATGGATACGTAATGGCCACCGTGCCGAGTAACATCGACAAAAAGGTGCCCACTATTGGTTTCCTTGCGCATGTTGATACTGCTCCCGATATGAGCGGAAAGGACGTTAAGCCTCGTTTTATCGAGAATTACGATGGGTCGGAAATTATCCTTAATAAGGATTTAAACGTTACGCTTTCGCCCAAAGAGTTCCCCGAACTCGAAGGTTACATAGGCGAAACCCTTATCGTTACCGATGGCACAACCCTACTGGGTGCCGACGATAAGGCTGGCATTGCAGAAATTATGACGGCTATTGAGTACATGATGAGCAATCCTGAGTTTAAGCACGGGCCAATCCGCATTGGGTTTACTGTTGACGAGGAGGTTGGTCGTGGGGTTGACCATTTTGACGTAAAGAAATTTAATGCCGATTTTGCATACACCCTCGATGGAGGAGCCATTGGCGAGTTAGAGTACGAAAACTTTAACGCTGCAGGTGCAAAAGTTTCTGTTCAAGGGCGTAATATCCACCCAGGATACGCCAAGGATAAGATGATAAACGCCATTCATGTGGCCATGGAGTTTAATAGCCTACTCCCCGCCAACGAAAGGCCTGAACACACCGAGGGGTACGATGGCTTCTATCATCTGATTAAGATAGATGGATCGGTTGAGAATGCTTCTTTACAATACATTATTCGCGACCATAACCGCGAAAAGTTTGAGGCGCAAAAGGCATACATTGCTAAGGTCGCCGAATTTATCAACATGAAATACGGCGAGGGTACTATTAATCTTGAGGTAACAGATCAGTACTACAATATGCGCCAGATGGTTGAGCCCGTAATTCATGTGGTTGACACAGCCGTTGAGGCAATGAAATTGGTTGGCATTAAGCCCGATGTAAAACCCATACGAGGCGGTACCGACGGGGCACGCCTATCGTACATGGGATTACCTTGTCCTAACCTGTTTGCAGGTGGCGAGAATTTCCATGGCAAGCATGAGTACGTTCCTGTTAATAGTATGGTTAAGGCAACCGAGGTAATGCTTAAAATCATCGAGCTTTACGCAAAAAAATAATCTCACCTCATAATAAAACGCCAAGGTGTAGGTTGAAAATACCTCACTTTGGCGTTTTGTTTTTGTTGATAATTTTCTAATCTTATATTCCTGAGAGAGTACAATATTGATTATAATGAGGATTATTTATGGGTAGATTAATATTTAACTTGCCCTTTCAGGGCGCATAAATACACCCCATTTTCTAACCCGAGGCGCTGCCTCGGGCTGAATTAATTTAGGCTTTCAGCCCGATAGATTTTTGTTTATACATACCCCACCGTTATATTCCCGCATTTTGAAAGTGTAGTGCATTGCTAAACAGGTAGTTGTCTTGAGGCTTACGCCACGAAGCGGCAACTTGCTCCAGCCCAAGGCAACGCCTTGGGGTTACAGTAATATACTTATAACACACCGCCCTGCAGGGGCCGGTTAACAACAAGTAGTTTTAAACCGACCATTCTCGGAAAGTAATCCAAATAATTAATTTTAACCCGCACTAATCATCAACTTTGTAAAAAACGAATAAAAATGCAGGTTACCCCGACCTAGTTGCGCCCATTGCTGCCGCACGAGTCCTCACGTGTGGCTTCGTCGCACTGCCCCTCGCAGCTTTCGCCACAAATTGGCAACATATTCCAGCCCAAGGCAACGCCTTGCAGTAATATACTTATAACACACCGCCCTGCAGGGGCCGGTTAACGTTTTGGCGGTATGTTTTGCGCCCCATCGGGCGGGGATGATATTTGTCAACCGTTAAGAACTTAAATAGAAACGAATAGAAACCTAATCAGCCAAAAAGGGGGCGTAAAATATACCGCATGTTAGCAAAAGTTGGCATTCATTCTATTACCAGAGAGTTAGGGTTTTGTCTACAATCCCAAATAGTGTGTACGACAAGCATGTCAGGATAAATTTCATAAAAAAGGATGTATTCATCTACTATTAATCCACGAATTCCTTCATAGTCAGTTTTTATCCCAATTTCAGGTTGTTTTTCTAATAAAACTAATTTTTCGAAAAGCTTCTTGTACAACTTCTTTGAATAAGTTGCGCTTTTATTTCGTTCTGTATAGTACTCAAGAATTTTGAAAAGCTTTGTCTTGGCATTATTTGACCAAACTATTTTGCGTTTAACCATTTATTAAATTCTTTGTCGAGTTCAACCTGTTCAATAAACAGTCCTTGCTTAATTTCTTTTTTTGATTCCTGAATTTCATAGCGTTGCTCTGGAGTAAGGGCTATTATTTGGGATTGCGTTTTTGTGTCAAGAATGGTCTTAATGGCATTTAAAAATGACACGTCATTTATTTCTATTATCCTGTTAATCAATAATTTCTTCAATTCTATTGCAGTCATTTTTTCAGTTTTTCTGTAAACAAATATACGAAAAAATATAGAATAAGGTTTTACCGATTTCGTTTCGAACCAATTTTTGCTAGCAACAAGTAGTTTTAAACCGACCATTCTCGGAAAGTAATCCAAATAATTAATTTTAACCCGCATTAAACATCAACTTTGTAAAAAACGAATAAAAATGCGGGTTACACCGACCTAGTTGCGCCCATTGCTGCCGCACGAGTCCTTGCGTGTGGCTTCGTCGCACTGCCCCTCGCAATTTTCGCCACGAAGTGCCAACCTATTCTAGCCCAAGGCAACGCCTTGGGGTTATAGTAATATACTTATAACACACCGCCCTGTAAGGGCAGGTTAACAACAAATAGTTTTAAACCCACCATTCTCTGGAAGTAAACCAAATAATTAATTATAAATTATAAGACGTATCTTTGCCACACACACAAAAAACGATACAAAATGCTCAAAATCGTCGCCGATAGCAAAATCCCTTTCCTCGCTGGTGCGCTCGAAAAGTTTGCCGAGGTTGAGTATATAAGTGGTAGCAGTTTTACCCCATCTAAAGTAAAAAACGCCGATGCGCTAATTGTTCGCACCCGAACAAAGTGCAACGAGGATTTGCTAAAGGGTTCATCGGTAAAGTTTATTGCATCCGCAACCATTGGGTACGACCATATTGACACCCATTATTGTAAAGCTAACGGTATTGAATGGACCAATGCTCCTGGTTGCAATTCAGGCTCGGTAAAGCAGTATGTAGCCTCCGCATTGGCACAAATTATTTCGATTAAAAACTGCCAGTTTTCCCACATTACGCTGGGCGTTATTGGGGCGGGTAATGTTGGTAGCAAGGTTATTGCTTTGGCTAATCATTTAGGAATTAAAACCCTAGTAAGCGACCCGCCTAGAGCATCAATCGAGGTCACCGAGCAATTTTCCTCCATTGAGCAGATACTACAAGATGCTGATGTTATCACCACTCATGTTCCGCTTATGTACAGTGGGGTAAATAAAACTTATCACATGGTAGATGACCAATTTCTTCGAAAAATGAAGAGCGGCGCATGGATTATCAATACTTCACGTGGCGAGGTTATCGAAACCGATGCTCTTATTCAAGCTCTCGAGAGTCAACATCTTGCCAATGCCATTATCGATGTATGGGAGAATGAACCCACTATAAATCGGCATCTTCTTAATTTAGTTCACATTGGCACACCCCATATTGCAGGTTACTCGGTTAATGGTAAGGCGTTGGGAACTGCCATGAGCGTAAGGGCCATAAGTAAATTTTTTAACCTTGGAATCGATCATTGGCAGCCTGCTAATCTTCCCTCCGCAAGCCCTGATAAGCTGCACTTTGAATGTAGGAATAAATCCAAAGAAGAAATTTTTACCGAGCTGTGCCAGTTTTCGTACAATATTTTAACCGATAGTAATAACCTCAACCGTTCACCCCAGAGTTTTGAGATGTTCAGAGAAAATTATCCTGCCCGTTTTGAGCCCGAGCATCTAAAGATTGTTCTCTCAGGTAAAAACACTCAAACAGTTGGCTTTATTACTGGTCTGGGGTTCAGCATGTAGAAGGCTCATTTCGGTAGTTTAGCTGTTTTACAAACATTTTTACTTTTCTTTATTCAATCAAAATTCACTAATTTAGTGGCAAAATAATTTCACAGATGACGATACTAATACAAAATATCAAAAAGTTGGTTCAGGTTGAAGAAACACCCCGAAAATGGGTGACCGGAGCCGATATGGCATCGCTTAACACCATCGATAATGCATACTTGCTTATGCAGGATGGCGTGATTAAAGATTTTGGCACCATGGACAGCGTTCCAAAGATCCACCAGAGTGCTCAGGTAATCGATGCCAAGGGGAAAATGGTTTTTCCCTCATACTGCGACTCGCACACGCACCTTGTATACGCTGGAAGCCGCGAGATAGAATATGTCGATAAAATTCGTGGACTTAGCTACGAGGAGATAGCCAAAAGGGGGGGAGGAATCCTTAACTCCGCTAAGCTGCTACATAATACCCCGGAGGATGAGCTTTACAACCAGTCGTTGCAACGAGTGAACGAGATTATTTCTCTCGGTACAGGAGCGGTTGAAATTAAGAGCGGTTACGGGCTTACCGTTGAGGATGAGCTAAAAATGCTTAGGGTAATTAGGCGTTTACGCGAAACCACTCCCATTACCATTAAATCAACCTTTTTGGGAGCACATGCAGTGCCTGCTGAGTATAAAGGAAGACAGGGCGAGTATGTAGATTTAATTATAAATGAGATGTTACCCCTTGTGGCTGCTGCCGAGCTGGCCGATTTTATTGATGTGTTCTGCGATAAGGGCTTCTTTACGGTCGAAGAAACAGCGCGTATGCTAAAAGCCGGTATGAAGCATGGGCTAAGAGGGAAAATTCACGCCAACGAGCTCGATTTTTCGGGTGGTATACAGGTTGGTGTTAAGCACAATGTGCTGTCGGTCGACCATCTCGAGTTTACTGGCAACGATGAGATTAAAGCGTTGCTAAACTCCGAAACCATGCCTACGCTGCTACCAGGGGCTGCTTTTTTCCTTGGAATGGTCTACCCACCCGCTCGTAAAATGATTGAGGCTGGACTGCCCATTGCCCTTGCATCCGACTATAACCCAGGCTCTTCGCCCAGTGGCGATATGAAGTTCGTAATGTCCCTGGCATGTGTTATCATGCGTCTTGTTCCCGAGGAGGCCATTAACGCTGCAACAATTAACTCGGCCTACGCCATGGGAATAAGCGATACGCATGGAAGCATTGCGCGAGGTAAGGTGGCCAACGTGTTTATAACAAAGCCAATGAATAACTATGAGTTTATGCCCTATGCCTATACCACAAACCTTATCGATACGGTTATACTAAAAGGTGAAGTGTGGAAGTAGTCTCCTCTGAATATCAAATTAATTTTACCATATGAGAAAAATTTCGTATACTGTTGTTGTCTCGCTAACTATATTTCTTCTGATAGGAGGGTGTGGGCAATTTAATTTTCCAACCAACTTCCAACTACCACAGCAAGCCCAAGGGTTAACCACTACCGAGGTCATAAAAGGCTTAAAGGAAGCCCTAACGGTTGGTGCAACCAATTCGGTGGGCTCAGCATCGCAAACCGATGGGTTTTTCAAAAACCCTCAGCTATTCGTACCATTTCCCCAGGAGGCAATCAAGGTAAAGAATACGCTTGAAGCAGCAGGGTTGAATCAACCCGTAAATAATTTTGTCCTTTCGTTGAATAGAGCCGCCGAGGATGCATCCAAACGTGCGCTGCCAATTTTTAAGAAAGCGATTATAGGTATGTCTTTTACCGATGCAATGGGGGTACTTAAGGGTAACGAAACGGCAGCAACCGATTACCTAAGGGCTAAAACCACAAACCAGCTAAAGGCTGAGTTTACCCCCGTGGTAAGGCAATCGATTAGTAAGGTGAAGGTTACTAGCTACTGGAACCCCATTGTTGCCAATTACAACAAGGTAACATTGCTAACTGGTGCCGAGCAGGTAAACCCCAACCTCGAAGAGTATATTACCGAGCGAACCATCAACGGGCTATTTACTCTAATTGCCAAGGAGGAGGCACTAATCCGAAAGGATCCAGCGGCCCGGGTCTCCGACATACTTCGCAAGGTTTTTTCACAACAGTAATATAAAGGGGTACTTACTCTCGAATTAAAGCAGTAAGAAATGTCCCGTTAGGAACAAAATATCGGAAACCCCGTAGGGTCGACATATTGTTTCATTAAATTTAAAAATAATTTTCTGTAAATTTTACATATATTATCTTCTAAATAAATAAACAGATGAAAAGTAAGCAGCTAATCGAATGCGTTCCAAATTTTAGCGAGGGGCGCGACATGAACATCATTAACCAGATAACCGCTGAAATAGAGGCGGTTGAGGGTGTTCGGCTTATCGATGTGGATCCAGGGCATGCAACTAACCGTACCGTGGTTACCATGGTTGGAACACCCCATGAGGTTTGCGAAGCGGCCTTTAGGGCCGTTAAAAAAGCGGTCGAGCTAATCGATATGAGCAAGCACAAGGGCGCGCACCCCCGCTTTGGTGCAACCGATGTTTGCCCGTTGGTACCCGTTGCCAATATAACAATGGATCAAACCGTTGAGTACGCTCGTAAGCTTGCCAAACGAATTGGCGAAGAGCTTGGTATTGGTGTTTTCTGCTACGAGTTTGCCGCTTTCGAAGAGAAAAGGCGTAACCTGGCCAGCTGTAGGGCTGGTGAGTACGAGGCATTGCCAAAGCGACTTCAGGAACCTGAGTGGAAACCCGATTTTGGCCCCGCTACGTTCAACCCTAAAAGCGGCGTAACCGCCGTTGGTGCTCGTAATTTTTTATTGGCATACAATGTTAACCTAAATACTACGTCAACCCGCAGGGCTAATGCGGTTGCCTTCGATATCCGCGAAAAGGGTAGGGTAAAACGTATTGGTAACCCAATAGTAGGCAAAAAGGCGCTCGATGAGAACGGGAATGAGATATGGATTCCGGGTAGCCTAAAGGCTTGCAAGGCCATAGGCTGGTTTATTGATGAGTTTGGAATTGCCCAGATTTCAATAAACCTTACCGATATTACCGTTACCCCTTTACATATAGCTTTCGAGGAGGCTTGCAAAAAGGCACAGGAAAGAGGGTTAAGGGCAACAGGTTCCGAATTGGTAGGAGTTGTTCCGCTCCAGGCCATGCTCGATGCGGGCAAGTATTTCTTGCATAAGCAGAACAGGTCAACCGGCATTGCCGATAGCGAAATCATAAAAATTGCCGTTAAGTCCATGGGGCTCGATGAGCTTTACCCATTCGATGCCAAGAAAAAAATTATTGAGTATATTTTAGAAGATGACTCTCAAAAGAAGCTGGTTGATATGACCCTTGCTGATTTCACTCTCGAAACAGCATCCGAGTCGCCTGCTCCTGGAGGCGGTTCAGTTTCAGCAGCTATGGGTTCTATGGGCGTGGCTTTGGCCACAATGGTGGCAAACCTTTCGGCGCATAAGGCCGGATGGGATGCTCGTTGGCAAGAGTTCTCCAATTGGGCCGATAAGGGTAAGGAGTACATGGATCAGCTTTTAAAGCTGATTGATGAGGATACCAACGCTTTCAACAAAATTATGGACGCCTTTGGTTTACCCAAGGGTACCGACGAGGAGAAGGCCGCAAGAAAAAAAGCAATACAGGATGCCACGCTTTACGCCATCGAGATACCCTATAAGGTAATGGAGTTATCGTACCAATCTATGGAGGTGATGAAAGCCATGGCCGAAATGGGTAACCCCAATTCCGTTTCCGATGCTGGTGTGGGTGCGCTTGCAGCCCGAAGCGCCGTAATAGGGGCTTACCTTAATGTAAAAATTAATGCGCAGGACCTCGAGGACAAGAAAAAAGTAGCCCAATACATTGAGAAAGGTAACGAAATTGCGAAAAAAGCAGAGCTGGCCGAGAAAGAAATTATGGGCATTGTAAATAGTAAAATAACGCTGTAAATATGTTTAACAGTCAGGCAATGAAGTGCTTATTTGCTTCCATTGGACTATTATTGTTGTTTTTATTATTAATTGTTAATCAATGTTAATAGTTTTTTATCGCATTCGTTTGTAAATAGGATTATTATTCATATTTTAGCGGTGTTAAAAAATTATTAGCTCTATTTTATAAACCTAAATTTAGTTCTATGAAAAGACTATGTGTATTCCTTGCAACGGTTGTGTTTGTTGGAATTAATTTCCTACAGGCGCAGACTGTGCAAATTACCGGTACTGTTACAAGTGCCGAGGATGGGATGTCTGTTCCAGGGGCATCTGTATTAGTTAAGGGAACATCAATTGGTGTCGCTACCGATATTGATGGTAAGTATTCTATTAGTGTTCCTCAAACAGCCACTACTCTTGTGTTTAGTTTCATTGGTATGATTCCTCAAGAGGTGGAAATTGCTGGAAGAACTGTTATTGACGTAGTTCTACAGATGGATGCAACAGAACTTGAGGAAGTTATTGTTGTTGCCTATGGAACAACAACTAGAAGTTCTTTTACAGGTTCTGCAGGTACTGTTAAAGCAGAAGAGTTGCAGAAGAGACAAGTTTCGAACATTTCCAATGCTTTATCAGGACAAGTAGCTGGTGTTCAAACTACTAGTAGTAGTGGTCAGCCAGGTACTTCGGCTACAGTAAGGATTAGGGGTTTTGGTTCAATGAACGCAAGTAACACTCCACTTTATGTAGTTGATGGTGTGCCTTATGATGGCAACATCTCGTCAATCAACCCTCAGGACATTGAAACAATGACCGTGTTGAAAGACGCTGCCGCAAATGCTTTGTATGGTGCACGGGGTGCAAACGGTGTTATATTGATAACAACCAAAAGGGCAAAAGGTAAAGAGGCGGTCGTTACTTTCGATTCAAAATGGGGTAATAACGCGAGGGCTGTCCCAAATTACAATGTAATGACCGATCCTGCCATGTACTATGAGTATTTTTATCAAGGCTTGTACAATTCTCAGGCTTATAATGGTAAACCAGCTTCCGAAGCCTATGCGTATGCAGATGACCAACTACTGGACCTGTTAGGTTATCAAGTTTATACTATCCCTGACGGAGAAAGATTCATTGGTACCAATTTTAAACTTAACCCCAATGCGACGCTAGGTTATTCAGATGGTGATTATTACTATACTCCAGACGATTGGTTTAAAGAGATTTTTGATGCCCAAAACCTACGTCAGGAATATAACGTATCGGTATCTGGAACTTCTGATCGTTTCAACTATTACTTCTCAGCTGGCTTCCTTGATGATAGTGGAATTGTTTCAGGATCAGGTTTTAGCCGTTATACGGGTCGTTCAAACATTGATTATCAAGCCAAGGATTGGTTGAGAGTTGGTGCTAACATTGGTTACTCTAACTACAATATCCAATCGCCCACTGCTCAGGAAGATTGGGGATCTTCAGGAAACCTTTTCTACGTTACAAATCATATTTCACCAATTTATCCAATCTATGTTCGAAACCCTGACGGTTCGATAAAGATTGATAATATGGGGCTTACAGTATATGACTTTGGAACTACAGCCTCAACCAATAACAAGCGTGGTTTTATGGCTCTGGCTAACCCAGCTATTACGCTTAAGCTTAATAAGTATAATTCTTTGCATGACGAGCTTAACAGCAAGTGGTACGCGATTATTACGCCTGTTGAGGGATTAACCCTTACTGCTAACATAGGCGCAAATGCTTTTAATAGAAGACAAAATAACCTATCAAATCCCTTCTATGGTTCTGCTGCAACATCTCAAGGGTATGCCTATGTAGCGCACTATCGTCAGTTCTCAGTTAGCCAGCAGTACTTTGCTAACTATAATAAAACATTCGGCGATGTTCATAATATTGATATATTTGCAGGCTACGAGGGGTACGAAAGAAAAATGCAATCCCTTTCCGGATCTAATTACATGCTGTATAACCCTTGGGTAGGTGAACTTAATAATGCATTTAGATTGCCTTCGAATCCACCATCATCATATACCCATAGATATGCAGTAGAGGGATTCTTATCTCGTTTGCAGTATGATTACGATGATAAGTATTTCTTCGGCGCATCATACAGAAGAGACGCATCTTCACGTTTTCACCCAGATAACCGTTGGGGTAACTTTGGAAGTTTAAGCCTTGCCTGGTTAATGAATAAGGAGGACTTTATGAGCGGTATCGACTGGATTGATATGCTAAAAGTTAAGGCCAGTGTTGGTTCAGTAGGTAACGATAATCTCGGAACAAGCTCGTATTATTACTATGCATATCTAGATCAATTTGCAGTAGAAAATAGTGATGGTGAATTTGCTGTTTCGTTTGCTTATAAGGGTAACCCTGATATAACATGGGAGACAAGTATCTCAATGAATACTGGTATTGATTTTTCACTTTTCAATAGCAGGTTGAATGGTACAGTTGAATATTTTTACAGAAGTACAGCCGATCAGCTTTATCACCTACCGGTACCAAACGTACTAGGTTACAGTAGTATGCCAGTGAACGTGGGTGATGTAATGAACAGTGGTGTAGAGGTGGATTTTAATGGAATAATTTTCCAGAATGATAAAATTACCTGGCAGGCAAATATTAATGCAACTACCATTAAGAATGAGATTACTTCGCTTCATGAGAGTATCGCCGAGGATGGTGTAAAATACAGCAATAGTATACTTGAAATCGGAGGTTCACTAAGTGAAATTTACATGCGCGAATATGCAGGGGTAGATCCACAAACAGGTAAGGCTCTATACTATGTTGATCCAGATGAGGGTGACTACACCACAACAGATGTTTGGGCCGATGCCAACCAAGCTCACTTAGGTAGTGGTTTAGCCAAGGTTTATGGTGGTTTCGGAACCTCACTTTCTGCCTATGGATTTGATCTTTCCGTACAGCTAGCATACCAATTAGGAGGCCAAGTTTACGATGGTTCCTACGAAGCGTTAATGCATAGTGGGGATAACATTGGTCACAACTGGCATATGGATATAGTAAACCATTGGACTCCAGAAAACACCAATACCGATGTACCTCGTCTAAATTATTTTGACGACACCTACCAGAAAACATCATCACGCTTTGTTGTTAGCTCCGATTACCTCTCTCTAAATAGTGTAGTTATTGGCTATACTTTACCATCTAAACTATTGAAGAGTGTAGGAATTGCTTCACTAAGAGTATATGCTGCTGGTGATAATCTGGCTCTTCTTTCTGTACGTAAAGGGTTTGACCCTCGCCAATACTTTGGTGGTGGTGGTTCTACCACTTCAGGAAGTTTTGCATACTCAGCTTTGAAAACTTTCTCTGGCGGTGTAACTTTAACTTTCTAATTATAAAAACTTGAAAATTATGAAGACAAATAAATTTCTGCTACTCATATTGATGAGTGCATTAGCAATAAACTTCTACTCTTGTACTGATTTGGACACTTTCCCTGAGAGTGGAACAATCACATCAGACCAGAAGAAGGACATTGCAGAGGCAATGCCAGAGCGTTTAGCCGCTGATATTTCAGGGATGTATTCGATTTTAGGTGCCCAATACGCTGTTTTTGGAAGTGAGAGTGCTCGGCATGATGATTTTGGGTACCCCGCGGTATGCATGTCCTGGGATGCCAATGGCCCCGACTTTGTAACAGATGAAAGTAACTACAACTGGTTCTCAACTTGTAGTGCATACGAGGATAGAACGTACAACTATGCAAACCCACTTATGCGTTGGAGGTTGTTCTACATGCAAATGAAGCTGGCAAATGATGTGCTAGCCTCAATACCAGTTGATACAGATTTGGAAGTTCTTAAACATTACATGGGACAAGCTTATGCTATTAGGGCTTTCGACTACCTAAATTTAGCTCCTTACTTTCAGTTTAAGTACAAAGGAAATGAGCAAGAACCATCAATTCCAATAGTTACATGGGATATGACAGGCGACCTTTCTTCAATTCCTAGAGCAACACAAAAAGAGGTTTACGAACTAATTATGGATGACCTTGACAACGCAATTGAATTGCTTGATGGATTTACAAGAACATCTAAAGGTCAAATCGATCAGCAAATTGCTTACGGACTACGTGCACGCGCAAATCTTTATATGGAGAATTGGGCGGCAGCAGCTGCCGATGCCGAAATGGCGCTAACTGGGTATCAGCCCTATTCTCGCGACGATGTATCAGAACCAACTTTCGTTTATTCAGACGATCCAAACTGGATGTGGGCGCTAGTTATTGACCCCGCAAATGTTCCTGGTGCCTTGGCTACCTGGCCATCAAAAATGGGCTCCTTTACCGGTAATGGATATTCTACTGGTGCTGCATGCTTTAAGATGGTTAATAAATTATTATGGAATATGATTCCTGCAACGGATGTTAGAAAAGGATGGTGGGTTGATGAAAATCTTGAATCTCCAAATCTAGCCAATGTAACCTGGGGTGCATATACAGGTAATGATATCCCTACTTCAGGGGTTGATGGAACTGCTAAGTGGCTGCCTTATACCAATCTTAAGTTTGGTCAGTATGGCGGACCCGGTAGTACAACCAATGCCAATGATTGGCCAATGATGCGAGCCGAGGAAATGTATCTTATCCTTGCCGAAGCAAAAGGCATGATTAACGAGGCTGATGGTAAGACTATTCTTCAAGATTTCGTTTCTACTTATAGGGATCCTGATTATGACGTTAATGCGAACGGACTTACTTTTAGAAACGAGGTATGGTTTCAGCGTAGGGTTGAACTTTGGGGAGAAGGCTTTGCAATGGCTGATATAATGCGTTTAGGAAAACCTGTGGTACGTTTTAGCTCTACTAAGCCATCAAATTTCCCTGGAATTTTCGAATTTAATCTACTAGCAAGTGATCCATGGTTGCTAAATCGTATTCCTCAGGCAGAAATGAATTCCAATGCAGGTATTGTACAAAATGAAGGTGGAACTTTACCTGTAAGTGGTCAGAATCCAACTATTACCGATGGTGTAACCGATTAAATTATTGAATATGAAAAAAATTGTTTATTTTGCAACAATAGCCCTAGTCATTTTCGGATTAGCGGCTTGTGAAGAGGAGGAAATTCTCAGAGAAGAGTCTCCTGCTGCAAACCCCAATAGTACGAATGTTTATTTCGACAGTCTTAATCCTACAAACATAGTACTTCCACTTGATATCAGTACGATAAAGATATTAGTAGGTAGGAAGATTACGGATGCAAGTCAAACTGTAGCTATAGAGTATGACCATGCATACGATGAGAGTCTATTTGATATCCCCACTTCAGTTACTTTTGATGCTGGAGCAAATACTGCCGAGCTAGATATTACACTTGGCGAAATTGAGCTAATGAAAAAGTATCATATAGCCCTTGCAATTGAGTATGATCAAACTAATCCATATGCAGATACGGCATTAAAAGTTTTTCCTCGTATCGAATTAAATATTACACAAGAGGATTTTGCTCCTTATGCAGATGGAACATATGAAACCACCTTTTTCGAAGCATCGTGGGATCAAATCCTAGAGTATTCCCCAATAGCAGAATTATATAGATTTAATGATCTGTGGGGGTTTGGCGAAAACGTACTGTTTGAATGGGATGGGGCCGATGAAATTCGTATGATTGGTGAAGAAGAAGGTGATGAGGTAGGAATTATAACAGGGTACGAGCACCCTGACTACGGCATGGTTACCGCTTGGTATTCAAACGTAACTTACGATGCAAATACCAAAACCTTCACTTTCCCAATAGAGTGGACAGTTTCAGCAGGTACATTCGGCGATTATCCTGCTACATATACAATTACAAGTCTCTATTAGTATATTGCATGTAGCTTTTAAATAGCATTTAATTAGGAGGTTGCTTTAGCAACCTCCTTTTTGTTGTTTGCTATGCATGTTCATTATCTCTAGGGTTAAAGTCCCGAGCGGGCTTATTTTGACGAGAACCGTTAGTTGATGACAAGGGTGTTTACCGCGAGGTAAAATTTGAAAGAAGCCTAAAACAAAAGTTGTCCGTAGCTCGAGGTGGTAAATGCAGTGGAATTGATGCGAAGATAATTAACTTAACGTAGCAGGTCTCTGATCCGAGAGGGCTGGAGAAGTCAGCACAAGCCATAGTACCGCAATAAATATTGGGTAACGCCAATTACAGGAAAGGGCTGAGTTTTCAGCTAACGAGCAGTGGTTCTGTAAATTGTAGCAGCTATGATGAAACCAAAAAAAAAGAAATCTTTACGATGGGTCTTTTTGATGAATGGGAGCGTTGCCAAATGGCGAAGGGTGCTGACGTATTCAGTACCCGAAGCGGTTTGGTACGGCATGAGCGGTTGTCGAGGTGCAGAAAAGAACGAGCCTTAACCCAAGATTTGGTAACAGCGAATTACGCTTAACCATTGAGAAAACCGCCTAATACGAGAGACGTACGTTGGGTGGTGTGAGAGGACAGCAAAGAGTGGAGTAACTACCTACTTACCTTTGTTTCTTTCTCAATTTGGTTTAAGTTATCATGTAATTTACAATATATTTCACTAACATTGTACTGCAATTCAATTACTCTACTATTAACCTTTTATAAAGATTACGCTATGAAAAGATTTTTTATTATTCTATTCCTTTTTTCCGCTTTTGCTCTGCAGGGTCAAATTAGTTCGTTTGAGCTAGAGAATGGGCTAACCGTAATTGTAAATGAGGATTCCACAACTCCATCAATTTTTGGATGTTTTGTAGTAAAGGCTGGTTCGGTTGATGAACCTGAGGATGCCACTGGGTTGGCTCATTATCTTGAACATATGCTATTTAAAGGCACTAAAAATGTAGGAACTACTGATTGGGAGAAAGAGAGCGTACACTATAAAAAGATAATTGATCTTTATGATGAGCTTGCACTAGCTCCAGAGGAAGAGCAAGAAGCCATACAGCTTAAAATTAACGATGAGACGTTACTGGCCGGTGAGTATACTATAAACAACGAGTTTAGTAACCTAATACAAGCAATGGGTGGTACCTCGTTAAATGCGGCTACAGGTTACGATATGACGTACTACTTTAATGTGTTCCCATCGTTTATGCTTAGTAAATGGTTAGTATTACAAGCCGATAGATTTGAGAATCCAGTATTTAGAGGTTTTCAGGCCGAGCTGGAAACCGTTTATGAGGAGAAGAATATGTATAGCGATAATGCTTTTGCTGTTCTAGGCGAGGAGTTTAACCGCCATTTATATGGTAAAGACAATCCCTATGGTCGTCCCATTATCGGGCTAACCAAACATCTCAAAACCCCATCACTAAGCAAATTAATCGATTTTTATAATACTTTTTATGTTCCCTCGAATATGGCTCTTATCCTTTCGGGTGATATTACAGTTGATGTAGCCAGAGAACTTGTAGAAGAGAATCTTGGTAGATGGGAACCCAAGCCAAAAATCCAACGAGCAAACATTAATGAGCCTACCATTGCTGAAAAGATTACCGTTAAAAAGAAATTAACTCCATTTCCTATGCTTTTGATGGGTTTTAAAGGGGTTAATTCAGCATCGGAAGACTCATATAAACTTGAGGTTCTTAGTAGTGTCCTATCCAATAGGAATAACACCGGAATACTTGATAAATTTGTTCTGGATGGAGATTTACAGGGTGTTAACGTATCCGTATCAACTCAACGTCAGGTTGGGGGTATTACTATCCAAGGAGTTCCAGTTTATGATGGAGCTCAAAGGGTTTACGGATCTTTAAATACGGTTTCGAAAAATATAGAGAAGGGCCTTGAACAGGTTATGAACGGCCAGGTTGATGATTGGTTAGTAGAGTCGATTAAGGATGAGATGATAATGAATTTTGAATTATCGAAAGAATCGAACCTTAGCTATGGAATGATGTTAGCTCAAGCCTACGCTAATGACGAGCCCCTCGAAGAGTTTGAAAACTATGTTGAGCTAATCAATCAAATTTCTAAGGAGGATGTTGTTGCGGTTGCCAAAAATTACTTGGATAAGCCTTATATTGCTATGCATATACAAACAGGAGAGCCTAAAAAAGATAAATTACCCAAACCCAACTATAAACCCATAGTTCCTGCTGTAGGTAAAACGTCGGTTTTTGCAAAGAAATTATTAGATGAAAAGGTAGAAATCCCTCCCTTTAAACCGATTGATTTTTCTAAAGACTTTTCGAAAGGAGAATTGGCTCAAGGTGTCACCCTTTATCATACCGATTATCCCGAGAGCAACATTTTTTCTATCACTATAAAATATGGCGTAGGGAGTGCTGAGATACCAGGGCTTGATTTTAGTGTTAGCCTTATGAATAGGGCTGGTATTATGGCGCTACATACCCCTTACGAATTAAAAAAGGAGTTTAGCAGGTTGGGGTGTACAGTAAACTTTTCGAATAGTAAAAGCTATACGTACGTTACGCTAAGAGGCAAAGAGGCTAGCTTGGCAAAGGCATGCCAATTACTCTCGCAAACATACTTAATGCCCTCGTTAGATGAGAAACAAATTAACAGTTTGATAGGAAGTCAGCTGGGCTCTAGACGGATGGAGTCTAAAAATAAGGACCTTCAGTCTCACGCTTTGAACGAGTACCTGAGGTATGGTGAAAAATCAAGCTATTTAAATCGTCTTTCCAATACAGAGGTTCTTGAGTTGACCGTTTCAAATCTGGCAGCAAAATTTATTGAAGCAACTCACTATGAAACCTCTGTACATTATACAGGTAAATTACCTTACGATAAGGTAAAAGAGCTACTTATAGGCAATTTAGCGTTTCCCGCTAATTTAATACCCAGCAATTCGCCTGTATCAATCCCAATGGTTAAATACGATGAGAACACAGTATACTTATTTAATAATAAGAGTGTTCGCCAGGGAGATATATACCTGTTTATTCCAGGTGACGAGTATAAACTAGAGCAAACTCCTATTATTGACGGTTTTAATCAATATTTTGGAGGAGGGTTTAGCGGACTTGTTCTTCAAGAATTACGTGAGCTGCGCTCGTTTGCTTACACAGCATCTGGATATTATAGCACTCCTGCTGTACCCAATCAAAAATCTATGTTTACAGGTTATATTGGTACTCAAGGCGATAAAACATTGGATGCTATAAATGAGTTCTTAAGGTTGATAAATGATATGCCTCAGCATCCCGAGAGGATGGATAATATCAAGGATTATCTATTCCAAGCTACTATTACGTCTTCCCCCTCAAAACGATACCTAACGCAAATTGTTGAGAGTTGGACAAAGGCTGGCTATACCGAAGATCCACGATTACAATGGGTTAATGAATATAATGCGCTTACATTTGATGATATTTTAAACTTCTATAATCAGAATTTAAAGGCTAAACCAATTGCCATTGGGATTATTGCTAACAGGAAGCTAGTCGATAGTAAGCAATTAAAATCATTAGGGAAAGTTGTGAATTTAAGTAGCAGTAAAATTTTTAAATATTAACCCGCATTAGTCATCAAATTTGTGAAAGACGAATGTAATGGGGTTAAGCCTCAGTAGCTACAAAAAAATATAGCCACACAAAATAGGCTGCCTAAAAAAGGCAGCCTATTTTGTATTTACCTTACGTTGGTTTAATCAACTATCTGGATCATTTTAAATGGCACCTTAATGATCGATTCGTAGTCTTCGCCTGCCTCTAGCATGTCCTCATCGTCCTCCTCGTAGTACCAGTTAATAACAACCTCATTGTTGTCTTTTTTAAGCTGCTCAAACTTTTTAAAAACATCGAGAATACATTTAGATGAGCTTGTGTTAAAGTATTCAAGTTGCATATTTACAACCGTTTTAGGTTGTGGCGATTTGGAGTATTCCTCAAGCCAATCAACAATAGGCTTGTAGAACTCAACAGAGTTCTCCGGAATTGACCTTCCTTTAATTCCAACAACCCCTGTTTCTGGATTCATGTTAACGGTTGGTGTTTTTGGGGTACCTTCAATGTTTATCAATTCCATAATTTTATGTTTTACTGGTAGTTACTTCAGTGTTAATATTTGTTGTAAAGTTAAAAAAATCGTATTCAGAATTGTACTTAATAAAGTTGTACTCAAGCTTATTTCTTGTTTTCCGTGCAATGTCAATTAGTCCAAGTCCACCACCGCCTTTTTTGGAAAACTTTTGATTATTGAGAACAAATTTATAAAATTCTTTTAACTCTTCACTTGAAAGGGAGTTAATGTTATCAATTTTCTCTTGAATTTTGGGTGTTTTATCGTTTTTTACAAAGTTACCCGTTGATATCCGGAACCCATCCTCAGTATAGCTTATGGTGAAAATGCCAAAATTTGAGTTCCAATCAGCTTTAATAAGCTCTTTAGGCATATCAACATGGTGATAAAGGTTTTGTAACCCCTCGACTAAAACGTTATAAAGTCTTTTTTTAATGCTGTTCTTAATGTCAGTACCCACAAGTTTATCCTCTATAAGGCTAAGAGTATCAGCAATAACCTCAGCATTAATTTCTCCTTTATAGGCAACAATCACCTCTCCCTGGTTCATTTGCTCAAAGCATGAATCGATAAATTGGCTCATTTAGGGTGCGCTGGTTTAAGGAGGTTAAACTTATAACTGTAACAAATATAACGATTTTTTATTTTTAAATGCAAACATTTTGATTTCTATCATAAATTATTATGAGCAAACATAGTAAATATTAGGGTATCTAACGCTTCGAATTGTGCATCCTATTTTTCTTTGTACTTCATCTTTTTACTACCCGAATAAATATCGTATTTTAAGTACTTGCATTCAAGCGGCCCGTTGAATAGGGTATATGTTTTTGATGCGTGCAATCCAAAACGTTTAATAGCCTCCATATTCCCGCTAAGCATCCATACTTTATAGTCTTGGTATCTTTGCTTAAAACAATCACCTAGCTGCTTGTAAAAGGTGGTAATTTGCTCCTTTTTTAGCCTTTCGCCGTACGGAGGATTGGTTATAACCGTACCAGGCCCTTGAGGCGGTTCAAAATCGAATACAGAGCGTTTTTCCGTGCTGATAAATTTGTGCATACCAGCATTTTTTGCATTTAATATGGTTAGGTCAATCGCTCTTTTTGATACATCTCCACCAATAATTGTGGGGGTAAGGTTGCGTTCGTAGCTTTCGTCGTTAAAAACCTTCTCAAAGGTATCCTTTTCGAAGTTTAGCCAATTTTCGAATCCGAAATTTTTCCTGAATATTCCTGGGGCAATTCCGCGTGCTATTAAAGCAGCTTCAATGGCAATAGTTCCCGAGCCGCACATTGGGTCTATAAATGGTGTTTTGGCATCCCACCCCGAAAGTAGTATTAAACCAGCGGCTAGCACCTCGTTAATGGGGGCAATATCCTGATAAAGCTTGTATCCTCTTTTGTGAAGCGATTCGCCCGACGAGTCTAGCAGCACGGTGCAATCATGGTTGTTAATGTGGATATGGAGCTGAATGTGGGGTTTTTTGGGGTCAACAAATGGCCTACGCCCAAAACGATCCCTGAAATGGTCGGCAACGGCATCTTTAAGCTTCAGCGCAATGTAGTGGGAGTGTGTAAATGTTTCGGAATTTACGGTTGCATCAACTGCAAATTTATGCGATAGCTCCATTACGCTTGTCCAGTCAAACTTTTTGGCTAACCCATAGAGCTCCTCCTCGTTTCGAGCTTTAAACTCGTATATGGGCATTAGGATGCGAGTGGCTGTTCGGGTTTGAAAATTTGCCCTGTAAAGTGTTTCTGTATTACCAGTAAAGCTAACCATTCGGCGCTGAATAGTTACATCTTCGGCGCCTATGGTTTTTAACTCGTTGGCAAGTAATTCTTCTAGCCCATGAAGGGTTTTTGCTATAAAAGTTTTCTTGTCCTGCATGCTATATAAAAATTATCTTCTTGATTTTGCTCGCGTTACTAGTGGTTTGCCTCCTTGTTTTTTACTTGAGAAAGCGTTTAGAATTGGTTCTGCATCGGCAAATGGAACAGATACGAACGAGAATTCGTCGTAAACCCCAATATCATCAAGCTTATTATCGGGTATTCTAACCTTTTCGCGAATAAGTGCTGATATACCTCGGGGTGTCATACCATCCTTTTTCCCTAGCGCGATAAAAAGCCGTGCGGTACCCTTAGTATCTACCTTAAAGTCTCTAACCTCAGAGTAGTTACTTTCTTCGAGCTGGTTTTTAAACGCCATACGAAGCAGGGCTGCAAGCGAAACTTCGGGGCTGTTTACCTCAAGTATTCCTTCGGCCATGCTTAGGTAATCGGTGTAGCTCTCGCTTTCGATAATAGATTGTAATTCATCCTTTATACGTAGCTTCTTTATTTCAATAATATCCTGTGCTTTAGGAAGTATTTCCTTACGGATAGTCGATTTTATTGTTTTTTGGAAGTAGAGAAATTTCCTGTATTCGTCGGGAGTAATAAATGTAATGGCGGTTCCCTCTTTGCCTGCGCGTCCGGTTCGTCCTATACGGTGAATATACGAATCGGGATCCTGTGGTAAGCTGTAGTTTATAACGTGTGTGAGGTCTGAAATATCTATACCTCTGGCTGCCACATCGGTAGCTACAAGTATATTGATGTGCTTATTTCTAAACTTTCTTAGCGTTTTCTCTCTTTGTGCTTGCGATATGTCGCCATGTAACCCTTCGCTAGAGTACCCCCTTTCAATAAGCCTCGTCGATAGTTCGTCGACATTGATACGTGTTCGGCAAAAAACGAGTCCGTAAAACTCCGGTTCAATGTCAATAATTCGGGTTAGCGCATCAAATTTATCGGATCTGCGTACCTCAAAGTATATCTGATCGGCCAAATCGGTTGCTTGGGTTTTGCTTCCTACCGATAATTTACGTGGAGAATTCATAAACTTAGCCGAAAGCCTCACTATCCTATCGGGCATTGTAGCCGAAAATAGAAGCATTCGCTTGTCTTTAGGGGTATAGCTTAAGATAAGCTCTATGTCATCAATAAAGCCCATGTTAAGCATCTCGTCGGCCTCATCTAGAACAAACCAATCCAGGTCGTCTAGAATAAGGTTTCTCCTTTTTAGTAGGTCGAGAATCCTGCCGGGGGTACCCACCACAATATCAGCCCCACGACGTAAGCGTCGTTGTTGCTCCGAAATTGATTGCCCTCCGTAAAGGCTAATAAGGTTGATGTTGCGAGACCCTTTAAACGACGAGATTTCATCGGCTACCTGTAGGGCTAATTCACGTGTAGGCACAAGGATTAGGGCATTTACTGTACGCTTTTTGCCTGGGGCTAATTTTTCGAGTATGGGAAGCCCAAATGCTGCTGTTTTACCTGTTCCGGTTTGGGCCTGACCAATAATATCGCATTCCTCGTTAATAAGTACTGGTATTGCTAACTTTTGAATAGGGGATGGGGTTTCGAATCCCTTTGCTGCTATGGTTTTAAGGGTTTCATCCGATAAACCAAGCTGACTAAAATCTGATTGTGTTTCCATTTTAAAAATAAGTTGAAGCGAACGAAGTGACCCCCTTGCTATCTAAAGTACTAACAATTTCCCATAACTATATCCCTTGGCAGGCTTATCATAAAGCACCTTTTTATGTCGACAGGTAAATATCCTCGATACTACACTGTTTAGGCATTTTATCGGTAATGATTGCCTGGGGATTCCCAGGTTTAGGCTATTCTTTCACAAGATGCTTGTAGCTGTCCCAGCTATTTAACACCTCAATGGCTTTTTGGAGGGCCATATTGTTCTGATTTACGATTTGAAAATAATGATTAGTTGAAAATAAATTTTGTGCAATAAGTGCTTTTAGCTGTTTTCGTATCTCCATCTCGGAGGTTTTAAGTCCTTCTAAATCGGAGGGAAGTTTCATATCTTGGGCAAAGGTAACCAATTCTTCAATAATACTAGGTGTTATTTCAAAATTTTGGTTAAACTTTTCAAAAGAAGCATACTTCTGGTTAAGCTCATCACGGTTCTTATCAATATAAGAGTGAACGTACTGATTAATAATACCCATGCGTATCATTTTACCGTAATAGTCGGAGTAAAAACTAGTGTCGAATGGGGTGAAAATATCGGGTATAATACCCCCTCCTCCGTAAACCACCTTGTTTTTTTGTAGGGTGTAGTATTTTAACGAATCGGGCATTGCGATACTGTCAGAAGTAAAGTATTCTCCATTCTCGTAACGCTTGCTAAGCTCGCTGTAGTAGTCTTTCCTGCTACCCGAGCTGTATGGCTTTTGAATAACCCGTCCGGTAGGGGTGTGGTAGCGTGCAACGGTTAGCCTAATTAGCGATCCGTCGGGTAGGGGGAGCTGGTTTTGAACCAACCCTTTACCAAACGAACGGCGTCCGATAATAATGCCTCTATCCCAGTCCTGTACCGCTCCCGATACAATTTCGCTGGCAGATGCAGACCCCTCATCAATAAGAATAATAAGCCGGCCACGGGTAAATTCGCCATTTATTGTTGATTTATACTCTGTATTGGGTACATTCCGACCTTCGGTATACACTATCATCTGGTCGTCGTCGAGGAAATGATCGGCTAGGGCAACCGAAGCGTTAAGATACCCACCACCGTTTCCCCTGAGATCGAGAATAAGGTCCTTCATTTTTTGCTCCTTTAGCTTATGGAGGGCTTCAAGGAATTCATCCTCTGTTTTTTGGGCAAATCGGTTTAATTTGATGTAACCTATCCGTTTAGTTACCATGTACGATGCGTCGAGGCTGTAAATTGGGATTTTATCACGTGTAATAGTAAACTCAAGGGTTTTAGGCCAATTTTTTCTAAGTATTTCAACCACAACTTTGGTACCCTTATCACCACGCAATTTTTTAAAAACATCCGAGTTTTTTAGCCCTATGCCTGCTACAACCTCGTTGTCTATTTTAATTATTCTATCGCCTGCAACAATGCCAACCTTTTCCGATGGCCCCCCCGGAACAGGATTTACAACCATAAGCGTGTCGTTAAGTATATTAAACTCAACGCCAATGCCTTCAAAGTTACCCTCGAGCGGTTCGTTCATGGCCTTTACATCCTCTTTCGAAATATAAACCGAGTGAGGATCCAAATTTTGTAACGTTTCCTTAATAGCGTCATCCACCAGATTATCAATATCTAGCGTGTCTACATAATCGCTAGATACGTATTGCATAAACCGAACAATTTTGTAAAGCGCTAGATTTGATGAGCTGGTTTGACTAACAACCAGCTGGGTGCTTAGTATGATTACAATAAACAGGAAAAATGATGCAATTCGACGTGTCATGTTATTGGGAGTCTGTAGTTTGAACGAAATTTTTGTTGTTGATTATTTATAACATTCGTATTGAGGAAATGTTCTGTTTTATTCCCACTCAATAGTTGCAGGGGGTTTCGAACTAATATCGTAAACAACCCTGTTAATGCCCTTTACGCGGTTTATTATTTCGTTTGAAATATTTGCCATAAACTCGTAGGGTAGCGGGTACCAATCGGCGGTCATCCCGTCGGTTGATGTTACAGCGCGTAGCGCTAATACATACTCGTAAGTTCTTTCATCGCCCATAACCCCAACGGTTTGTATAGGTAGTAGCATTGCACCTGCTTGCCATATCTTATCGTAAAGGTCGAATTTTTTAAGCCCGTTTATATACACGCTATCTGCTTCCTGCAGTAGGGCAACCTTTTCGGGTGTTACCTCGCCAAGAATTCGAATCCCCAATCCAGGCCCTGGGAATGGGTGCCTATTGAGAATATTTGAGGGCAGCTCCAGCTCATGTCCAACTTTACGAACCTCATCTTTAAATAAAAGTCTAAGGGGTTCAACTATTTTAAGCATCATGTGTTTGGGAAGCCCGCCCACGTTGTGGTGTGATTTAATGGTTGCTGATGGCCCATTAACTGAAATCGATTCAATAACATCGGGGTATATTGTGCCCTGCGCAAGCCATGTTACGTTGGTTAGCTTGTTTGCTTCCTGATCAAAAATATCGATAAAGTTTTTGCCTATGCTTTTTCTTTTTAGCTCAGGGTCAGTAATCCCTTTTAGGGCGTTGTAGAATTGTTGCTTTGCATCAACTCCAATAACATTTAACCCAAGGTTTTTGTAAGATTTGAGAACCTCTTCAAATTCATTCTTACGAAGGAGCCCATTATCGACAAAAATACAGGTCAATTGCTTTCCAATAGCCCGATGTAATAGTAGAGCAGCCACAGAGCTATCAACGCCACCCGAAAGGCCTAAAACAACCTTATCATCTTTAACCGTATGCTTAATTTTTTTAATGGCTTCGTTTACAAATGATGCTGGTGTCCAGTCCTGCTTGCAACCACAAACACCAACTACAAAATTGTGTAGTATTAACAACCCCTCGATGGTATGATAAACCTCGGGGTGGAACTGAATGCCATAGGTTTGCTCGTTTTTAACGTGAAAGGCACCCATTTTAACCTCGGGCGTTCCTGCAACAACTTCAAAATTATCGGGGAGTGTCATAATGGTGTCGCCGTGCGACATCCAAACTTGGGTTGGATTTTTTACACCTTTAAACAGGATACTGTCCGTTTGAGCAATGGATAGGGTTGACTTTCCGTACTCTCGAATTTGCGAGGGTTCAACCTTGCCACCACTGGTTTGGGCTAGAAGTTGGGCACCATAACAAATTCCTAGCAATGGAATTTTACCCCTAATATTGCTTATATCGGGTTTTGGAGCCTTGGGATCGTGAACAGAAAAGGGACTTCCAGAAAGAATAACACCTTTTATTGTTTTATCGATGGCGGGTATCTTATTGTAGGGGTGAATTTCGCAGTAAACTTTAAGTTCGCGAATTCTTCGGGCTATTAATTGGGTGTATTGCGACCCGAAATCGAGTATTAAAATTTTGCTATGCATTGTATGGTGGTTTTTAATGGGTTTGACAAAGGTAGAAAAAAAGGTCATAATTTAACCCTGTTTGCTTCAATTTTGAATATGTCTCCTTCCGTGGCAGCGGATGTGTTTGGGAATATTTGTTGCGCCTCGGTAAGGAGCGGGTCAATATCTTTGTATCGCGAAGAGAAATGACCGATTACCAGCTTTTTTACTTTTGCTAAGCTGGCAATTTTAGCCGCATCGGAGGCTGTTGAATGGCCTGTTTGTTTTGCCAGGCTTGCCATTTCGCTGCCAAAGGTAGCTTCGTGATACAGTAAGTCAACGTTTTTAACATACTCTGCCAGCTTGCTAAAGAACATGGTGTCGCTACAGTATGCATACGAGCGGGGTGATGATGAAAGATAGGTTAACTCGCTGTTGGGGATAACCTTACCCGTTGGCAGCGTAAAGTTGGCTCCCTGTTTAATTCTTACTATCTCGCTTAGGGGTATGCAGTATTTTTCGATAAGATGTTTCTTTATGTTTGGTGTTTTTTCCTTCTCTCTAAAAATAAAACCATTACATGGTATTCGATGCTTTAAAGGGAAAGTTTCAACAATTATCTGTTGGTCTTCAAACAGTATGCTTTTTTTTTGGTTAGCCTCTATGGGAATAAAGGATATGGCGAACTGTAGGTTTTTTATAAAAAAGTTGATGTTTTTATTAAGAATTGGTTCAAATTCTTGATGAGCGTATATGGCTAGGGGTGCTTTTCGCCCTAAAAGGTTTAGGGTTGATATTAGCCCAAAGATTCCAAGCACATGGTCGCCGTGCAGATGAGAGATGAATATGCGCTCTAGCCGCGATAGTTTTAGCTTGTATTTACGTAGCTGTATTTGGGTACCCTCGCCGCAGTCTACTAAAAACAGCCGCTCATGCGTATTGAACACATGAGCGGCTGGAAATCGTTTTGAGGTAGGCAGCGCGCTGCTGCTACCAAGTATGGTTACAGAGAATGTCACTTCTCTTGTTTTTCGCTTTCTGCTTTAGAAATTATTTGAGCAGCCTCCTCTTTTGAGTATGCAATGTTCAGAACTGTATCTAGTTGAGATATTGTTATTAAGCGCTCAACGGCATCGGTAAGCCCTGTTAAAACAAATGTTCCGTTGGCGTTTTTGCACAATCTGTTAGCAACAAGTATTGCGCTCAAGCCCGACGAATCGCAGTATCGACATGAACTCAAGTCGAGAACCATGTTTCGCTCGCCATTACCTGAAATAAGAACCAGTTCAGATTTTAAGCTTGGAGCAATATTTGTATCTAACTTTTCTTCCAGAACTTCAACTAGAGAATAATTCTCGAGTTTGCTAATCCTAAATTCCATTAATATCGGTTTTAGTGATTAATAATTTGAGTTACTCCTTATCTTTATCAGCAGCTTTTTTCTTGTTCTCTTTCTTTTGATTTTCTTCAAGTTCGGTTTTTAAAGCAGCCAATTCAGAAATATCCCCTAAGGTAGTCCTTTCTAAATTATCTTTCAACTTTTTCACAGCTTTTTGTGTAGAAGCACCCTTGCCTTTTTTCGTGGGCGTTGTTCCACTACCTTTTTTCGCATCTTCAAAAATACGGCTGTGCGATAGGATGATTCGTTTGGATGATTTGTTGAACTCAATAACCTTGAACTCCATCTTATCGTCAACTTTAGCAGCACTTCCGTCTTCTTTTACAAGATGTTTTGGGGTAACAAACCCTTCAACACCATATGGAAGAGCAACAACGGCTCCCTTATCGAAAATATCAATTATCGTTCCTTCGTGAATTGAATCCGTGGTAAATATTGTTTCGAAAACATCCCAAGGGTTCTCCTCAAGCTGCTTATGGCCTAGGCTCAAGCGACGGTTATCTTTGTCAATATCTAGCACAACAACTTCAAAGTCGGCTCCAACGGTAGTAAATTCTGCTGGATGCTTAATTTTCTTTGTCCAGCTAAGGTCCGAAATATGAATAAGGCCATCAACACCTTCTTCCAGCTCAACAAAAACTCCGAAAGAGGTAAAGTTGCGTACTTTCGCCTTGTGTTTCGAGTTTAGTGGATATTTCTCCTCAATTTTCTCCCATGGATCTGGCTTAAGCTGCTTCATACCCATAGACATTTTGCGCTCCTCGCGATCAAGGGTTATGATTTGAGCCTCAACCTCGTCGCCCACTTTTAGGAATTCTTGTGCGCTGCGTAAATGCTGGCTCCACGACATTTCCGATACGTGAATTAAGCCTTCAACACCAGGAGCAATTTCTACGAATGCACCGTAATCGGCCATTACAACAACTTTACCCTTAACCAGATCACCAATTTTTAGGTTGGGATCAAGCGAATCCCATGGGTGAGGAGTAAGCTGCTTTAAACCTAGTGCGATACGTTTTTTAGCATCGTCAAAATCAAGAATTACCACATTGATTTTTTGGTCTAGCTCAACAATTTCTTCTGGGTGAGAAACTCTACCCCATGATAGATCGGTGATATGGATAAGACCATCTACGCCACCAAGGTCGATAAATACACCGTAGCTGGTAATGTTCTTAACAGTTCCTTCAAGCACTTGACCTTTTTCAAGCTTAGCAATAATTTCTTTTTTCTGTTGTTCAAGCTCCGCTTCGATAAGTGCTTTATGCGAAACAACAACGTTTTTGTACTCTTGGTTGATTTTAACAACCTTGAACTCCATGGTTTTACCCACGTAAATATCGTAGTCGCGAATGGGTTTAACATCAATTTGAGAACCTGGAAGAAATGACTCAATGCCGAATATGTCTACAATCATACCACCTTTGGTGCGGCATTTTATGTATCCCTTAATTATCTCATCATTCTCTAAGGCTGCGTTAACCCTATCCCAAGAGCGTAGCGAGCGTGCCTTTTTGTGCGATAGCACAAGCTGTCCGCGCTTATCCTCTTGGTTTTCAACGTAAACTTCAACCGTGTCGCCAGGGGCAAGCTCGGGGTTGTACCTAAATTCGTTTAGGCTAATTATTCCTTCAGATTTGTAACCGATGTTAATAACTACCTCGCGGGTGTTCATCGAAATAACGGTTCCGTCGATAACCTCTCCTTCACCAATCGATGAAAGGGTCTCATCGTACATAGCCTCAAATTTTGTTTTCTCCTCTTTTGAGTACTCAATTTCGTCGGCGTACGCTTCCCAATCGAAATCTTCAATTGGTTCTGTTCTGGTTTGTTCGGCCACAACAGGGTTTTCGTTTTCGGAACTTTCGTTTTGTTTTGGCTCAGCAACTTGCTGTTCTGTTTCCTCAACATTTACTTCTTTCGAAGTTTCTTCTTCTTGATTAATCATTTAAATTAACTTGTAATTAATGGGTTAGACAATATAGATAGAAAAAATAGAGTGCAAAACTACATAACTTTATCATTTATAGGAAATAAACTGGGTTTTTTTGTTGCAATTTGCTGTAATTTTTTTTTTAACAGGTGAAATTTGGTTAGTCTTATCAGTTTTTTGGGGTTATTAATTAGTTTTTGTAGCTTAATTATAGGTTTACCATGTAAATCTTCATCTATTTTTTCCTTTTTAGCCTAACTAAGAATATCTTTGAGCAGAATTTGGTGATAAACTTAAATAATTTTACTGTATGAAGTGTATTTTGGTAACCGGCGGGGCAGGTTTTTTGGGTTCGCACCTGTGCGAGCACCTGCTTAATGATGGCCACGAAGTTATCTGTTTAGATAATTTCTTTACCGGAACCAAAAAGAACATAATTCATTTGATGGATAGGCCCTACTTTGAGGTAATACGTCATGATGTTATTAATCCTATTTATTTAGAGGTTGACGAAATTTACAATCTGGCTTGTCCTGCATCACCAATTCAGTATCAATTTAACGGCATTAAAACGGTTAAAACCTCTGTAATGGGGTCAATTAACATGTTGGGATTAGCCAAGAGGGTAAAAGCCAAAATATTACAGGCCTCCACCAGCGAGGTTTATGGCGACCCACAGGTGCACCCCCAGCCCGAAGAGTACTGGGGTAATGTGAATCCAATTGGCGAAAGGGCTTGCTACGATGAGGGGAAAAGATGTGCCGAAACCCTTTTTATGAGCTACCACAAGCAGAACGATGTTAAGATTAAAATTGCCCGTATATTCAATACCTACGGAAAACGAATGGGGCTTAACGATGGCAGGGTTGTATCGAATATTGTTTTACAGGCAATTAGGGGCGAGGATATTACCATATATGGTGATGGTTCGCAAACGCGTAGCTTTATGTATGTCGATGACCTAGTTGAAGCCCTTATATTATTAATGGGAACCGATGATAGCGTTACAGGGCCTGTTAATATCGGAAATCCGAATGAGATAACTATTCTTGAGCTGGCCAAGCTAATTGTTGACCTAACCGGTAGTACATCTAAATTCGTTTTTAAAAAATTACCAAATGATGATCCGGCCAAGCGAAATCCAGATATCTCTTTGGCAAAAGAAGTGCTAAACGGATGGCAACCCAAGGTATCGTTAGAAATGGGATTGATTGAAACGATACAATATTTTAAAAACTTACAGTAAAATAGTTTTACAGAACGGTTCATGAGAACAGCGTTAGCGTACACAAGGATAACCATTCCATGGATTTTTAATAAACATTTAAAAATAGTAGTTTTATGAAAGGTATAATACTTGCTGGTGGCTCGGGCTCTCGTTTATATCCAATAACGAAAAGCATATCAAAACAGATTATCCCTGTTTTTGATAAACCGATGATTTATTACCCCTTATCGGTGCTAATGCTTGCCAATATTAGGGAGATTCTTATAATATCTACACCTAAAGACTTACCTTTATATAAAGATTTGTTTGGTGATGGTCGTCAGCTGGGACTCGAATTAAGCTATGCAGAGCAACCATCGCCCGATGGTTTGGCTCAGGCCTTTATAATTGGCGAAGATTTTATTGGTGATGATTCGGTTTGCCTTGTGCTGGGCGATAATATTTTCTATGGTCACGGGTTTGGCGGAATACTGAAACAGTGTGCTCAGCAAGAGGATGGTGCAACCGTTTTTGGTTATTACGTTAACGATCCCCATAGGTATGGCGTGGTAGAGTTCGATAAGCAGCGGAAAGTGCTTAGTATTGAGGAGAAACCCGAGGACCCAAAGTCGAATTATGCAGTAACTGGCCTGTATTTTTATGGTAACGATGTTGTGCAAAAAGCTAAAAGTTTAAAACCATCGTCACGTGGAGAGCTTGAAATTACAGATTTAAACAGGTTGTATTTAAATGAAAATAGGCTTAATGTTAAACTTTTAGGACGGGGAATGGCCTGGCTCGATACTGGAACCCATGAGAGCTTGCTGCAAGCCTCGGTTTTTATTCAAACCATAGAGGAGCGACAAGGGCTTAAGGTTGCTTGCATTGAGGAAATTGCGTATAGTAACAACTTTATAAATAGGCAGCAACTTCTTGAGCTGGCAAGGCCCCTGCTGAAAAATCAGTATGGCGACTATCTGCTCAGAATTGCTAACGAAGAACTTGATTAGATGAACCATCTATGCTAATAGCCTTGCCATGGATGTTCCATCTGTATCTTTGAAAATTAAAGAGTAGGTAGATGAAAAGGATAGAAACATTTATTGATGGTTTATTTGTGCTCGAACCTAAAGTTTTTAACGATTCGAGGGGTTACTTTTTTGAAGCATATAATGCAAAGAAATTTGCTGATATTGGAATTGATAAACCTTTTGTACAGGATAACGAATCGCGTTCTTCAAAAGGTGTGATACGTGGTTTACATTACCAGCTGGCACCCTATGCTCAGGCAAAACTGGTGAGGGTAGTACATGGAGCTATACTTGATGTTGCCGTTGATATTCGGAAAAATTCGCCTACCTACGGAAAGCATTTTTCTTGTGAACTAAATGCGGAAAATAAACGGTTGCTATATATTCCCAGAGGGTTTGCCCATGGATTTTCGGTACTAAGCGATTCAACAATTGTAAATTACAAATGCGATTCGTTTTACAATGCTAGTGCCGAGCGAGGTATTCGTTTTAATGATGAGGTACTAGGAATAGATTGGGAAGTTGATAAAAAGAATGCAATAGTATCGGCTAAGGACAGGGTCTTTCCTTGCTTTAGTAACTTGGAGACAAATTTTGTTTATGGAGGAAATTGCAAGTAGTAGTATGGTAAAGATTTTGGTTACAGGCGCAAAGGGGCAACTTGGTTCGGAACTTCGGCTTTTAGCTCCCGAATTTCCAACCCTGCATTTTGTTTTTACCGATGTGGAGGAGTTGAATATTGTCGATAATGATGCGGTTACGAGGTTTGTAAATGATGTCAACCCCGATTTTATAATTAATTGTGCTGCTTATACTGCGGTAGATAAGGCCGAAAGCGATAAGGATGCAGCATTCAAGCTAAATGCAGATGCACCATTATACTTGGCGCAATCGGGGCACGGGGTAAATGCTAAGTTAATACATGTATCAACCGATTATGTTTTTAATGGGTTGGCATGTAGCCCCTATGCCGAAAATGCAGAACCCTCGCCAAATTCAGTTTACGGCGAATCGAAGCTGAAAGGTGAGCAAAATGCTCTAGGTATAGGAAATACAATGGTTGTGCGCACCGCTTGGTTATACTCTGAGTTCGGTAAAAATTTTGTTAAAACTATTGCTAGTAAATCCAAAGAAACCAGTAGTTTACGAGTTGTATACGATCAGGTTGGTTCGCCAACCTGGGCAAATAATCTGGCACAGATGCTAGTTGATATTGTATTAAAGGGGAAAAAATGTTTTATTCCTGAAATATTCCATTACACTAACGAGGGGGTTTGTAGCTGGTTCGATTTAGCCACAGAGATAGCTAATTTCTATACGCATAGTTGTGAAATAATTCCTATCTTAAGCTCAGAGTATCCAACAGCAGCCAAAAGACCTCCTTATAGCGTTTTAAATAAATCGAAAATTAAGGATTGCCACGGAATTACCATACCTCATTGGCGCGAAAGCCTTAGTAATTGTCTTAAAAGAGTAAAACTATAAAACCTATTGCTATGAATAAGCAGAAGATAGATCCCGATATTTTGCAGAGGGCAGAACAGTGGCTAAAACCCGAATTTGATAAAAAAACACGTGCTGCAGTAAAAAACCTTATAGAAAATGATCCCAAAGAGCTGGTTGAAGCTTTTTACAAGGATTTGGAGTTTGGAACAGGAGGGTTAAGAGGAATTATGGGGCCTGGAACGAACCGAATGAACCGATATACCTTGGGTAAGGCAACGCAGGGATTGGCAAATTACCTGTTAAAGGCATTTAAAAATCAACCCGAGATAAGGGTTGCCATTGCTTTCGATTCGCGAAATAATAGTATGCCTTACGCTTTAACTGCTGCCGAAATTTTAACGGCAAACGGAATATGGGTTTACCTATTTGAAGCGTTACGACCCACGCCACAACTTAGCTTTGCAATTCGTACCCTAAAGTGTCAAAGCGGAATAGTGATTACCGCTTCACATAACCCTAAAGAGTATAATGGGTATAAAGTTTATTGGGACGATGGTGCGCAAATTGTTCCGCCCCACGATGAGAATATAATAGCCGAGGTTAATAGTATATCGTCAGTTAACGAGGTTAAGTTTGAAGGCGATCATAACCTAATAAAGGTTATTGGTAGCGAGATTGATGAGATGTACCTAAATACCTTATCTTCGATGTCGCTTTCGCCTGCCGAAAATTTAAAGCATCGCAATATAAAGATAGTTTACACTCCAATACATGGAACGGGTGTAGATTTAGTACCCAAGGTATTGCATAAATTTGGGTTTTCCTCGGTGGCAACCATCCCCGAACAGAATGTGATTGATGGAAATTTTCCCACTGTCGATTCGCCTAATCCCGAAGATCCCGCAGCGTTAAAGCTTGCCCTAGATAAGGCAAAAAAGATGGATGCCGATATTGTTATGGCAACCGATCCCGATGCCGACAGGGTTGGAATTGGTGTTAAGGATAATATGGGGAATTTTATTTTGCTTAATGGGAATCAGGCTGCCGCACTATTAATTCATTATGTGCTAACTAAATGGGACGAAAAAAAATGGCTGAGAGGTAATGAGTACATCGTGAAAACCATCGTAACTTCTAACCTGTTGGCAGATATAGCAGCTAATTTTAAGGTGGAATGCAAGGAGGTATTAACGGGCTTTAAATACATTGCTGAGGTTATTAGGCAGAATGAGCGAAGTAAGGTATTTATTGCTGGAGGTGAGGAGAGCTATGGTTACCTGGTGGGGTCTTTTGTTCGTGATAAGGATGCTGTGCTTTCCTGCGCAATGTTTGCCGAAATTGTTGCTTGGGCCAAAGAGCAAGGTAAAACGGTTTATCAAATTCTGATTGACCTATACACTAAGTATGGATTGTATCATGAGCGACTACTTTCCATTACCAGAAAAGGGATGGAGGGGGCTGAGGAGATTAATAGGATGATGGATAGCTATAGGTCATCGCCACCTAAAGAGCTGGGTGGATCTAAGGTTGTAATTATTAACGACTACTTAAAGCAACAATCATTTAAGCTGGAAAAGAGCCAGATTTTTGCAATAAAGCTGCCTAAGTCAAATGTAATTCAATTTATTACAGATGATGGTAGCCGAGTATCCATACGCCCATCGGGTACAGAGCCCAAAATCAAGTTTTATTTTGGGGTTAAGGCTAATATGCAATATCCTGCAGAGTATGAGTTGCTAAAACCAAAGCTCCACGATAAAATAGACGGAATTATTAAGGAACTCGGATTGAAAAATAAGTAGGTTGCAAAAGTAAGGAGATATTTAGTTCGTCTTTTTGTTTAAGGAAGTTTTATGTAATCCTATGGATTTATGGACCTGTTTTTTGATTGTTGGGGTGGGCTTTGTTGCCGGTTTTATAAATACATTAGCTGGGAGTGGCAGCCTTCTTACCTTACCGTTGCTTATCTTTTTAGGACTACCCGCAAATGTGGCCAATGCAACCAATAGGATTGGGGTAATGCTTCAGAGTTTGGTAGCAGTAGGTGGTTTTAAGCAGAAGAAAGTTTTTGAGTGGAAAGAAGGGGTGTGGTTAACCATACCCGCTGTGATTGGTTCGTTTATAGGTGCAGCTTTTGCTGTAAATATAAGCGAACAGGTAATGAGTAGGATAATAGGTTTTTTACTTGTTTTTATGTTTTTTTTGATACTTTATAAGCCTGATAAGTGGTTGCAAAGTAATGAAAAATTTAAAAATGCTAAGCCTAGTTTTGTTCGGGTAGTACTATTTTTAGGTATCGGTTTTTACGGAGGGTTTATTCAGGCAGGTGTAGGTTACTTTTTATTGGCAGGTTTGGTATTGGGTGCTGGACACGAATTGGTAAAAGCTAATGCAATTAAGTCGCTCATCGTTTTTGTATTAACCGTTTCGGCTCTAAGCGTTTTTATTTACAACGGGCAGGTTAATTACATGTACGGTATTACCCTTGGCATGGGGAATATGCTAGGCGCATGGATAGCAACAAGGGTTGCTATTAAGCGTGGAGCCAAATTTATTCGTTGGTTTTTGCTGATTACCGTGCTGGTTTTTGCAGTAAAGCTTCTGTTTTTTTAGCTACCTATTGAAGTTTGAAAATGTAGGTTATGGTACCCATTTGAGAGGCAGGTGCTTCTCTATTTATGTTAAACCTTGCTCTGAGAGCAGCTTTCTCTGCAGCTTTTATAAGCTCTGTGTCGGTTGATGTTGAACCACGAATCCCACCGCGAGCTTTGGTAACATAGCCGTTTCTGTCAACAGTAACTTCCACCACAATTCGGCCACTTTTCTGCCTAGGATATTCAGGTTGAGGTAACGATAGAGCCCCCCTGTTGCCCAAGCTAAAGCTAATGCCATCGCCCCCGCTGGTTGTGCCGCCCTCTCTATTTTGCGAGTCAACCGAACCCTCAACATCACCCTGGTTGCCTTTCACCGTAGAGTCGCCTTCGCCGCTTGAGTCGCCATCAACTTTTTGTCCTGGGAAAAGAATTCTTTGATCTATTTCTCGCGGTTTCTCTTCTACTTCTTTCTCTTTTTCTTTCGGTTTGTCCTCTGGCTTCTCTTCTTCGGGTTTTATGTCGGGTTTAGTTTTTGGTTCATCTATTGATGGTGCCTCTTCAAAATCTTGAGTAATGGGGGCTTCTTCAATTTTTTCAGTTACTGGTGTTTGTGTTGGAGTCGAAGCTGGTTTGTCTGTTTTTTGGGGTTCACGTAATCCCATTCCTTGATCATCGGTGCCAAAATTTATAAGAATTCCCTCTTCGCCAGGTAGGGGTAGGGGTGTAGAAAAACCAAATAGAATTAGCACTACAAGGAAAATTCCGTGTATAAAAATAGAGCCAATTATGCCTTTGGTTTTGCTGCTCATGCTAGTGGTTACTTTAATGGTTGTGTTGCTAAAATAAGCTTGTACCTATTATCTTTGGCTATATTCATTATTTTTACAACCTCCTCCATGGGTACCGAGCGATGTACATGAAGGGATATGGTTGGTTCTGCTTCTCCCCGAAGTTTTTGGGCTAGGTAATGTTCTAAATCGGAAAATGGAATGGGTGTTTGCTCAATATAAAAGAGCAAATCCTGTGTAATGCTGACGGTTGTTATAGCTTTTGCTGGGGTTTGGCTATTGCTTTGTGGTAGTAACAGCTTTAGCGCATTTGGTGCAACTAGGGTTGACGATACCATAAAGAATATTAGCAAAAGGAATACTATGTCGGTCATTGACGACATGCTGAACTGTGCGTTTACTTTGGACCCTCGCTTTAGTGCCATATTAACTATTTTTGATTATTAGGATACGGGTTCGTTAAGTAAATCCATAAACTCGGTGGTATTGGCTTCCATGGTGAATACCACGTTTTCTACCTTGGCAACAAGTATATTATAAGCAAAAAAAGCGAATATACCAACAATAAGGCCGGCTACGGTGGTTACCATGGCGGTGTAAATACCATTCGAGAGCAAGCCCACATCAATATTGTTTCCAGCCATTGACATATCGTAAAAGGCCCTAATCATACCTACTACAGTTCCCAAGAAACCGATCATAGGCGCACCACCTGCAATTGTGGCCAGTGTTGGTAGTCCGCTTTCAAGTTTCGATATTTCCAGATTACCCACATTTTCAATTGCTGAGGTAACATCAGAAAGAGGCCTCCCAATTCGTTGTAAGCCCTTTTCAATCATATGGGCAACCGGTGTATTTTGGTTACGACAAAGAGAAACCGCCGATTCAATTTTATCATCGTGAACGTATTCCTTTATCCTATTCATAAAGTTTGCATCTTCTTTTGCGGCCTTTTTTATTGACCAAAACCGCTCAATGAAAAGGTAAACTGCTATAAACCAAAGCAACACGAGGGGAATCATAATCCATCCACCCTTAAATGCCAAATCCCAAAAGCTAAGGGTGAGTTCCTTTGCAGGTTCTGCTAAAACATCTGCAGCCAAATCAATTTGTAGAAGCATTATTCGAATCATATTAGTATTTATTTTTGGACGAAATTAATAAAAAAACGTAGAAAGAGTAAATCTATTTTATTTCTATAAAATCTGTTTTTACTGGATCTTTATTAAACGGCGATAATGTATCTGCTTTGGTTTCATTATCAATGCCTTGTGAGTTGAATTCGAAAACATCTCTTTTTTTGCGAGTAAATAAATTTTTATACTTAGTAAACAGTTCGCTAAGGTTATTAAAATCTTCGCGATACATTATACCTGCACCAGCTGTATACTCACCGTAGTTTGCGCTGTACATTAGCTCATCGTTGGATCGATAGAAGGCTTTAAGCCGTAACTTCCCCGATGGAACTATCTTTAAGTCGGCGCTAACATCACCCACAAATCCGCTGCTCACATTCTCGTTGCCCATGTCGAAGTTACTATTTATGGTAAGCCTTTCGTTAAAAAGTTGGGTTGACAGAGCCAGCTCTATTTCGGTTGGGCTTAGCTCGTCTCCAGGCCTCCAATTCACGCCAAAGTCAAAAGCGGTTGAGATTTGTGAAACCAGGTTGCTAATCTGGTTCGATAGCACTTCGCCTGCAGTAGACGCTAAACCTTGTCCCATAATAGCATTTTGTGCTGTTGGATCCTCGCTGGTAAAGCTTTGAATAACTAGAAGCGACAGGAATTGTCGGTTAACACGCTCCTCGGTATTTAGAGCATCCTGAACCACCGCCTTAGCCATAGGATCGTTTTCTGCCATGGGAACTTTTATGTCGAAACCAATTTTTGGTTCCAAAAGTTTTCCCGAAAGATTGATGTAACAGTCAACCTGCGTCCGATTGTTGTAAATCGGATCGTCGCTTCCGGGATTAAGGTTTTTTAATGTGGTTCGGAGGCTATAAATAGCGCTTATATCCATAAGCGCATCAACAACGTTACCATTCCATGTAAGGGTGCTTCCCTGTCCGATTTTAAACCTTTTGTTAATAACTCCTTGCAGCGTAAATAGGTAGTCCCCTTGTTCAATGGCATACTGTCCAAACATGTTGAAAATATTTTCTCCCATGTCCACCTCCATTTTTAGATCTCCGGAACCATTTGCCTTAATAATATCGCCTTGCTGCTTGTCGATTATAATCTGAACATCGGCTTCGGGAGTAACCTCTAGATCGAGCGAAATATTAATATTGGGCTTTTCGGTATTATCGAGCTCCCCATGCTCTTCAATTATAATAATTTCTTCGCTTTTATTAAGAAACTGAACAAAGTCATACTCATCTACGCTGCTATTTGACGATAGTGGTAAGAAGATGGCGGTTCGTGGCTCTGTTTTAATCGAAGCGTTAACGGCTAAGTTACTGGGAGGGCCTGTTACATTGGCTTTGCCGCTTGCGTAAATAGTTCCGTAAAATGTGTCGTTGTCGTGCTCGTTGGTTTTTAAAAGCAGAAAGTTAGAAGGGGCAAGGTTAAGATTTAGGCTGATGTTTTTAAAGTAATTGGTATTAATCTTTCCATTTAGCATGGCAAGCCGGTTGTTGCTATCGTAAATCTTGAAGTCTTGAAATAGTAAGTCGCTATTTTCAATGGTTATTTTATCGTCAATAAAGTAGCGCGTTTTAGTGAAATCGATGGTTGTAGCAATGCTGTTCATTCTTAGGGTGCCGTTAAGCAAGGGCTTACTGCTACTTCCTGTGATGTTAATATTACCCGAGATAGCCCCTTGCATGTTTGTAACGGCTCCAGCCACTAGCGGTTCTATTAGCCCAATGGGAATATCGTTTAACCTAGCGAAGAATTGCAACTTTTGTGTTTCGAGAAAGTAATCGCCCCCAAGATTAATGGCATGATTGCTATGGATATTCTTAACGTCAATTGATAGTCGCTTATCCTGTGGATGCCACTGGCTATTGAGCGTAATTTGTCCAAGTTCGTAAGTATTGGCGTGTAGGCTATCTACTTTTAGATCAGCATAAAAAAGAGGGGTGTTAGCTATGTTGGTAACTTTGGCATACCCGTTAATTGCCCCGCCAAAGGTGTAACCCATATTCTGGGTGTAAAGGTTTACGTTCGAAACATCAATGTTTCTGAGGGTGGCCTCAATAAAATCAGATTCTTGTGATCCAATTTCACCATTTATGCTAAGCGTTTGCGTTTTGTTGTATAGCAGTATGTTATTAAATAAGATCGTAGAGGTGTCAATTACTACTTCCGATTCATTTATATTCCAGATGGTGTCGTTTAGTGTGAATTCTGAGGGTACAAAATTTAGGTTTACCGTTTTATTTCCTAAATTATGAGCAAACAGGGCTTTCGTATTTATCCGACCAAAATTTTCTATCTCCGTTTTGTTATCCCATTCAATAGATGTTTTTAAGCTGTCGTTTTGTGCTGCGGTACGAATTGACACATTTCGAATATGCGAGTTGCCTATGCTAATTTGGGGCGAAGTAATGGTGGCGGTTAGGGTTGAGTCGTTAGTTATACCCTCAATTAAAACATCCTTTATTATATTGGAGCCCAGCTGTATTTCGGGAATTCTAATTTTAAGGTTCAACGTTTGTAAGTCGGGGTTGTAAATACCAAATACGTTGGTGTTTTCAACTATTCTGAAGTTTGGGAAAAGCACACTGCATAACCTATCGGAGTTTTTTAGTCGTAAACGAACAATGTAATCGTTAAGTTCAGGGTTGTCAACCCCTGTGGGCGTAATATCGGGTTTTACATTGTTCTGGCTAAGCGCAGGGATGTATAGGTATAGCAAGTTTTTTAGCGATGATAATATATTCGTATAGTTATATTTTCCCCTAATTTCACCATCTACAAATTCCGATTTTAAAGTAATTTGCTTGCTGTCGGCAGTGTTTATTGCGCTAACTATAATGTCGGATGTTTTAATCTCTCCGTTTTGATTTCGGTAAAAAACGTTAACCGCTTTTATATCTCCTTTTATGTTGTCGATGCTGTTTCCGCTAAATTGTGCAGTTAAAAGAACTGAAGCTTCCGATATGCTATCGGTAGTGTTTAGGTTAAGTTTTACTAAGTCGATTTTTGGTACAAAGGCAGAGAAGTCGTACGTTGGGATAGTGTTGGATAGGTTAACTTTACCCAAGAAGTTAACCTTGGCATTGGGGTCGTTTACCGATAGTGATCCCTCGAATGTTTTATTGTTTAGCGTTCCATCAATATTTATGTCTGAATATTTATAGTTATTGGCATCGATTGAGTATATGGTAGCGTTAGTAGTTGCATTTAGTGTGCTTTTATAGTCGGTACCGCCGTTTACCGTGGCTGTCATGCTAAGCTCACCAAATGCGTTGCTGCTAAGTAGCGTACCTAAATGTAACTGTTGGGTTGTAATTTTACCTTTAAACTGGGTGGTTTTTTGCTTGTCGGGTTTAATCGAAAGGTCCATTGACACGTCGCCAATATTGGTTTTAAGGGTGCCATACGTAACGAAATCGGTAATAAATCCTGTGAAGTTTCCCGAGAAGCTAATTTGTTCAAGTGTGTTTAGCACATCGGGTAGGTCTATTACCTGTTTTTCCGAATCGGCAAACGATAAGCTTTCTAAGTCGAAAACACTAGTTTCAAAGTCCTTAACATCAACAAAAATAAAGGTGTTGTTAATATCGGGTAACCCGGTTAGATTAATATTGCCGTTAATGAAAGTGTTTTGGGCAGCCTCTACCTTTAGGTTGCGAACTCTGAGGTCGCTTACTGGGCCTCGGAATGTCCCTTCGATTTGGGCAAACTCATCAAAATTTTTAATCTTAGGAACAAAGAAAGATAATGCGCTGGTTGAAAGCTGGCTACTCGCTATTTCCCCGTTTAGCTTCACGTTATTAAGAAAATCTTTCATCTCACTCCAGTCAGAATAGCTAAACCTTAGGTAAGGAATGTTTATGTCCGATTTCATTGCTTGTATGCGCAGCCTTTCAAAATCCATATGGTTTTTACTAAGGCTCATGTCGGATCTAAGTCGTTCAATTTCAAAACCGCTTTTTTCTAGGCCTTCTAGGTTTTTAATGGTAAACGCTATTGTGTCGCCCGTAATGTTTAGGTTTGATACATCGAGATGCAGGCCCTTGATATCCATGTCTTTAAAGTTAATGCCGTACTCATGGTCTTTGTCATTCTGCTTTTGCATCCTGAAATTTGATTCAGAAATTCTAACATTTCTCGCATTTATGGTTATGGGGTTGTCCGACTTTTTGGAGGTATCTTTCGATTCAGTGAAATTACCGATGAACCTTGCTAGGTTCATTTTGCCTATGGTGTCGGATTGGAAGTTTATAAGAGCCTTATTAAGTATAATGCGATGGAAGTTTAGCGAGTTTTTTCGCTTGTTGTATCCTAGTAGGCTTGCCGATATATTTTTCGAGAATAGCAGCGTGTCGCCGTTGTCGTCTTCAGCGTAAACATCTTTTAATACAACGCGGTTAAAAAGCCGAAAATCGAATTTGCTAATGCGAATTTTTGTGTCGAATTTTTGTTCAAGGGCTTGTGTGGTTTGCTCTACCAAATGATTTTGCACCCTGGGTACCTGAATTACAAGCCATAACGCTGTTGGCACTAGTAGTAGCACCAATGCAATTATTATGAAAATAGTAGCTGTTTTTTTTATAACTTTGCGCACCTTAGTAATAGCAATAAGAAACTTAAATCAACACATAAACTATGCCACTTGTAAAAAGTGCCCTAAAATAGTTAAACCCCTTGTATTTTAAGGTTAAAAACTGTTGTATTTTGGGGGTTTTTGTTCAATGCACAAAAATATACTATGAGCGTAATTATTTTAGGGATAGAATCATCGTGCGACGACACCTCGGCTGCGGTAATTAGGGATGGTCACCTTTTGTCGAACCTTATAAGTACCCAGCAAGTTCACGAAGAGTATGGCGGTGTAGTACCCGAGTTGGCATCTAGGGCTCATCAAGCAAATATTGTTCCAGTTGTCGATATGGCCATAAAACAAGCGGGGATAAAACTTGGCGATATTTTGGCCATTGCTTTTACTCGTGGCCCTGGTTTACTCGGTTCATTGTTGGTGGGTACATCGTTTGCCAAGGGGTTGGCCATTGCTCAAAACATTCCCCTAATTGAGGTTAACCATCTACATGGGCACATTCTGTCACATTTTATTTTAACCTCAAACCAAACGCAGGTGCCTGGTTTTCCATTCCTTTGCCTTTTGGTTTCGGGAGGGCATACGCAGCTGGTTTTGGTTAACAACTTTGATGATATGCAGATTATTGGAAAAACCATAGATGACGCTGCTGGCGAGGCGTTTGATAAGTGTGCAAAGGTTATGGGGTTGGGCTATCCTGGTGGGCCCGAGGTTGATAAACTTTCGGCTTTGGGTAACCCTACCGCTTTTCGGTTCGCAAAGCCATTGCCCCATGGTCTCGACTTTAGTTTCAGCGGGCTAAAAACTTCATTCCTATACTTTTTGCGCGACAACCTTGAAAAGGATCCAAATTTTATTGAGAATAGAAAGTACGATCTCTGTGCATCGTTGCAGCACACCATAGTTACCATACTGATTGATAAGCTGGGAACGGCCGCCCGTAAGTTGGGTGTTAAGGAGATCGCTCTGGCCGGAGGGGTGGCTGCTAATTCAGGGCTTAGAGATGCCGTAATGCGATTGGGAAAAAAGCGTGGGTTACGTACCTTTATTCCTGAGCTTAAGTTTACAACCGATAACGCTGCAATGATTGCCATTGCTGGATACTATAAGTTTAAAAAGAATGAGTTTGCCGATCATAGCTTAACCCCTCAGGCCCGTTTACCTTTTTAGATTTTGAATGCTATGTGGGTTAGCGAAACCCCAATTATTCATTCGAATAATTGCTGTCTCCGACAGCGACTAAGTTTCACTACCAATTTTGTTACCCAAAATTGGGTTCAACTAGGTCGGGGTAACCCGCATTTGCATTCATCTTTTACAAATTTGATAAATAATGCAGGTTAACGAAATTTGGGCAAATTATTCATCAGAAAAACTTATTGCACTTAAAAATGTTACTTTTGTATACGTATCATAATTTATTATAGGGCATGAAAAAAATTTTCCGATTTATAAAGAAGTACTTCAGAGAAATTTTAAGGGTAGCGTATTTCGTTATAGCTATAGTGCTAATTGTGCTAGCCTTGCCTCAGGAGCGTCGCTTTAAGTATGAGTTTCAAAGGGGAAAGGTTTGGATGCACAACGATCTGGTTGCACCTTTCGATTTTTCAATATACAAAACCGATGCCGAGCTTATAGCCGAACGAAACGCCATTCTTAATAAATTTAAACCCTTTTTTAAGCTAGATACAGGTAATGTGTCAGAGGTAATACAGAAATATCGTTCGGATATTCAGCGAGTTATTTCAGGTTTTGACGAAGATGTACAGGTTAGCCCTGAAGCGTTACAGATGTTTGAGGATACCTTGAGGTACGTGTATAATGTTGGGATTCTGTTCCCCAATGAGTATGCAGAACTTCAAAGTGCAATGCAAAATGGTATTACGGTTGTCTTTCACAATCAGGCTTTCGACTCGTCGGTAGACCATGTTTTTATGGTAAACTCTGCAACCGAACGATTAAGTAGGGTGTTTAAAGACGTTTTTAGTAAGGCTGTTGACTCTATTTATTACAAGGATTTTAAAAACATCAGCATTTCAAGTTATGTTAAGCCCAACTTAAAGTACGACCCCGAATCCACGAAACAGGTTAAACAGGATATGATGGCCAATTTATCGGAAACAAAAGGGCTTATATACTCGGGTGAGCGTATTATTAGTAACGGTGAGGTAGTTAATGCCGATTTGTACCAAATACTATTTTCGCTAAAACGGGAATATGAGAGTCGTTTAAACCTCATTGACGACACCCGCTTGCTTGTGGTTGGTCAGGCGTTGGTGGTAACCGTTCTGTTTATGGTGCTGTTTCTATTCCTTTTCCATTTTAGGCGAGATATTCTGGATAGCGATTCAAAAGTTCTGTTTATCCTGTTGCTAATTACTACTTTAACCGTTATTTCGGTTTTACTTTTGCGGCGCGAGTTGGTAAGTATATACATAATTCCGTTTGCTATTATTCCAATTTTTATTCGCACTTTTTTCGATTCCCGTTTAGCTCTTTTTGTCCATTTGGTAACCGTATTCTTGGTAGGCTTTTTTGTGCCCAATAGTTTTGAATTTGTTTTCATTCATTTTATTGCAGGGGTTGTTGCCATAGTTAGCCTTGCAAAGGTTTACAGGCGAAGTAAACTTTTTATGTCGGTTGGGCTTATTTTCCTAACCTACTCGGTTTTGTATTTAGGGATAGTGCTTATTCAGGAGGGTACACCCATGGCAATGAATCCGCTCTATATTGCTTGGTTTGCAGGTAATGCTCTATTGCTATTGGCGTCGTATCAGCTTATTTATGTTTTTGAAAAAATGTTCGGTTTCCTTTCCGATACAACCCTTATGGAGCTAGGCGATACGAATCAGAACTTGCTTCGCAAGCTAGCCGAGGTGGCGCCAGGCACTTTTCAGCATTCGATACAGGTGGCAAATCTAGCCGAGAGCGCTATGCATAAGATTGGGGGAGACCCTTTGCTGGTGCGTACCGGTGCGTTATATCATGATATAGGAAAAATTAACAATCCCTACTATTTTACTGAAAATCAATCGCCCAACTTTAACCCTCACGATGGCATTGAGTTTAATGAGAGTGCCGAGCTAATTATTAAACACGTTTCTGATGGTGTGCAGATTGCTAAGAAAAAAAGATTACCCGAGCAAATCATCGACTTTATAAAAACGCACCATGGAACATCAAAGGTGCTTTACTTTTACCGATTATATAGAGATAGATTCCCCGATTTAGACGAGGGCTTAGATGCGTTTTGCTATCCTGGGCCAAAACCTTTTTCGCGTGAAACCGCAGTGCTTATGATGGCCGATGCGGTTGAGGCCGCTTCAAAGGCCATGAAGGATGTTAACGTTGAAAACATTAGTAGTTTGGTTGACAATATTATTGATTACCAGCAGAACGATGGGCAATTTAACGACTCCAATATTACGTTTAAGGATATAGCAGAAATAAAAGAGGTGTTTAAAAAGAAGCTGCAAAATATTTACCACGCTCGTATTGAGTATCCAGAAGAATCCGCAAGCAATAAATAGTATTATTCAGGGGTAATTGTTACGAGTTATAGAGCAAGATGCCCCTTACTAGCAGTAATGATTGTTAGTTCTGCCCCTGTCTTCCTGTTTTATGCGGCGTTCACAACGCCAAAAAAATTATCTTTGATTATCAACACTTTATGATTTAAATTTTTGCACTTTGGGTCATGCGGAGCTATTTTTAGGGTACGTTCCTGTCTTCAGCGTTGCAACACCCTAAAAGTTTTTGCTAATTATTTGATATAGTTCAGCCTGTTCTTCGTCCATCTGTAACAACCTTGACCTGGAATTTTTTAATCTGGCAATGTGTATGTTATTTGGTACATGTTGTGAGTTAGTTCTGCTGCCTTTTTTATGGATAGTGATGATTTTTCTTGATACAATACCCTTTCAAACTCCTTATAAATACAGTAAGCGGTGAAAGATATGCATATGTGGGCTTCAATACGATGACGCAACCGATGATATATTGGTCTTATCCGAAGATCCGTTTTTTGACATGTGGAGAACAGCAAAATAAGGATATTAATAAAACCTAAATTGAGCGATTTGTGCAAAAAAAGATAAAAGATAGTTTGTTTAATACCCTGATAATGTGTAATTTAAAGGTGTCAAAACTAATAAATAACACTTCACCATTTGGGTGCACAAAACTATC
>JAQVYY010000021.1:0-1889 GCA_028708425.1 Bacteroidales bacterium
AAAGATAGTTTTGTGCACCCAAATGGTGAAGTGTTATTTATTAGTTTTGACACCTTTAAATTACACATTATCAGGGTATTAAACAAACTATCTTTTATCTTTTTTTGCACAAATCGCTCAATTTAGGAAATAGTAGATGTCATTAATTCATCGCAAATAAATATGATGAATAATGCCGATTAAAAAAGTTTGCAGATAATCCCTATCTTTGCGCACTGGAACTAAAAAGAGTAACCATGCCACAATCAAACGTAAGGGTACGATTTGCCCCAAGCCCCACCGGGCCACTACATATTGGCGGTGTACGCACCGCGCTATTTAACTATTTCTTTGCTCGCCAGCATAAAGGCGCCTTTATTCTTCGCATTGAGGATACCGACTCGCAGCGTTTTGTGCTGGGTGCCGAGGAGTATATTAACGAGGCGTTAAAGTGGTGCGGCATTACTATAGACGAGGGTGTTGCCGAGGGTGGCGAGTATGGTCCCTACCGCCAGAGCGAACGAAAAAGTATTTATAAGAAATATGCCGACCAGCTGGTTGACTCGGGTAATGCCTATTACGCTTTTGATACAGCCCCAGAACTTGATGCTCTTCGTAAGGAGGCTGAGGCAAAGGGTGAAGCGTTTACCTATGGTGCTAAAATACGTAACAGCATGCAAACCTCGCTAACCCTTAATCCTGAAGAGGTTAAGGAGCGCATTGCCAAAGGCGACCAGTGGGTTATTCGGTTTAAAATGCCCGAAGATGAAGAGGTTGTAATGAACGATATTATTCGTGGTGAGGTGCGGGTAAATACTTCAACACTTGACGACAAGGTGCTTTTTAAAAGTGCCGATATGCTGCCAACCTACCATTTGGCAAATATTACCGACGATTATTTAATGAAGATATCGCACGTAATTCGCGGTGAGGAGTGGCTGCCATCGCTACCGCTGCATGTTTTGCTTTACAGAGCATTTGGATGGATCGAAAGTATGCCCCAATTTGCTCATCTGCCACTTCTGCTTAAACCCAGCGGTAATGGTAAGCTAAGCAAGCGCGACGGCGATAAGCTTGGGTTTCCTGTTTTCCCACTTAAATGGCAATCGCCAACGGGCGAGGTTTCAAGGGGCTATCGTGAGGATGGGTACTTCGCTGAGGCATTTGTTAACCTGCTTGCCCTTTTGGGCTGGAACCCTGGAACCGAACAGGAGCTACTCAGTATGGATGAGCTGGTTGAAATGTTCTCGCTCGATAGAGTAAATAAAAGCGGTGCGCGCTTCGACCCCGAGAAGGCAAAGTGGTTTAACCATCAATATCTTATAAAAACCAGCGATGCTGAGCTGGCAAAAGAATTTGATAAAACACTTAAAGCTAAAGGCATTACTTTTGACACTCGAAAGGTTGAGCAGATTGTGAGCTTAGTTAAGGAACGCACCAGCTTCGTAAGCGAAATGTGGGAACAGGCTTCATTCTTTTTTGAAACGCCTGAGGAATACGATGCAAAAACTGCAAAAAAGGTGTGGAAAGAGGATACTTCAAAAATAATGGGTGAGGTTTTGCAACAAATTTTAGCTGTAGATGAGTACACTGCCGAAAATATTGAGCCTGCCATAAAAAACCATATAAATGCCAACGAGCTGGGTATGGGCAAGGTAATGAACGCCCTAAGGCTTTGTTTAGTTGGCGAACCAAAAGGGCCTGGCATTGCCGATATTTGCCAGATACTAGGAAAAGAGGAGACACAAAAACGCATTAACCTGGCAATTGAAAAGTTAGGGTAATAGATTTTTTGTTTGGGATAAGTTTATAAACCATTCCCCCACGCTACCGCACGATTACATCGTGTGGTAATGAAGCAAAAACTAGGCAAAAACAGGGGCGTTAGCCCTGTTATCTTCGTAGAAACG
>JAQVYY010000021.1:1989-52165 GCA_028708425.1 Bacteroidales bacterium
AATTACTGAAGTTTAATTAAGGGGCGTAGCCCTGTCATCATAACCTTACCTATTCAACGCTAGTTACCAAAATTAAACTTTTAGATTTTTCCCACGCTACCCCACCATTACATCGTGTGGTAATGAAGCAAAAACTAGGCAAAAACAGGGGCGTTAGCCCTGTTATCTTCGTAGAAACGAATTACTGAAGTTTAATTAAGGGGCGTAGCCCTGTCATCATAACCTTACCTATTCAACGCTAGTTACCAAAATTAAACTTTTAGATTTTTCCCACGCTACCCCACCATTACATCGTGTGGTAATGAAACAAAAAACTAGGTAAAAACAGGGGCGTAAGCCCTGTTATCTTCGTAGAAACAGATTACTGAAGCTTGATTAAGGGGCGTAGCCCTGTCATCATAACCTTACCTAATTCAATGCTAGTTACAAAAATTAAACTTTTAGATTTTTCAGCTGTTATAATAAAAATAAACATATTTTTGCATCTTTAAAGCCAAATTTCACACATTTGTAACCATGATGCGCTTTACCAAAATACTAGCCCAACTAACCGCAGTGCTTATTGTAAGCGGGCTAATACTTCACGAGGTAATTCCGCACCATCACCACGCATCAACGGGTAAGGTTGAGACCTGCTGCCAAAGCCACAACCATAACACTACGGAACACAGCAGCGAACAAGCCTGCATATTTCTTTCTAATATACATTTTGAGAACTACAAACCCGCCCTTGAGGTTCACTCGCAGCTCGCAAAACAGAGCCATTTGAATGGCAGCAATTTGCTCGCCAACGAGCATCTTAAATTTCATACTGCATTCACCAAAACAACTAAAGCACCCCGCATTCCCATAGCCAAATTGGCTGAATTGGAATACCTTAGGTCGTTCAAGTTTCGAGGTCCCCCATCTGCATAAAATAAAAACCTGCTAGCAATAAGCTACCCAAGCCTGTGTGCGCTATATGCGCCTGCTTGACTGCTGGTTTTAGTTAGCAAGGTTAACAACGCACCAACACATTGAGTGGTGCAAGCAATGCTGTGCTGTACAAGCACTATTAACCAAACAAACAATATAACCATGAATATAAAAATTGCATTTTTAGCTTTTGCTGTTCTACTTGCTGCATGCCACAACAATCAAGAACACCAATCGTCGGATAATCACGACCACTCTACCGACCACGACCACACAGCTTCAACAGAACATACACACGGCCCCAGCTGCGACCAAACCGATACAAACGAACCCGAGCATGAGCATGGACAAGCAAATGACCACGAGCATGAGCATGAGCACGAACTATACGGCGTTATTAAGATAGCGCACACCCATTTTGGCGACGTGATTAGGGCTGGTGGCGAGCTTTTGCCAACCCCTAAAAACGACCAGATAGTTGTGGCTAGCCGCGATGGTTTAGTGTTTTTTGCGCAATCGAAAATGCAGGAGGGCACAACCATAAAAGCGAACCAACAGCTATTTACCCTAACCTCGGGCAGCCTAATTAACAACAATTTAGAAGTTGAATTTTTACAGGCTAAAGCAGAGTTCGAGAAGGCTAAAACCGATTTTGAGCGGGCACAAAAGCTTGTTGCCGATACCATAATATCCGACAACGACTTTCTTAACCTAAAGCTAGCCTACGAGAATAGCCAGCTTACATACAATAACGTTAGAAGGAATTACTCGGTGGGCAAACAGCAAATAGTTGCACCTACCAATGGTTTTGTGAAGCGAATTTACGTTGCCGAAGGAGAATATGTGCAAGCAGGAGATGCACTTATGGTTATATCGGATAACAAGCGCCTTACCCTAAAAGCCGAAATTCCACAAAGCGCACTTCACAAAATGCACACAATACAATCGGCTAAATTTTATACCCCCTACAACAAAAAGGTTTACTCAACAGCAAGCCTAAATGGCGAGCTGGTTTCGTGGGGAAAATCGGCAGCGGAAAACAGCTTTTATATCCCCATATTTTTTGAAATTGATAATAAGGGCGATTTAATACCCGGCACTTTTGTTGATATTTATCTGAAAACAAAAACCGATGCCAACTCGGTAGCAATTCCGAAAACTGCCATAATGGAGGAGTTTGGCAACTACTACGTTTACGTTGATTGCCACGAGGAGTGGGAAAAGCGGTACGTTACCATTGATGGAACGGATGGTGAGCTAACCAAAATTACCGATGGGCTGGCAATTGGCGAGCTGATTGCCACTAAAAATGTATCGCGAATTAAGCTCTCGCTTATGTCGGGCGACCTTCCTGCACATGCACATGCACACTAATATTATGGTAAGTAACACATTTTTAGGTTGCCAAAATCAACCTTCAACAGAAAAATAGAAAAATGCTAAATAAAATAATCTCATACTCACTTAGCAGTCGCCTGCTAGTTTTAATGCTAGGGCTTATACTGCTTGTTGGTGGTATCTGGGTTACCTCAACTACCGAGGTAGATGTGTTTCCGGATTTAAACGCACCCACCGTTGTAATTATGACCCCCGCACCCGGAATGGCGCCCGAAGAGGTAGAGAAAATGGTAACCTTCCCCATTGAAACATCGGTAAACGGAGCTACCGGTATTAGGCGCGTTCGTTCGGCTTCAGCCATGGGGCTCTCAACCGTTTGGGTTGAATTCGACTGGGAAACCGATATATACAACGCCCGCCAAATTGTGAGCGAGCGGCTTATGTTTGTTGCCGATGAACTACCCCAAAGTGCCAACAGGCCAATGCTAATGCCACAGTCGAGCATTATGGGCGAAATTATGCTTTTTGCTCTTACTGCCGAAGAAACTTCGCCCCTTGATTTGCACACCATTGCGTCATGGACAATTCGCCCTCTCTTACTATCCATAGGCGGAGTTGCCGAGGTATCGTACATTGGCGGCGAAGAAAAGGAGTACCAAATACTAGCCAATCCGCTAAAGCTAAAACACTACAACGTTTCACTTAACGAGCTGCAGAATGCGTGCAACCAGCTAAACATAAACGTATCAGGAGGATTTATTGAGCAGTACGGCAATAAGTACCCCATTGTTGGGCAGTCGCGTACCAATAACCTCAACGAAATTGGAAGCACGGTAGTAAAAACCTCAAACGGTTACTCCATAACCATTGCCGATGTGGCAAATGTTGCCATTGGGCCTGCACCCAAGGAAGGCGACGGTTCGTACCGTGCCGAAAAAGCGGTAATAGTTACCATTACCAAGCAGCCCAACGTTAACACGTTGCTATTAACCGAAAAAATTAAAGAAGCGCTTACCGAGGTTCAAACAACATTACCCAGCGATGTGCAAATTCACACCGATATTTTTGAGCAGGCTACCTTCATAAAAACATCCATAGGAAACGTAAAAAAAGCCTTAATTGAAGGGGCTTTTCTTATTGTGGTTGTGCTGCTCATTTTTCTTATGAATTTTCGCACTACCATAATTTCGGTGGTAGCCATCCCAATATCAATAGTTACCACACTTATTGCACTAAAATGGATGGGGCTAACCATAAATACCATGAGTCTGGGCGGCATGGCTATAGCCATTGGCTCGCTAGTTGATGATGCCATTATTGACGTAGAAAATGTGTATAAACGGCTTAGGCAAAACGCGCTTCTGCCCAAAAACAAGCAGAAACCTACCCTGCAAGTTGTTTACGATGCATCGGTTGAGATACGCTCATCGATATTTAATGCAACGCTAATAATTGTTGTGGCATTTATTCCCCTCTTCTTTTTAAGCGGAATGGAAGGGCTAATGCTACGACCACTGGGTATATCGTTTATTGTTTCGCTATTTGCCTCAACGCTAGTGGCGCTAAGCCTAACCCCAGTTATGTGCAGCTACATGCTTACCAGCAAAAAGCAGCTACAGAAATACAGCAAGGTTAGCTGGGTTGAAAGAAAACTCACGGGCGCATACGCCAAAATGCTTAGCAGAGCCCTACGCTACAAAAAGCTTATTATTGGCAGTGCGGCGGTTCTATTTATTGCCTCGGTTGTGGTTATTGCCTTGCTGGGCCGAAGCTTTTTGCCCCCATTTAACGAGGGCTCGTTAACCATTAATGTTGCCACAAAGCCAGGTGTTTCGCTAGAGGTATCAAATCAAATTGGGCGTCAAGCCGAAGAAATTCTGCTGTCAGTACCCGAGGTAACATCGGTTTCGCGCCGAACAGGGCGTGCCGAACTCTCGGAGCACACATTCGATGTGAACCAATCGGAAATTGATGCCCCCTACAAGCTTCTAAACCGAAGTAGATGGGATTTTTTAAGCGATGTAAGAACCAAACTCAATGGTATTGAGGGCATTGCGCTTGAGGTTGGACAGCCCATTAGCCATCGTATTGATGCCATGCTATCGGGACATAAAGCCAACATTGCAATAAAAGTATTTGGGTACGATTTAAACAAGATGTACACCCTTGCTACAGAAATAAACGAAGCCGTTAAAGATGTTGAAGGGATAGCCGATTTAACTGTTGAGCAGCAAATAGAAATACCCCAGCTACGAATTGAGCCCCGCCGAAAAATGCTTGCCCAGTATGGCATAAAAACCAACGAGCTAAACGAGTTTGTGGAAACAGCTTTTAGCAGAGCCAAAGTATCCGATGTTTTTGAGGCAGATAAAAGTTTCCCAATGGTGCTACGTTTCGATAACGAATTTCGGAATTCCATCGAAAGCATTAGCGAAGCACCTATCGATACTGAGTTGGAAGGCAAAATCCCCTTAGGGTTTGTTACCGATATAGTTAGCGCATCGGGACCAAATACCATTAACCGCGAGAATGTTCAACGAAAAATTGCCATAAATATTAACGTAGCCAATCGCGACCAGCTTAGCGTGGTAAACGATATAAAGGGAATAGTTGCCTCAGAAATTTCGCTTCCCGAAGGGTATCGAGTTGAGTACGGAGGGCAATTTGAGAGTGAAGCTCAAGCATCAAAACGGCTGCTGCTGGCATCAATTCTATCCATAGCCGCCATTTTCCTTCTGCTATACCACGAGCTTAAGCAACCCGTACTATCAACCATTGTGCTGGCCAATTTACCGCTGGCATTAATTGGTGGCGTGGGAGCCATTGCGCTTTCGTCGGGAGTGCTCAGTATCCCTGCCATAATTGGATTTATTACCCTATTTGGCATTGCTACACGTAACGGGATTCTGCTTATATCGCGCTACGAGGCTCTTAAAACCGAGAACCTTTCGCTGCTCGACAGGATTATTGAGGGCTCGCGCGACAGGCTAATGCCCATTGCCATGACCGCCCTTACCACAGCATTGGCACTAATTCCGCTTGCCCTTGCTGGCGACAAGCCCGGTAACGAAATACAAAGCCCTATGGCTGTGGTAATTCTAGGCGGACTGCTTAGTTCCATTCTGCTTAATATGTTTGTGGTTCCTGCAATTTATATGGTTTACGAGCAGAGCAAGAATAAAAAGAATGATGATACAAGCCATATTTTGCAAGAGTAACAAAGAATTGGCACATATCAGTACTATTAAAACACTGGTAAACAAACACCTAACAACATTAATTGTGATGAACAGAATACTATCAATTTTATTATTTTTGCTAATCTCTGCAACATCTTTTGCCCAATTGGGCATAACCGATGCACTAAAGCAAATTGAGGCAAATAACCCAACCATAAAAGCGTTGCAAGCGCAAACCGATAACGTAAAGGCAAGCCTGCGTAGCAATAATACGCCACCCAATCCAAGTATCGAGGGAGGTCGTTTCCCCGCAGCGAATGGAACAGAGGTTAAATACGCCTGGGGCGTATCTCAAAGTTTCGAATTTCCAACGGTTTACTCGTTGCGTAACCAGCTGGCAAAAGCATCGGATATACTTGCCGATGCAAGTTATAATGCTGCCCGACAAGACGAATTGGTCAACGCACAAATTACCATAATTGAGCTTATTCACGCCAAGGTGGTTTTAAGGGAGGTGCAAAACCGAGAGTCCTTTGCCCAGAAAATGCTGCAAATTATCGAAAAAAAGGTTGGTGCAGGCAATGCAACCAGCTTAGATATTAACAAAGCCAAGCTAAAACTGGTTGAAGAGGCCCAAAATGTAAAGCACTACGAGGCAAAGGTTAACCTGCTGAAAAGCAAGCTGCTAATGCTAAATGGCGGAAACCAGCTACCCATAGCCGAAGGTGTTTTATTAAACCAGCCTTTAGAGCATAAGGATACCATACTAAGTAGGTTTAAACAGAACGACCCACGCTACGCATCGCTAGAACAAACGGTAGAGGTTGCAATGCAAAACAAGAGGCTGGTTAAGCATCAAGGGTTACCAAACCTAAATATTGGTTACCAGTCGGAGCAAACAAATGCCGAGCATTTTAGCGGATTTAAAGCGGGCATCTCAATACCGCTATGGGGCAACTCGGGCGCACGAAGAGCAGCAACCGTAAACCTTAGCACGGTTCAAACCCAAGAGCACAGCCAAAGGCTAATGCTCGAAATGGAGTTTGAGGAGTATTACCTTGAAACGCTTAGCTTAAAATTGCAACTTGGCGAGTTACAAGAAGCCCTTAAAGGGTTTAATAATCTACATTTACTACAAAAGGCACTTGAGGCGGGCCAAGTTTCAACCATAGAATTTTTTAACGAGGTAACCTTTTTGTACGATATAACCGATAAGGTTTTAGCCCTTGAGCTAGATTACGCCAAGAGCCATGCCATGCTTCATAAATTTGAACTATAGCGATATGCTGAAACCAGCACTATCAGTTTTTGATTATATTTTTTACTTTGTTTGAAATTTTCGGTATCTTTATCAAAAAATCAATAAAAAAAATGAAAAAACTGGTAGTACTTACTGGCGCGGGTGTATCGGCCGAGAGTGGCATTAAAACGTTTCGCGATACAGGTGGTTTATGGGAAGAGTATGATGTTATGGAAGTAGCTAGCCCCGAGGCATGGGAAAAAGACCCCGAGCTAGTTCAACGGTTTTATAACGAGCGCCGAAAGGAGCTATACTCGGTAAAACCAAACATGGGGCATATGGCCCTAGCGGAAGCCGAAAAAGATTTTGACGTTCATATTATTACCCAAAATATCGATAATCTGCATGAACGGGCTGGTAGCACAAAAATCGTTCACCTGCATGGCGAGCTAACCAAAGCCCAATCGGTGCAATACCCGGATAGGGTTTACGAAATTGGTAATAAGGATATTAATATGGGCGATGTTTGCGATAATGGTTTCCAACTGCGACCGCATATTGTGTGGTTTGGTGAGCCGGTTCCAAAAATTCCTGAGGCTGCCGAAATTTGCGCTCAGGCCGATATTTTTGCCGTGGTGGGAACATCGCTTAACGTTTACCCAGCGGCAGGTTTACTCGGTTATGTTCCCAGAGAATCTCCTGTGTATGTAATTGATCCTAAGCCTGTATCGGTTCACACGGGGCACAATGTAACCTTTATTAACGAGCCCGCATCAACGGGTGTTCCAAAAATGTTTGACCTTATTAAGAAACAGTAATCTATGTTACCACAATGCGAAAACTGATTCTACCGCTAACTATTTTTCTGATATGCTACACAGGCACACTACACGCACAGGATTTTAAGGGCGGATTACTTGCTGGTATGTCTGCCACGCAGGTTGATGGCGATGGGTATGGGGGATATAAGCAAGCTGGGCTTACTGCTGGTGTTTGGGTAAGTCTCCCTATATCAAACACTTACAGCATACGCACCGAGCTTAAGTTTTTACAGAAAGGGAGCCACAGTCAAACTAAAGATGAGCTGGGCGCAGTTACCGATTTCTACAAGCTTAGGCTTAACTACATAGCCTTGCCCTTTTTGCTAGAGTACCATTTCAATGAGAAGTTTGTTCCGTTTGTTGGCATCGACTTTGGATACCTTTGGAAAGCCTATGAAAGCAATATGGAGGGTTCATTCCCCGAAGAGGATATTGCCAAGTTCCGAAAGGTTGAAATTTCAGCGTCGGGGGGTGTTGAATACCTAATAAACAGTCGGTTTAGCTTTTGCGCCAGCTTTTCATACTCAGCTTTCCCCGTAAGGCGTCATAGAGGAGATATTACCTACCGCTTAAATCGTGGCCAGTTCAATAATGTGCTGCAGTTCTATTTGAGGTATCATATGTAGAAGAAAGGTTAGGGTGATCATGTGGTCAGCTCGCTCAGCCTGACTAGGGGTAGCCTTGTACAAATCTGCCCTCGTCACCCCAACTTTCGCCATTCTGATCGAAATTGAAAAATTACTTTACCAATTTGCATCTTACTTTCTCCTTGATAAGATAGTAATAAAGAATCATTACGAAACGAAACTACCGCCAGCGTTGCTGCATGCTTTGCAATCGCACCCCAAAAACTTTGCATTAACCATTCGGACACGCATACTTTGTAAACTTTCAACTACCCCCCCTCGCACAGAGCGTTCTATGATCATCAGTACCATTTATGTTTCTCGACTCGAAGCGTATACCATAGCTGCCTGCCAACGTAGCTTATGGTTTTAAAAAATATCTTGGTGTCGAGCCAAAGGCTCCAATCCTCAACATACTCTATATCCAACTCTATTAGCTGGTTAAAATTTTGCTTCTTAAAAGGCGTTTTAAGTTGCCTTGTACAGGTAATTCCGGGCTTAACCTTTAGTCTTTCGTATTGCCATGGCTCATACTGCGCTACGTGTTCGGGCACGTGGGGGCGCGGCCCAACTATCGACATGCTACCAGCTAATATATTTAGCAGCTGGGGCAGCTCATCAATGTGTGTTTGTCTGAAAAAACAGAGCATCTTAAACTCCTTTTCGGGAAACTTCTCTGGAATTGTTTTAAACTTTATTATCCTAAAATCCTCGCCATTTTTGCCCACCCGCATCTGCGTAAAAAAGGGATTCTCTTTCAGTAAAAACCATATCCACAAAATAATGAGAATAGCGAATGGTAAGAACAAAATAAGCAGCAGTAGGGCTAACATTTTATCGAGAATATACTTAACAGCAAGCATAGGACGTGCACCACCATTTCTATCCTTATCAGAAACCATAACAGCCTCCAAGTTTAAAGGTCAGGTTGTTATTTAAAAGAAAGGGCGGCGTATATTTTGATACATCACCCGAATAATCGGCATAATCGAGCCCAATAAAGAAATAGCTGTCGTGCAGCACCTGCATCGAAAAGGTGGTCGATACCTTTTGCATTTCCCAGTCAACCCATTCCATAAAAATCAGTCCCCATCTTGAGTCGCCATTGCTAGTATCGGGGCCCTTTTGTGCATGGGTATATGCAACTTCAAATTTGGCGTTTTTAAACGGTCTGTAGGTAAGCGAAAGGAATAGTTCCTTTGAATTCTCGCCAAGGTAATGCCCCAAGCTATAGCGATTGCTTTTAAAAGCAGTTGTCTCAATAATATGCTCGTAAACCTGCGGATTGGTGCGCGTATATTCGGCCGTTAGGGTAACATTTTTTAGGGGGAAGTTTGAAACTTGCCCGCCCACCTTCAAACTTACAAAATTGCTATGCCTTTCGGGGTCGAACATTCTTGAAAGGCCTATTTCATCAACAAAAATAGTGAAATAAAGGTGGGTAAACTTTATTAATCGTGTGGAAAAGTCGAAAAACATTTGTGAATTTTGCCCCGTATAATTCGACATGCCATTTAGATGATGATCGACAGACTTGTAAAAAAACAGAGGCGTAAGGTATGCCGGATGAATATCCATGTCCGAGTATATAATAGAGTTCCCGAATGACAGCTTTAACTTCTTAACAGGGGTAAAGGTAAACAGGTTGGCAGCAATGTACATGGGATGAAAAATGTGCCTGGGCTCACCAGCGTATGTGTACGACCGGCTACTATCGATAACCTGCGAAACCAACCAGCCATGCATGTAGTTTAGTTCAAACCAATGAGCAGGTTTAAGCTGCATTTTTAGCATGGCAAACGACGGCGCACGGCTATACAGAATATTGGTTCCGTTGTATCCACTACCCCACTCTACATGGTCTTTTACCAAGCTGATATTGCCCCAGCTCCACCCCCAGCTCATACCGCCTCGCATCTCGCTAAAATCGCCTCCAGTTCCATCTATTTTATATCCTCCGCCCTGATACTGGTTCAAAAAATTGCGGGTTCCCAACCTATGGTTTTCGTGATAGTCGCGCAAACTGGCATAAAGGCTAAAATTTTTACCAATATATCCCCACGCCTCGGCACCAACCCAGCGCCTAAAGCCAACTTCACCATCGTTGGTTAGGGTTGTTACGCCAAGCGTAGGGTTTAGCGTAGCCGCAAAAAGGCTATCGCAATAGTATAGCACATCGAAGCGTTTATGGAAATTAATGTCTGCGTGAAGTTCCTTTCCAAAATCTTTTAGGTAGAATTTTAGCTCTGCTCTCTGACGCTTATTTAGCTGACTTTCTTGCTCCAAAGCATCACTTAAAATTACACTTATCTGCTTACGAGAGTATGGCTTTACCGCAGTATTTACATCAACCAAACCCAAGGCAGTCAGCTCATCGATAAACTCGTACACGCCCCTATTGGTAACATGATGAAATATTTGCTGCGCCGTTAGCGTAGTTTGCACGGTTAGCGTAAAAAGAATTAGTATGATAAGGGCTCGTCGCATTCAATATTTTTTGAAAATAGGGTATAATTAGCAAATTTAGGATAAAAAATTTGATAAACCTTTCTAGTACATGTTTTAGGGGGTTGGAATAGATTAATTTGACGCTGAATATTACCTTCTTTCAATTTTAGATTCGTTTATCAAATCTAACGCCTTTCCAAATAATCTATCATTACCACTTATCAAGTCTTCTACACTGTTTTCAACCCAATAGTCTGGCATTTGAACCATTCCGTTTTCGGGTTTTGGCCTAACCAAATAACCAGTTGCAACGGAACCCTTGAACTTTGTTTTTGGTAATTTATACGGGCTAAAGTTAGTTGCTCCAATGGCATTATTTCCAACGCTTGTTCCTATAATCGTTGCAATATTGTTATCCTGCAAGGTGGTTGTAAAAAGTGCAGCAGCAGAACCAGTACCCGAATTTGCAAGAACAATAATTTTACCTTTAAACACACTTCTATGCTTTGGTATATAGTATGCAGATTCATTGTTCTCAATTTGTTCGAAAATAAGGCTATCGCAATTTAAAAAGCCATTCGGATAAAGTTTCCCCATTTCTGGTTCTCTATTATATTCCTGTTTATACGCCTTGGTAAACGCGTCATATCTCTTTTTATTCAATTGTTTATTGCCTTCCGACACATAAAAATATTTTGAAAAATCAACTATGTCTTCTCGCTCTGTCAGATAGTACAATAGCTGCGTACACAATAAGTTGCTGCCACCGGGATTGTTTCTTAAATCAATTATTAAATTAGTTATTCCCAAAGTATTAACCGAGTCGAACATATGTTCTAAGTAGTCTTTAAAAACAGGCCTTTCCGTATCTACAAACCCTTGTAGTTTATCTGAATTTTTTCTTCTTATCTGCCTATTCATATACATTTTGGCAAAAGGGATAATCCATGACCTCAAATAGCTTGGCATCGTTTCATAGGTATCAATTTTATCATGACAGCGATTAAATTGAAAATAGGCGTAATTTTCCGATGGGTATAAAGTAATGTCGTAGTTATGGTTTTTGCGTTCTGTGATAGTGTTTTCTTTATACCGGTTTTTGTCTAGAATAAAATTAATATCTTCATTGCGTGTAATAGATTTAACCCAAATTTCTTCGCCATCTAGAGTTTTAAGTGATACACTATCTGTTTGCTTAATTACACCGAATTGCTTTAACAAATCGGGTCTATTCAAAAATAATCTAATTGCTTGTTTTTGGTTAACAGCATTCTCTGCAAACACATATTTATAGAGGCTATTTTCAATGTTTTGCATTGGCTTGCCTGCTAAAGTCAATATTTCTTTCCCAATAAGTAATGAATCATAGCCCATATTAATATCCCATACATACCACGAATTGTTTGCTGGATAAAGTATGTAGGGTAAAAGTATATTCGATTTTAAGCCACCTATTGACGTATGCTGGTTTTTGAAATGGGACAAGTAAAAACGAGCGTATCCAACAAAAGTATTCTCAGTAACAGCAGGCAATTCCAGAGCCATTAATAAGCTATCCCTTACCTGTTCCCTTGATGGAAAAACATTTTCAATATCAGGAAAACAATTTGCACACAGATCATCGAGATAGAGTAAATCTTTTTGGTATTTGTTGGCATACCTATATTTATCCGATTTATTTCCTCCGATTTATAATTTTTAAAGCCTTGATTCTTTATAATTACAGAACATGAAGAAAAGAAGAGAATGGAACCAATTATTGCTATTGTTTTCATAAAAAATCTTTTTTATGCTTGCGGGTAACAAGAAGTCAAAAACAGTTTCTCATAGGCCAAAAGAAGGATTTAAAGCTAAAGTTAGTTTTAAATTCTAGTGCAAAAGACCTAGTAACCAGAGCGGTATGTATTTTCTAGTCCCTACATCAAAACCATCGGCAAAAGTATATGTGGGCAGTTCGGACTTGGCCTTTCGCAACTTTTTACCCAAAGTTAGTGGTGCCACCAAAATGCTGCCATCCACTTCAAAATAGTTTTTAGCAAAGTTTTTAATGGGGTGCATTGCCCCCAAATGCGAAAGGGCAAAAGTGTTTACCAAAAGTTCGCGGGTTGGGGTTCCGCCAGAAAGCAAATGGGTTAGGTTGGTGTTGCTTAAAATAACGCTCTCGGGCTTTTGAAGTATGCTAACATTACTGCCTGCAGGGTATAGTAGGGTTATTAGCTTCGCCTTTTCGAGATGAAAAATGTAGCTTATTAGCGTGTTACGATGTATGCCTATATGGTTACTAATTTTTACAAGGTTGGGTTTAAACGGCGCGTTTTGAGCAATAATGCTCACCAACTGTTTAATTTTGAATACATTCTTCGCATCAAACCCATCAATATAAACCATATCTTGCTCAATTACCTCAACCAGTAAATCCTCTAGAAAACGCTTATACTCTTCGTAATCACTAGGAATAAAAGGGTAGCAACCTTGGGTTAAATACTCGTCGAGATATTGACTTGGTGCGAACTGCTGAACGTGCTCGGCTGCTATGTCTATATGGTGGCTTAGAAGCGTTTGCAAACTGTATGTTGGTAACATGGCTGCGCCTTTTAATGCCAGAAACTCCCTAAACGACATAATTCCAATATTATGAATGGTTGCTCGCTGACTTAAATGCGTGTAGTGCTTTACCATTTCGATGGTTGAAGAGCCCGCAAAAGCTACCTTAATATTGGGTAGGGTTTCGAATATTTTTTTTAGCTCGAACGACCAGCTGGGTAGCTTGTGAACATTATCGATAAAGAGATGCTTTCCGCCCTTGCTGGCAAATTGCGCAGCAAAATCGCGCAGCGATAGGTTTGCAAGGTACAGGTCGTCCATTGTAACGTACAACGCCGACGGGCTATGACCATACAGCAATTTAAGCTGCTGCAAAAGTAGGGTGGTTTTACCAACGCCAACTGGTCCGATAATACCAACGAGGCGTTCCTGCCAATGGATATCGGCACTCTGGCTACGAACAAAGTCGGTTGAGACCTTACTCGCTAAATCATTTGATTTTAACCTTAACTGTTCCATTGCTGTAGTGTTTAAGCAAATATATAACTATTTTAGTTAATTGCAACAGCATTATGGGTATTTTAAAATGAAAAGAATTATAAATTATCAAATTTTAGAGATAGTCCTTGCGTGCTGATTGACTATGTTAATTCGAAACCTTACCACATTTTCAAGGGGAAGAATATCCTCAACCAGCTCGGGCCACTCAATTAGGCAAGTTCCTTGCGTTGAGTAAAAATACTCCTCGTAGCCAAAATCGTACACCTCCTCAATCTTGTTAATTCGGTAAAAATCGAAATGGAAAATGGGATTGCCCTTTCCATCGCTATACTCATTAATTATGGCAAAAGTGGGGCTTACAACGGTATCGGTTACTCCTAACTGTTGGCAAACTGCCTTTATTAAGGTGGTTTTACCTGCTCCCATTGGTCCATAAAAGCAAATAATATGGTTTTCGCCTACCTGCTCAATTACCCATTTAGCAGCATTCGTAATATCATCAATACTAGCTAAGTGATAGCTATCCATAGTATTATAATGGTTTTAGCTCAATGTACGGAACTAACATCTCTTCGATTGAAACGCCACCATGCTGGAATGTATCACGATAATACTTGACGTAATGATTGTAGTTATTGGGATATACAAAAAAGTCGTTAGCCAACGCAAAAATATACGAAGAGCTTACATTAGCCTTTGGAAGGTGAGCCTCTTCGGGTTTGCGCACCTCAAAAACCTGCTTGGGATTATAGTTTAAATTACGACCCAGCTTATACCTCAGGTTTGTTGATGTAGCCTTATCGCCCACCACCTTAACCGGATTTTGTACCCTTATGGTGCCATGGTCGGTAGTAAGTACCAAACGAACACCCATTTTCGAAGCTTCTTTAAATAGGGTAAAAAGCTCCGAATGCCTAAACCAGCTGCGTGTTAACGAAAGGTACGCAGCCTCATCGGAGGCAAGCTGTCGCATCATCTCCATCTCGGTACGGGCATGCGAAATCATATCTATAAAATTATAAACCAGAACGGTAAGGTCATTCCTTAGTATCTGCTTTAGGTTTGAGGCAATGGGTGAACTTGATTTAATGGTACCCACTTTCTCGTAGTATAACCTATAGTCCTTTCCCAAGCGCTGCAACTGTTTTGTAAGCAGCTGCTCCTCAAAAAGGTTCTTCCCTACATCCTCCTCATCGAACACCCAAAGCTCGGGATAAATATCCTGTATCTCTTTGGGCATGAGGCCAGAAAATAGCGCATTACGAGCATACTGTGTGGCCGTTGGAAGTATGCTAGAATAGACCAACTCCTTTTCGACCCGCCAATATGGGGAAAGTAAATCCTGAATGGCCACCCATTGATCGTATCTAAAATTATCGATAAGCACAAAGAGCACCTTGTTCCCATTATCGATAGTAGGAAACACCAATTGCCGCATTACGTTGTGCGACATTAACGGTCTGTTCTCATCGCCTCCCGAAAACCAGCTGAGGTAATTGGCCTTTATATACTTTCCAAACTCATTATTGGCCTCATTCATCTGAAAGCTAAATATCTCGCCAACGCTTGGGTCGCTCGATTCCTCAATCTGTTTACCCCATTGGGCTAACTTACGGTATATGCTTACCCATTGGTCGAACGTATTGGCCTGGCTAATTTGCTGGGTAATCCTACCAAAAGCTTGCTGATAGTCCGATGTGGTTTTTTCGCTTACCAGCGAATGCTGATGCACGTGCTTTTTGATTGAAAGAAGAATCTGCTTCGGGTTTACTGGCTTAATAAGGTAATCGGCAATTTTTGATCCTATTGCCTGATCCATAATGCTCTCTTCCTCACTTTTAGTAACCATCACCACGGGCATATTCGGTTTAAGCGCTTTCAGTTTCGACAAGGTTTCCATCCCCGATAGCCCGGGCATATTCTCATCTAAAAAAACCAAATCGAAGTTCTGGGAGCCAACCAGCTCAATGGCATCAACACCATTGGTGGCTGTAGAAACCTTATATTCACGCTTTTCGAGAAATATGATGTGCGGCTTTAAAAACTCTATCTCATCATCAACCCAAAGAATTGATACTGCCATACGCTTTATTTTAAGTAGTTTTTACGAAAAAAGTCGAGATAGCCAGATACCGATTTATCCTCCTTAAACATCTCGAGGTTTGTAACGCTAATCACAGCGTAGCTATAGTCGCTGCTGGTGAGCGTGCCCATAAGCCCCTCTTCGGCACTGGCTTTAACATAGTACTCCATGGCCTCATCGATTGTTTTAAACGATTCAACCTGAATAATCTGAACAAAATCGGAGAGGTCGCTGCTGGTTACATTTAAGTTCAAGTTTAGATAGTTGTCAACATTAAAGGATACCAGGTTAAAACGAAGCTGGTTTACTGGTGAATTCTGAGGAATAATAGCAATAAACAGATGCTCTCCCTCTGGTTCTGAATATGTGGTTGAATAGCCAGTGGTTTGCTCGTCGTCGAGCGTCACACCGCCCATATCTCCCGAAGCCAGCTGCAGCTCGCGCCTATCCAGCATGGCCAGAATATCAACAACTGTCGATGCTATTTCGATATTAGGATAGGCCGTTAAAATCTCGTTTAGCTCATCGCGATATGCCCTTAAATCACCCGATTTACCTATACATTGCGCTATAATAAATTGTAGCTTAGGAACAATATCTGTTTCGGGAAACAGCTCCAAACCCTGACGAGCCATCCGTGTGGCCTCGGTGCAGCGGTCCTGCCTGAATAGATTGAAAGTTTTCTCGTAAAAAACTTCACGTTCTTCCTTTCTTGCTTTAAGGCTTTCAACGTAGTTGGGGTCGCTAAGCATTAGGGCATAGGTACTACTGGGAAACTGCGAAATTAGTTTCTGCTTATACTCCTCCATTTTTTGCTGCTCGTTGTTAAAGTTTGCTATTTGGTATAAATTATAGTATGCCGATAGGGTAAGGTTGCTTGTTGGGTATCTATTTATCAAGGTTTCGTATGCCTTAATGGCCTCGGGATAGTTCCTTAGGTCATTTTCATAAACTTCCGCAACCCTAAATAGAGCTTCCTGAATTCGCTGATGCGAAATGGCAACCAGCGAGTCGTTGAGCGGAAGATTCTGAAGGTAGTACTCACGGCTCTTGTTATCCATAACTTTCTTAGGCATTCCGGTGGTATCGGTCTCCGCATCGTTATCGGCTAATGATTCACCCAAAACCTCACGCTTGTTCACTCTCCTCCAGTTGTCTTCGAGTTTTCGGCGACCCCACCGCATCTGGAACTCCGCCAAACCAAAGCTCAACGACGATTGGTTATAGAAATACCAGCTACTCCCCTCCTGCTGTGGTTGGGTTCGCCCGCGTTGCGTTTGCTGAAAGTGGGAGAACCTATCCCTACTCTCCTGCTCTTCTAGCCTAAGCCTTTCCTCTTCGGCTTTTACAGCATTGATTAGCTCAGCAATTATGGCATCGCGCTCCTTGGGACTCATGGCCGCAACCCGCTGTAAGCTATCCTCTGTTGAAACCAGGTTTAGATTTTCGACCAGCTTATTAAGGTTTTGAGTTTTCACTTCCAACTCATTATACCCTGGAAAATCGGCATCGAGCGCATGGTACGAACTATCGTAGTAGGCCTGACTCTGGGTATAATCCGGTTTGGCAAAGTAGTAATCGCCCAATATCAGGTACGATATTCCTTTCTGGTAAGTATTGTTAACACTTTTTTGGGCCGATAGCTTATAGTATTCTATTGCTGTTTCGATATTTTCTTTAGTTTCCTCAATATTACCTAGGGTAAAGTATATTTGGTCCAAATATTCAACATTTTTTTCGTCGTTGGCCATTTTAAGTAGCGCTTTCACCATACCGTCATCTCCACCCCCCTGATAGTTTGAAGCCAGACTTATTTTGGCATTAAAGGTCATTTCGTACGATGGGTTTGACCTAACAACACGATTAAAGTACTCGTTGGATTGAGCAAATTTTTTCTCGGTTTTATATAGCTGAGCCAAAAGGTATCGGTACCTATCTTTATCGGCTTTTGTATCCACCACGTCAAGGGCTTTCTGTAAATGTTCAATGGTTTTAGGAATATTTTCTTGCTTCTGATAAAAAAAGGCTTGGGTTGACTCAAGCAAATGCTTAAAATATTTAGACTTTGGGTATTTTCTATCGTTTGCCAAAGTTCGAAGCCTATCTTCGGCCGACACAAAATCGTTTTTAACAATATCGATACGCGCAAGCCACACCTGCGATTCAAACGATATCTCGGTATCTGGAAACTGAGTAATATTATATTCTAAAGTCATTTGAGCCTCATCGTAAGCTCCTTTCCATGCACGCGCTTTACCAATTAGCAGCCAACCCTCTTTAACATAATTAACAAACTCGTTTTGCTTGTAAAAATTCCGTTCCTTTGCCGAAAGAGTACCCGTTTTACGCTCGGGTTTAACCGTTATTGAGTGCCTATTTATCATTGTGGTGCTCTTGGTTATGGCCCTATCCATATCGCCACCAACAACGCTCGAAATCTGCTTGTCGCCAAATAGCAACACCGGCAAGTGTAAGGTATAGTTGTAACTATAATTTTCGGTTGCCATTTTAATCGAATTATTATAGCTCTCGTTGGCATTAAAATAGTAATTAAATTTTGATGTGATATTATGATAGGTCCTTGTTACAGGCGTGTTTTTTTGAGTAGAACACCCTGCAGACATAAGAGTCATCAGAAATATAGCGATGCGAATATGCTTGATTGCGCCTGATATTTTCATTTAAATAAGCTGTTGATATACTAACTAAATTTGGATTAACTTATTATTTTAAAACGCTAAAATACGTAAAATTTGAGGTGAAACAATATATACGTAAATGTGATACAAATCTATACAGAGTTTACGTAATACAATAAAAGGGCATAATAAATATTTTATAACCACATTAGAATTAATATCTTTGTTTTTACATGGATAATACCCCCTAAAAACCAAGCATCATGGTAATAAAGAAAGGGGAGTATACTCTTTACCAAATTCTTCGTAGGTTACCGTTAAAAACTATTTCAACTATAATTTACTGTTAAACGCAAGTGAAAAATATTTTAAAACAGTATATTTAGCTCCATTGTAAAAAATTATTTATGAAAATTAAACCTATAGTTTTAGCTGCAATTATAGTAGGAGCCTTAGGAATGGCAATTGCTCTGGCATTCATTTTTACCTCGGGTACAAAAGATACATCGGATGCCATACAGGCTATACCTATTGATGCCGCAATAGTTGCTAAAATTAACAACGTGGAACAGCTGGCTAACGAGTTACAAAATGACAATACATTTTGGAACACGTTGAATAGCTTTAACCTTGTGAGTGGGGTTAACCAATTCTTTGACTTCGCAAAACGGCAACAATCGGCAATTTTTGAGCAGCTGGTAATGAACAACGAGGCCTACCTATCGGTTCATGCTGTAGGAAATGGAACCCCCGAATGCCTATTCGTGGCAAACGTACCCGAACGAATTAAACCGAACGATATCCAGAACTTCATATTGCAGTCGTTCGGCTCGAACTACTCCGAAAATCACAGGGAGTACAATGGCACAAGAATTTTTACAGTAACTCATAAAACCAAGGATACCGACCCTAGCTACTCTTTTGCCATACGTAATAACGTAACCATACTTAGCCAGTCACAGCTGCTTGTCGAATCGGCCGTTGGCCAGCTAAGCGCTGGCATCTCGTTATCGTCGGATGCGGGATTTGTTAAAGCGCTAAGCACAGCAGGCACAAAGGTTAACGTGAGCATTCTGGTTAACCATACTAAGCTGCCCTTGGCTTTTGCGTCGCTATTCTATCCAAATAAACGAAACGGAATTAACTGGATATCAAAATCGGCTAACTGGACCGAGGTTGACCTATCAATTAAAAAAGATGCTTTTTTCCTGAATGGTTTTACGCAGGTTCCCGACTCGGTAAACGCTTTTTACAAAATTATAAGTAAACAAAAACCCGTTAATGTTACTCTGCCTCAAGTTATTCCTGTACAAACTGCCGCATATACTCTGCTAGGCATTTCAAACATAAACAGCTACCTCGAATCGTATGCTAAGTTTTTAGAGAATCTAGGGCTGGGTTTTAAGTACAATAACAATATAAAACAGTTTAGTAACGAGTTAGGAACCAACATAACCGAGCTGTACTCAACCATTTTTGGCAAACAGCTGGCCGTAGTATTTATCCCATTTGAAGGAGGAACTTATAATAGCTGCTGGTTTACAGTTGCCGAGGTTCAAAGTCAAAGCCTTGCAAGGCTTGAGCTTACCAAAGCAATAGAAACCTATGCTCGTAAAAACAATCTTTCAAAGAATTCGTTTATTCACTCGTTCCGTATCGACCGCGAAAAATCGGTAAATATATACAAATTCCCTAAAAAGGGGCTGCATAGCACGCTGTTTGGCAATCTTTTTTCGGTTACCAACGACCAGTACTTTACATTTATCGATTCGTACATGGTTTTTGCCGAATCATTCGAAATGCTATCAAAACTCATCATCTCGAATGTTCATAACAGGCATTTGGCGCTTGATGAAGGATACAGAACATTCTCGCAGAGCCTTACATCAGAAACAAATTTTACAGCCTATATCAACCCCTCCAAAGCAAAGATTCTTTACGGTAGCTTGCTATCGCCTACTGCCGCATCGCGAATTCTGTCGCGGATGGAAACCATGGAAAAGATACAGGGAGTTGCTTTCCAACTAAACGGTGGTAGAAACTTAATTTTTAATAATATAGTTGCTAAATACACACCCTACTCTATCGATTCGCCCCAAACGGTATGGGAAAGCAGGTTGGACACATCGATAAGCATGAAACCCCAGCTGGTAATAAATCATTTAACACAGAATAGGGAAATATTTGTACAGGATAATCTACATAATATCTACCTTATAAACGACGTGGGGAGGGTGCTTTGGAAACGACCTCTGGACGAACAAATTATGGGCGAAGCGCACCAGATTGATGTATACAGAAATGGTCGCCTGCAAATTATGTTTAACACCAAATCGAAAATTTACCTCATCGATCGGAATGGAAATAACGTGAGCGGCTACCCCATTACCCTAAGGGCAAATGCTGCAAATCCGGTTGCAGTAATCGATTACGAGAAGAATAGGGATTACCGTTTCTTTATAGCTGGCGAGGATAGAACGGTGCGGGTTTACAACAAGCAAGGCAATATGGTTACGGGTTGGGTTTTTGACAAGACGGAGAAAACGGTAACTCAGCCCATACAGCATTTTCGATACGCTAGAAAAGATTATATAGTATTTTCAGATGCCAATAAAATATATATTGTAGACCGAAGGGGAAACGAACGTGTAAAAGTACAGGAACATTTTTCCAAAGCGCTTCACAGCAACATCTCGCTGGATGCTACAAACGGCCCGGTACATTTTGTAACCACCAACACGCTTGGGGTTATAAAAAAAATATCGCTCAACGGCAAGGTAACCGATTTGAAGCTAAAACCTTTTACCGATAAGCATTTTTTCGACTGCCAAGACGTAAATGCTGACGGCAAAAACGACTATATAATACTCGACGAGAACAAGCTAATGGTTTACAATGCGAATGGCAAGCAACTTTTTGAAAAAAAGTTTAAGGAACCCCCACTACCAAAGGTAACCTACTTCCATTTCGGGGCAAGAGATCGCAAACTCGGAGTAACCTGTACAAATTCGTCCGAAATACATCTTATAAATGGCAACGGCGAACACTACAAAGGGTTTCCGCTAAAAGGATCTACGCCCTTTAGCATAGGACAATTCGCAAATACTAAATCAACATTTAATCTAATTGCGGGCTCCCCAACAGGTTACGTTCTAAACTATGCCGTTCAGTAATTTTATTATTATTTAGCTGCATTATGCATCAACATTAAATAGTAATGGTTATTTTTGTACAAAAACTTTGATTTATCCAGACAAACTAATACACAATGCTTTATTTGCTTCGCTTTCTCTCCATAATATTTCTTATCGTATTTGGTGTCGTCCTAGTTTCACGATTCCTTTTGAGGCGCTTTGTTCGCAAAATGGGTGGTGGATCACACAATCAAACACAAAACAGAACCCGTCGCGAGGGGGATGTACGCGTTAACACTCAACATAAAAAAGAAAAAATTGTGGACAAGGATGTGGGAGAATATGTTGATTATGAGGAAGTAGACTAATTATAAAAACTAAACCATTCCCTAAAAATATGGCGATTAAAGTTGAGGGCGTTACCAAACTTTACGGAAAACAAAAAGCGCTGAATAACGTTTCGTTCGGCGTACAAAAAGGGCAGGTGGTAGGATTTTTAGGCCCAAATGGTGCCGGTAAATCAACAATGATGAAAATTATTACTGGTTTTATTCAACCTACCTCGGGAAACGTAACCATAAACGGAACACCAATCAATAGTGCCAGCAAAGATTCGCGGTTCGACATAGGGTACATGCCCGAAAACAACCCGCTATATCACGATATGTATGTAAAAGAGTATCTACAATTTGTGGCTAAAATTTACAAACTAGGTCGATACTCAAACAAAAGGGTTAAGGGTCTTATTGAACTAACGGGCATTGTAAACGAACAAAACAAGAAAATTGGCGAACTCTCTAAGGGCTATAGGCAACGTGTTGGGCTTGCACAAGCATTGCTGAACAGGCCTTCGGTTCTCATACTAGACGAACCAACTAGCGGGCTCGATCCGAATCAAATTATTGAGATTAGAAAAATTATTGCCGATGTTGGTAGGGAAAAAACGGTTCTGCTCTCAACCCATATTATGCAAGAGGTAGAAGCAATTTGCAGTAACGTAATAATACTAAATAAAGGCGAAATTGTGGCAAACGGCCCAACAACATCCATAATGCTCGATAGCTCGGTGAAACAACAAACCGTAACGGTTGAAATTGTTGAACCCATTACCCCTGGCATGCTGATGGGAATTGAGGGCGTATCGAATGTTGAGCAAAGCAATATAAATAAGAACACATGGACAGTTAAGTCGATGGCTGAGAAAGATATACGCCCTGATATTTTCAACTTCTGCCTAAAAAACAACCTGACTATAATTACCCTTTTCAAAAAAACCATGCAAATGGAAGACGTGTTCCAAACCGTTACCCATTCACCCAATAGCTAAAACTTTATTTTGATGAATAAAATTGTTGCCGGCGTTGACATAGGCGGAACCAATACCGTTATTGGCTTAGTTACCCGAGAAGGGAACTGCATTGCCGAAACATCATTCCCAACCCAAGAAAGCAGTGATTTCGAAACGTTTACCGATAAAATTGCTTCGCAAGCCTTAAACCTTATTGAGCAGCAAAAAGGTAACCTCAACCTACTAGGTGTGGGTATTGGAGCTCCAAATGGCTCGTATATTACTGGGCAAATTATCGATGCGGCAAACCTTCGTTGGAAAGGAACGCTTAACCTTTGCAGCAGCATAGAGCAAAGCTTAAAAGTACCCACCCTGCTAACAAATGATGCCAATGCTGCAGCCCTTGGCGAAATGCTTTTTGGCGATGCCAAGGGGATGAAAAACTTTGTGTTTGTAACCCTCGGCACAGGCCTAGGCAGCGGAATTGTGGTTGATGGAAAGCTAATGGTTGGCCACACGGGTTTTGCTGGCGAATTGGGCCACACAAATGTAAAGCCCTGGGGAAGAGAGTGTACCTGTGGTAAACGTGGATGCTTAGAAACTTACGTTTCGGCATCTGGACTACGACGAACGGTTTTTAAACTTTTAAGCCTATCGAATGAACCCAGCGCTCTGCGCAACTTCACCTACGATGCTATTTCGGCAAAAATTATTGCCGACCTTGCACAAAAAGGCGATCGCATTGCCATTAATGCATTCGAAAACACGGGTGCTACGCTTGGTATGAAACTAGCTGATATTGTAGCTGTTTTTAATCCCGAAGCTATATTCCTATTTGGAGGGTTGAGCAAAGCGGGCAACCTTATTTTTGAACCCACAAAACGCCATATGGATAAAAATCTGCTTCCTGTTTTTCGGAATACGGTAAACGTTATCCCTTCGGGGTTAGAAAATAAAAATGCAGCGGTACTAGGTGCTGCTGCATTAATTTGGAAAACCTTACCAAAATAGTAAATACTAATTACTCAAACACCCTATATCTACGATCGGAGGTTTTGTATATTTCGTAACGCCACGCCTGATACTCAATAAGCGTTTCGTTAGCATCGTATACACGCATACCCTTAATCCTGTTATCAGGCCTATATACATACTCGATACGTTTAGTCAGATTCCCGCTTTTATCTTTCACTAGCTTGCCAATAGTATTCCCCTTAGCATCGTATGTATATTGTGTTTGTCGCGTTTTTCTAGGTAAGCCTTTCTTCTCAACAGTCAACATCTCGGTACTAACTCTACCAATGCTATCGTAACTAGCTTCGCGAGCTAAGTATAGTATCGAATCGGAGGGTACGGCTCGTCTTGCCCTTACCTTACGCTTTATTTCCGTATTAAAATCGTTGTATTTATATTTTGCTGTGAACCCTTTTTTTTCCTTATCATTGTACCCCACCACTTTACTAACCTTGCCGTTGCTATTATACGAATACTTTTCGCGAACAGTCAAGGTGGTATCGTTACCAGTAACAGTAAAAATGCTTAGCTCGCTAAGGGCTCCATTAGGGCTATATTGGTACACGTTAAAATGATGCAATTTCTCTTTAAGAAAGAAATCGGTGCGTACCTTAACTGTATCTTCAAAATAGTGCCATCGATAGCTATCGGGATAATGCGTTTCCCAGTTGAAATCTATTTCGGTATGAAGCCTACCAAGCGAATCGGATATAAGCTGACCAATAGCGTAGTACTTGCTTTGGCGTTCTCCATTTTCAATCACATAGCGCGAATTTACCGTAACCCTATATATGTTTTGGGGTTTCACTCCTTGGCTAAAGCTGCTACAAGCAGTTATTATCAATACTACCGTAGCAACACTAAAACGAATACCTGATTTTTTCATAATATAATCATTGTTAGCACTTCAAACAGATTTTTTCGGAAACAAATTTAATGAATAATGCGGGGTAAAATATTCCTTTGCAAAAACTACATTTACTCTACCTTTTTAAACTCTTGGCCCATAAACTTTATGGAATCTCGTAATAAGATACGTCTTTTTTTGGTTTTTGCATCGTGTGGTGGCAAGTAGGTAATCTCTATATCAGAAACCTCTGCAAATTTCTTCCAGTCACCTTGCTGCGGTATGTGCCCTAATACAACTCCCTCAACGTGCGTATAAGACGAATCGGTAACCGTAAGTGAAAGAGAAACGTCTGAAGCCACTTCACCTTTCATATAACGCTTCATTCGTAGGCCGTCTCTAATACCTGATGAATCTCGGGTAAGCCACAGGGCGGTTCTCGGTTCAATGGACTCATCATTAGGTGAAACGTTAACCAAAGCCGAAAGGGTATATGTACCCAATTTTTTTATGGGGATTTTAAAGTGTAAGCTATCCTGGTCGCCATCGGCAGGAAAAGTCCAAACACTTTTTTTATCCCAAAGGTTCATCGAATCAATAGGTAACTCTTTTGAAACAGGTAACTTTTGGGTGGTTATGGCCTCTTCTTTAGTAATACTTGCCTCCAATTCGGCCTCCATTACAGACAAACGATTCACTACCTTATCGAGTACCAAATCGAAAATTTTTGGATTATCAAAAAAGTAGTTCATTGTGGCTATAAATTGCTCGTCGGTATAACCCATTTTAGTATAAATAGGGGCATAGTACTCTATAGAATCACGTTTTGAAAATCGAAACGAATGCTTTGAAGTGCTCACCACTGCGTCGGTTATAAACACTTCGGATAAAATTAGAACCATATCATTCTCAGGAATAGTTTCTTTTTTACAACCCGACAGAGCCGCTGTAAATAGCAAAAAAACAATAAAACACCGTTGACCTGTTTTCATTTAAAACCTATTAGTTTAACACTTAACCCCAATTATTCGTTCGCATAATTGTTGTCTTCGACAGCGACTAAGTCTCACAACCAATTTTGTTGCCCAAAATTGGGCTCGACTATGACGGGGTAACCCGCACTCGCATTCATCTGTTACAAATTTGATGCTTGATGCGGGTTAAATAAAAGCAAGCCAAATTGGCTTGCCCTTGTTTAGCTGAGTCTTAGCCCCAGTTATTCATCCGAATAATGCGAGTTAAAGGTTTATTTCAGCTTATCAAATATAAAACCAAGCATAATTTCGTGCGAGCCCGCCGAATACTTCCTCAAAGGGGTAATGGGGTAATCGAATGAATAGCCAAAAACATAACGTTTCTGATGTTCATACCCTACCAATAGTGATACCCCATCCTGCCACCTAAAAGACAGCCCGCCCCAAAACTGGTTACGATAGGTAACTTTTGCATTAATATCTACCTGTATTGGAGTATTAAAGGTATATTTAACCAGTACGGAGGGCTCAATAATAAAATCTCGATTTAGGGGTAAAAGAATCCCCCCCATTAACATAAAATGTTGCCTAAGCCTATTGATACCGTAGAAATCCTCTTCATCCCCCTCTATTGACAATTTTGAACGATAAAGACTCTGCCCCAAGAGTTGATAAGCCGAAATTCCGGCATACATACGGGTATCATACACATAAATACCTACCGATGCATCGGGTGTAAATATTGCCTTTGCATTTCTATACACCGCTGGATCACCTTCTATAAAATCATCTGCAAATTCAAACCTTGAACCATCAATTCTAAACATCAAAAAACCCAACGATACCCCTCCAGAGATTCTCAACCCATTTTCGGTAAGTTGCATGTTATACGAATATGAGGCCTGACCGCTCGTACGACCTGTTGGCCCGGTAACATCGTGGAAAAAATTACCGCCAAAGCCCATATCCTTTGAACCATGGGGGCCATAAACACTTAGGTTGTAACTTTGTGGCGCATCTTTAAGCCCTACCCACTGAAAACGATTGTTCATTTTAACCTGATAGTAGTTAAATGTCCCCCCCACTGCCGGATTAAAAGCATAGGGGTTAAACATATACTGTGTAAACTGCGGGAGTTGTTGTGCTAATGCTCCTGTGGTTGCGAGTAGCACCGCTACAATAGATAATAATACCTTCCTTTTCATATCGTTACATTTACTCCATATCAAAATTGTGCAAAACTCATTGCTACCTAATTATGGTAACCGAACCTGAAATTGGTTTCCATTTCTGTGTTCCTTCAATATTAAAGCTAATTATATAGTAATAAGTACCAATGGATAGATCTTTTCCTCTCCTATTCTTCCCATCCCAACCCCTAGCCGCTTCGGAACCCTTAGCTGACCAAACTAGAGCACCCCAACGGTTAAAAACTTGAACCTCAAGGTTAGGCATCACATCAGAGTAAGGGATTTTCCAGCGGTCGTTTATTCCATCCCCGTTGGGAGAGAACACGTTAGAATTTTTAATCTTATCAAGAATACGCGCCTTTAGCATAACAGAATCTTTACACCCATGTTCCGATATAACTATGGACTTAATTGGGATATACTGCTCTTCCTTTTGAGTAATTATGTTGAAAATTTCATCTGTTAGCAAGTTCTGATACTCCCCAGTTTTAAATATCATTGTTGCTTGCTTTTCTGTATCGGGGTTAAAACACGTATTTGGGAGCCAACTATACTTCAATGCAATCTCAGACTCCTCAGTAGACACCTCTATAGTATACTCGGTATCAGCCAGTAAGGAGATAACTGATGTATCACTAACTTCTCCCTCGTCTGTCTCTATAAAAAATGTGTTAAGGTCCGAAGCCATAAAGAATGGATGTGTATCCCTATCGATGTATGGGCCAATACGCGGATAAACAGATAGAGTTGTATCGCTGGTTTCGATACAACCCTTGCTACTGATGGCATTAACCCGGAAAGTTGTGTTATACAAAAGCACTCCCGTTGTGTACACATTGGTTTCTCTTTCGTGCTCAACATCTGGGCTATCGGTTACGTTAACCCATCTATACTTAAGCAAATCGGGGCTTATAGCTGATTCTGCGGTAAGATATGCCTGGTCGTTATAGCAATAATTTTCCTTATCCATTCCTATGGATACATCAAAGAAGTTGCTCTCATCTACCGGTATAGTAAAATCATTTCGTTGGGCGCACCCCATTGTATCGATAATTACCACATAATAATTATTAGCCTGCTGATCCTTAAGATGCAAACTACCATCGAAATTCGCCAAATGCTCATCATCTGAACCAGAGTACCATCTTATCTCATAATCACCATCTGCATTCCCTCCCGTAATATTTAATATGTTAACACCCCCATTGGGTTTGTGTGAATTTGTAGTATCTGCCACTCTACAATCGGCTGTATCGTAGGCAAATGTAATATCAATGGGGGGTGGCCCTGGTACTTCAACCGTATCGAAAGCCACACAATTATTGCGGTCGGTAACGGTTAGCTTGTAGTTGCCAGGTGTGGGATACTCTAAGTTTTTCGATTGCTGCTCACTATTCCACATGGGAATATAATCGCCGTTGGGAAGCACTTTCTTGCTCCACATATACGTATAATCGGGAGTCCCACCAGCAACCACCATTTCAACAATTCCATCCCCCTCAATACCTGTTGTATCATAATGGCAAATACGTTCGGTTATCTTTGAATCGGTACTAATTACTATTGAATCGGGCTGCTCTATTTCGAATCGGTTCCCTTCGGTGAAAATGTGCGAACAGTTATTTTCATCGGTAATAAACAGGTCGTAAACTCCTGCGGGCATATTAGAAAAAAGACCTATATTATTGGCACTATCTACCGGCCCTTCAATTCTATACTCTAGGGTTGGGGTATTACCCTCGGCCCAAATTGCGATTTCTCCCTTATTATCCCCATAACAATTTAGATGGTAAATATTTAAGCTTGTTATAATCATCGGGTCGGGTTCGCTAATAACCACATCCTCTGTTTGTACTTCTCCATTAATATCAATAACCAGTGTATAAATTCCTGGGCAAATATCCTTGTGGACTCCATCTACAACATCATACTTCCCATTTATTTCATCCGATATATCTTCGCCCCCCTCATTAAACCATTGTCGCTTATCCAATGTAAATAAACCATAATCGTCTCTAACTGTAATCGTTCCATCGCATAGGCCATAGCAGCTAACATCGGTTCCTGTTAATTCTAAGGACAATATTGGGGGTTCATCAATATTAATAACGTCTGACAGTGTTGGCCCACAATCTCTGTCATCGGTTACCTCTACAATATAAGTTCCGCTGCCTAAACCTGTAAATGTTCCATTGCCAACTTGGGGTCCTGCTATAGCTATACCATCTTTAATTAATGTGTAATATAAATTCCCTGTACCCCCTGAGGCGACAAGAGATATTTCACCATCATCTGCCCCAAAATACGAAATGGGAGTAACCACAATCGAATTAATATCAATTACAATGGGATCGGGTTGATTGACATTAAAGTTAGCAGAATATACTGGCCCACAAGCATTATCATCAACTACGCTGATGGAGTAATTAATACCAAATGGGATGTTTTCAAATACCCCATTGGTACTAGTAACCACCATGTTGTAGTTATTATCGAAAAGTGTAAATGCGTAAGGAGCCGTACCACCCGACGCAGAAATAGAAATCTGACCACTTGAATCGCCATAGCATAATACGTCCTGAACGTTTGGCGAACCTACAATAAGTTCTGTAGGTGAGGTTACCTCAAGCATTCCCGAGAGTACGGGTCCACAACCCCATCTATCATCAACCTCAACCTCGTAGTTTGAACTAGGTAACAGCCCATCAAACTCAACCCATGAATTATATCCAAGCCCTGTTTCTTGTTCAATCATTGTTCCATCTAAATATAATGAAACGGTATAGGGGGCAGTACCACCAAACGCTAACGCTCGAATTATCCCCACATTACCCGAGTATGAACATGGTAAATTAACAATATCGGTTTGGACAGTTAGCTGGTCGGGCCCACTAATTATAATGGGAAGCGTAGCCTCGCAGGCATTTTCTCCAACCACAAGTATTGTGTATTCGCCATCGGGCACTCCAAGCAGGACACCATTATTAATTTGAGGGCCTATAATTGGCGTGTTAAAATTATCGAGTAATGAGAAGTAAAGGTTTGCACCCCCACCGCTTGCGGTAATTTCAACTGTTGCATTATCGTCTCCAAAACAATGGCTATTTGTAATTAGCACATCGTCAATTGTTACTGGAACTGCCTCTAAAATCTCTATTAAATTGGTTTCTGCTACGCAGGGCGATATATCGGTAAAAGTAATATAGTACCTGCCCGGAACAAGGTTGGCGAACAAAACTGAGCTGGGATTATCCGATACAATTGGACTCCCTACCTGACTATTAAACTCATCGAATAGCGTATAGGTGTAAGGGAATGCATTCCCAACACCTTGCACCTCTATGGATCCCGCATCGGGAATATCGCACCTGCCATGGTTAACATCTACTACGTTTATAGAGAGTTCGTTCCAAACGTTAACCGTTACAGCAAGATAATCTGTACTCTCGCAACCTTCGGCGGTTTGGGTTGCATAGTAGGTTTGTCCGTCAACAAGTAGATCCGCTAAATTGAGTACATTACCATCGGGCGCATCGTACCAAGCTATGGCTTCACCAGCAACAACAATATCGGCCAGGGTTGCTCCTGCACAAAACTCCTGGGGAGAATCGCCCGTTGGAGGAGCGGTTACAATCTCATATACAAATGCTTCTCCCGAAACTGTTCCCGTACAGTAAGCGTCTTCAACAGAAATGATGGTAAAATGCCCCTCTCCCCTATTTTCAAATATTCTAGGGGTTTCAGTGGCTATAAAAGTTCGTTCTTCGCCACCAACAGCAAAAGTATATGTCCAGGGAGCTTGGCCGGTAAAGTCAATCCGAACATCAACCCCTGTGGGATCGGCACCCTTACAATACGAGCCACCTCCACTCATTGTGGCTGTTGGTAGCTCGCGCTCAACTACTGTGGCTAAACCGCTCACAGTACCAATACATCCATTTATATCGTCAACAGAGGTAAGCGTATACTCACCTGCAGTAACATTGCTAAGAGTGTAGGGTGATGAGTTAGCTGTTACTGCTAGCTGGTCAGCCCCATCAATGGCATAAACTATATTCCAGGGGCCATTCCCTGTTAGGGTAATGGTTACATCAACCCCTGTAGGATTGGCCCCTGCACAGTAGTCCCCACCTCCGCTTATGGTGGCTGTGGGTAGCTCGAATTCAATTACCGTAGCCGAGCCGCTTACCGTTCCAGGGCAAGGGCTACTATCACCAACCGAAATAAGTGTGTACACACCTTCCGTAGCATTGGTAATAACGTAAGGTGAACTATTAACGCCCGTTACGGTAGGCTGGCTAACCCCATCAATGGCATAAACTATGTTCCAAGGACCTACTCCTGTTAGCTCGATATTTACATTGACCCCTGTAGGATCGACCCCTGCACAGTAGCCCCCACCTCCGCTTATGGTGGCCGTGGGCAACTCCCATTCGGTTACTGTAGCCGAACCGCTTACAGTCCCATCACATCCATTGATATCGCCAACCGAGGTAAGCGTATACTCACCAACAGCTGCATTGGTAATAACATAGGGCGATGATGTAATACCTGTTACTGCTGCCTGATTAGCTCCATCAATGGCATAAACCACATCCCAAGGGGCGTTCCCTGTTAGGGTAATGGTTACATCAACACCTGTTGGTGTTGTACCTGCGCAATAACCTCCACCACCGCTTATGGTTGCTGTGGGTGATTCAAGTTCGGTTACTGTGGCCGAACCGCTTACCGTTCCTAAACAAGGGCTACTATCATTAACCGAGGTAAGCGTATATACACCGGCAGTGGCATTGGCAATAACGTAAGGTGAACTGGTAACGCCTGTTACTGTGGGTTGGTCTGTTCCATCAATGGCATAAATAATATCCCAAGGGCCTGTGCCTGTTAAATCAATACTTACATCAACTCCAGTGGCCAAAACACCCTCACAGTAAACTCCTCCTCCACTTATGGTAGCCGTAGGAGCTGGAATTTCAACCACAAGCGCATCGCCCGAAACAGTTCCCGTGCAGTTAGCGTCCTGAACAGAAAGTAGTTCAAAATACCCCTCTCCGCGGTTATCAAATATTTTGGGGTTATCAGAAGAAGTGAATGTTCTTACATCACCACTAACTGCAAAAGTGTATGTCCAAGGAGCTACACCTGTAAAATCTATCTGAACGTCAACCCCGGTGGGATCTGCTCCCTCACAGTATTCCCCACCTCCACTCATATGGGCAGTAGGTAAATCGAATACTTGAACATCAATGGATGTTGGAGTTGCGCACTCGCCTGGGTTTGGCGTAAAGGTATAGGTTGTTAATCCCGAAACATCAGTAGAGATGGTGCTTGGATCCCAGGTTCCCTCAATCCCATTATCGGATACCAAGGGAAGAATCACTGGCGAATCGCCTATACAGTACTCATAGGTTGGGTTGAGCGAGAAAACAGGAGCAACAATCTCTTTAACGGTTACGGTTACCTGATCGGAATTTTCGCATCCCCCAATACCAACCGTTAATGTGTAGGTTGTTGTTACTAAAGGAGAGGCAATTGGCTTTAGAATAGTAGGGTCGCTAAGACCTGTTGATGGTGTCCATAGTATATCTACAGGATCTGACTGTAGCCCCGTTAGCTTAACATCATCAAAATTCCAATAATCAATATTAAAAAGTGCGCCTGTGTATGTGAATGCAACGTAAAAACTCTCACCATCCAAGGTGCTTAAATCTATACTTACGGTTTGTGCAGGAATGTGACTGCCTTCAGTTCCACTACTCACTTCGGACCAACAGCTAGTCCAATTTACCCCATCGGGCGAGGTTTGAACCTCTACCGTGTATGGGCCATTATAATGGATGAGCTCATGCTTAAACGATAGTTCTAGAAACTGATTGTCTGCCGCATTGATAAGCGGAGTATAAACCCGATAGGTTTGAATATCGGTACTTCCATCGGTAAATATTGCCATTTCGGGAGCAGAGCCTCCTGCAAGATTTGTGTTCATGCCTCCCCAAAGACTGCTATTTCTAGCCCAACCAGCAGGAAGCCCACCGCTAGCAACGCTAGAAAAATCTTCGTTAAAAAGCACGTTGTTATTGATGGGTAGGTCGACTGAACCCTGCAGCTGCGTGCTTTCGCCCTCGCAAATGGTAACATCGGGACCAGCATCAACATTTTGTGGTGCCTCATATACAGTAACACTCATTGAAACTGCTAGATCACACTGCCCATCAGCAGGCGTAAAATTATAGGTTGTAACCCCAGCATTATCTGTTGATATGGTGGTAGGAGTCCACGAACCGGTAATCCCATTCTTTGAGGTGGTAGGCAACGGAGCTGCCGCATCGCCACGGCAATACGTACCCAACGGGTCGAATTCGGGAGAAATAGGCTCGTTTACCACGATTGTTCCGCTAGCCACATCGCCACTACATGTAGCAAAACCTGCTACTGTAATGGTATAGCTAAATGTACCTGACTCGCTGGGTGTGCCACTAATGGTATAGGTTGTTGCTGATAACGAACCGGTTACCCCGGTTGGCAAGCCCACTACTGACACATCACTAAAGTCCCCAGTAATTGTATAGACTATACTCTCAATATCCTCGTTTTTACAAACATTTTGGTCATCGCTACCCGATGTAAGGGTTATTACTGCATCGGTGCAACTTACAGGATCTACAAGGATAATATCGGTAACCGATGCGCTAACACACGGAATAGCATCGGTTACATAAACAGTGTAATTCCCAGCACTGAGGCCTGTAAACTGGTAGGTTATGGCCGATGTTGGTACTGAGTTTGCAATGGAATTCCCAAGATTATCTGTTAGATGATAAATATAATCGGGAGTTCCTTCGCCCGATTTAAGATTTACGGTAATCGTACCATCGGATCCTCCAGCGCTAGTTGGATGGGTATGAGAAACATTATCAATCTCTGGTGCTCCTGCACCTGCATTTACAGTAGCTGTTGTGGGAACAGAAACGCAAAGCGGATCGACAACAGGGCGAACTGTTACACTATACGTTCCTGGTGCCACATCAGAAAAAGTTGTTCCTGCCTGATAGTTAGTACCATCTATACTATACTCGTACTCGGCTCCGAGGGGGTCAGTTACTTCAATTTCTCCTCCAACCAAACAGGTTGCGTCGGTTACTGTTACTGTGGGAGCGGGCGGTGTAACCGGAGCAGGATTAATCATAACCCCCTTGCTATTTTGACAAGTATTATCAGATTTTCTTTGAACAAAAATCGTGTAGATGTTATCATCAGGAAGTCCCGAAAAGGTTACTGCGTCTTGCCAAGGACCCCCTACATTTATTGCATACTCTAAATCGGGGCCAATTGGGCTGGAAACTACAACTGTACCCGTTGGTACTGCACAAGTGGGCTGCGTAACATCAAATGTAGGCTCATCTGGAGGTGTTGGAGGAGAATTAATTGTTACCATATCGGTAAGATAACACTGGGTGTGCGAAGATATTTCAACCTCAATGCTATAGTCCCCTGCAGAAAGCCCATTGAACAGGGGAGATGGCTGATAGTTTGTCCCTCCATCGACGCTATAATTAAATGTGTACGTTCCGCCCTTCGTTTCAACAGGGGCGGCTATTTCAATAGCTCCTGTAGGAACGGCACAGGTTGGTTGCGTGGGTATAATACTTATATCTTCGGGCTCAAAAACCTCAAAAGGAAGCGCTGACGCGCTTGCTGAGGGGCCTGAAACAAACACAATAAAACTACCTCCTTTGACAGGCAATGCACCATCGTCGGGTAAAACAAGTGTAGCGCTTGGGCCAACAATTGGGATAAAATCATACACTCCTAATGTAGTATTCCAAACCAAAACGCTCATTGGCTCTGCTATTCCATTACTTACAACTATGGTTAGCTTACCATCATCACCACTGGGACACGACACATGCTGATCAACTGTAACATCAACAGTCATCTGCGCCATTGTAAAAATGGGGAGGGTAAGAAACGTAGCAACTAGTAGCGAATATCGTAAAAGTGACTTCATGGCACATTTTTTTTGAAGTGGCTCAAAATAATTTAAAAAGATGTGGATATTATTAAATTGCTGTAAAACAATGAATAACAACTATTTATTTGACTCTCGAATTCAAAAAAACAAGATGTTGAGTGATGGAAAACTTTTTATCAAAACTTATCAACATACGAAAGTAGGTGTTTTTTATCTAAAAGTAAAGAAATCAACCAAAAATTAGGGCTTTAGACCACTATTTCTCTGGGCTTTTAGCTGAAAATGCATAATTTTCAAGCACATATTGCCATTACAATATAAAATCGCCCGATTGAAAACGTAACTATTTTTACGGAAATTTTCGTAAAAAGGTTTGAATTTGGGGCAGACTATAACCCTTTTTAATTAAATCAATGAGGTAGGCACTATAACCTCCTTGCTTTCATATAGTTAAACTCAACACGAGGGTTGGTGTCAGATCAATATTCGTGCTCTTAAAAAATACATTTCCCTTAAAACAATTCTTAAGATAAATGTAAGCGCCTAATTTTCAGCCAATAATAAGATTAATATTTAAACTACCACAAAATTATTGCCAAACTTTACAAACATAAGTTTTTGCTGTATTGCCTATTTCTGGCAACAAATAATGCTCAACACCATATTTTTGGTTTAACCCCAATTATTCATCGGAATATTTGCTGCTTCCTACAGCGACTATGTCTCACAACCAATTTTGTTACTCAAAATTGGGCTCGGCTATGTGAGGTAACACGCATTTTCATCATCTTTAATAAATTTTATCATTGGTGTCCGGTTAATATTTATAGATTCCTCCCTACGGTCGGAATGACAGGGCGTTGAGTTGTATTTGGGAGGGGAGGGCTTGGCTAGCGTCAACGCCGCTAGCCAAGCCCTCCCCTAAAAACTAAACATTTGTCATTGACAAAGGCATTTCTATTTTCAAAGGTTTTGTCGAACATACGTTTCAGAGCGAAACGCAGTGAAGCGAAGAATCTATAATGTTTATCTTTGTTTTTATCGGACAATAGTGAAATTTTATGAATAATACGAGTTAAAAGACAGAAGAAAATGCAACAAAATTATAGTATTTCCGAATACTATAATAGACTAAGATACACTAAACTAACCAGGAGGGATAAGATATGAAAACTAATTTTATGTGTCCGAAATGCAGGGGATACCTAGGCGTGGACAACAAGGTAATTTTCTGCATTAAAACCAAGGGTTGGGAAGGTGGTTTACTGATGCTAACTCCTGAACTGGGAGACTATACATCGTTACATCATCCATCATTCTCGTTTAAAGAAAATGATGATTTTGATTTCTATTGCCCAATCTGCGGCTACGACCTATCGGTTGATGGCGAAAAGCGCTTGGCAAAAGTAATACTAAAAGAAGATAACGATAAGGAGTACTATGTTATTTTTTCGAAAATTAAAGGCGAACAATGCACCTACAAGGTTGCTAACCAAAAAGTTGAAGGTAAATTTGGCAAGGATGCCGATAAGCACATAAACGTGCTGAACCTGTCGGCTTTTAAGTGATACCTAGTTACGCTTGCGCCTGAAAGGGAATAGTGCCAACCGGCGTAATGCCTTGGGGCGATACCTTTACCTGAAAGGGAATAACCTCAACCCCTTTGCTATGGGCTTCAATAAGCAGCTTGGCATAATCGGGGTCAATGCTCGATGCTGGAGCAAAAATATTCACATCGGTACGTTGGATAATATACAGCATTACCGCACGCATCCCCGACTCCTTAACCTTTATAAGGGTTTTAAGATGTTTTTGCCCTCGGATGGTTTTAGCATCGGGGAAAAGCGCAAAATCATTCTCCTTAAGGGTTACATTTTTTACCTCAATAAAACATTTTTCTTTGTCGTTCTCGGCAAAAATATCGAAGCGGCTATCGTCAAATTTTACCTCTCGCTTTACGCTAAAATAACCCTCTAAACCAGGGATTATCTCCTCCTTTATCCACTCAAAGGCAACCCTATTAGGTATAGAGGTATTTATGCCCACCCAGCCGTTGTTAATCTTAATCATTTCCCAAGTAAACCTAGTTTTACGCTTTGGGTCGTTTACTAGCGAAAGGTAAACCTCTGCACCCTCCTCGAGGCAACTTTTCATAGATCCAGAATTGGTGCAGTGGGCGGTTACAGTTTCGCCGTTATCAAGTAGTACATCGGCTAAGAAACGTTTATATCTTTTTATAAGTCGACCGCGAACTAAAGGCAGAGAAAATTCAATATGCATTATGAAATGATTTTAATTTTTCTGAATATGGATATACCTATCAAATAGGTTGTTTATTCCCTTAGGCTCGCCAATAATTGTAACTATATCGCCCTCGAGCAAAAGGGTGTCGCCTCTGGGTGTAAGTATCTTTTTCTTACGCTGTACCATGGCAACAAGCACGTCCTGAGGGAATCGTATTTCCTTAAGCATCCTGTTTATAAGATGTTCGGTGCTTGTACCTGAAGCCAATTGGAGAGTAATATACCGATCGTTGTGCAGTAGATACTCCTTCATCTCGCGCTCGTTGGTAGTTGAGCATATGCTCTCAACAAACTGTTCCCGTTCAACGATATCCATTAGTCGAGAAAGCACCCGAAGCTGCAACTTGGGATTATCGGCTCCGCTTAGCAAGAAGAAGAAAACCCGAATATTATCTTCGGATGAAATTTCGCCTTTTTCTACGGGTTTCTCTATGCCAACTTTCGATGTTACGATAAGAAGAACTGGTTTTCCTAGCGTTTCCACCTTTCCATATAGTATAGATACTCGAGGTATAACCAGGGCAGGATCAATATTGGTGCCCTGCAAAAATTCATTCATCAGCTCCTGGTGGCTAGATCCTTTTATCTTTGATGATAAATCGGTGGAAACCTTACCAACTAAACCTTTAAAACTAATTTTTTGATTTCCCATCCTTATAACCTGAGCCTGAACAATCATCTCGTCAAACGGGTCGCCATCACGTAATCCCTTTTCCTTGAGAATCATAAGCATCTCATTCTCCAAGCCCAGGTGCTGCTTTTGACCCAGTAATGCAAACCAATGGTAAATGGCGCCCTCACGTTTCACATGTTTACGGGCATAGTACCAGTACCAAATCATGGCCAATGCAACGACCGCAATGCTAAATAGTGCTGGTCCCCAACCCATATATATTATAAGAAAGAAAGATGAGACTATCCCAAAAACTTGCATCCCTGGGTATAAAGGGGAATGGAAACCTGGGTCGTAGGTCTCAATTCGACTGTTACGCATTACGATAACGGCAAAATTTATGAGGATAAAAATGATTAGCTGAAAAGCGCTGGCCATTTTGGCTATACCCTCGGCACTTAGGGTTACTATAAATATAATCATTATACCCGAAGTAACTAGAATAGAGTAAACAGGGGTTTTGTATTTGCCTAGATGAGTAAAAAATGATGGTACAACCCTGTCACGTCCCATAGCTAAAGGATACCTGGAGGCTGCCATTAGCCCACTATTCCCCGTTGATGCAAACGCAGCAATTGCAGCAGCAACTACTAGTATACCTCCAACTTTTGGAGGAATCCATTTAAAAATGTTTTGTGAAGCGGTCCAAACAGGGGTTAGGTCATTGTATAGATCTTCAGATGGAATTACACCAACCATAATAAAAACGCCTCCAACATAAACTAGGGTGGTTACAATTAACGAGACTAGCATTCCTAAGGGAATATTGCGCTCTGGGTTTTTAATCTCCTCGGCAACACTTGCTATTTTGGTTAATCCGAGGTAAGCCACAAACACAAAACCTGCTGTTGAAATAATTCCTGCAAAACCATTCGTAGCAAAAGGGGTAAATTGACCCCGAAAGGGCTCACTGGTAGTATGGCTAAAAAGTTCTCTTATACCTTCAACCATAAACAGTACCATGATACCAATAAGAAAGAAAACTAAAAATCTTTGTAACCCAGTAGTTTTTTTTGCCCCTAAAATATTTAAAATCATAAAAAAAACGGTTAAACCAATGGCAACTAGCCTGATTGGAGAGTCGAAAAATATGCTGGAATAAGCTCCAATGCCCACCAAAGCAAAGGCCGTTTTTAGTACAAGTGATAAATAGGTGCCAATGCCACCTATTGTCCCCATCATTGGCCCTAAACTCCTATCGAGCAAGAAGTAAACACCACCAGAACGAGGTAGTGCCGTTGCCAGTTCAGCAATACTAAACATGGCAGGCAGAATAAGGAATGCAGCAATTAGGTATGAGAGAAGGACTGAAGGCCCGGTATAAAAGGCTGCAAGACCAGGCAACAGGAAAAACCCTGAACTAATCATTGCCCCTGTGCTTAGGGCAAATACATCTACTAACCCTAACTCCTTTTTAAGCTTGTTTTTTGGTCTGTTCGCCATGCCGTAAAAATATTAAAAAATCACTTGTAATCACAATTAACCCCAATTATTCGAATGAATAATTGGGGTCTCTGACAGCGACTAGGTTTCACAACCTATTTTGCTGCCCAAAATTGGGCTCGACTATGTCGGGGTAAACCGCATCTGTATCATCTTTTACAAATTTGATGAATAATGCAGGATAATATGACAAAATGTTTTATTTCCCGCTTAACTTTAGCTAAAAAGTTGAAACAACACGAATACTCAAACATCTGCTAACCAATAAATACCTATATTTGCATTTAGAAAAATAAATTTTATGGTTAAAAAGAAGAAAAACAAAAAAACAACGCGCTTTAATAAGAATATGCTCATGAAATCGGTGATGAGCGTATTCTCATCGGATCCATCACAAAGTCTTAACTACAAGGAGTTAGCAAATATAATTGGGGCAAAAGATGCCACATCAAAAAGGCTTATCAATGAGGTGCTATACGAGCTAGTAGACCAAAAAATGCTGCAAGAAGTTCTTAGGGGTAAGTTTATGATTACCAAGCTCTCAGTAGCTGCCGAGGGTGTTGTTGAAATGGAGAGGGATGGTAACGCCTACGTTATAACCAACGACAACGAGGAGGTGTTTGTACCCGAATACAACCTGAACCATGCATTACATGGCGATTGGGTTAAAGTGGCAACCATACCAAAACGCAGGCGAAAAAGAACCGAAGCCGAGGTGGTTGAAATTGTTGAACGCGCCAAGCGTACCTTTGTTGGTAAAATTGAGGTAGAAAAAAATTACGCTTTTGTTATTGCCGACAACAGGCTAATGCCCCACGATATTTTCATCCCTAAAAACGCACAAAAAAATGCCAAAAATGGGCAAAAGGTAATTGTTCGCATAACCGACTGGCCTATGAACACGAAAAACCCAATGGGCGAAGTAGTTGAAGTAATTGGCAACCCCGGCGAACATGAGGTTGAAATGCATGCCATACTGGCAGAATTTGAGCTGCCCTACCGATTCCCAAAAGAGCTGGATAAATTTGCGCTATCCATATCGGAAAAAATAACCAAAGCCGACTACGAGCAACGACGCGACTTTAGGAATATCACTACATTTACCATTGACCCTGCCGATGCCAAAGATTTTGACGATGCGCTTTCGTTCAGAGAAATAGATGGAAATACCATTGAGCTGGGTGTGCATATTGCCGATGTTACCCACTACGTAAAGCAAGGTGGCCCCATTGATAACGAGGCTATTGAGCGGGCAACGTCGGTGTATCTAGTTGACAGATGCGTACCCATGCTACCCGAAAGGTTATCGAACTTTATCTGCTCGTTACGTCCAAACGAAGAGAAGTTGTGCTTCTCGGCAGTTTTTGAGATGGACCTAAATGGAAATATTAAAAAGGAGTGGTTCGGACGAACCGTTATAAAATCGCAGCATCGCTTTGCTTATGAGGATGCACAACAGGTAATTGAAACCGGCAAGGGTACTCTGGCTAAAGAGATTCTAGCTCTAAATAGCATTGCCCAAAAGCTAAGGTACAAGCGATTAAAGGCGGGTGCCATTAATTTTGATAGAGCCGAAGCAAGGTTCGACCTTGACGAAAAAGGAAAACCCTTGGGTATTTCCTTTAGGGTTCAAAAGGAGGCAAACCACCTTATTGAAGAATTTATGCTACTTGCCAACCGAAGCGTAGCAATACGTATAGGCAAATCAAAAGAAAAAGCTAAGGCAAAACCATTTGTATACCGAATACACGATAAGCCCAATTCCGAGAAATTCGAAACCTTCCGTACGTTCATTACCCGTTTTGGCTACAATATAGAGGGGGGTACGAGTAAACAGATTAGTAAATCGCTAAATAAATTGCTTACCGAGGTAAAAGGGAAAAAGGAGCAGAATCTTATAGAAACGCTTGCTGTGCGCTCAATGGCTAAGGCTCGGTACACCACCGAAAACATTGGCCACTACGGGCTTGGGTTCCCTTTCTATACCCACTTTACATCACCCATTCGTAGGTATCCCGATATGATGGTACATCGCTTGCTAGCGCACTACCTAAAAAACGGAAAACCAAAGAACGAGGCCGAGCTAGAGCACCTTTGCAAGCACTCAACCGATATGGAGATAAAGGCCACCGATGCCGAGCGAGCATCGATAAAATATAAGCAGGTTGAATTTATGTCCGATAAGATTGGGCAGCACTTTCAGGGTGTTATTACTGGAGTAACCAGCTTCGGCCTTTTTGTTGAAACAATTGAAACAAAATGCGAGGGGTTGGTTGCCATTCGCGATTTAGACGATGACTTCTACGAGTTTGACGAGGATAACTACTGCCTAATTGGCCGACAGAACAACAAAAAATACCAGCTGGGTGATGAGCTGCTAGTTGAGGTTTATAGAACCAATCTTCCAAAAAAACAGCTCGATTACAGATTGGCTGAAAATTTAGAGACGCTAAAGGCCAAATCTTCGTCACCCAGCAAAAAAAAATTCTAAAAAACGATAGTTTTTGTAACTAAAGTTGAATTTACTTGTCATACTATAAGCTGTGTGTTTTCAGAATATAGGTTGATAAGAGTAAAATCAACATAAATATTACTAATAGATTAACAATCAACTAATCTAATTTTTTAAAATGAGAATTAAACATCTTCTTTTAGGCCTAGTTAGCCTCGTTATGCTTAACCTAGGGCTAAGTATTAATAGCTATGCCGTTAGTTTTAACACTGGAACCATAAACGTTACCCAGTACAAGCTTGACAATGGGCTTACCGTTATTTTGAATGAGGACCACTCAAAACCCGAAGTTTTTGGTGTGGTTATGGTAAAAGCTGGTGGTAAAAACGACCCAGCCGACGCCACTGGAATGGCTCACTACATGGAGCATATGCTTTTTAAGGGAACCCAAAAATTGGGAACCACCAATTGGGAAAAGGAAAAACCGCATATCGATAAAATTTTTGCGCTTTACGATGAGCTGGGTAAAACTACCGATGAGATAAAACGGAAAGATATTCAAACACAAATTAACGAGGAGTCGCTAAAAGCAGCTGAATATGCCATCCCTAATGAGCTAAGCAACCTAATTAACGAAATGGGCGGTAGCAACATGAACGCTGGAACGGGCCCCGACTATACCGTTTTCTACAATAAGTTTCCATCGAGCCAGGTTGAAAAATGGATTGACCTTTATGCACACCGCTTTGCCGAACCCGTGTTCCGCAGTTTTCAGGCAGAGCTTGAAGTTGTTTACGAAGAAAAGAACCTATACAGCGACCAGTTTCAAACCAAGCTGCTGGAAGAATTCCAGAGGCATTTCTTCAAAAATCACCCCTACGGACAGCAAACGCTCATAGGAACCGTTGACGATTTGAAGAACCCATCGCTAACCAAGATGTACGATTTCTTTAAAACCTACTACGTTCCAAACAACATGGCGGTAGTGCTTAGCGGCGATTTCGACTCGAACGAGGTAATGCCGCTAATTGAAAAGAATTTTGGCAAATGGGTGCAAAATGATATTCCTGAAGCCAGGGTTTGGAACGAAGAACCTTTCGATGGTAGAGAGTTTCACGAGGCAAAACTTACCCCAGTTAAGATGGTGCTACTAGGCTTTAGAGCACCCTCGGCTACCCAAGAGGAGAGCCTTGTTGCCGATATTACCCTTAAAATGCTTAACAACTCATACTCAACAGGGTTGCTGGATAAGCTAACTATCGATGGTGAAATTCTTGCTGCGCAATCCCTTTCGATGCCCTACTACGACCATGGTGCAACCATTATTCTAATTATACCTAAAATTATTGGGCAAAAATTCGATGATGCGGAGAGTATCGTAATGGCTGAGATTGAAAAGCTTAAAAAGGGCGAATTCGACGATTGGATGCTTGATGCCATGAAGAAAGATATATACCGAAGTCATAACACCAGCATGGAGAGCAACGAGAGTAGAGCCCTACTTTTTGCCGATGCATTTACTAAGGGACAAAGCATAGAGGAGGCCCTATCGTATGCCGATAAAATAATGAAAATATCTAAGGATGATGTGGTTGAAATGGCGAACACTATTTTTGGCCCCAACTACCTCGCTTTTCACTCAAAAATGGGATTCCCAAAGAAAGATAAAATTGAAAAGCCCGACTACAAACCGCTAACGGCAAACACCAATGCCAAAAGCGAGTACGCTCAGCATTTCGAAAATATCTCGACGCATGAACCCAAAATGCAACCTATCGATTTTAATAGAGACGTAACTACAAAAAAGATATACAATGGCCATAGGCTGCTAGCTGTTAACAATCCTGTGAACGATATATTCTCGTTAACCTTTGCCTTTGAAGTTGGCGAGGTTGAGAATCCCTTACTACAATTCGCAACCACTGGTATTAACATGAGCGGAGCAGGCGAATACGATGTAACGCAGTTAAAAGAGGAATTTGCAAAAATTGGTACCTCGTACAATGTTTTTGCCAACAACTCGTATACCTATGTTGATGTTCAAGGAATTGAGGAGCACCTCCCCAGAACCATGGAGCTGATTAGCTTATTAATTTCTGACCCAAAACTTGAACAAAATAAAATAAAAACGATAATTGAGGGCGAAGCCACCAATCGGAAGATGGAACGCTCCGAAGCCGATAACGTTGCCCACGCATTACTCGAATACGGGTTATACAATCAGAGCTCAAGCTACATTGATAGGCTTACTTCTAAAGAGGTGAAAAAGCTTCAGGCAGCAGCGCTTGTTGATGCGTTTAAAAAGGCTACTGGCTATACATGCCAAATTCGCTTTACCGGAACATCCTCGGCCGAGGATGTGGCCGCATTGGTAAAAAAACATATCCCGCTAGCACAAAATCCAACCGCTGGAAATAGCCCCATCGATAGGCTAGCACAGCAGTACACCGAAAATACAGTGCTTTTTGTTAACAAAAAGAAAGCACGCCAAAGCAAGGTGTTCCTTTTTATGAATGGTGCGCCATTTAATATTGAAAATGTTGTGCCCATGCAAGCATTTAACGACTACTTTGGTGGAGGCTTTTCGGGGCTAATCCTTCAAGAAATTAGGGAGTACCGCTCATTGGCATACTCGGCGGGTGGAAACTTTAGCGCTCCAAGTAATGCGGGTAATCCAACCGATTTTATTGGCTACGTTGAAACACAGGCCGACAAAACCATAACCGCCATGGAGACCTTTAACGGTTTAATTCGTGATATGCCCGCCAAAACCGAACGGATTGATATGATTCGCAACCATCTTCAGCTTTCGGCACTAACCAAACGCCCCAGCTTTAGAGGCCTTGCCTCAACCGTTGAAAGTTGGAAAAATCAAGGATATGAAGCTGACCCCATGGTAACAAATATGCCCGCCTACAAAAATATTACATGGGATACCGTTGATACGTTTTACAAGGAAAACATGAAAGATAAACCCTTGGTTTACATGATTGTTGGAGATAAACGAAACATCGATTTTAAGGGGCTTAGCAAGTATGGACAAGTGGTGGAAGTAAAAGAAAAGAAACTTTTCACAAAATAGAACCTTAATGACTAGTCGTAAACCCCAGTCCTGTTTTTTAAAGGCTGGGGTTTTGTTTTGGGATTAGGGTTTACCATCAAAAGAATAAAACATTACATCATTAGCCCAAAATAGCTGATAATTTGGAGCGCAAAGGTTGATTAACCCTAATTATTCATTCGAATAATTGCTGTCTCTGACGGGGACTAAGTCGGGGTAACCCACATTTGAATTCATCTTTAACAAATTTGATGAATAATGCGGGTTAAAGTATTTTTTATACATTTGTCCTTACATAGATACCCTGTTAACCCGCATTACTCATCAACTGATGACCAACTTAATAACAGAAAATAAGGAAACCATGAATAACATCGAAATTGCCAAACAGCTAAACAAAACGTTATCGGGTAAAACACCCCAAACAATAATATCGTACTGTATAGATTATTTTAAATCTTCCATTGCGCTATCGTCGAGCCTTGGGCTCGAAGACCAAGCGCTTACCGATATGGTAACCAAAATAAATCTAGACACAACCATATTTACACTTGATACAGGGCGGTTATTCCCAGAAACATACGACCTTATTGACCGTACCTGCAGTAAGTATAAAATAAAGCTAAAGGTTTACTTCCCCAACAAGGAGGATGTTGAGCAAATGGTAAATGAGAAAGGAATAAACCTTTTTTACAGCAGTGTTGAGAACCGAAAAGAGTGCTGCCGCATACGAAAGCTTGTTCCCCTAAAAAGAGCCTTTGAGGGTTTAGATGCTTGGATTTGCGGCCTACGGCGCGACCAATCGGTTACCCGAAAAGATATGCAAACCGTTGAATGGGATGAGGCTAATAGCCTTATAAAAATTAATCCGCTTATTGAATGGAGTGAGGAAGATGTATGGGATTACATAAATCAACACAGCGTTCCGGTAAACCCCCTTCATAAAAAGGGGTATCCTAGCATTGGCTGTTTGCCCTGCACCCGAGCCATTGAACCCAACGAGGATATAAGAGCTGGTAGATGGTGGTGGGAAAACCCTGAAACAAAGGAGTGTGGGCTACATAAAAGGTAGGTACAAACCCGTTACCCTAAAGCATGTTTTTGGGGTTATACTTTTTTATGGTAAAAACAAACGAGGTGCCCTCGCTTAGGCTGCTGCGCACATTAATGGTTTGCTTGTGCGCCTCAATAATATGCTTAACAATGGCTAATCCAAGTCCTGTGCCACCCTGCTCGCGCGAGCGACTTTTATCTGCCCTGTAAAAACGTTCAAAAATGCGTGAGGTATCCTGCTCAGCAATGCCAATGCCGTTATCGTTAACCTCAACCAGGTAGTTCTCGCCCATATCCATAAACGACACCTTGGTTCTGCCCTCATCTTTACCGTAACTAATTGAATTGACTACCAAATTGGTAACCACCTGAAACAGCTTCTTTTTATCGGCATAAGCCCAAATTGGCTCGCTGTACTGCTGGTCAAAAGTAAGCTTAACCCTCTTTTTTCGTGCCCTAATTTCCTGCGCATCAAAAACTTCTTCAACCAGCGTTACAAGATTTACCTTTTCGTGGTTTAGCTGTATTACATTGGACTCCAATTTTGAGATGGTCTCCAAATCTTCTACAATTGAGATAAGCCTGTTAACACTTTTTTCGGTACGCTCCAGGTATTGTCGGTTTATGGTTGAGTCCTCTAATGCGCCATCGAGGAGGGTTAGAACGTATCCCTGAACATTAAAAATTGGGGTTTTAAGCTCGTGGGATACGTTGCCCAAAAACTCTTTCCGATAATCTTCAAGCTCTTTGAGCTTGTTTATCTCGAGGCTTTTACTCATTGCCCAATCCTGCACATCGCGGTTAACCTCGCTAATTAAATCTTTTCCCTCGAGCTGCTTGCGAAGCTCATCATCGGGAATTTTAAGGTTTTGAATGGTTTTATAGATTGGGTTAATCTTTCGAAAAACGAACCTATTAATAAGCCGTAATACCATAAAGTACATTAGCAAAAACATGGCTACAGCAAATGCTAAAGCCAACCATCCCGAGAGATTAAGCTGGCTATTTTGCAGCAGTATATAAACAAACAGGATTACCCCAGCCGCCACAAGCGAAACCGTGAGCGCAATATTTTTTGCAAAGTTTGTTCTCATATACTAATGCACTTATGCCTCCTATTTTTTTATAAGCTGATCGAGCATACCGCCCTCAAGATACTGCTTTAGCAGCTTGGTAATATACTTGCCTACCACATCGAACTCAAGGTTAACCACTGTGCCCACCTCAAACTCGTGGAAATTCGTTACTTCGTATGTAAAGGGGATGATTGCCACCTGAAACGATTTATCCTGCGAATTAACTACGGTAAGGCTAACCCCATTAACCGAAACGGAGCCTTTCTCAACGGTAATATTTCCTTTGGTTGGGTCGTACTCAAAGGTATAGTACCAGCTGCCATCAGCCTCTTCAACCTTAGTACAAACTGCGGTTTGGTCAACATGTCCCTGCACCATATGGCCATCGAGCAGGCTTTCGAGCGTCATACTACGCTCTAGGTTAACCTTGGAACCTTCTTTTAGCAAACCTAGGTTCGATTTATCGAGCGTTTCCTTTATTGCCGTTACGGTATAGGTATCGCCCTCCTGCTCTACAACGGTAAGGCACACGCCATTATGCGCAATGCTCTGGTCAATTTTAAGCTCCTTAGCAAAGCTACAGCTAAGGGTTATATGCAAATTTTCTTGGTCTTTGGTTAGCTTAACTACCCTTGCAGCCTCTTCAACAATTCCTGAAAACATAATCGTAATTTTTGTGTTTAACAATGGCTCAAAAGTACAAAATATGTTTCAATCGTACCCGCAGCAATTTTACTTTTATAAATAAGGCCGAGTTTAACCAATTTATTATAACTTTATCGGTTCAAATATAAACCATACCAACTATGATTTTAAGCCATATTGTATGGGATATTAATCCCGAAATATTTTCTCTTGGCCCACTTTCTGTTCGTTACTACGGATTATTGTGGGCTATGTCATTTCTTTTTGGATATATGATTTTTGAACGATTTGTGAAAAAGGAATCGTTACCTAAAGATTACCTTGACACCCTAACCATATACATGGCTATAGGTACAATTGTTGGCGCAAGGATAGGACACTGCCTATTTTATCAGCCAGATTACTATCTTTCGAACCCATTAGAAATATTGATGATATGGAAAGGAGGGCTGGCAAGCCACGGGGCAGCAATTGGGATTATAATAGCACTTTACTTTTTTAGCCGCAAAACAAAACGACCCCTTATATATATACTAGATAGAATTGTAATAGTTGTAGCACTAGCTGGAGTGCTAATTCGCTTAGGAAACCTGATGAATAGCGAAATTTACGGTATTCAAACAGATTTACCCTGGGGATTTATCTTTAAACGGAACAACGAAATTGTACCCAAACATCCAACGCAAATATACGAGGCTCTAGCATATTTGGCTGGTTACCTAACTCTACACTACATGTACATTAAAACCAACGCCAAGCCAAAACCTGGCTTACTGTTTGGGCTATTCCTTATCTTTATTTTTGCCACCCGTTTCTTAATCGAATTTATTAAGGAGCCTCAGGTTGGGTTCGAAGAGAATATGGTGCTAAATATGGGGCAATGGCTAAGTATCCCGTTTATCATTGCAGGCGTAATATTTATATACCTTGCGCTTAGCAAACCAAAAGCGCAACAAGCAAAATAGTAAAAATATATGTTGAAAAAAGCAGCCCTAAAGCCGTCCGAAACGGATGGTGTTTTTAATGGCTCGCTTTACTGAACGCGGTTTTATACCCAGCTCCTTCTGCATTCTTTCCGAAGAGTAGTACGTAACGCTATTACCGCTTTTAGCTGTATCGCTGGTTAGCGCAGGAGTTTTTCGGGTTACTTGACTTACTAACCACACCAAGCGCCATGCAATTTCGGCCATTAAAGGCGTTACTCTGATACGTGGAGGCTTATTTCCAAGCTCTTTAGCAATAAGCGCAAACACTTCGCCATGAGATATATTCTGGCCATTAATAATAAAACGCTTTCCCCATTGCTCAAGTTCCATGGCTTTGAGCATAGAATCAACCACATCGCGAACATCAACATAACCCGTTATGCCGGTTGTGTAAAAGGGAAAACCCTTTTCGAGCGTGCCAAAAATTTGTCCGCTTCCGCTATCCCATTTTCCTGGACCTAAAATTACCGAAGGGTTTACAATGGTGGCATTTAGCCCCAGCTCAATACCTCTCCAAACCTCCATCTCGGAGCGAAATTTGCTAATTGCATACCCCGACTTACCCTTCGTTTTACCCCAAGTTGTCTGCTCGGTAACTTCCTTTCCATCAAATGAGCGCCCCAACGAAGCAACCGAACTAACATGACAAAACTTTTTTACCCCCTGCTCAAGTGAAGCATCAACCACATTGGCGGTTCCCTGTACGTTTACTTCGAGCATCTGGTTAAAACTGCGTTTGCCTAACGAAACAATTGCAGCACAGTGATAAACCTCACTAACACCGTTAAGCGCAGCCCGTATCGATATATAATCTTCGGTTTGCCCCTCAACCCACTCTACCTTTTCAAAAAGCTGCTTGCCTTCGGAGCTATACCCTTCAAATATTTTTTGGGTAAAACCAGTATTGCTAGTCTTTCGTTTAAGCGCTTTTACGTTATGCCCACACAAAACTAGTTCGAATAGGAGATGCGACCCAATTAGGCCTGTACCACCGGTTACAAGTATCATTCTAACTATTTTCTTTTGAAAAGAAAGGGTTCACAATAAGCTCCTTTTCCCAAATTAGCTTCTTGCCAAAGCCCAAAGTGTTATCTGTAAACTTCAGAAAGGTAAGGTCAATAACCCATAGCGTAGTTTTCATAAGCATGGCAACCGGAAAACGTTTTAGGTAGGCAGCCCGTGCCTTGGTATATAGCTCATCACGAGCTTCGCTAACAATACCCTGAAGCTGAACTCCTCGTAATTTCCCAATTATATTTGTCTCCAGCACAATACTGCCTGCAACAAATACATTATGGCTAGCCTGCTGTATATGCTTGGTATCAAAATCAGAGGTAAAAACAAGGCTATTATCCTCTTCCATATACACATAAAAACAATTTGCACAATAAGGTTCCTCATCGTTGCAAGTTGCTAACGTTAACACATGGTGATTGTTAATAAAACTAACTATTCGTTTGTCGGGTAGGCTCATCAGTTTTTTACTGCAATTGAAATTGTAAACAAAGTTAGCTATTAATATGTATTAAAAAAACACGTATCATCTTGCAATGCAATGAGAGCGAAAAATGGGTCAAATTTTAATCATCAATAGCATTTGACATGCGACACTATCCCGTAAAGTGTGTAAGTATACATCAGAGGGTTTGACTTTATAGTTGAACCCTTTCCGCAAAAATAGTCAAAAATTGATTCAGAATCAATCCCCAGTTTCTGATCGGCCGGGTCCAC
>JAQVYY010000105.1 GCA_028708425.1 Bacteroidales bacterium
ACGGTATTAAGTTCAATGGTCAAAAGGAACATATTAGTCAGAATTGATAAAGGCCCTCAGACACACTATAAGTTAGTTGAAAAAGGTTAGCCTACCCGGGAAAAGATTTTCGAAAAACGTCCGGGTAACTTCCGGGTAACTTCCGGGTAACTTCCGGATAACTTCCGGGTAACTTCCGGATAGGTTTTAGCATCACTCTGATTACATATAGATCCGTTATTTATTGCGTGACAAAATCATCACTGTATTAAGTGCATTAAAGTCGAAAGTGAATTTGAGAAATACAGAATCAAACAGGACCTGATTATTCAAGAGCAATTTTGATAAACTTATAGCAAGTACAAAGGAAGCAAACTAATATGATCTATCTAAAAATCAAAAGACTAATTGATATCATATTATCAGCGATAGCGCTCATTATACTATCACCTATATTCCTCATACTGATCATTGCGATCAAGCTCGACACCCCCGGCCCGGTACTCTTCAAGCAAAAAAGAGTCGGCATACATAAAACACACTTCAACATCCTCAAATTCAGAACTATGCGTATCGACACGCCTAACGACAAACCAACCCACCTGCTCGAGAATCCAGAACAGTGGATCACAAAAACCGGCAAGTTCCTACGCAAAACCAGTCTTGATGAGTTGCCGCAGATTATAAACATCTTCCGCGGACAAATGAGCATCATCGGACCTCGCCCCGCGCTCTGGAATCAATACGACCTCATCGCCGAACGCGACAAATACGGCGCCAACGACGTACCAGCAGGCCTAACCGGATGGGCACAAATCAACGGACGTGACGAACTCGAAATAGAACTAAAAGCAAAACTCGACGGAGAATATGCCCAGAAGATCAGCTTCATAATGGATCTGCGCTGCTTCTTCGGCACCATCTTCAGCGTTCTCAGAAGCGACGGCGTCCTCGAAGGCGGCACCGGCGCAAAAGCAAAAAACAAAGATGATGAATAACAACTCGAATAATAAGCCGAATAGCAATTCTAAAAACAGCAATTCGAGTAACAATTCAAATAGCAATTCATAAAACAGCAAATAAAACTGGCAAAAGCATCTCCCACAAACGAGTAAGGAATCACAAGCTATGAAAAGAATCCTCATAACAGGTCAAGACAGCTACATAGGCACATCAGTCGAAAACTGGCTCATGCGTGAACCGGACAAATACTCAGTTCACACAATCGACATGCGCGACGGATCTTGGAAAAACCATGATTTTTCTCAGTATGATGTTGTTTTCCACGTAGCGGGAATAGCTCATGTAAAAGAAACCGATGAGAACAGAGCGCTTTATTATTCAGTAAACAGAGATTTGGCTTACGAAACTGCAAAAATGGCAAAAGAATCTGGGGTGAAGCATTTCATATTTTTAAGTTCCATGAGCGTCTATGGTGTTGAAAATGGTGTTATTGATAACAGCACAAAACTAACCCCGAAAACTGCTTACGGTAAATCGAAAGCTGAAGCAGAAAATTTGTTGAAAAATTTAGATGATGAGTCTTTTGCTCTATCTATTATTCGTCCGCCTATGGTCTATGGACCAGGGTGCAAAGGGAATTATCCCAAACTATCAAAATTGGCTGTTAAAGCACCAATCTTTCCGCTTGTGGATAACAAGCGTAGTATGATTTACGTTGATAATCTCTCTGAGTATGTAAAAATAATTATCGAAAAAAAGAAATCCGGTGTACTTATCCCGCAGAATGCAGAATATATAAACACAAGTATGATGGTAAAACTAATCGCAGATGAAAATAGTAAAAAAGTTTTAATGACTAAGATGTTTAGTGGTATGTTAAAACGCCTTAAAATAGGTCCACTGAAAAAAGTCTTTGGTGATTTAGTGTATGATATAGAAATATCTGATTTTTCCAATGACTATCAAGTTTGTTCTTTCAAAGAATCAATTAAAATTACAGAAAATTCCAAAGGTGTAATATCATGAGAAATAGAAAAGACATTCTTTTTCTGTGTCAATTTTTCTATCCGGAGTATATATCTTCTGCGACTCTTCCTTTTGACACAGCGAAAGCTTTAAGCGAAGCGGGCTTCAGTGTAGGTGTTTTATGTGGTTATCCCAAAGAATATAATAATACAAAAGAAGTTAAAAAAAATGAGAATCATGAAGGTATCGAAATAAAAAGACTCAACTATGTTCAATTGAAACGAAGTAATTTTATAGGAAGGTTAATAAATTACTTTTCATTCACTTTTGCTGTGGCACTTAATATATGTCATTTTAGATGGTTCAAGTCTGTTATTGTATATTCTAATCCACCGATTTTACCTTTAATAGCATGGTTGTCAAAAAAAATATTTAAAACAGATATTATATTTGTGAGCTACGATGTCTACCCTGAGATTGCCATTAAGACCAAAATAATTAGCGAAAGTAGTCTGATTTGTAAAGCGATGAATGTAATTAACTCATTGCTATTCAACAATGTGACAAAGGTAGTTGCTCTTTCTTCTGAGATGAAGCAATATTTAATTGAAAACCGTAATAGATTAAATAACGATAAAGTTGTTGTTATTCCAAATTGGTTCGAAAAAAAGAACATAGGTGATATTGAGAAAGCATACAAAAACCAATTGTTCAACGCGCTTGATGCGGAAAACAATTTGGTTGTTTCGTATTTCGGTAATATTGGTGTAGCCCAAGATCTAAACACTTTGCTTGAAGCTATAGTGTTGTTGAAAGATGATAAAAGAATTAAGTTCGTTTTTGCTGGCCATGGAAACAAAATTCCAGTGCTTAAGGAAGCTGTGAAAAAAAACTGTTTAGATAACGTATTCTTATTTGATTATTTGCACGGTTCAGATTTCGAAGATGCATTAAATATAAGCGACGTTTTCGTTGTTACAATGGAGGCTGGATTGAATGGCCTTGCTGTTCCAAGCAAGACTTATAGCTACATGATGTCAGGTAAACCTATAGTTGCAATAATGGACAAGAATTCAGATACAGCAATAGACATTGTGAAAAACAATGCGGGCTTTTCAATTGAGGTAGGAGATACGAGTGTATTGTTAAATACACTTAACATATTGATAGAGGATACAGATAAACGAAATATAATGGGTAAAAACGCATATAAACTATTCTCTGATAAATTTACTAAAGAGAAATGCACATCTCAATATATAGATCTTATGAAATGTATTATGGAGGAAAGATAAATGTTCAATGGCAAAACACTGCTAATTACAGGCGGTACAGGGTCTTTTGGTAATGCAGTTATGAAAAGATTCCTGGACACAGACATTAAAGAAATTCGCATATTTTCTCGTGAT
>JAQVYY010000022.1 GCA_028708425.1 Bacteroidales bacterium
GATAGTTTTGTGCACCCAAATGGTGAAGTGTTATTTATTAGTTTTGACACCTTTAAATTACACATTATCAGGGTATTAAACAAACTATCTTTTATCTTTTTTTGCACAAATCGCTCAATTTAGGTAGTAAAATCATTGGAAGATTCTGAAGTCCTTTTAATCGACGTGCCAATGCAATTATCATAACAGAATAATATTTCTCGGGTCAGCGAAGCCGCCTGTTCGTTTTAGGCTGTGCATACATAAAAGCCAAGCCCTCCCCTCCCAAATATGACTCAACGCCCTGTCATTCCGACCGTAGGGAGGAATCTATAAATATTAACCGGACACCAATGATTAAAGTAGAAAAATGAAAGGAATTAAGGTTATTGCTTTTGATGCCGATGATACATTATGGGTAAACGAGCCAAATTATCAGGAGACAGAAAAAAGGTTTTGCGATTTATTAGCGAGCTACTTGCCAAAAGAATCAGTTTCAAAGGAACTGTTTAAAGTAGAGATGAGTAATTTGCCCCTATATGGCTATGGGGCCAAAGGGTTTATGTTATCAATGATTGAAACATTGATACAAATAGTTGGTAACTCTGCCAGCTTAGAGCTTGTTCAAAATATAATTCAGCTGGGGAAAGAACTTTTAGAAAAGCCTGTTGAAATATTACCAGGAGCTAAAGAGGTTTTAATAAAGCTCAATGGAGATTATCGCTTGGTAGTGGCCACAAAAGGAGATTTACTTGATCAGGAAAGGAAACTTTCTGCTTCGGGATTAGTAAAGTACTTTCACCATATCGAAATAATGAGCGATAAAAAAACGGATGATTACATAAAGCTTCTAAAAAATCTCGGCTGTAGCCCCGAAAGTTTTCTAATGGTTGGCAACTCCTTAAAATCCGACATAATTCCAGTTCTAGAATTGGGTGCCTATGCTGTTCACGTCCCTTTTCATACAACCTGGGCTCACGAACAAGTTGAAACCGAAATCACAAGCCCAAAATTTGCTGAAGCAAAAAATATAACGGAACTATTAGATATTCTTTCGTAAACTTTTTTTAAAAGTTTGTTATAGGTTGTGCCCTAGCTATTCGAAGTGGAAATTGAAATCATCTCTAGCTTCTTATCCCGCATTATTTATACTAATAATTGGGGTTAAACGATTTACTCTTTAGGATATCAATATAATGGATGGGTATTGTGATAATTTTCAAAATTGCTCGGAATTGGTAAAAAAGAAATAATTCTCGTATGAAGTTAATGTCAAGTGCTTGTCCTCGAAATTGCTACAGCACATGTAGCATTAAGGTGGGTGTAGAAAATAATACCGTTAAATGCATTGAGCCGCACGACAAGAATCTTGCTACGCCCGAGGGGCCATGTATTAAAGGGCTTGCTTATGTAGAACGCGCCAACTCAAAAGATAGAATTTTATACCCGCAAAAACGAGTGGCTCAAGGCAAATATCAACGTATTAGCTGGGACGAAGCAATTGATACCATTGCCCATAAGCTAAGCTACTACAAGAAAAACTTTGGCCCGCATTCCTTAATGTTCTTTGCCTCTAGCGGCATGTCTGGTTTACTAAATGGCGTTAGCACAAATTTTTGGAGGTTGTTTGGCGGCGCCACTACCACCTACGGCAATCTGTGCTGGCCTGCTGGTTTAGAGGGTACTCGGTTAACCTTAGGCGCAAACAAGCACAATGTACCCTGGGATATTGAAAATGCGAAGCTAATAGTTGTGTGGGGAAAAAACCCAGCCGAAACCAACATTCAGCAAATGATTCCCATTGAGAAAGCACAGCAAAAGGGTGCAAAATATATTGTAATTGACCCCCGAAGAACACCCTCGGCCGAACGGGCCAATAGCCTGTATCAAATAAAATCGGGAACCGATGGAGCCCTGGCGCTAGGCTTGGCACGAGAAATAATCGAAAACGATTGGATTGATCACGACTTCATCAAAAAAAATGTGGCTGGTTTCGAGCTATTTAAGGAACGTGTACAAGCCTATACGCCCGAAAAAGTGGCAGATATTTGCCGTATAACGGCATCTTCTATTTTAGAGCTGGCCAAGCTAATTGGTACCATCAAGCCCATGACACTGGTTCCGGGTTACGGTATGCAGCGCTACGAGAATGGCGGGCAAACCACACGCTGTTTGCTTGCCCTGTCGGTAATTACTGGAAATATTGGAAAAAAAGGAGCATGCTGGCACTACGCCAATCTTCAGAGCTATATTTTTGATGACCTTAAAGAGCCCGAAAGCTACTACCCTGGTTCGGAGCATCCTTGCTTTAGGCGAAAGGTATCCATGGCCAAGCTGGGCGAGGATATGCTGAAAATGGTCAATCCCGAAATTAAAATGATTTGGGTTGAAAGGGGCAACCCGCTAACGCAAAACCCCAATACGAATAGGGTAAGAGAGGCATTCCGAAGAGCCGATTTTTGTGTTGTGGTAGAGCAGTTTATGACCGATACTGCCCACGAGGCAGACATAATATTGCCGGCCAAAAACATGTTTGAGCAGTCGGATATTATTGGCTCGTATTGGAACCCTTACGTACAGCTAAAGCAAAAGGTGGTTGAACCTGCAGGCGAAGTAAAACCCGAAACCGAAATCTACTACTTGCTAGCCCATAAGCTGCGAATGGATAAAAATGAGATAAGCAAAAATATACCCGAACCCAGCGATGCTGGGATTGAAAAATATTTAAAGCAATTCCTAAAACCATTTCCTGAAATAACCCTGGAGGGACTAAAAGAAGGGCCCATGCTAGCCAAATCGTTCGAAGAAATTCCATTCTCTGACCATATTTTCCCCACCCCATCGGGAAAAATTGAACTCTACAGTGAGGAAGCAAAAGCACGCTGGGGAGCTGATCCGCTACCCGATTACGTTCCGTTAACGCAGAACAAACCGTTCCCCTTGCAAATGCTATCGCCCAATTCGCATAACAGAATTCACTCTCAGTTTGGAAACCTTAAGGTTATAAAACAATTTGAGCCAGAGGCGTACCTTTTTGTTCATCCAAACGATGCTGAAGCGAGAGGAATTGCTGACAATGAAAAGGTTGAACTTTTCAATAACGAGGGAAAGGCTTGCGTTAGGGTTCGGTTCGACCTAGGTGTCCGACTAGGGAATGTGGTTCTAACTAATGGTCATTGGGGTGTTAATGGTGCTGCGTCCAATATGTTTACAGAGGGCATAGAAACCGATATGGGACACGGAGCAGCCTTTCACAACACTTGGGTTGATATAAGAAAGGGGCAGAAATGAAAAAAAATGCATTCATATTCGATAGCAACAAGTGCGTGGGATGCATGGCCTGCGTTGTAGCCTGCACCATTGAAAACGGAACCCAAACGCCCCTTAATTGGCGCGTGGTAAATGGGCACAACATGATAAAGCATCCCAGCCTACCTGTATTTCATTTTTCACTAGCCTGTAACCATTGCAACGATTCGCCCTGCATGGAAAATTGTCCGGCTTTAGCCTATTCCAGAGATGAAAAAACGGGGGCTATTATTCATCATGCCGAAGCCTGTATTGGCTGTACATATTGCACCTGGACTTGCCCCTACGATGCCCCAAAGTTTAATGAGAGCACAAGGATTGTAGAAAAATGCAATTTTTGTATCGATAGAATTTCGGAAGGGCAAAACCCTGCCTGTGTACAGGCTTGCCCTGTTGGGGCATTAGGCTTTGGAACAGAAGAGGATGTGAATACAGAAAACCACCTTACCCCAGGTTTTGTAAATGCGGGTATTGGCCCATCAATACAGCTGGTACCGCTACGCAAGGAGCACAAAAAGCCAATAATTGAAAATATTGATGCACCCAAAGTTGATGCCGAACGCTACCAGAGCTATCTGCCAAAGCAAGCATCGAAAGTGGAGCTGCAAAAGGAGTGGTCGCTAGTGCTATTTACGCTTGCCGCATCGGGGCTAATAGCGTGGCAAGCCGCAGGCGTAACAAGCCAGATCCCTGTTTCGCCCATTCTCTTTATAGCATTGGCCATAGTTGCTATTATGCTAACCACCATACACGTTGGTAAAAAGTTTCGCATTTGGCGCTTTATCATAAACGTTAAGGGTTCGTGGCTAAGCCGCGAAATAGTTTCATTCTCAGCCTTTTTTGCACTAGGCACACTATCTCTTTTGATGAAGCAAGATATTTTAGGATTGGGTAGCTTGCTTTCCTTTACCAATAGCAAAACGGTAGGCATAATAGCCATTGCTTTTGGTGCTTTTGCATTGATATCGATAGATATGGTTTACCATTTCCTAATTCGAAAGGATAAGCTTAAAATTCATAGCGCAATGGTTTGGATTACAGCACCCTTACTCTTTGCGTGGATGGCCAATATGCCTTTGGCAATAGCAATTTTATCGTTACTAAAGGGTGGGCTATATGTATACCGAAAATTGTTTTTTCGTAAGCATAAAGTTGCGGATCTTCCTATCCTATCGGTTATTAGAATGCTAGCACTACTACTACCCATTATACTACTGGTAGTAGCACCCCAAATATCGCTATGGATTTTATTGCCCGCCGTATTTTTGGGCGAAATTACGGACCGGAGTGAGTTTTACTACGAATCGGAAGCCAGAACACCCCAGGGCGAACTAACAGCACTATTTCGTAAAACAAGTAATAATCAATCAGCAGAATAGTTATATTGAAGAGCTAGCCCAAACCATTCTTCATAAAATCAGCTAAAATACATATCAGCATGAAAATAAAAAATGTAAACGCTTCGCAAACACCCCTATACCGGGATGCAGGATTTAACCTTAAAAATTCGGAGCTAACCCAAGAGACCTTTGCCAAAGAGCTAAACCACGAACACGAGCCCGAGCACTACATTTATGGTCGCTATCGGAATCCAACCACCGTAGCCGTTGAGAAGCAGCTTATGGCGCTAGAGGAATCAGAGTGGGCCTTGCTGGTTGAGACCGGCATGGCAGCTATCGATATTGCTGTTTCAATTTTTCAGGAGGGGAAAGATGCACGACCAGGCCTGTTTTTCCATGAAATTTATGGCGGTACAAACTCATTTATCGATACGGTTCTCATTAAGCGGCGTAATATGGATGTGCATCGTTTTTATGCAACCAACGGGCTATACAACTTTACGGAGCTGGAGCGTATGCTCAATGAGATTCGCCCCGGTTTTTTATACTTCGAAGCGGTATCGAACCCCATGCTAATTGTGGCCGATGTAAATAAGATTATGAAGCTGGCTAAGAAGTACGAGACCAAAATTATTGTGGATAATACATTCGGAACGCCATACCTATGGAAACCCCTTTTGGATGGTGCCGATCTGGTTATTCACTCGGCAACAAAATACCTGAGCGGGCACGGTAACCTTACAGCAGGCGTGATATGCGGTAACGATAAGAAGCTGATGCAGGATGCCATTGAGTATAGAAAATGGACTGGCCATTTCTTAAGCCCCGACGATGCCTACCGACTGGGAACCCAGCTAAAAAGTTTTGAGCTTCGGTTTAAGCAGCATTGCCACAATGCACTGGAATTGGCAACGTTCCTAAATTCTCATCCCGAAATAGAGTACGTGCTATACCCAGGGTTAGAGTCGCACCCAACCCGCAGGGAGGCCGTTAGCCTATTTGGCGATAAAGGGTTTGGCGGAGTTGTAACTTTCGATATTAAGGGTACTACCAACGAGGAAAAAAGAGAAAAATGCAACCGCTTTGTAGCGGCTCTGGAGAATGATATTCCCTTAGTTCCAACACTGGGCGAGGCCGACACCATACTACTACCGGTTGAACCCGTGTGGGGAGCAAAATACCCGCTACCCGGCGTTATCCGCCTTTCGGTTGGTATCGAAAATGTTGATAAGCTAAAGAAGCTGATTGGCGATGCATTGGATAGGCTGATGAGTTGATTTGATGATGAGATTTGTGTACCCGAATGAGGTTTGTGAAACACCAACAGCCAATAGTTGCTATCGCAGACAGTAATTATTCGAATGAAGAATTGGGGCTAAAGCGCATGAGAATTAATGTTTGTTAGGCGCTTTTCTTTGAATCTTTACATCATGCTGGTATAGAGCGTTGCTTCCATAAGCTCAACTTACACTTAGCGTATTAGTCAATACGGTACAATTCGGTGCTCGAGGTTCTCGAAAGCACCTATACCCGCCTACATCCCCACAGCAATTATACATTTTGCAAATTTCGAGCAGGAGCTAATTATGCTTAAAAATCATTACGTTTCCGGCGTCAACCTAAATATATCACCCACAATTGTTAACTTTATGTGTTTTTTAAATTCCACTTTATAAAATCAATAAATATTGTAGGAATGAACAGATATATTTTAATAACAGCAATGTTATTAACGTACAGCTACATGCCTCATGCACAAGGTATAAGGAAAGAGATATTACCGCTGGCCGATTTCGAGAATTGGCACACAAGGGTAGTTAAGGAATCGAATATTGTGGGTGGTGATAGTTGCCATGTTTACTACATAGCGCCCAGCGGCACCACCCGACAGAAAGGCAACCTGGGCTTGGATACGCCTTGGGCTAGCTCAAACGTGTATGCCGAAATAACAGGTGTAACTAAGGTAAACGTAAACGTATTTCCCGAACCGGGGTTAAGCGGCAGGTGTGCAGCGCTACACAACGCATTGATGAGTTTTAGGGTAATGGGAATGAAGTATAACGTTGTTACGGTTGGGGCAATTTTTACTGGAAAAATTGATGAACCCGTAAAAAGTATGGACGATGCCTTTGCCACAATAGATATGGGTATACCCTTTACCCAAAAACCAAACTTTCTTTTTTTTGATTATAAATCGATTATTCAGAATAGCGGCAGCGTAACGGAAGCCAATGGTTTTAGGGTTAAAAACAGAAAGGGTTCCGATAGGGCTCAAGTACTTGTCCTGCTTCAAAAACGATGGGAGGAAGACGGTAAAATTTACTCTAAAAGAGTGGGCACTGCCGAAATGTTTATCGATAAATCCACCGATTGGGTTACCGAGCAAAAATTGAGGATTAGCTACGGTAAACCGCTATCCGAATCGACATACTCTAAACGAGCCCAGCTCAGCTCCATATTCTTTGCCGATAATTCCAATGGAAAAAGGGTGGCCATAAACGAGGTTGGATGGGCAAGCCCAGGCGACAAGCCCACACACCTGATACTGTATGTTTCGTCGGGCTCGTTTGATGTATATGCCGCCGAAATAGGTAATGTTTTGTATTTAGACAATATTGGCTTTGGGTATGTTGAGAATTAGTTCGATGGCATTACTTCAATTTAACCCGCATTATTTATCAAATTCATTAAAGATAAATGCAAATGCGGGTTACCCCGACCTAGTTGAGCCTAATTCTGGCTAACTAGATTGGTTGTGAAGCTTAATTGCTGTCGGATGGCAATTATTAGAATGAGTAACAGGGTTAAAATAGCGAGTGCCAAACACATATAACTACGCACATGAATTTTATTCTTAAGGTTTTACAGGAGGATTACAATACCGTACTTATTTCAATGTCGATTATTGCAGCTGTTGTATTTGTTGCGCTATTCTTTGTTAAGGCAGGATACGGCCAATTTAGAACTAAGCATTGGGGACTATCGCTCAACAACAAGCTCGGTTGGGTGCTTATGGAACTCCCTGTTTTTTTACTCATGCTGTTCTTTTGCATCAGTTCAGATAGAGCACTTCAAGTACCACACATAGTGTTCTTCTTACTATTCGAGCTGCACTACTTACAAAGAGCCCTAGTGTTCCCTTTTTTGATGAAAGGAAAGAACAGGATGCCCATTACGGTTATACTGCTAGGGGTTATATTCAATTCGGTGAATGCTTTTATGCAGGGCGGATGGATTTTTTACGTATCGCCCGATAATTACTACACCCCAGCATGGTTGCTTTCGCCCCAGTTTATAGTTGGTACCCTAATATTCTTTGCTGGACTAATTATCAATATCCATTCAGACCATATTATCAGGCACCTACGTAAACCGGGCGATACTAAACACTATTTTCCAAAAGGTGGGATGTTTAAATACGTTACATCTGCAAATTATTTTGGTGAATTTATTGAATGGGTAGGATTTGCAATACTTATCTGGTCTTGGTCTGGAGCAGTATTTGCATTATGGACCTTTGCAAACCTAGCACCGCGTGCCAATGCAATCCGAGAATCGTACATGCAAAAATTCCCCGAAGAGTTTGAAAATAAAAGATTTAAACGAATGATACCGTTTATCTACTAAATATAAATTACAACGAATAGCGTAACCATTTTATAAAACGATAAGTACACGATACAATGAATAATTCAGAATCTATCATCTTTACCCCTAAACAATTGGGTAGGGTTGAGCTTAAAAATAGAACCATTCGTTCTGCCGCATTCGAGGGCATGGCGAGAAACAATAAACCCACGCAGCAGCTTAAAGATTACCACGTTTCCGTAGCTAAAGGCGGAGCCGGAATGACAACCTTAGCCTACGCATCCGTTAACCGAAGCGGTTTATCTTTCGATACCCAGCTATGGATGAAAGATGATATAATTCCCGATTTAGCCGATTTAGCCGATGCGGTGCATAAAGAAGGTTGCGCCTTGTCGGTGCAGGTAGGGCATTGCGGAAATATGACCCACTATAGAACTGCTGGACAGATGCCCGTTGCGGCAACCACAGGTTTTAACCTATACTCGCCCACAATTCACAGAAAGCTAAAGTCCAGCGAGTTGGTAGATTTTGCTAAGGATTTTGGTCACTCCGTCGAGATAGCAGCAAAAGCAGGCCTTGATGCAGTAGAGATACACGCTGGCCATGGCTATTTAATAAGCCAGTTCCTATCGCCCTATACCAACAGGCGTAGAGATGAGTACGGTGGAAGCCTCGAAAAACGCATGAGGTTTATGAATATGTGTTTATCCGAAGTGATGGATAAGGCGCAAAAGCATAATATTTCGGTATTGGTAAAAACCAACATGCGCGATGGGTTTAAGGGAGGGTTAGAGATAGACGAAAATATAGAAATTACCAAGCAGATAGCCACATTTGACGTTGATGGAATAGTGCTGAGCGGTGGCTTTGTAAGCAGGTCGCCCATGTACGTTATGAGGGGGCGTATCCCCATAAAATCTATGACACACTACATGAAACCGTGGTGGTTAAAGTGGGGCGTTAGCATGCTTGGTAATCAGATGATTAAAAAATTACCGTTCGAAGAGGCCTACTTTTTAGAGGATGCGTTGAAGTTTAAAAAGGCAATCGATGCACCGTTTATATATGTGGGTGGACTAGTGCGGAAATCGAAGATAGAGGAGGTTATAAATCACGGATTCGATTTTGTGCAAATGGGACGCGCATTTATAAGCATGCCCGATTTTGTAAACAGAATGAAAGAGGGCACCTCTTTTTGTGAATGCGACCACCACAACTACTGCATAGCAAGAATGTACAGCGTTGATATGCGTTGCTGTAAGCATATAAAACCCGAGCTGCCTAATAAGATTATTAAGGAGCTGGGTATTTAGTTTCAAAAACATCTATCCCGCAGCATTCATCAAATTTATTATAAGATGAATGTAAATGCACGTTACCCCGACCTAGTGGAACCCAATTTTGGGTAACAAAATTGGTTGTGAGGCGTAGCGGCTGTCGAAGACAGCAATAATTCATCCGAATAATTGGGGTTATACCATAGGTTTAAAAAATGGTTGTAGCACATATCGAGACTAGTATTAGCAGTATTGTAAATCCTAAAAGCTTTGCAGTTGTAACGGGTGCATGCTCGGGCATAGGGCTCGAGTTTGCCAAGGAGTTAGCATCTAGAGGATACCCCATTGTGGCGGTTAGCAACAAAGCCAAAGAGCTTACCCAGGTGTCAAATCAAATCTCCTGTCAGCATAAGGTGGAAGTTATTCCATTTTGTATAGACCTTTCCGAAACCAATGCCGCTCAAGTGTTATTTGAGTGTTGTAAAGATTTAAGGGTAGATGTTGTAATAAATAATGCAGGCGTTTTTTCGTTTGCCGATTTATCCATGAGGCCACTAAGCGACATTGACCTTGTTACGGGTTTGCAAATAAACACGCTAACCAAAATTTCGCTTCTTTTTGGCGAAAAGATGAAAGCTCAGGGTGGGGGATATATACTAAATAGCTCATCCATGGCAGGGTATTTTTCCTTTCCGGGTATAGCTTTATACAACGCATCAAAATCGTATGTTAGAGTGCTGTCTAAATCGCTGTGGTACGAGTATATACCCTACAATATCAGCATTACGGCACTATGCCCTGGTGCGGTAGCCACTACGCTGTACGGATTAAAGCCATCTTTAATGAAGCTTGGGGTTCGGTTGGGTATAATATCGCGACCCGAAAAAATGGTGAAAAAAGCGTTACGTGGAATGTTCAAACGCAAAAGGGTGGTAATGCCCTACCCATTAGTAAATAGATTTATCCAGCTGTTTGTGCAAATGCTTCCCTCTTTTATGGTTAAATTTGCGTACAAAAAGTTGAAGAGGTTTCAGAAGTAATATGAGAGAAAAAGAGTTACTAATAGTTACGGGAGCAACCGGTGGACTGGGGAAGGCAATCTCGATGTATTTTGCATCCCTCGCTGTTGAGGATAGAACCCTATACCCTATTTTATGTTGCCGAAACAAAGATAAAGCCGACGATTTACGAGAATACGTTGAGCCTTTAGGCTTATCGCGCAGCGATTATGAAATTTTTCTAACAGACCTCTCGTCAACCACATCGGTTAACGAGTTAGCTTTAAGGATAAAATCGTTACATATGCCCATAAGGGTTCTTGTAAATAACGCTGGGTCAATGTTTGGCAGCTATCAAACAAATGCCGAAGGGATAGAGATGAGTATGGCGGTTAATTTCTACAGCTCGGCACGATTAACCGAAATGCTTACTGTCGATATGGCACCAGAGGGCTCCATTATCAATGTGGTTTCGCTTGTTAGGAAGTACACGGATATAGATTCGGATTTTTTAAAGGGCTACCCTAATTCGTATACCAGAATTAACCATTACGCCAAGTCGAAGCTGGCTCTTTCCATTTTTACGGCCCATATGGCTGAGCGATACCCCAACCTATACATTAACGCGGTTGACCCTGGGGTTATGAATACTAAAATGCTAAAAATGGATAGGTGGTACGATAGGCTTGCCGATTATCTGTTTAGACCATTTACATTGCAGCCCTACCAATCTTTAGGAGCCGTAATGGCAGCGTGTGAAAATACGGATGGTGTAAGTGGATGTGTTTTTACTAAGAGTAAATATTTTCCCATGGAGAATAAAATCAAAAATCATCCGTTAAAACACCTAATACTGGCAACCATTTGTAATTCGGTAGAGCTGGTTACATATTAATCCGCATTATTCATTAAATTTAAAAAGATGAAGTTGGGGTTAACAGAAGCAGAAATTAATTACGATTTAATGTCGTTTAGTTATGGTTTGCGGCTTTGGCCTCGCTATTAGCTCCCGCTAACAATAATGTTAAAACAAATTGTAATCGAATAGAATAAACCTTATTTTTGAAAATAAATAGTACTAAAATGGATTTTATTATAGAAAATATTGGTTGGGTTCTGATTGTTCTGACAATACTTATCTTTACTCTTTATAAATGGATAAGCAAGGATTCAACGGCGTTAACCGCTCATTATGAGGTTGAAAAAAGGATTGACTTTCTGAATAAAAATAAGCACGAACTGATTATCGAGGCGCTAAAACAGTCAAAGTTTAAGAACATTCACTTTGATGAAACCAATTCAACCTATTACGCCAAGACAAAAGTTTCATTCTGGTCGTGGTCCGAATTGATTGAGGTTAAAACCACCCATAAGGAAAATGGAACGGTTATTAATTTTCTATCCATCTGCTTTCTTTTTACACAGATTATAAGCTGGGGTAAGAATAGGAGGAATGCTGAGAAATTCTTTAAAGAATTGGACAGGTTATTACAAAATTAGCTACAATTCACTGGCAGCAGTATATTAAAATCAAAAATAACGTTTAAGTTAAAATCTGATCCTCCAAACTAGACCATCTCAAAGTAACCCGAAAAGAAAATGGTTTGTTGTAAAAGGCACTGACCATGTTTAATGAAATTGTAGGGGTAAAAGTTTCTTTAAAATGTTGTTCATAACTTTGGATTTTTGTATCATGATAAGAAAGCATCATGGAAGCTGCTGGTAGCTATACAATTTACCGTTAAACAGCTATTTTTACATCAATTTGAACAAATTTACCTAAACAACATTAGTACACATAAAACAGTAAAAGCAATGAAAATATATACCAAAACTGGCGATAAGGGTACCACTGCACTGATTGGTGGCAGAAGGGTTCAAAAAAATCATCCACGAATTGAGGCCTACGGCACTATTGATGAGTTGATGTCGTTTGTTGCCCTTTTACGCGATCAGGCAGTGCCGAGCCAATGGAAAGATGTACTTGCCGAGGTACTGGAAAGGCTGATGACCTGTGCATCGATTCTGGCTACTGACTGCTCGGATTGTAAGGTGAAAATTCCGGAAATACAGTATAGCGATATCGAATTTTTGGAGCAAAAGATTGACGAAATGGAGAATACGCTGGAACCACTTCGCACATTCGTTTTGCCCGGTGGGCATCAAACCGTATCGCTTTGCCATGTTGCACGAACCATTTGCCGACGTGCTGAACGCCTAGCGATTAGCGTTAACGAGGAGTTTCCTCTACCCGAAAATGTGATAAAATACATAAACAGATTAAGCGACTTTTTCTTTACTTTTTCGCGTTTTATGGCAAAAGAATTAAATATTAAACAAATTTTGTGGATACCCAGAGTTTAATCTAGTTTTTTTATATATTTGCAATAAAGTATAAATACTTAACAGTTTGATAATCAATTAATTAACGTTTATCTATGTATTGGACACTTGAACTAGCATCCAAACTAGAGGATGCTCCATGGCCTGCAACAAAGGACGAGCTTATTGACTATGCCATAAGATCGGGAGCCCCATTGGAAGTAATAGAGAATCTTCAAGAATTAGAAGATGAGGGAGAGATATACGAAACCATTGAGGACATTTGGCCAGATTACCCCACAAAGGAAGATTTCTTTTTTAACGAAGACGAGTATTAAATTTTTCTAATTTCTCAAAATTTTTGGAATCCCCTGCCTTTTCCAACGAATTGGCAGGGATCGTTTTATCGGGGTCATTTATAGCATCCTGCGCACCAAATGTTATGTCGTTTAGCGAATAGGCTGGTTGAACTTTTAAAACTCTGTAGCTGTTCGCTTTTTGCTCAATGGGTTTATAGAATGATAAATTCAAACCTGAGGGTATAATACTTTGGGATGATTTTGGCCGCTTATCGATATGCCACATAAAACCTTTAACCATGATGTTTTGGAGCTCAGCTTTATCAATAGGGTAAAGCGTTGCTACGGGTTTATCCCTAAACATAATGTTGGTAACCTCATTATCCCTAATGCCAATGGAAAGGTTGCTGCTTACCGCTTTGTTTACGCCAACAATTTCTCCCTTATCGCGAATATAGTACACCGTTTCCCCGTTCCCATTAATGTCGAGTTTCGAAAGGGCACCTTTCGTAAAGTATCCAACCATTTCGCGCCCCTTAATTTGGTTAAATCGTGTTGAATCTTCCTGCGATGCAACGAACGAGGAGCCATTGAAATTCATTTGTGAAATATTTTGATTTTTGAACAGAATCTTCACATCGTTAGCAGTAAGCTGGTTGTTCTCGTTCCAAAGAATGGGCTCAATATGCATATACATAATTGAGTCTATGCTATGGTATAGCATTGAGTCGCAAACCCCTTGTATGTCGTTTCGAAAAAATTGAACATCCCCAACACCTACGAGTAGGTTGTGTAGGGTTGAGTCGGTTTTTATGCTATCCTTTACCGTTAATCCAATTAGCTTGTCGGCACGCAAATATAGCGTGTCGCTCTGCTGGGTATAAACGGCCAAAGGGTTTTCGGTAGCTTGTGCATACTCCGTTTCCTGATTGTAATATAAGCTGTTACCATAAATGGTAATATTCCTCAAGGTGTCAATTACGCAGCCCTCATCAATAACTTTTGCTTCGCCATTATTCGAATCATATAAAATACTGTTACCATAAACTTTTTGCGCGCCATTATCGATAAAGGCATTGCCATGAAATTCCGAGTTTTGGGTTTCCCTATTGTACTGCCCGTGCTGGCAAAAGAGGTAACTGCTGTCGTTATAAATTCGGGTTGGGCCATAAAATTTTATCAACTCTTGCTCGTCATAGTATTCAAGCGAGTCGGTATTTAGTAGGATCGAAGTATCGCGGTAGGCTACATTACCTGCAAAGCGAGCAACCTTTTCTTTTGAGAAAAACTTCCCCCTTAAGCTTGAAAAGCGGGCAGAATCTGAAGAGGTGATGATTCCTCCACCAAAAAAGTTTGCCGTATTCTCCCTGGTTTCAAAGTCGAGAAAACGGGTAATGAGCGTAACATCATCATCAACTAATCGGACTGTTTTCCCCCTCACCTTACCTTGCTTCGTTTCGCCATTAAATCTGAGGGTGTCCCCATAAAGGGTGCCGGTTTTTTGAAAAACCTTAACATTGCCAAATGCATCGAACCTATTCTGACCAGCATAATCGTAAAGGCTATCGCAATGAACTATTGTCCCGTCGTGACTAATTACCACATTACCAATTAATCGCCTGACCTCTAATTCATTAATGCGAAGATTACGCATGTTGTCGGCATGTTCAATTATGATTTCTCTTTTTCCCTGAGCAATGGCGTTACTATGAGAAATTTGCAGCGAAAAACCCAAAAGGAGTACGACAGCAATTTTGCGAATACTTATCATTAAAAGGGTATTTCTAGTTACTTAATCCATCCCTCCATTTCAAACGAACAGTTAAGGTACGATGGATCTATACGAACGTAGGTTGTCTTTATTTTCGACTTAACCCAGTCAAGAAACACCTCTTGTTGTTTATTCGATTTGGCCATCATCTGAATTATAGCATAATCGTCATCGAGATTGGCCTTATGCTGAGGAACAGTACGAGTTACCATTACTATTTTATAAACTATCTTGCCGTGCTCATTGCGCGATTCGAAAGGGGCACTAATCTCTTTAGGCTTTAAATTACGAATAACGTAGTAGTCGGCAGGGACAAAGTGTTCGCGTTCAAAAAGCGATGTGTTGGTTTGTCCGTTAATTAGCAGGCCACCTCCCAGGCTAGTTTTTTTATCTTGGGAAAAGCGTTGGGCTGCATGCTCAAAACTAAGCGAATCGTTTTTTATAAGCGTGGCGATACTATCGAGCTTGTTTTGTGCTTCAAGCAGCTGGTCTGGGCTATATTCAGGGGTCATCAGAATGTGCCTAACATTAACCTCATCGCCTCTATGCTCAATCATTTGGATAATATGAAAGCCGAATTCCGATTCAACAATCTGACTTACCTGCCCGTCTTTAAGTCTAAAAGCCACATCAGAAAATGCTTTTACCAAACCTTCGCGAGGCAAAAAGCCTAATTCACCGCCGCGAGTTGCCGAAGCTCTGTCTTCGGAATAGGCAACCGCCAGGGTTGAAAATCTTTCACCCTTTAGTATTCGTTCACGAATTTTAAGCAACTTTTCTCGAACAGCGTAGTTAGCTTTTTCGCTAGCGGGTGGGTTTAATACAATTTGTCGAACCTCGTACTGCTTGGGAATTGTTGGTAAGCTGTCCTGAGGAATTTGGCGATAAAACCGCTTCACTTCGGATGGCGTTACCGCAACATTCTCAACAATTTTGGCCTGCATTTGCTGGGCCAAAAGGCTCTCCTTAATTGAAGAACGAAGATCAACCTTTATTTGAAAAATTGACTTGTTGAAATATTTTTCTAGAGCGGCCTCGGAGCCCACCTGACTTACAAAGTATTTTAGCCTCCTGCTCAATTCTCCATCAATAGTATTATCGGTAATCTCAATGCTATCAATAGCGGCTTGGTGCAGTAGCAGCTTATGAATCATAAGCTCTTCAAGTATCTTACACTTCATATCGCCCTCTTCGGTAGTTCCTTGCATCCTCATCCTGAGATGTTCCTGTTCAATATCCGACAGAAGAATTTTTTCGTTGCCAACAACGCCTAACACCTGATCAACAACAAATTGTGAATGACAAACCGCTGACGATAAAAAAAGAAATAAAAAGAAGGGAATGGAAAAATTCGATTTCATAGGAATCTTATTCATTATATTAAAAATATATTAATCTAAAAATATTTCGAAATGGTTGTAGTTTCTAGCATCATTATATATGTTCGTCTCAAGTTTTTGTATCAATCGTTGCTTTCGTTTATTAACAATAATACTTTTAATATTATCCACTTCATATTCAATGGGCGATTGATTACCCTTATGAACCACATTTTGAATACTAACAAAGTATGCAAAGGTCTGGTCACTCATTTCAATGCTTTTGTTCCGGAGCAAAAACCGTTCGGGGTTGCTAATGGGTTCAGGTAATTCTTTTAGAATTTGCGAAAAAGGGACCCATTGGTCGTTAAAATAATCGTATTTAATAACAACCTGATAGGCAATGTTATCGAGAGCCTGAATATCCTCTTCCTTTGACGATTTATATAGCTCTTTAATTTTACCGTAGTACTGATCATCTAACCGAACCTTAATGAATAGCGCCTTAACAATACTTTCATTTAGTATAAAATTTGAAATGTTTTCATTATAAAAATTTTCAACTTCATTCATTGGTACAACCGTATCGAGCCGCTGTCGGATGTACTCCTGCTCATACTTAAAAATCAATAACGACGAGCGGTAGTCTTCTATCTGGCTCGATACATCTTTTTGCGCTTCGCTTAGGTTTTTTTCAGCCCTGTTTAGCAAGAGCTGTTTTCGTACCCATCTATCAACGTATCCCTTAAGTATTTGGATGCTATCCTCTTTTGAAAGGTTGCTCGGGAAAATATCTTCAAGTTCCGAAAGGTGAAGTTTTTTCCCATAAACATTTGCTACAACTTTGCTATTGTCGGTATCGTTGTTTAGGCAGCCTACAAGCATTGATAGCGCTAACGTTAATATTACAATAGGTTTACGTAAATATTGCATTGGCACAAACTGAGTTAAATCAAATAGCATTTTACCTTTACTATAGTAAACGCAAAGGTTCATAAAAATATTTAAGGCGTAAAGCTAATTAAGGTTAGAAATTACTTGTTGGTAAACCGGTTTGTTGATGCTAACCTTATATTTTTGCCTTAATCTTTGTATCCACTCCTGCTCTATATAATCCTGATAATCGGAAATTACCTGTCCCCGAACCTCGTCTAGGGGTTTTGGGTCGTTCTCAACCTGGTTTAATACCCTAACAAAGGAGTAGCTATTATTATGTGAGCGAATATCAGAAATTGAATTACTCCACGATTCGAATCCCCGAACCAAGCTATTGTCGGGTGTTACATCAATCTCTTCAACTTTAAAAAGGGTGTCGTTACGCTTTACGCCTTTAGCTATAAGGTCGCTAGTTAACAGATCCCTACCTCTTTTTGAAGTGATAATTCTTTGCGCTCTCTTAAGGTATCTTTGTTTGTGCGATGTAAAAAGCTGCCCATAAATTCGTTTAGGCCATGAGTACCTGTGAATACTGTCATTGTAAAATTTTTCTTGTCCCTCCTGATCCTGGGTGGATTTTGACCATACATTCATGTCCATTATAGAAAAAAGCAAAATTCCATCGTGGTACTCCTTGAGCAAGTACTTTATGTCCTGATTTTCGGTTTCAAGCCTGTTCTGCTCATAAGATATTACGATGTTGTTCACCATCTCGTTAAATACTCTATCGACAATAGTAGTAAAATGCTGGTTTGTAAATCTTTGATATTGCATATTTAGCTGATTTGCCAAATCGGAGAGGGTATAACTTTGGTTAGCAAATGTAAATAAAAATTGATTGTTGTAATACTTTGGCAAGGCCCAGTTTCCATCGTAGAAGCTAGAGTCTAAAATGATTTTTAGTGTATTCAAGGCGCTGGTGTCAACCATATAGTTGTTCTCAGCTTTTAAACGGCTTACAAGTTTTTCCTGTGGAACCCTGCTGCGCTCATCACGCGATAAGCGAGTCTTTAGCTCGGGCATCATCTCGTCGAAAGATCCAACCCTTCGTTTTTCAATTAGCTTAATAATATGCCAACCAAACTGGGTTTTAACGGGTTTACTTATATCACCTGGATTAGCCAAAGCAAATGCAGCTTTTTCGAAATTAGGTGGCATTTGCCTCATACCAAACCAAGGCAGCTCACCGCCATTTTTTGCAGTACCTGGATCCTGACTGTATTTTTGCGCAAGCAATGTAAAATCTTCGTTGGTACGTACCAGCATGTATATCGAATCGGCAAGCTGTTTTGCCTGTTCTGCCTTTGCCAAGGGCCCATTGGTAGGTGATGATATCATAATATGAGCTACTTTAAGTTGTCCTGCAGAGGGACGCCTATCGTTTACTTTTATAAGGTGATACCCAAATCGAGTCCTTATAGGCAACGATATTGAATCAACAGGGGTACTATAAGCTGCATTTTCAAAAGGGTAAATCATTTGAAAAATAGAGAAGTACCCTAAATTGCCCCCATTGGTTTTAACAGAGGGATCGTCGCTAGTAGCGCGGGCAACTGATTCGAAATCACCGGTTTCAAGTATTCTATTTCGAATACTTAGGGTTTTGTTATAAAGCATAAGGGTATCGTCGGGTGAAGCATCTTTGGGTACCGTAATTAAAATATGGCTTGCATTAACCTCAACTTTCGAACGCTGGTATGCCTCCTGCAATAGCCTTAGCTCTTCCTCTTTATCCACCAGTTGGGGTTGTAACAGCTGCTTTCGATAGCTGGCATACTCCTGATTAAACTCATCGGTTTTGTGTAGCCCTTTCGACTTGGCTTCGGCAACTTTCATCTTATAAACTATAAACATATCCAAACACTCGTCGATACTTTTTCTATCAGTATCGGCTATCATTTGGCTGTTCTTTAGATATATCTTTTCAAATTCGTGTCTATGAACCGACTCATTGCCTATGGTAAACAAGATTTCGTTGCTGTTTTGAGCCGACAAATAGTTGCTTAGTAAAAAGCAGATTGTGAGGATAAAATAGTTTCGTTTCATGGTATGGTTTTTATGAATTAAAATCTAAAAAAGCAGATTACCCTCTGCTGTAGTTTGGTGCTTCTCGAGTAATGGCCACTCCGTGGGGGTGACTTTCGGTAATACCTGCGTTTGTTATTCGAACAAACTTGGATTCTTTTAGCTTTTCAATTGTTGCAGCACCGCAGTACCCCATGCCAGCCCTAAGGCCGCCAATCATTTGATAAAGAACCTCTTTAAGAGTTCCTTTGTAAGGAACACGGGCAACAATACCTTCGGGTACTAGCTTCTGAATATCATCTTCCACATCCTGAAAATACCTATCTTTTGATCCTTGCTGCATAGCCTCTAACGAACCCATGCCACGGTACGACTTAAATTTGCGCCCGTTATATATTATGGTTTCGCCAGGCGATTCATCGACCCCTGCAAACATTGAGCCGGCCATAATCGAGTCGGCACCAGCTGCAAGAGCTTTTACTATATCGCCCGAGTATCGAATCCCTCCATCGGCAATAATGGGAATGCCTGTTCCTTTAAGTGCTTTGGCTACATCGTAAACAGCATTTAGTTGAGGTACACCAACACCTGCGATAACCCTAGTTGTACAAATTGAACCGGGGCCAATACCAACCTTTACGCCATCGACACCTGCTTTAACCAGCTCAAGGGCAGCTTGGGCTGTGGCAATATTCCCAACAACAATCTCTAAACCCGGGAACTCTTTTTTTACCTTTTTAAGCATCTCAAGTACACCGTGCGAATGGCCATGAGCTGTATCAATAACAATTGCATCGACCTTAGCCTGAACCAGTGCGGTAACCCTTTCGATGGTATCGTTGGTAGCCCCAACGCCTGCGGCTACCCTAAGCCTACCCTTAGAGTCCTTACATGCCAACGGGTTATCTTTTGCCTTGGTAATATCTTTATAGGTCAACAAGCCAACCAGCTTATAATTTTCGTCAACCACCGGTAATTTCTCAATTTTATACTCCTGCAAAATTGCTTCGGCCTCCTCTAAATTAATAGCTCTTGTGGTGGTAACCAGGCCCTCCGAGGTCATAACTTTTTTTATTGGCTCGGTAAAATCTCGCTTAAACCGCAAGTCGCGATTGGTAACGATGCCAATTAAAGTATGCTCATCGTTAACAACGGGTATTCCCCCAATTTTATAATCTTTCATTAGCTTTAGGGCATCGCCAACAGTTGCATCGGGATTAATTGTAACGGGGTCGTAAATCATGCCGCTCTCGGCTCGTTTCACAATTCGTACCTGGTTTGCCTGAGATTTAATCGACATGTTTTTATGAATAACCCCTATGCCGCCTTCACGCGCAATTGCAATAGCTACAGCCGACTCGGTAACAGTGTCCATTGCTGCCGAAACGATGGGTGTATTTATTGGAATATTCCTGGAGAACATTGTTGATATGTCAGCATCGCGGGGTAAAACTTCGGAATAGTCGGGAACTAGCAAAACATCATCAAATGTAAGTCCCTCTGTTATAACTCTTTCTTTTAAAAATGACATGGTATTTGGTTTTGTTTTTTCGCATGCCAAGTTACAAAAAAAACTGATTAACAAAGTGATTGTTTTTACATTATACCGTTTGCCATAGTAACAAATTGAGATTATATTTGTGTAAATCAATTTGAAGGACTTGAATCAGTTTGAAAAAATACTATATCAGTACTGGGGATTCTCCTCATTTAGAGCGATTCAGCTAGAGGTTATCGAGTCGGTTTATGCGGGGAACGACACGTTGGCACTTATGCCAACTGGCGGGGGTAAATCAATAACATTTCAGGTTCCGGCGCTGGCCAAAGCGGGGGTATGCCTTGTGGTAACCCCATTAATTGCCCTAATGAAAGACCAAGTTGAGAACCTAAAAAAAAGGGGGATAAAAGCGGTTGCCCTACATTCGGGCATGACACGGCACGAAATAGAGGTTACCCTTGATAATTGCATCTATGGGGATATAAAATTTCTTTACCTGTCGCCCGAGCGCCTGGGTACCGAGCTGTTTAAGGTTAGGGTGCAGAAAATGGAGATTAACCTTATAGCCATTGATGAGTCGCACTGTATATCGCAATGGGGTTACGACTTTAGACCATCGTACCTTAAAATAGTTGAGCTTAGGGAGCTGCTACCCAACGTGCCGTTTTTAGCCGTAACGGCCACAGCTACCCCTGCGGTTGTTGACGATATACAAGAGAAGCTGGGTTTTAAGCAGAAGCATGTACTTAAAATGAGCTTTGAGCGTAAAAACCTGGTGTACCTAGTTCGGAATATTGAGGATAAGAACAAACATCTTTTTAAAATTGTGAACGCGCTGCCAGGAAGCGGTGTGGTTTACGTTAGAAATAGGCAGAAAACCAAGGATATTGCTGAAATGCTGCAGAAAGAGGGTGTTAGCGCAGACTACTACCACGCAGGTTTAACATCGGAAATGCGCAATACCAAGCAGGAGGACTGGCAAAACGATCGGACCCGAATAATTGTGTCGACTAATGCATTTGGAATGGGTATTGACAAGCCCGATGTGCGCTTTGTGGTGCATATGGATTTGCCAGATTCGCCCGAAGCGTATTTTCAGGAAGCTGGTAGGGGAGGGCGCGATGGCAAATTGGCCTACGCCATCCTTTTGTATAACGATTCGGATAAGGCAAAAATTGAGAGGCGAATACAAACAACATTTCCCGAACCCGAAGAGATAAAACGATGCTATCACGCCCTTTGTTCGTTTTTAGGAGTATCAATAGGGGCAGGGAAAGATGAGGTTTACGATTTTAACCTGATTGAGTTTGCAACAACGTATAAGTTTAGCTTCTCGCGAGCATACAGCTCGCTGAAGTTCTTAGAGCTAGAAGGCTACATCCAGCTAACCGATGAGCTTGATAATCCAAGCCGTATTATGGTAATTTCGGGGAAGAATGAGCTGTACAAGTATCAGGTTGCCCATGCCGATATCGACCCTTTTATAAAAATTATGCTTCGTAATTATGCTGGCCTTTTTAGCACGTACGTTAGGATTGATGAAGTTCACCTTGCTCGTATCAGCAATTTGCCCTTAAAAACCGTAACCAATAATTTAATAAAGTTGAGCCGGGCTAAAGTGATAAACTATATCCCACGAAAGAAGACACCCCTTATTATACTCACTGAAGAAAGGCTAGACGACAAAAACCTTAGAATAAGTCCCGAAAACTATCACCTGAGGAAGGAACGATACCTAAAAAGGGTAAATGCTATGGTGAGCTATGCCTCGGGAACAGCAAAATGCCGTAGCATGGCACTACTAGAGTATTTTGGCGAAACCACTGCCACACGCTGTGGAAAATGTGATGTTTGTACCTCGCGCAATGAGCTAGATATGAGCAAGTACCAATTTGACCAAATTCTTGAGCAGATTAAGGATATAATACTGACAGAGGGAAAACAGCTTGAAGCGCTAGTTGACTCCATAAAGTTTCCGCCCGAAAAATCGACTAGGGTAATCCGTTGGTTGCTAGATAACAAAAAGATTACTAAGGATGATAACGAGCTTTTACATTGGAATAAAAAAATGTAGTGCAACGCACCAATTGTTAATCAGTCTAAAACCGCACAAATAGATGCAATACCAAATAAAGGGCTGCTAATATTTACTAAACTAGAGCTGCCAAGGGATGCAGGGCTGCCTTTTTCACGATGTAATCTCGAGGTCTGGAGCTTAACCCCAATTATTCATTCGAATAATTGGGGTCTACAACAGCGACTATGTTTCACCACCATTTTTGTTACCCTAAATTGGGCTCAACTAGGTCTGGGTAACCCGCATTGGCATTCATCTTTAACAAATTTGATAAGTAGTGCGGGTTAAAGCGCATCGCTGCTTATAATTTTGGCGCCTTTCGAGATTAGATCGTCTTTAAACCTCACAAAATCAGACTCGCTTAACGGGCGCGATGCATCTTCAATTAGGGTGGCGCTAAAACCCTCTTTTAATGCATCGAGCAGTGAGAAGTAGACGCATATGTCGGCTGCTAGGCCACAGATATAAAGATCCTTAGCCTTTAACTCTTTCAAGTAACCTGCTAAACCTGTACTTTTTAGGTGCCCGTTATCGTAAAATCCACTGTAGCTGTCAATCTCAATATTCATCCCTTTCCTGAAAATTGCAGCAACCTTATCCGTTTTTAAATCGCTGTGAAATTCTGCACCTTTCGTGCCCTGCACGCAGTGATTTGGCCAAAGAACTTGATCTAACCCATTTATTTTGATTGTATCAAACACCTTTTTATTGGTATGATTACTGGCAAAACTAGCGTGAGATAGAGGGTGCCAATCTTGAGTGGCAACAACTAAATCAAACTTATCTTGTATGCCATTAATCACTGGTACAATAGAATCGCCATTTTTGATTGGCAAAGAGCCGCTGGGCATAAAATCGTTTTGAACATCAACTATAATAAGAGTTTTCATCTGTTTGTTTTTTAGTTTAAAGTATATATGGAATACTCATTCTCCCAAGTGTTTAGGCTTTTAACCCCAATTATTCATTCGAATAATCGCTGTCTCCAACAGCGACCAGGCCTCACAACCAATTTAGTTATCCAAAATTGGGCTCAACTACGTTGGGGTAACCCGCATTTGCATTCATCTTAAATAAATTTGATGAGTAATGCGGGTTTAATGATGCGAGGAATACTAGTTACTGGTTTTCATGTGAAACAATGAGAGCGTCTTTTTGCTTCTTGATCTCCTCGCTAATTCCAACCCTATAAATATGAGGATTATTAAATCGTTTATACTCAGCGGGCAAAAGCTTTAACCTCTCGCTAGAATATAGCGATATTTCGCCTAAAGTCAAACTTTTGGCAGTTCGCTTTCCGTCCTCCATTACCTTTTGCAGTAGGGGTGTTTTAACGCAGTCCTTAACCGCTGTTTTTTTATGTGGATTAAATGGATGGTAAATCATCTTAATGTCCACCTCATCATCTAGCGCAATCGCATCGGCGCCAATCCACTGCTCGGTAGAGTTGGAAAACCTATAAACTTGTTTTTTGCCCGGTAGCGTGATTTTGCCAATGTTTTCAGATATTTTTATCCTGGGTTTACCTTTAAAAGATGTAAGCTTATAAACCCCATCAAGTGCGGCATCGGGTTGGCCTGTAACAAGGCTGGTGCCCACGCCAAACACATCGATTGGGGCACCCTGGTGCAAAAGGCTTTTTATTATAACCTCGTCCAGCTGGTTTGATGCGGCAATCTTAACGTCGGTTAGCCCCGCATCATCAAGCATTTTTCTGCTTTTTTTTGCTAGGTAGGCCAAATCGCCGCTATCTAAGCGGATGCCTTTAAGTTTGTGCCCCCTTGCCTCCATCTCCTTACCAACCCTAATTGCGTTTGGCACGCCACTTTCTAACGTGCTATATGTATCAACCAGCAAAACAGAATCATTGGGGTGGGTTATGGCAAAATCTCGAAAAGCGGTAAGCTCATCATCGTAACTTTGTACAAAGGAGTGGGCCATAGTTCCTGAAATGGGGATTCCAAAATCGCGGCCCGCCCTAACATTGCTTGTTGAGTTGAACCCGCCAATATAGGCTGCCCTACTAGCATGGTAACCCCCAACGCCCTGCGCACGTCGTAGTCCAAAATCTATTAGCTGCCGGTTACCAGCAGCCTGTCGCATTCTGCTCGCTTTGGTTGCTATAAGCGTTTGAAAATTAAGCACATTGAGCAGGATTGTCTCAACTATTTGAGTTTCTATAATGTTTCCCTCAACCTGAAGAATTGGGCTTGTGGGGAACACTATCTCACCCTCGCGGCATGAGTATATATTTCCGGTAAACCTAAAATCCTTTAGATAGCTGATAAAGTGCTTGCTGAATCCAGCCTGACTAAGGAACGATAAGTCTTTTGAGTCGAATTGAAAATCCTCAAGGATATTTAGCAAATTATCTAAGCCCGCAAAAACGGCATACCCTCCGTTGAAGGGTAATTTTCTGAAAAAATAATCGAATACTGCCCTTTCGTTATGTCTCCCTTTTTCGAAATAGGCATAAGCCATTGTTAGCTCGTAATGGTCGGTGTATGATGCTGTATAGTTTATCATTTTTAAAATATTTTTAAGAGTTCAAATTATGGGTTGTGGGGTTCCGTATGTCAATTAATTACCTCCTATCTTCTTTATAGAAACCGTATGGTAGCCCAATGGTTTAAAAAAGAAACAATAATTGTGGGGCTAGGGGATGGTTAAAACATCTCCAGTTTTTATCTGCGGAGCTTTAAAATATTTATCAAATTCCTCTATAACGTGCGGAGCGGTGCAGTGCGATGGATACACCCACTTAACATTATTATTCTTTAAATACTCTATTGTTTTCAGTGTTTGCAGGTTATTCTCCTTTAAATGAAAGCCACCCATAACTCCCACAATTGTCGATTTGCCCGTTACCTTTTTTGCATGCTCAAGGGTATTTACAATCCCTGCATGGCCACATCCGGTTATAACAAAAATACCGTTACTAATGCTAAATGCTAAAGCGCTATCGTCCATCACAAAATCGGGTGTTTCATCCTCAAAAACAAAGGGTGTTGTTTGCGATTCGAAATCGGTAGTACGCGGTATTTCACCCAGGAAATAGGCTCCATCAAATATTTGGTATGGCTGAGCAGCTGTAATCAGGTTAAACTTTTCACGAATACTATCCTCCTCGTTTTTAAGGCCAATATACCCGCCTCCATCCTTTCTGTAACGCTTAACAAAGCAGCCAGGATGACAAATTAAATTGCCCCCATTTATGTGGTTTAGCCCATTTCCGTGGTCGTAGTGCCCGTGGCTAAGTACAACTTGATGAGCATTCATTGTGTCCAGCCCCATTATCTCGGCATTCCTGAGAAACAGATCGGTTTGACCCGTATCGAAAAGAATGTTCTTACCCTTGTATTCAATAAAATACGATAAACCATGCTCTGCCAAAGTATTTGATCCTGGCGTATTATCTACTAAAATTGAAACTTTCATTCTTGTTGTTTGGTGTTTAATCGTGTTGCTAAATTTATGTTTATCAGACTACTGGGTGCTACATTTATGTTGTGCAAAAAGGCGTGATATCACATTTTTTTAGTATTTATGCTTCTAATGTTAATTAGTGTCGGTAAGCCACCATCGTTGCAACGATGGTGGCTTGCAAAGCCTATGCATATATTGTTTTATTAGGATTGGCTTTGCGACTATTACAGACTTTACAGCTACTGCTTAACCAAACGTTTTGTTGTGATGCTATTGAGAGTTTGGATTTGAACAAAATACAGCCCCGGCGCTAAATTACTAATATCGATTTGCTGATTGTTTACCACCTGTTTTTCCTGTTTAACAATCGCCCCCGTGGTATTAATAATGCGCAGATTTCCATTGGCATTGCCATGCAATTGGATGATAATTTGGCTGTTTGCTGGATTGGGATACATGTTGAAATTTGATTCGTTTGCTAATGTTTCGATGCTGTTTTCAGTTCGTTCGGTATACAAGTTATCGGCACAAAAATACGCAGGCGTATTCATGCCCGATTCTCCAATATCGCTTGAACTTAGCACCATTTGGAGGCTGTCTACATAACCAAGTTGGCCCAGTTCAACCCATTGCCATGTTTGTATAATGTGGTCTTTTTCTGGTTCATCGAATCGGAAGTCGGCTAAATAAAAGTGTACGGTATCAGTTGGTGTATAATTATAAAAGCCAAAAACAGAAAGTTTAAACCAGTCGGGATCGCTCCCTAAAATACCTCCAAATTTTTTACTGTTCCCATCGCCATCGCGCATCGAGAGGGCGGCATAGGTGCTATTTGTAACATAAAATCCCTTTACAATATGTGCTTGATCGTTAGCAAATTTTACCGTAGGTAAATTATAGGACGAAACATGCGAAACGCCGTACGTTCCACTATTTGTTGTATTTGCTTCAAATCCGCCACCAGTAATTGCGCCGTACTGATTGCCATGGCCTGGCGTTGTGTTGTCGGTTATGGATGAATATGCCCACTGCTCCCAAGTACCATGTTCTGTATTGTAGCGGTTTGAAAATATGGCATTCGCGGTTTGAAAAAATCCCTCTCCATTGGCACCATTCCAGTAGCTATTTTCGGTCAATTCGAGGTCTTCGAAATCGGCAACAATGTAATCTCCTAGAATCTCATCATAAACACCAATAATCAATTGTGTTACAATTGTACGTTCGGTGTTGCTTACCTGAATGTTTACAACCGTTTGCCCGGTTTCATTAAACCCGATTACTAAATCGTTTTCGTTAATATCGGCAGTTGCTACATTGGTGAAACTGTTTGAAATAACCGAATATAGAAGTTCTTCTTCACTATTAGGGTTGGTAAAATATTCGCTTAGGTTAAAAGTTAAATTTTCAGAACCTTGGGGCTGCTGTATTACTCCAAACGGTTGAATTTGCTGAGGAGCGGGGATGGTTCCATTAATTTTGGCAATGGGGTGGGCATAGGAAAGCACAAATGCACCATTTTCGTCGCCTTGGTCGAGCAGATTTCCAGTAGTTTTTACCACGGTAAGCCAATCCATAGCATCAGTAGTATAGGCAAGAGTATCGAAGTTTTCACCATCGCCAGCTGTGCCATTCCACATGGCTAAAACCTTATCGGCATAGTAGTCATTTAAAGTAAATACTAAATTCCCGGCATCATCCATATCACAATCGTAGATACTTGCAGGTGAATCGGTTAACTTTTCGGCATCAACTATTTGTAAGGGTGCTGCTTCGGGATTTGAAACTACCGACAGAATATCAGCACCACTCCATTTTAATAACTTGTTGTTGGCCATTACAGATGTACCGTAATACAAGTTTCCCTGCGTGTCAGAGGTAATTCCTGCAGAATTACCAAATATTTCGATGATAACCCTGTGATTATTTTCTCCTGAGGTGTCAAGCAAATAAATACAATCGCCTACCCCATAAATAATCCCATTTACAAGGAGATGACCATCAATAATTTCCATATCGAAATTTCCGGTAAGCGATGCTATAAATTCCCACTGCCCCGTTTCTGTATCAATGCGGTAAATACGATCATCAATATTGCCGGTAACGGTAAAGCCAGCCCAAATTTCGTTTTGTGATGGATTGGCATAAACAAAACTGGGGAGAGCGTTATAACCAGAGGGTTTACCATATTTAGCCAATTCACTATTGTCGGACATATTGATAACGATTATGGTGTCGCCGGTATGAGCATACAACAACCCATCGCAAATATCAAAATTCAACAACATGTCGTAATCGGTAAAAACTTCAGCTGCGCTAAAATTATCACCAGTAGTCAGGTAGCAATCCTGTGCATGGGCTATATTTACCATAACAAGTATGGCAAGAAAAGCAACGTAAAATTTGTTCATCATAAGTGTTTTTAGGTTTATAAGTAATTTAAACTAAATACTAGCAGGCAAATTTGAGTATTTCCCAAAAGAACGAAAATTGTTGCCCCCTTTTGATTTGAAAGAAGAAGTGAGTTTTTTCATTGTCCTGAAACTTTTTCGGTTAATTTAAGGTTCAGATTTTAGTAGATGATACCGCTCGGATAGTTCTTAAGCTAGTATGTTCAACTTCCTGTTCACAGCGGGCTGCGAGTCTGTTTTATCTTAGGTCTTTTGATTTTTTTGTGGAAGCGCTTTCCCATTCTATCTATAAAAGGATGAAGTGGGGGCATGGTCAATTCGTTAAACAATAATCTCAGCAACGGGAACTGCTGTCGAATTGTACGGCATTCCCTTTAGTTCGTATGGCAAGCAAACCATAAATTTAAACCAATAATAGTAGTAAAGGTATACTATCTCTATGATATTTCCAAGTCAATATGGTTTTTACAATAGAGTTTGACTTTTGCCAAATATCAGGGCGGTATGGTAATAATGTGCAGGGTAGCCCCAATTATTCATTCGAATAATTGGGGTCTCCGACAGCGACTAAGTCTCACAACCCATTTTGTTACCCAAAATTGGGCTCAACTAAGTTGGGGTAACCCGCATTTGCATTCATTTTTTCAAAATTTGATGAATAATGTGGGTTAAAATAATAAATTCCTGTAAATCTTAGGCGTGTGGGCTTCCGTATCTATTTTGACTTGAAATCTACTTTATACGAATGGATAAATTTCAGCATCCCGCTACGTTATAATAACAAGTGATATTGGGACTTTGAAGAGACCCTTAAAATCGAGGCCCAAATATTTTATGGTGTCGTCATCCTCCTCGTAGTACCACGTGATGTTAACTTTGTTGCCATCGAAATAGCATTTTTCTAGGAGTGTTAAAATATTGTATAGGAATCTATTCGATCCGCTGTTAATGTATTCAATTGAGATCGACACCTCTGTTAATTTTTCGGGTTGAGCGATATAATTTTCAATCCATTTAATAATTGGGCGATAGAAGGTAACCGCATCTTCAGGTATTGAACGACCCGATATTTTCAGGGTGCCTTTGCTAAAATCAATTTCTGGAGTTTTACTGTTTCCCTTGATATATAAGTTATTCATAATTTAGGCATATATTGGTTTTTATCCGTTTTCCTTTTTGTAAATATACAAAAAAATGAGAAGTGAGCAATGCAAATATAAGGTGTATTAGTTTTTTTGATGATTAAGCATAAAGTATCGAAAAAAACAATCGTTTTTATCCAATATCTCTAAAAACCCTTTGCCAATATTTTTTTGTGGTTTCCCATCCAATTTCTCGGTCGGGTTTGGCCCTCGAGATTTTAATACTCTCTTTGTTTTCGCTAATTAAAAATGAAAAAACGAACCAGTCCTCACTATCAATGGCCATACTTCCAAATCGTAAGTCGTGTAACCAAATTTCTTTTGGCTTATTTTGTTGCACAGCATAAAAACTATTTGTGAAAAACTTTAGTTTTTTTACCTCTTCGGTATTGGCTAAACTATTTAATAGGTATGCATTTCGCTCTATGTATTCAAATTTTATTGGGTTCGTGTCAAAATTACTAATGTAACCGTAGTGGTATCCAGTAGAATCTTCGGCCAGTGCTAGCCATAGAAGGTTTGTAAATGGAAGCGGAGCGGTTTTTACATTCGTATAACCAATATGCTGTTCGCTAAGCTGTTTTTTTACTTTATTGCTAATGGCAACCTTATTGCTAATTGTAAAAAGAGTGAACAGTAGGGTGTATCCAAGTATTGCAGCCGACAGCTTAGTTCTTACAGCGGATTTTTGTGGTTTAGTTAGTGTTACTATAAGCATGATAGCAATAGGAACGAGTAGCGTGAGGTCTATAATTCCAATCGAGTCAAAAGCAAGCCTTATGTTGTTAAATGGGAGTAGAAGCGCCGTGCCATAAGTGTTGAATACATCAATAGCCGAGTGCATCAGAATAGCCAGAAACGCCATAAATGTCCATCTCCTAAAGTAGTTATCCTTATAAATTGAACTTATAATATAGCCCATAATTGGGGCTACAATAAAAGCGAATAGTATTGAGTGGCTCGTCCCTCGGTGAAAAAGCAATGAGTTTACTGGGGATAGAAAGGGCGTGATAAATGCATCAAAATCGGGAATCGAACCAGCTATGGCACCCCAAAAGAGCGCTTTATTACCAACTTTATTGCCCAGGACTACTTGCCCTGTGGCGGCACCTAAAACAATGTGGGTAGCTGAGTCCATTGTATTATTTTGTTAACTTTGCGCCGTATTGTTTACTACTTTAACAGTCGTTGTGTTATTTCGTTCAATCAAATGTAAGAAAAAGTGAGAAAACGCAAACCAAACCCATTGCTTGAAAATATTCGTATTATCGACCTTGCTGCCGAGGGCAAAGCCATTGCCAAGGTCGATGGTAAGGTTGTGTTTGTGCCGTTTGCCGTTCCAGGCGATTTGGTCGATATACAGGTGTCGAAAAGGCGTAAAGGTTTTATGGAGGGATTCGTAACCCAGTATCACGAGCTGTCGCCCAATCGGGTTGAGCCATTTTGCAAGCATTTTGGTACTTGCGGAGGTTGTAAATGGCAAAACTTGCCATACAGTATGCAGCTCGAAATGAAAGAAAAGCAGGTGGTTGATCAGCTCTTACGAATTGGTAATCTTACTTTGCCTAGCGTTAATCCCATTTTAGGATCTGAGAAAACCCAGTACTATCGAAATAAGCTAGAGTTTACGTTTAGCAGCTCGCGTTGGTTAACGCGCGAAGAGGTGCTGAGCGAATCGGAGGTTAATCAGTATCCTGTGTTGGGGTTTCACGTGCCCGGAAGATTCGATAAAATTTTGAGGGTCGAAGAGTGCTTTTTGCAACCTGAGCCGTCCAATTCTATTCGCCTTTCGGTTGAAAAATTTGCGCTAGATAAAGGGTATACCTTTTATAATATTCGGGAGGGTAAGGGGTTTCTTCGTAGTCTGATTATTAGAACCGCATCTACGGGCGATGTTATGGTTATCCTATCGGTTTTTGAGAATGAACCATTGAGTATAAAGGCTGTACTCGATCATATTAAATCCAATTTTCCCGAGGTTACCTCGTTAATGTATGTTGTAAACTCTAAGGTTAACGATACCATTAACGACCTCGATATCGTGTGCTACCACGGCAACGATTTTATTATGGAAGAGATGGAGGGTATTCGTTTTAGAATCGGGCCCAAGAGTTTTTATCAAACTAACTCGCTTCAGGCTTACGAGCTGTATAAGGTTGTCCGTGAATTTGCTTCGCTTTCTGGAGATGAAATGGTGTACGATTTATATACGGGAACGGGTACAATTGCAAACTTTTTAGCTCGCAGCTGCGCTAAGGTTGTTGGTATTGAGTACGTGCCCGAGGCAATTATTGATGCTAGGGCTAATGCAGAGCTTAATGGTATTAGCAATACCCATTTCGTTGCGGGTGATATGAAAGATGTTTTTACTGAATTGCTTTTTGCTGAGCATGGTTTTCCCGAAGTTGTAATTGTAGACCCGCCTCGCGCAGGAATGCATAAAGATGTTGTTGAGGGTATCCGACTGGTTAGGCCAAAGAGAATTGTATATGTTTCGTGTAATCCTGCAACCCAAGCCCGCGATATTGCGCTGCTCGGAACCGAGTATCGTGTAGCAAGGGTACAACCTGTTGATATGTTCCCTCACACCCACCATGTTGAGAATGTTGTTTTGCTCGAGTATGAGGGGTAGCTGGTGTGTGTTGAGTTTCTAGTCGGGCATAATTACAAAGATATCCTCGTTGGGCTTCTTCATAAGGTACTGCTCACGGGCAAATTTCTCTAAATTTTCGTTGTTGGTCTGTAGCTCTTCAAGCTTTTGTCGATCTTCCTCTATCTTCTCTAAGTAGTACTCTTTCTCTTTATTTAGCTTCTTAATCTTAGAGTACTCGCGGTACACATCAACCCAGTTGCTGCTATCAAAAATAAGCATCCAGAGCAAGAATATGGCGATAGTTAAGATGTACTTATTCTTTATCCATGGAAAAATTTTATTCCAAATATCCGCTCCAGTCATCTTGGTAATAATGTATTAATTGTGGTGTATAAAATATTTTTTAGATGGATGAAAAAATTCAGGGTAAAACCATTTGCCTTTTTTCGATAGACCAGTAGCAAAATTAGTTAAAATAACACCTTACACAAAAAAAATATCATAATGTTACTGCATTTTGTTGGTTTGCAGAAAATTAGGAAAGGTTAAAAATTGGCCGAAATTTTTAAATTTATTCTACGCGATGTAAGGGTGTTTGGTACGGCATATTTTCCCGATTCGTTATTCTGATTTGATACCGTTTGAACCCACATGTACGAAATGGTATTTGTAAAGTCGAAGAGGTTGAATACCTCAACGCCTATCCATAGCTCGTTTAGCCATTTTACTTTACTTAAGCCCTTGCTGTTCTTGCCCTTTACGGTTTTAGTAAAACCGATATCAATCCGTTTGTATGCGGGCATGCGTTTAAGTACGTCCCATCGGTCCGAGTCGGGAACTCCAAAGGGGTAACCTGTTCCAAAGTAGCCCGTTAGGTAAACCCTGTACGTTGGGTTTTTAGGGATATAGTCCTGAAAAAACAGGCCAAAGTTAATGCGTTGGTCGGTGGGGCGAGGATAAAATCCTGGGTAAACGATTTGCCCGCTGTCATCAATGTACGAATCGTTTTCTATATCCTCAAAAGTTCGCATTATCGACAGGCTAGCCCACGATTCTGCGCCATCAACAAACTCTCCGTTTAGCTTAAAATCGATGCCCTGTGCAAAACCTTTGGCAATGTTTTCGCCCGTGTACATTATTCGCACGTTATCAACCCTGTAGGGTATTAGGTTGTGCAATCCTTTGTGGAAAAGTTCAACCTGTAGTCGGAACGGGCGATTCCATGCTTCGAAAAGATACTCGGTACCCAGTACGGCATGTATCGATTTTTGCGACGCAATGTTACGGTTTAACTCCCCGTTTGCTAGTCTAAGCTCCTTGTATATTGGAGGTTGAAAATAGTATCCCCCCGATAGGTGGAATGAAATATCGCTTTGCCAATGTGGTTTAACCATTATCGATGCCCTAGGGCTTATATCAAAATTTTGGTTAAAACTCCAGTAGGCAATTCGGATGCCCGCTGTTGCAGAAAAATCGAATTCATTGAATGAAGCATGGTATGTATCCTGAACGTAGGCATTAAACCTATTCGATTTTATGCTGTTTGTTGAATATAAACGTTTAGAAAGAATCAGCTGTTCACCGTTGTAGGGTATTGCGTAACCCGACGAGTCTATTAGTTCCCATTCGTTTAGCTTGTCGCTAATTAGCTCATGTTGGGTTGAGATACCCCATTTTATAGTGTGGTCGTTAACGTGGGCTATGCCCAGATGTTCGGCTTTCAGTATATTGACACTCAGAAAGTTTCGAGCGTGATTCATAAATCCTCCTATGCCAACGTTAATAAGGCTATCGCTATAGGTTGTTGAGCCCAGCGAGTTATCAAGCTCGTTAAGCAGGTACTGCCCAATTATGTCGAAGGTTTCCGATTCGTTGGCCATATAGCCGTTGCCAATAAACTTTAGAACAACCTTATCGGTAGGTCTATACTCGCCAGTAAATGCACCTTGGAATGTTTCAAACTTATTAATTTCTTGGCCCTCGTAGAATACTTTTAGCTGAAGGGCGTTACTAAACCAGCCGAATCGCGTTTCACGCTCTTTAGGGGTAAACCTATAGCTATTGCTCGATATGTATCCTAGGAAATCGAATTTTAGCTTAGGTGAAATGCGCCACGACAGATTCGATTGTAGGTCGAAGAACGAGGGCTTGTAATCGCCTTTGGTGTCGAGGCTGTTGAGTATATACTGCGATGTTTTATACCGGATACCCGTTATATGGCTAAAACGTTGATTCTTACTTATCCCCTCAATTGTTCCGTTTGCACCCAGTAGGCTAACCTCTGTTTTGGCCTTATTTTCGTTCGGTGTTTTGTACTTTATGCTTAGCACCGACGACATCTTATCGCCATATTCGGCGTTAAAACCTCCTGCCGAGAATTCCACACCATCAACCATATCCGAATTTATAAAGCTTAAACCCTCCTGTTGTCCAGACCTTATAAGGAATGGACGATAAACCTCAATATTGTTGACATACACAAGATTCTCGTCAAAATTACCCCCTCTAACCGAGTACTGAGAGCTCATCTCGTTTGTTGATGAGACCCCCGGAAGCGATTTCAGGATATCCTCAAAATTACCCGAAGCGCTGGGTATATGCTCTATGTCTCTGTGGTTAATTCTTTCAATGTTACCAAACCTTTTGTTTGATATCGTGATGGTGACCTCGTCAATGTCGCTTGTCGATTCGTACAGGGTTACATTTATGGTTTTTCGTTTGCCGGTGTTTACCCGAATTTTTAATGTTCTTGTAGAGTAGCCTAAGGCCGAAAAGCTAATTAAAACCGAATCGGTACTCTGTATGGGTAAGGAATAAAACCCTGTGGTGTCAGTGGCAATACCCGTTCTATTGCTTTCGTTTATAACATTTACGTAAGCAATTGGTTCCCCTTTGGTATTGCTAACAATACCTTCGACCGCGCTGGTTGTTTGTCCGAAAATATTGGAAACAGCTGCAGTGGCAAGGGTAAAAAGAAGGAGTATCCGTTTTTTTGTTATCAAAGTATTACAGGTAATTGCAGAAGGAACTAAAATCTACTTACTATTTAAAACGCAAAGCTAAAAGAAAATTGTGCAAATCGGTATAAAAATTGTGCAAAAATACAGCTTTCTTGCGACAATATGACGCTGTTGCCGCACGTGATCATGTCAATGTGGCGTTATTTTAGGGTTGGTACATTTTTTATGCACTCTAGTTTAGATTTGAATACAAACAACTAAAAATTTTCTAATATGACACTACTAAGCATTGCACGCCCAAGGTCGGCGTATGAGTCTGAAAGACGTAACGAGTACAACGAATTTCTAAATCGTTATTCTAGCGAGGGGAGCAAATACGCTCGCAACTGCCAAAAATTTCCAGCGGTTAATATTATCGAGCAAGCCAAAACCTATTTAGTACAGATGGCTGTACCGGGTTATAGTAAGGCAGATTTTTCGGTAAATATCGAGAAAGATCTGCTCGTGGTATCGACTAATATTGATGTTGAGAAAGAGGAGAACTACATTGTAAACGAATTTTCAAAATGTTCATTCGAGCGTTCTTTCTCTTTAGGCAAATCAATTGATACCTCTAAAGTTGATGCAAGCTATAGGGATGGTATACTAACCATAACCCTATCGAAGCGAGAAGAGGCGATTGAAAAGCCGCCACGAACAATTAGCGTTAGCTAATTAGCCCCAATTATTCATTCGAATAATTGCTGTCTCCGACAGCGACTAAGTTTCGCAACCAATCTAGTTACCCAAAATTGGGTTCAACTAAGTCGGGGTAACCCCCATTTGCATTCATCTTTAACAAATTTGATGAATAATGCGGGTTAGATATTGTAATTTTTGTTTATGGCCCAGAGAGCAATTAGTCTTTCTGGGCCTGTTTATATTATTTGCAGAATTTGCTAAACGCTTAAAATACCGAATATTCCTCAAAATAATTTGAGTATTAGCACATATTGCGTATTTTCGTAAGTTGTAATTTAATGTATTTTAATTTGATTTAACGATAGCTAATACGCTTATTCATGGAAACTGATAACCAAAAGGATCGGATCAGCAATGATCAGTTCGGCGATGCCGAAAATACGAAGAACTCTCTCTCTAACGAAACGGTTAACGAAGCAGAAAGCAACGCTAAAACCGAAAATCCCAACGAATTGCCTACCCAATCCGATAAGGTAGAGCATGATGCAGAAAAAAGTGATTCAACCCCGGTAGAAGAAAGTAACGAAGAGAAAGTTACCACTAAGCAGGAGGAAACTGCAGCCAAGGTCGAGGAGAACCAACCTGCCCAGGAGGTAAAGCCAGAGGAGGAAACCACCGACAGCCAAAACCAAGAGCTAGATCAGGGTAAAAAGCCTGACAAAGAGGATGATGTGGCTGAAGATGCTGGTGAAAAAGAACCTGACAAGCCCGTTAATTACACCGCTTTATCGCGCGAGGAACTTGCTGATAAGCTAAAGAAACTACTTGAAAGTAAGCCAGTTCAACATATTAGAGCCGATGTTGAGAGTATAAAGCTTAATTTTTATAAAAAACATAAGGCTAACCTTGAGGCAAAACGAAAGGAATGGATAAATGCTGGTGGAGATTTAGAGGAGTTTGAGATTCCTCAGGATCCAATAGAGCCTCAGATAAAGGAGCTGCTAAAACAGTATCGTAGTAAAAAAGCAGCCTATAATCGCGAGTTTGAAGTTCAAAAACAGCAAAACCTGGAGCTTAAACAGGAAATTATCGAGGAGATAAAAGAGCTGGTTAACAGAAACGAATCGGTTAATCAAACTTTTCAAGATTTTCGTCAATTGCAGCAGCGTTGGCGCGAAGTAGGACAAGTGCCACAGGCTAACTTGAACGATTTATGGGATACCTACCATCACCATGTACAAAACTTTTACGATTACGTAAAAATTAACAAGGAGCTAAGGGATTTAGACCTTAAGCGTAACTTGGAAGAAAAAACAGTGCTTTGTGAAAAGGCCGAGGAGTTGCTTCTAGAACCTTCAATTATTGTGGCTTTCAGAAAGTTGCAGAAGTATCATAATCAATGGCGTGAGGTAGGCCCCGTACCAAATGAGAATAGAACCGAAATTTGGGAGCGCTTTAAGAAAGTAACATCAACCATTAATAAAAAGCATCAGGCCTATTTCGAGGGTTTGCGCGAGGAGCAAAAAGCAAATTTAGAAGCCAAAAAGGCGCTTTGCGAAAGTGCCGAAGAGATATCATCTCGGGTAATTACCACGGCTAAGGGGTGGAATAAAAGTTCTAAGGAGATGATTGAACTCCAGAAGGTTTGGAAAACCATAGGTTTTGCTCCCAAAAAGGATAACAATAAAATTTACGAGCGTTTCAGAACCGCTTGTGATGTGTTTTTTAACAACAAGCGCGAGTTCTATAAGGAGGTACGCGCAGAACAACAGGAAAACCTCCAGTTCAAAACCGATTTATGCATACAAGCTGAGGCTATACAGGATAGTTCGGAATGGAAAAAAACAACCGAAGAGCTAATCAACCTACAAAAAAGGTGGAAAGAGGTTGGCCCTGTTCCTCGCAAATACAGCGATGGGGTTTGGAAACGTTTCCGAGCAGCATGCGATCATTTCTTTAAACGTAAATCGGAGCATTTTACCACTGTTGATAGTAAATACGAAGATAACCTAGTGGCTAAAGAAAAGCTTATAGCTGAAATTATTGAATTCAAAGGATCCGAAAATGTGGAGGAGACTCTCAAGGTCTTAAAGGATTTTCAACGTCGCTGGGCCGAAATAGGGTTTGTTCCACTTAAAAAGAAAGATGAAATTCAGAATAGCTATAGAGAGGCGATTAATAAGCATTTCGAAGACCTGAAAATTGATAATTCTAAAAAGAAAATTCTGAAGTTTAAAACCAAGATTGATACCATTCAGGGTAATCCTCGAAAAGAGAATAAGTTGCGGTTTGAGCGTGATAAACTTTTTAATCAGATGAAGCTGCTTGAGAACGATATCGTTCTTTGGGAAAATAATATTGGGTTCTTTGCCAAATCGAAAAATGCAGAGCAACTAATTAAGGATGTTGAGCTAAAAATAGAAAAAGCTCGAACTAAGCTTAAGGTTTTAGAAGAAAAAATTCTTCTGATTGACAATATGGATCAAGCGTAATCATCTTTTCACACTTTATATTTTTTATACAATGCCGCACAATACCAAGTATGTTTTTGTAACTGGTGGGGTAACATCCTCATTGGGTAAAGGAATTATCTCTGCATCGCTAGCAAAACTTCTTCAGAGTAGGGGGTACTCAGTTACTATTCAGAAACTCGACCCATATATTAATGTCGATCCAGGGACCCTAAACCCATACGAGCATGGCGAATGTTATGTAACTGAGGATGGGGCTGAAACCGATCTCGATCTAGGGCATTACGAGCGTTTTCTTAATGTTCACACAACGCAGGCCAACAACGTAACCACGGGTCGTATTTACCAATCGGTTATTAATAAGGAGCGGCGGGGCGAATATTTGGGGAAAACGGTTCAGGTAATTCCGCATATTACCGATGAGATTAAGCGTAGAATAAAGCTTGTTGGCACGAGAAATAAGTTTGACGTGGTGATTACCGAAATAGGTGGTACAGTTGGCGACATAGAGTCTTTGCCCTATGTTGAGGCCGTGAGGCAGCTGAAGTACGAATTGGGCCCAACAAACTCTGCCTTCGTTCATCTTACCTTGGTTCCCTATCTTGCAGCTTCGGGTGAACTTAAAACCAAGCCAACTCAGCATTCCGTTAAGGTGATGCTCGAAAATGGAATACAACCCGATGTGCTCGTTCTGCGTACCGAACATGAATTAAATGTTGATATACGCAAAAAAGTTGCTCTCTTTTGCAACGTTAACCTCGAGTCGGTAATTGAGTCAATCGATGCCTCAACAATATATCATGTTCCCCTTTTAATGCTAAAGGAAAGGCTTGATATTATCATCTTGAAAAAGTTGAATTTACCCATTGGAAACGAGCCTGACCTTAAACCCTGGAAACAATTTCTTGGCAAGCTAAAAGATCCAAAGTCAGTAGTGAAAATTGGCCTGGTTGGCAAGTACGTTGAACTTCCCGATGCCTATATATCAATTATGGAGTCGCTTATTCATGCCGGTGCTACAAATCAGTGTAGGGTTGAAACCGTATCAATACATTCCGAAACTATTAACCGCGAGAATGTTGCCAAAATCTTGGGCGAAATGAACGGTATTATTGTTGCCCCTGGTTTTGGGCGCAGAGGTGTTGAGGGCAAAATAGAGGCGGTAAAATACGCTCGCGAAAGCAATACCCCATTTTTAGGCATATGTTTGGGAATGCAGTGCGCTGTTATAGAGTTTGCACGAAATGTGCTAAACTTTCCCGATGCCAACTCAACCGAAATGGTTCGAAGTACCAAACACCCTGTAATCGATTTAATGGAAGACCAAAAAGGGATAACCACTAAAGGGGGAACCATGCGCCTTGGAGCTTATCCATGCGAGATAGAAAAGGGGACAAGAGCCTTTGAAGCCTACAATAAAACAACTATTCAGGAGCGGCATCGCCATAGATATGAGTTTAATAATGAGTATCTAGAAGAATTTAAAATGAATGGTATGATAGCTTCAGGATTAAATCCCGAAACAGATTTGGTCGAAATTATTGAAATTCCTAGCCACCCATGGTTTATTGGGGTGCAATTTCATCCTGAGTATAAAAGTACTGTGGTTAATCCACACCCACTTTTTGTTGATTTTGTTAAGGCGGTCAAAAAGAATACTACGTAGCGAATACTTCCCGAAAGCTAGTTTATGCTAAATAATGTTATTATTTAATACTATTTATGAATAATGGCTTATTTTCGCAACGTCAAAAATCTAAAAACTACACAAAAAGTAAATGTATAATGGATAGAAATTCAGTAATTGGTTTAGTTGTAATATTCTTAATTTTAATAGGATTTAGCTACTTAAACCGTCCATCTCAGGAGCAAATTGAAGCGGCTCAACGTCGAAAGGATTCAATAGCATTGGTACAGGCTAAGCAAAGAGCCCTGTTAGAGCAGGAGGCTGCCTTTGCCGAAAAGGAGCCCGCTCCGACTACCAATGTTGAGGAGGCATCGCTTGCAAGGACAGATTTTGTAGATGCGCTGAAAGGCGAGGAGCAGTTTATTATACTTGAGAACGAGCTGATTAAGCTAAAGGTATCAACTAGAGGTGGCGCTGTTTATTCGGCTGAGGTTAAGAATTTTAAAACCTACGAGCAGGAGCCGCTTGAAATGCTTGCCGACCCCCAGAATGTTTTCGGTTTACAATTTTGGGCCAACAACCAAAGCGTTGAAACACGCAACCTGTTTTTTACCCCCAATACTTCCGAAACAGAAATTATAACCCAAGAGGGTTCCTCATCAAAAAGCCTTACCATGCGCTTGGCGGCTGGCGAATCGTCTTTTATCGATTACATCTACACAATCCACCCCAACTCGTATTTAATAGATTTCGATATCCAGCTTGTTAATATGGATAGGGTATTCCCAAATAATACTACATCTATCGATTTGATTTGGGATGTATTTACCAAGCAGTTCGAGAAAAATGCTAAGAAAGAATCAGAGTACAGCTCTCTTGTTTATAGTTTACCGAATGGCGATTTTGAGGAGCTGAGTCCGCGTAACGAGGAGAACTCTAAAAGCGAATCAACTAAAATTAGGTGGGTAGGTTATAAGCAGCAATTCTTTTCCTCGTTTTTAGTATCCGAAGAAAATTTTCTGAACGCCAACTTTTACACCTCAACTATTTTGGATGGAGAGCATATTAAAAAATATGCCTCTCGTTTAGCTATTCCTATTGATAATGCTGCGAGCGAAAAGCACAGCATGAAAATGTACTACGGGCCTAACCACTTTCACACGCTTAAATCGTATGACTACGGATTCGAAGAGGTGATTCCGCTTGGTGGTTGGCTAATTAAATGGATTAACCGTTACGTTATTATCTTCCTATTTAATTTACTTAATAGTAAAATTGCCAGCTACGGTTTAATCATCTTTTTAATGACCATAATCATTAAGGTTGTTCTATTGCCGCTTACCTACAAATCGTACTTAAGTCAGGCGAAAATGCGGGTGCTAAAACCTCAAATTGATGAGATAAATAAGAAGTACCCCAAGAAAGATGATGCCATGAAGAAGCAGCAGGCTACTATGGCCCTTTACAAAAAGGTTGGGGTAAGCCCAATGGGAGGGTGCTTGCCCATGCTTATTCAGTTTCCCATTCTTATCGCCATGTTTAGGTTCTTCCCCGCATCGTTTGAACTTAGGCAAAAGAGTTTCCTGTGGGCCGAGGACTTATCAACCTACGATTCTATTATAGATCTTCCGTTTAACATTCCGTTGTATGGCGATCATGTCAGTTTGTTTACGCTACTCATGGCAGCGGCACTGTTCGTAACATCAAGAATGAACTCGGCACAAATGGGCGATACCAATGCCCAAATGCCCGGCATGAAGTTCATGACGCTATACATGATGCCTGTAATGATGCTCTTGGTTTTTAATAATCACTCGGCAGCTCTTAGCTACTACTACTTACTTTCCAATGTAATAACACTAGGTCAAACCCTTTTAATTAGGAGCATGGTAGATGATGAGAGTATTCTGAAAAAGCTAAACGAGAATGCGAAAAAGCCCCAAGCCAAAAAGAAATCGAAGTTTCAGGCTAGGCTCGAGGAGATGGCAAAACAGCAACAGCAGACGCAAAAAAAGAAGTAAACAAATAACATAAATAGAAAAGGGTCTCGATTTCGAGACCCTTTTTTGTTGACTATACCCTAACCCCAGTTATCCATTCGAATAATTTGGGGATCTCCGACAGCTACTAAGCCTCACAACCAATTATATTGCCCAAAATAGGGTTCAGCTAGGTCAGGGTAACCCGCACCTGCGTTCATCTTTTACATATTTGATGAAGAATGCGGGCTAATATATAGTAATGGTGTTGTTTCGTTAATGGGCAAGTTGCCAAAACAATTATGCTTGTAGTTATGTTTATACTCTAAATAAGCAATGAATATGAAAGCGCAAAAATTAATAAGAATTCAAAAAAAAGTGTTGCTAAGCGTTATCTTATTACGCTCTAAATGGTTTCCGAAAATGTTATTTTCTGTTTTAGTTCTTTTGTCTTTTTCGGTTTCATCGGTTGCTTTAAATAGTAAAACAGATGTTATTATGAGTGAATTAAAAATTGAAACAGCTACACTCGGAGCAGGATGCTTTTGGTGTGTGGAGGCAATTTTTCAAAGAGTTAATGGTGTTGAAACTGTTGTTTCGGGATATTCTGGCGGAAAAATATCAAATCCAACCTATAAAGAGGTTTCCTCAGGGTTAACGGAACATGCCGAGGTTGTACAGGTAAAGTTTAACCCCGATGTGATTAGCTACGCACAAATACTCGAGATTTTTTTCAAAACGCATAATCCTACCATGCTTAATAGGCAGGGGGCCGATATAGGAAGTCAGTACCGCTCGGTTATATTTTACCACTCCGATGAACAGAAACGTATGGCCACGGATATAATGGCTATGCTTAGTAAGGAGGGCATATGGCGTGACCCCATAGTTACTGAATTAACGGAATTTTCAGCTTTTTATGAGGCCGAGAAACATCATCAGGATTACTTTGTAAACAATAAACGGCAGCCCTACTGCCAAATGGTTATTGTTCCTAAGCTCGATAAGTTGGAAAGGGTGTTTAGTAAACACCTGAAAGATTAATTGCATAGGTTTAAATCATTTTTTTTATCGCTTGTGGGCATAGCATTTTGTTTTACCTTTGTTGCCCTAATAAAAACTATGGTGAAAATGCAATTTACAAGGGGTTTACTATATGCAGCACTAATTACCTTAAGCGTTGCGTCGTGTACAGTATCAAAACAGGTTAACAGGTTAAGCAGTGAGGCTACCGCAGCCTATAATAGTAGTGACTACGGATTGGCCTATACGCTTTATGATAGTATTATATCGCTAAATCCTGCAGGTAAAAAAAATCTCAATGCCCTTGTATATACACGTGGAGGTGTTGCTGCTTGGGAAATAGGAGAGAATGAGAAATCCATCGAGTTTTTAGAACAGGCAACGCGAATGAACGGTATCGATGCTAAGGGGTTGTTTGTGCTTGCCAAAGCCTACAAGGCTAAGGATAATCTGTCGCGCGAAATTATTAACCTGGAAACATACCTTGACTTGTATAACGATGGGAACGAGGTGGATGAGGTGCGTGCTCAGCTCTTTTTAGCCTTTGTTCGAAGCGAGAATTGGGATTCGTCATACCCAATGTGGGAGAGTGTAAATGGGGCGCAAACCAAAGACGCTGAGCTGCTAACCGGATATGTTTTAACGCTTAATAACCTGGATAAAAACGATGAGGTTTTGCCAATTGCAGAGAGGTTGTTGAGAGTAAAGCCCCAAAGTATTGTTGGTAAGGAGGCGGTTGCCATTCAGCTATACAAAGATACCGAAGAACGATATCAGCGTGAGATGAAAGCTTACCAAAAGAATAGAACATCATCGCAGTATAAAAGGCTTTTAAAGCAGCTCGATACAATTAATGCTGATTTTAAAACCGCCCGTGATTACTTAGAGGAGCTATATAAGCTGAATCCTGAGTCGCGTTACGCAACATACCTTGGGAATATTTATACCCGTTTCGATAATAAATCTAAAGCTCGTTACTACTACAACAAAGCCAAGCAGTAGTGCCTTGGTGTATGCTGTTGGTTGGGTTACTCTGGCTTAGTCGCTGTTGGAGGCCCCAATTATTTGGATGAATAATTGGGGGTAAGCCTCAAAAAAGGGGCATAAAAAAACCGGAGTAACTTCCGGCTTTTTTCGCTTTCTACGAGGCTCTTTCGTGTATCCTTTTCAGTGTTTCATTCGTTACCTCTGGTGCTTTTTTGTCGATTTCGACAAGTAGGTTTTGGAATATTTCCAACGGTTTGTAAATGCTGTGTAAATCTATAATCTCATCTACCTTACAATTGTTAAAGCATTGAAAATTCCAAATAATCGGAGTAAATAATTTATTCATAGGCAAATAGCTGTTGGTTTGCATTATACTATTTATTAACAGTAGTAAAACGCTTGTTGCCTTTTTTTATTGTGGCTAATAATTATTTATGTCCTATTCGTTGTGGTTTACCTTTTTTCTGAACAGAAAGCATCAAAAAAAATCCCCGATTTTGATGTCGGGGACTGAGCTTTACTTTGTTAGGGAGAGGTTCTGTTCCTCCATTATTTTTCGCATGTTAATCAGCGCGTAGCGCATGCGTCCTAGGGCTGTATTTATGCTCACTCCGGTTTGCTCGGCAATTTCTTTAAAACTTAAATTGGCGTAGTGCCTGAGCACAACAACCTCTTTCTGTTCATCGGGAAGGTAGTCGATTAGCTTCCGAACATCTGAAAGTATCTGGTCGTAAACAATATGCTCCTCAACGGTTTTATCGGAGAAACGTGGCGAGTTAAAAACATCAACAGGCGTACTTTCGTTTGATATGGTGTTGAGCTGTTTTTGGCGCCTAAAATGGTCGATGGTTAGGTTGTGGGCAATTCGGATAACCCATGAAATAAAGCGACCATTCTCAGTATATTTTCCCTTTCGCAACGACTGTATAACCTTAACAAAGGTATCCTGAAAAATGTCTTCGGCTACTGCCTCGTTTTTAGTAAGCAGTATAATATAGCCAAAAACTCGTTTTCTATGTCTGCGGATAAGTGTGTCAATTGCCTCATTACTACCCGACATGAACCCCTTCACAAGCTCATTATCGGTAAGATCTTTCATTTTCAAATCCACCTCCTTGTTTATTGATTAGTTTGGTAGATATGTTTCTATAGGCAATTAATTTTGGTTAGTATTTTTTATTGTCTCATTTACCGTGCCAAATAAGCTAAAATAAACTACTCTGCCAAATATTATTTCAAATAAACTATTTTTTAAGATACTCTAATACTTGTGTTGTATAATATTTTCAGTTTGAATACCGAAGGGTTCCTTTTTGCGTGTTAAACGTAAATCTTTGCCTACCTTTGTGGGTTAATTTTTATAGCAATGCACAATCAGAATGTAATTTCAATAAAAGGGGCCAGGGTTCACAATCTTAAAAATATTAGCGTTGATCTGCCTCGTAATCAGCTAATCGTAATTTCGGGACTTTCGGGTTCGGGAAAATCGTCGTTGGCGTTTAATACGTTGTATGCCGAGGGGCAGCGGAGGTACGTTGAGAGCTTATCGGCATACGCCAGGCAATTCTTAGGGCGAATTACCAAACCCGAAGTCGATTTAATCTCGGGCATTCCGCCAGCCATAGCCATTGAGCAAAAGGTAAATACCCATAACCCACGTTCAACCGTAGGTACTTCTACCGAAATATACAACTACCTAAAGTTGCTGTACGCCAGGGTTGGGCGCACCTATTCGCCCGTTTCGGGTGTTGAGGTTACAAGGCACAACGTATCCGATGTGGTTAATTTTATCGCATCGTTTGCCGAGGGCACTAAGCAGATGCTGCTGGCACCCATTACCATAAAAAGCAACGAATCGGTTGAACAGCGCCTCTCGCAGCTTGCTAGCGATGGGTTTACCCGAATTGAGGTGGGTGATAAGGTTTTGCGAATTGATAGCAACGAAATTCGTCAGCTGGTGTCGTTGTCCAAGGCAAAAATCAACCTAATTGTTGATAGGTACGCCGTTAGGCACGATGACGATTTTTTAAGCCGCTGTGCCGATTCGGTTCAAGCCTGTTTTCTTGAGAGCGACGGCGCTTGCATAGTGGCATCGTTTGGGAATGATAAACGTACCGAAACATCATTTTCTAATAAATTTGAAGCCGATGGGATTACTTTTGAGGAGCCCAGTGAGCATCTATTTAGTTTTAATAACCCGTTGGGTGCTTGCCCCCGTTGCGAGGGGTACGGTAAGATAGTTGGCATTGACGAGAATTTAGTAATTCCCAATAAGGGTTTGTCTGTATATCAGGATGCTGTTGCGTGTTGGAAGGGGCAAATCATGAGCGAACATAAGCGGCAATTTATATCGGTTGCCGAGAGGTACAACTTCCCAATTCATAAGCCTTATTACCAGCTAACGCACGAGCAAAAGGATATTTTATGGCGAGGTCGTGAGGGCTTTATTGGTCTCGATGAGTTTTTTGAGCATCTAGAGCAGAAGAAATATAAAATTCAGTACCGGGTGATGCTGTCGAGGTATAAAGGCAAAACCATTTGCCCCGAGTGCAATGGGAAACGGTTACGTAAAGAGGCAACATACATTAAAATTGAAGGTATTACCATTCCCGAACTTGTTGACTACCCGATTAGTAAGCTGAATGGTTTTTTTGATAACCTAAACCTCAGCGAGTACGAGCAGAGCGTATCGAAACGGATACTTACCGAGATACGTAACCGAATTTTGTATCTTACTAATGTGGGGCTTGGCTACCTAACGCTAAATCGATTATCGTCAACGCTTTCGGGTGGAGAGTCGCAGCGTATTAACTTGGCAACCTCATTGGGTTCCAATCTGGTGGGCTCGCTTTATATCCTCGATGAACCCAGCATTGGGCTGCATCCGCATGATACTCATATGCTTATTGGTGTGCTGAACGAATTGCGAAACCTGGGAAATACGGTGGTGGTGGTTGAGCACGATGAGGAGATTATTAGAGCAGCAGATTATATTATTGATATTGGCCCATTGGCGGGTAGGCTTGGTGGCGAAGTAGTTTTTAGTGGAACGCCTAAGGAACTTGAAAAGAATGGCGAAAGCCTAACCGCGCAGTACCTTAACGGTGTTCAGAATATTGAGCCCAATAAAATCCCACGCCGAAGCGCCAATTATATTGAAATTTTGGGGGCTCGCGAAAATAATTTGAAGAGCATAAATGTTAGGTTTCCCTTAAATAGCATGGTGGTTGTAACGGGCGTTAGCGGTTCAGGAAAATCATCGTTAGTAAAGGGTATTCTGTACCCATGGCTAAGCAAATCGCTAGCTGGAGTGGGCGAAAAACCTGGTGAGTGCGATGACGTAACCGGCGACATTCATCTTATAAAAGGGGTCGAGATGGTTGACCAAAACCCCATAGGCCGTTCGTCGAGGTCGAATCCGGTTACCTACATAAAGGCCTACGATGAGATACGGAAGCTGTTTTCGATGCAGCCTTACGCTGTTCGTAGCGGCTATAAACCCTCATTCTTCTCGTTTAATGTTGAGGGCGGTAGGTGCGAGGAGTGCCAAGGAGAGGGCGTTATTAAGGTCGAAATGCAGTTTATGGCCGATGTTACGCTAACCTGCGAGGCGTGCGATGGCAAGCGTTTTAAGGAGGATGTGCTTGAGGTACGCTATAGGGATAAGAGTATTTACGATGTGCTCGATATGACCGTAAACGAGGCCATTGAGTTTTTTAGTGATGATAAGGACAGGACTGCTCAGAAAATTGTAAACAGGCTTAAGCCGTTGCAGGATGTTGGGCTTGGCTACATTAAGCTGGGACAATCGTCGAGCACGCTGAGCGGTGGCGAGAGCCAACGGGTAAAGCTTGCTTTCTACCTACAAAAAGAGCAGGCAACCGAGCACCAGGTATTTGTTTTTGATGAGCCTACCACGGGGCTGCATTTTCACGATATTAAGAAGCTGTTGGAGTCGTTTAACCAGCTTATTACGAAAGGGCATAGCCTTATTGTGGTTGAGCATAACCTGGAGGTTATAAAAAATGCCGATTGGATTATTGACCTTGGCCCCGAAGGTGGCGAGGGTGGGGGAGAGCTTGTATTTGCCGGAACACCACAGGATATTGTGAAGTGTAACGAGAGCCTAACGGGTAAGTTCTTGGTTGGGAAGATTTAGGAGGGGATGAATTCTGATTTTATGTAAAGCTTATCTCTCTTCTGCCTACTTACAAATTCTGTTGAACTCATGCATCCTGATAATCCCATTCATTGTAGGGTTAAAAGTTGCGATCTGGTATTCCTAGGGGGAAACTACATCTTTTGCTAACGTTTTTTCAATTTCTGAAGAAAACTTATAACTAGTCTTAAGAACAATGTTTTCTACGACTGTTTTCGCTGCTGTACAAAAAAAGTAATAAGACTATGATGTGTTGATTGTAAAACAATCATTTCATAATTCGTGCTAATATACGAGCATGTTTTGCACCTAATCTTGAATTTAGGATTTCTGTCAATTTAGATTGGGCCTAAATAAAGTCCTGCAAGTGCGAAAGTATAAATAGCCAACCAGTATGTCGATAATATGAAGACATTAGATGCTTTAAAGTCTTTTCTGAAGAAGGTGTAAGCGATAATAGCATCCGAAAGCAGGAAAAGTAGAGACGCTATGGCGATGGCAATGTAGGTAAACTCGCGACTAATAACGACCAAGCTAGCTGCCTGCCAGCTCATGAGGCTAATAACGGTGGAATAAAGGAAAACGGGTATGGAGTATTTGTTCAGGTCTTTTTTAAGAAAATAATAGTATGCCCAGCCCAGCATTAAGAAAAGAGCTAAAAGAATGATATTCCAGCTAAAGCCAAATATACTCGCAAAGCTAAGTATGAAAAAGATTTGAGCGATAAAGAAAAAGCTCATACCCTCCAGGAAATGTTTATTAGTAATTAAAAATACATCACCAACCAACGAGAAGACCAGCGCCACGAGCATTATTTTACTGTAATCGCTTCCTTGCTCTTGGAAAATGATTAAGCCCATGATAATGATCAATATGGTTGTTAAGGGTTTAAAAATAGAATACAGCTTAATGTTTTTTTTCAGACTGAATATAATGGCACAAGCCGCGCTGATGGCTGCAAACAAAGTTAATAGTTCAATTCTCATCTTTTAATTTTCACCCCGCTGTTAGTTTAAAATAATGTCAATGAGCCCTGCTAATTCTTTATGATTTCTGAAATAAAGGTAACACATCTTTCAAGATAATCTTCGGCTGGTGTATCGGGAGCGTAATCTAAACACTGGCCAATATTTTTCAATGCTTTTTCACCTATCTCTCCTGTTCTTGGTATTACCGCTTTTCGACTTTACCTTTTTAAAACTCGTAGGGCTGTGGTTTTTTTAAAAAAGAACAAGGCATCGTAGCGCAATGGAACTATGGTGGGCACGAATTGCCTTTCATCTCTCCTGGGATTATATACTACGCCCACCGCTCTATTGCCCATTGCCTTTAGGTTTTCTTCCTTTCGATCATTTTCATCAAAAATCAGGTAAAAGCTTTCCAAGCCGATTTGATTCAATTTATACTCTATGCTATTGCGAATGGCAGGCGGGATGGTCATTTTTTTCATGGGGGCACCCCAGCTCGAGCCCGCCATCACTTTTCCTTTATAGGTGGTAAAGCCGATTAAGAAAACATTATCGTCGCCCAGCTCCTTTCGGGAAAGCTGACCAATGTTTTTCTCGCCGCTGTTTCGCATACTTGAGTACTCCGCATCGCCAATATGGGTGTTGTGTGCCCAAACAATTCCCTTGGAATTCTCTCCATAAAGATTTAGTAAATCATTGACGGTACCATGCATATGATGAGCCCTAGAGTTCCACGAAACATGCCCTTTTGATGCTACGCTCTCCCTGTAAAACTCCTCAGCATTATGAACAACTATAGCGTTTTGCAGTAAATAAAAGTAGGTATCGTCGGACAGCTCCGAAAAATCGGTGCGATTACTTCGTATATACTCCACCACATTTTTTGTGGCCGCTGCGCAATCCTCTTTCCCGGCGCGTACTGCGTAAGCGTAGTTCCAGCTATCTCCCTTATGCGGAACAAAACACTCGTACTGGTTTTTTACATAGGTGTAGGCAGCTTGGTTTGCTGTTTTAAGTAAATCCAAAACCACTTTTTTCGAGTTCCATTCGTCATATACATCCATCCCATAAAAGCCTACTTTTTTATCGTGCGGTAGCTTGTCATTATAATTGCGGAGCCATTCGGCCAGCGCCACAACCTCTTCGTTGGCCCACATCCAGGTTGGCCATCTTTCGAGCCTCAATAAAACCTCCTGGGCAGAGCTTGCCGCGCCATCTAAATTTTTTACATAGCGATTGAGATGATACAAACTCGCAAAATCGCCTTCTACCGCAATAAAGCTAAAGCCATGTTCGGCTATCAGCCGTCGACTAATCTTATCGCGCCATAGGTAGTACTCGTGGGTGCCATGGCTCGCCTCGCCCAGCAATACCAACTCCTTATGGGCAGCCGCCGAAATTAGCCTGTCCAAACTCGCATCCCCTTCAAGGGGAATAGCTTTCTGTTCAATATTTTGTGCTAATGAAAACAAGTTGCCAAATAGTAATAAAAACCCTAAAAAGCGTTTCATGAGTAATTGATTTATAGGCTATGAAGATAAATAAAATTATTGAGCTGGTCAAGTGGCTGATAAAATATTGGCTATTTCGGTCTAATGGTGCCACCCTTGGCACTTAGTGGCATATTCTTTACTTTGTAACTTTTTGCCCTTGGTGGTAAAGAATGGGGGAGGAACATCCCTTTACCTGCTCCGCTTATTTAATTAATAGGTTCTTGGTATAATAGCTTGCCCCAATACTGAATATCCCATTCGGGTAAATCGGAATAATTCATTAATTGGTGAAATTCTTCTTTAATTTCTTTAATCGCATTTGGGTCTGTTGTTCTTATCCGAGTTTCATAGTTATATTTAGTGCCACTTTCTGTAAAATTTAGTGAGCCTAAGTATGCAATTTGGTCATCAATTAAATATATTTTCCCGTGTATAAATGTGTCGCTTAAGTAAGTTTGTTTTGGATACATGTAAACCTTAAAAGGGAATAGTTTAGAGTACCAATACGAGTAAACCCGTTTGTTTTTTATCTTGTTCTTAAGCAATTGGATAATGAGAATTCTTAAGCAATTGGATAATGAGAAAAATGATGAAGATTGGAATAAGTCCAAAGGCAATTCTTGTGTCCTTTAGATAGTATGCAGCACCAATTACGATTGCTAAAAACCCTATTTCAATGAAGGTTAGTGTTTTTTTAATGTTTTTCCACCTTTTACGTTTTTAACGGGAGTATCCCATAAACTGTGTAAGTAATTAATCAGGGGGTTAAAAGTCTAGACTTTTAACCCCCTGATTAATTTTTTTATTTTAATAAAATTACTTACACTATTCATTATGAAAAAAGAAGAT
>JAQVYY010000064.1 GCA_028708425.1 Bacteroidales bacterium
ACCACACCTGGCAACGCCACTCTTATGGCAACGCTCAGAACCTACCTTGATAAGGATATGAGCACGCTCAAACAAATGGTGGAAGACCATATATCAACCACCTGCAAGGAGCACAACCTACAGCACAGCATTAAGTACGTTGAAGAATTTCCTGCAACCATAAACAGCAACGAGTGCGTAGATATTATAAAAACAGCTGCAGCTGAACTGGGGCTTAACCACCAATTTCTCAAAAATCCATTTAGATGGAGTGAAGACTTTGGCCACTTTACACAGATTAGCAAGGCTGCACTCTTTGGGATTGGTTCGGGTATAAATCACCCGCAGCTACACAACGAGGACTACGATTTTCCCGATGAGATTATTTCCCCTTCGGTAAATGTATTCACACAAATTATTGAGAAACTACTAAGCTAACTTCTCAGCAAAACAGATAAAACAGATTAATAAATGGATCAAACATCGTATATCGAGATAAGTAAATCGGCCTATAATCACAATATTAAGTATTTACGAAATACTATTGGTAGCGATATTCGCTTCTCATCGGTTGTTAAGGGCAACGCCTACGGGCATGGGGTAGACATAATTGTGCCATTGGCCGAAAAAGCCAAGATTAACCATTTCTCGGTATTCTCAGCTAGCGAGGCGCTAGATGTATTTAATGCAGCCAGCCCTAAATCGGACATTATGATAATGGGCTACCTTAGCGACGATCAGCTGGCATGGGCCATTGAGAAAAATATAGAGTTCTACATTTTTAATGTTGAGCGATTACAAAAAGCTATCGATTTGGCAAAAGCCATCAAAAAACCTGCTCGAATACACATTGAGGTCGAAACTGGTTTTAACCGTACGGGGATCGAGTACGAAAACATGTCCGAAGTGGTTAATCTCATTACGGATAACCAGAAACACCTAATTCTGGAGGGTCTTTGTACCCATTACGCTGGAGCAGAAAGTGTTACAAACTACTACCGGATTATAAATCAAATAAAAGACTATCGGCGGTTTTACCAATACCTTACCCGCCACAATCTTAAACCACGCTTTAGGCATACTGCGGGTTCGGCTGCCTCGCTAACCTACCCGCAAACCATAATGGATATGGTTCGCATTGGTATTTCGCAGTACGGATTTTGGCCCACCAAGGAAACCTACATATACCAGTTTAAACGAAATCAAGCCAAGGATAGCGATTTAAAGAGGGTAATAACGTGGAAAACTCGGGTAATGAGTATAAAGGAGGTTGACCCAGGCGAATTTGTGGGGTATGGCAGCTCGTTTATGGCCAATAAAACCATGAAAGTAGCCATTATACCTGTTGGCTACACCAATGGCTTTAGCCGATCGCTTAGCAATATGGGGCGGGTACTAATTAGAGGCAAAAGGGTTCCCGTTGTGGGCACCGTAACCATGAACACCATGAGCGTAAACGTAACCGATATTCCGAATGTTGAAATTGGCGACGAGGTTGTGCTTGTGGGTAAGCAAAAAAGGCTCGCCATAAGCATTGCATCATTCAGCGAAATGAGCAATCAGCTTAACTACCAAACCCTCGCTCGCCTTCCAAGTAACATACCACGCCACGTGGTATACTAATTTTTGGCATGCTTTTAGATAAATAAATTATTGCGCTAATCAAACAAAACAGATATTTTTATCGTACTACTAAAAAATTTACTAGAACTATGAAAAGAACATTGCTAACTTTTTTAAGTATCGTGCTATCCATTGGCCTATTTGCCCAAGAACCTAATGATGAAGAGATAAAAAAGGCCAACCCTTTCATTCGGTTCTCACCCACAGAGGTAAACCTAGGGTCGATTGACGTAAACAGCGTTACCGAGGAGACAGGAAAAATTAGCATTGAAGCGCATAACGATGGCAGTTTACCTTTAATTATAACAAATGTAGCAGGTTGTTGCGGCACTAGAATCACCAGCTGGACCCGCGAGCCCATTATGCCTGGAGAAAAAGGCACCGTTCAAATCTTCTTTAGGATTAGCCCTACCCCTCAAAGAATTAGCCGAACCATAACCGTACAATCGAACGCAGGTAATGGTAAGGCTAAAAAAATAGCCATTCTGGGAGAGGTGGTTTTACCAAAAGCAGGTAACGAAATTAAGCTACCCTAGCCATTAGTAATACGCAGCAATAAGCATCTCATTGAATTACAACTAAACCCAACAAAATATGAGGACAACAATAATTGCAGCGGCTCTTACCATAGTATCGCTGGGGTTTGCCAGCAATGGTTCGGCACAGGATATAGATATATCGGATGTTACCTCCATTGAGATTAATATTGCCTGCAACCTTACAGTTGTGCAGGGCATAAATCCAAGCATAGTAATTGATGGAAACGATGAGGACGTTGCCAACATTGAACTCATTAAACGGAACAAGAAGCTAACCGTTAAAAGCTATAAGCGCAACCAGCGCAAGCAAGATATTTCGGTTACAATTGAGGTAAAAAACCTTGAAACTCTTGCCCTAAGCGGAGCGGTTGATGTGGAATCTATCGACATGCTGGAATTTGAAAACTTCAGAATGTCGGTATCTGGTGTAGCATCGGGAGAAATGAGCCTCACTGGCAAACGCTTCGACCTTGATTGTAGCGGCGTATGTAACCTAGATTTTGAAGGGAAATACGATGAGCTAGAGATAAATGTAAGCGGAGTGGGCAACATTAATGCCTCCGAACTTGCCGCTCGCAAAGCAGATGTTAGCAATAGCGGCGTTGGTAAGGTGAGCGTGCTGGCCATCGACCACCTTAAGGCTTCGGTATCGGGAGTGGGTTCAATTAGCTACGCTGGAAACCCAGAAATCAACACAAGCGTATCGGGATTGGGCCGTATTCGTAGGTATTGAGGCACGAGTAGCGCGCTTTAAAAAACATCGACATAGCCATGCGTATGTGTAACGTATGCTCTCTTTAACCCCAATTATTCATCAGATTTGTTAAAGATGAGTGCAAATGCGGGTTACCCCGAATTAGTCGAGCCCAATTTTGGGAAACAAAACTGGCTGTAAAATCTAGCCTTTGTCGAAGCCCCCAATTATTCGAGTAAATAATTGGGGGCAAAATTTATTTGTAAAGCCATTCGTTCTATCTTAGCTGTCAAATTAAACCATAAGCAGCAAACCGGTCTTTACTACTAAACATATAGTTATGAAGCGTTTATTTTCGAACCTCCTGTTTAAAGTTTTCCTGGCCATCGTTTTTGGAACTATTTTTGGCCTCTACTTACCCGAATCCGTAAATAGAATTTTTGCCACGTTCAACGCGCTTTTCAGCCAGTTTTTGAACTTTGCCATTCCGCTAATTATTATGGGGCTGATTATGCCAGCCATCTCAGACTTAGGTAGAGGTGCAGGAAAACTGCTTTTGATAACCACAGCCATTGCCTACGGCTCCACAATTTTTTCGGGGTTTATGACCTACTTTGCCACATCGAACCTATTCTCATCGCTTTTGGCATCGCATGCCGACAAAACGGCTCAAATTGCTGAAACAGCAAAAGAGCTATCACCCTATTTCACCATCACTATCCCAGTTGTTCTCGATGTGATGTCGGCTTTAGTGCTGGCATTTGTAATCGGGCTGGGATTGGCTTATCAAGAAAAATCGACCCTCAAGCTAGTAGTTGATGATTTTCAAAAAATCATAATGCAGCTCATCGAGCACGTTATCGTGCCACTATTACCGCTATTCATTCTAGGGATATTTGTAAATATGTCGTTTACTGGGAAGGTATACTCCATACTCTCGGTATTTGTAAATATCATAGGCGTAATTTTCGCCCTGCACATCCTGCTACTGCTGCTGCAATACACAATCACCGGAATACTTGTAAAAAGAAACCCGCTACGTTTACTGGGCACCATGCTACCCGCCTACTTTACAGCGTTGGGAACACAATCGTCGGCGGCCACCATTCCGGTTACCCTAAAGCAAACGCTGAAGAATGGCACATCCGAAAAAATTGCGGGTTTTGTAATTCCGCTATGCGCTACTATTCACCTATCGGGAAGCGTTATGAAAATTACAGCATGCGCAATAGCCATAATGATTTTACAGGGTATGCCCTTTACATTCACGCTTTTTTCTGGTTTTATCCTAATGCTAGGAATAGCCATGGTTGCCGCCCCTGGCGTTCCGGGTGGTGCAATTATGGCCGCCATAGGTATTTTGCAATCCATGCTAGGGTTTAACGAAGAGATGATAGGCCTAATGATAGCGCTGTATATCGCCATGGATAGCTTTGGCACTGCCTGTAACGTTACGGGAGATGGCGCCATTGCGCTTGTGGTAAATAGAATAACGAGGTAACGATATTACTGCTTCAAAGTTTTGCTGTTTGCATTTCCTTTTCGTTTAGCATTAACCAGCTCTAAAGCATTTTAAAACTTAAGCTTAGGATTTACTAATTCAGTATCTCTCATCACCTTGCTACCATAAAAAAAGCGTCTTGAAATTCAATTTTAGAAAAAGGGCGTTTCAGCAACAATGAAGAGCAAGAGCAAGAATAAAGAGGAATAAAACAGTTTTGAGCAATTGCTTTCCGTATGCTCTGTCCTCTTGGTCAGAACTTCTATTGTTTTCTTAGGAAAGACTTTTAATCATCAAGAACAACGTTCGGGAGAACTCATCCAAATCGGCATAAAACTTAACAAAAGTCTCTTCTGAAATTGCTCCAATACCTTTAAGGTAATCGAATATTGCTACGCATTCAAAAAGTTGAACCCCTTGAAATAACATAAAAATGACGTTTATCCGCTTACGAGTAACGTCCCGACCCCTCGGCAATGTTGAGCATTATACTGAACGATGCCCTACGCAGCTGGTCGTTGGTAGTTCTGTCAAAGTGCTTCTGCGAGAGTATCAAAAACAAAAAGAGCAAGAGTAAGGAGCAGTTCTTAACTGTATGCTCAATACTCTTGCTCAAAACTGTTTTGTGGAGCTGGAGGGATTCGAACCCTCGTCCAAACAAGGAACCAAAAGGCTTTCTACATGCTTATCCTTTCTTTATTTTCGAGTAGTGGCAGGTGAAAAGAGACCAACCAAAACCTTATCCCCAAAATTTTCGCACGAGAATCGGGGAGCATCCCGCACTAGCCCATTTTTTTTGAAGCCTCAAATCGGAGTTCCAGTGGGCGAGGCCCTCCGTGAGACTACTCGTCGGACCAACCTTGTTGGTGCGATTAAGCCAGAAGTACTTGGTACTTTCTATGCTGCGAGTGCGTAATTATAATCTTTGCCTTTTAAAGGACTGAGTCCTGGGATTAATGAGCCAGCTTCCCAACGCTCAACATGCTTACCAATCCATTCGTCTTGCTGTCAAAACCAACGTCAGCCCCATGAATTAGTAGGTAAATTATATACAACAAAAATCAGACCAAAAGGTTAAATGCTACCATTTTGTCATCCAGCCTACCCCATATGCTGTATAATTTGCTAAATATCGCTATTCATCGTCATAAAAAACTCCTCGTTGGTTTGGGTTTTCACCAACCTATCGCGGAGGAACTCCATGGCCTCAACCGATGTCATATCGGTTAGGTAATTTCTAAGTATCCAAGTTTTGTTTAGGGTATCCTTATCAAGCAGCAGGTCGTCGCGTCTAGTGCTCGATGAAGTAATATCAACGGCTGGGTAAACCCGCTTATTCGAGAGCTTCCTGTCGAGTTGAAGCTCCATATTGCCCGTTCCCTTAAACTCTTCAAAAATAACCTCATCCATCTTGCTGCCGGTTTCAATAAGAGCCGTTGCCAAAATGGTGAGCGACCCTCCATGCTCAATGTTGCGTGCCGCTCCAAAAAAGCGCTTTGGCTTGTGAAGCGCGTTAGCATCAACACCACCCGATAACACCTTACCCGAAGCGGGCTGAACGGTATTATACGCACGAGCTAGGCGGGTAATTGAGTCGAGCAGAATTACCACATCGTGGCCACACTCGACCATTCGTTTGGCCTTTTCGAGCACGATATTCGCTACGCGAACGTGCCTATCGGCAGGCTCATCAAAGGTTGACGATATTACCTCGGCATTCACGCTACGAGCCATATCGGTAACCTCCTCGGGGCGCTCATCGATAAGCAGAACAATCATATATATCTCGGGATGATTGGCAGCAATTGAGTTGGCAATATCTTTTAGCAGGATGGTTTTACCCGTTTTTGGTTGGGCAACAATTAAGCCACGCTGCCCCTTACCTATTGGCGAAAACATATCAACCACTCGTGCCGACAGGGTATTTTGTCCATTTCCTAGTAGGGTAAACTTTTCGTCGGGGAAAAGTGGAGTAAGGTAATCGAACGGTATCCTATCGCGAATATAATCGGGACTTCTTCCATTGATTTCGAGCACCTTAATAAGCGGGAAATACTTTTCATTCTCTTTGGGCGGACGAATTGAACCCGTTACGGTATCGCCCGTTTTTAGTCCGAAAAGTTTTATCTGCGATTGCGAAACGTAAACATCATCGGGCGAGGTTAAGTAGTTGTAATCGGATGAACGTAAAAACCCATACCCATCGGGCATAATTTCGAGTACTCCCGTTGCATTTATTATACCTTCGAACTCGTACTTTTCGCCATTTCTGCCCTTTTTTGGTTGAAAATCGCGAGGGCTAGTCTTCTTTGGGCTACCTGTTTGCTGCTCACTGCCCACTCTACCATCACCCTTTGTAGCTGCGGCCTTTGCCGCATGGGGCTTAGCGGGTTTAGGCTCGGGGTTACGTTCTCGAACCACCTCTTTCTTTTCATCTTTCTGAGGTTTGGGTGCTACAAAGTTAGTCTTAGCTTTTTCTGGCTGCTTTTGCTGAAACTCATCCTGCCCTTCTTTGGGGCGGACAAATCGTTTTCGCTTATTTTGATTAACCTGTTGCCTACTAGCATTTTGCTGATCTTCGGGTTTAGGTTTTACCCCTTTAGCCTCGGGAGTTGGCCCCTTAGGCTTAGCTTCTTTTTTTACGGCTGAAGCCGTTGCCGGTTTCTTAGGTTTAGGAGCAACCGCTTTCTGTTCAAACTTTTCGGTATCCTTACTTTTCGGTTTAGGTTTTCGGGTAACTTTTTCGGCTGCATCAATAGCCTGCTGATCGAGTATTGTGTATATTAACTCCTGTTTCCGAAGAGCCTCAACCCTTTTAATATTCATACCTTTAGCTATTTCCTTTAGTTCAGGAAGCAACTTCTTGTTTAGTTCTAAAATATCGTACATGCGATTTTTATATAGTTAATTTTGGCAACTAGCACTAGTTGCAAGTTATTACGAAGGTAAATTTTGAGAAATGAAATTATAACACGTTGGATTTTGGGATATTACGAGAATTATTCTGCTTGGGAATACTTTGCAATATTAACCAATTATATTTAAAACACCAAAATTCGGAAAAAAAAGGTATCGATTTTCAAAAAAAACGTACAACATTATGGCACACTTGTATTATATGTATATATTCGACCGATTATTTAACAAAAAGGGGTAGGCACAATGAGGCAACTCAAAATTATTAAGCAGGTTACAAACCGAGAAACCGTTTCACTTGATAAGTACTTACACGAAATTGGAAAGGTTGACCTACTAACCGCTGAGGAGGAAGTTAACCTCGCTCGCCGAATAAGGGAGGGCGATAAGGAAGCTTTAAATCATCTTGTAAAAGCCAATTTAAGGTTTGTTGTATCTGTATCAAAACAGTATCAAAACCAAGGTCTCAGTCTGCCCGACCTAATAAACGAGGGGAATTTAGGCCTGATAAAAGCTGCCCAACGTTTTGATGAAACCCGAGGGTTTAAATTCATTTCGTATGCTGTATGGTGGATAAGACAGGCTATTCTGCAGGCACTTGCAGAACAATCGCGCATCGTTAAACTTCCTCTAAATAAAATTGGTTCAATAAATAAGGTGAACAGAGCGTTTACCAAGCTTGAGCAAAAATTTGAGCGCGAGCCATCGATTGAGGAGCTTGCCGAGGTGCTTGAATTAGCCCCGAAAGATATAAAAGAGGCCCTTAAGAGTTCGAGTAAGCATATCTCAATGGATGCCCCCATATCTCCCGATGAGGAGGGCAGCATGTACGACATTCTGCTTATCAATGAAACACCTGCACCCGACAGAGGCCTGTTAAACGATAGCCTCAGAAAAGAAATTGAGCGGGCCTTGGCCACCCTAACCCCACGCGAAGCCAGTATAATTCGACTATATTTTGGGCTAAACGGAAAGCATCAACACACTTTAGAGGAAATTGGTGAAGAGCTTGACCTTACCCGGGAGCGCGTTCGTCAAATAAAAGAAAAAGCCATAAAGAAGCTGAAACAAATAACCCGAAGCAAAGTTTTAAAAAGCTACTTGGGGTAATTGCCCGTATTAACACAACCAATAAGCTAACTCTCAATGACCCGATTTACGAAAAGTGTTGTTACCTCACTTTTGGTAGCAGCGGCAATAGTTTTAGCATCGAACCTAAGGGTTGATGCTCAAATTATTTTCGACAAATGGTTCACCAACAAGTCATTACGAATAGACTACTTTTTGGCTGGCAATAGTAACACCCAAAACTTTTACCTCGATGAGCTAAAAGCAGAACCTTACTGGAGCGGTTCGCACACGCACACTATCGACACCCTTAACCTTGGGGCATATATGGTGGAGGTTAGGGATAAAAGCACACAGAAATTGCTATACTCCAAAGGTTTTTGCACCCTTTTTCAGGAGTGGCAAACCGTGGCAGAGGCCAAAACCATTTCAAAAGCATTTGAGCAGGTTACACGAATACCCTACCCCAAAAATGAGGTCACTATTACCTTTAAAATGCGTGAAAAATCGGGCGTTTTTGTTGATTTAGCCAGCTTAAATATCGACCCACATAGTATTTACATAAACCACAAGCAACCAGACAAACATCGCGTTTCGAAAATACTAAATAACGGCAATCACAACGAGATGCTAGACATAGCGTTTATTGCCGAGGGGTACACTACCGACCAGATGGAAAAATTCCGAAGCGATGTTAAGAAAATTTCGGAATACCTTTGCTCGCAAGAGCCTTTTAGTGAGCATAAAAGCAGCATTAACATCTGGGCCATCGAGTCACCCTCGGAAGCCCAAGGGCCAACTAATCCAGGGAAAAATATTTGGAACAAAACTGCCGTAGGCTCGTCGTTTCACACTTTTGGGATAGACAGATACCTAACAACCACCAAATTTAGAATGGTGATGGATGTCGCTGCAAGCGCACCAACCGATATAGCTTACGCTCTGGTTAACACCAAGAAGTATGGTGGTGGTGGAATTTACAATCACTACAACGTTGTCACCTCGGATCATGCTCTTACAAACGAGGTATTTATCCACGAGCTGGGGCACGGGCTTGCTGGACTTGCCGATGAATACTACACATCGGATGTTGCTTACCAAGATTTTTACGATTTAACCGTAGAGCCGTGGGAGCCCAACATAACCACCATGGTTAACTTCAAGGCAAAGTGGGCAGATTTGATTAGCAAGCATACCCCCATTCCCACACCTGCCAAACAGGAGTATAGCAATACAGTTGGAGTATATGAAGGCGGAGGGTATATGAGCAAGGGCATTTACCGCCCATTTATAAACTGCCGTATGCATGGCAACGACGCCGAAAGGTTTTGCCCCGTTTGCCAAAGAGCAATTAGTATGGTTATTTCAACATACACAAAATAAGCTTCGACTATAGTATACAACGCAAGTTAAAATGGTTTTTACAACAGGTTACCAACGTTACTATTTATCATTAACTAGGCTATATCTCCAAATTAGCCAGCTCGTCGGTAATATTAAACTCATAGTCTGGATAGTCAAAAACAGACAGGCGCGATTCGGTTTCGCCAATAGAGTATCCCCATACGCTTTTATAATCTTTAGTATCTTCCCCCATGTCCTCGAGCTGATTTATGTACTCCCCTATGGGTTTAGATTCGATAATTACCACCTTCGAGTTTTGATTGATAATTGGGCTATGCCAGCGGGTATGGTCGTAATCGAACTCAAGTATTCGCCTGCCCCAGCGGGTAATACCTATGGTACGAAAAGTCAAACTTTTGCCTACGCCGGGTAGATTAATCACATTCCGATCGGAAGCCATAAACGGAATATTTGCCTTTTCGCGAAGGCTTTTTAGGTTTTCGACCATTTGTTCGGCCTCCATAGGAAATTTCCTTATCTGCTCGAGGTACTCAACGGGAATTTGTCCAAATACTTTTTCCTCAATCTGCTCTTGAACTGCCCTAGCATTGGTAGCATAGTTAAACATATTCTCTTGAAAACCTTTGACCGAGAATGTGTAGTATGTTATTACCCCAATATCGTTTAGCACCTTACGTAGCTTGGCGGTATGTCCTCGACGCGAAGCTGCCGATGTAAATACCAGCTGGTTGGTAACTGTCCACCCAATCGACACCAACCGGCTAACGGCAAGAGCCGATTCGGGGGTTACTTCCATAGGCGACTCGAAATGCGTTTGAATAATAAATTGTTTTATACCATACACCGAGGCTTTTTGCTTAAAATCGCCCAGTACCTGAATAAGATCTGGAGTAATTCGCTGAGGCAGATATGCCAACAATCTTGAGCCTAGACGTATACGTTGAATTTCGGCGAACTTTTCACCATCGGGTCGGCTTTTATTGGCTTCAATCTTACGAATAGCCATATCAAGTACGGCATCGAGTATCTTTTTTAGCGATTTATTCTGACTCATAAGCGCATCGCCACCAGTAATCAAAATATCGCGAAGCTGGGGATCTTCTTCCCAGTACTTTAACAAACGTTCCAGCTTCTCGTCCCATGTCTCGTTGGGCTTCAGCTTATCCAGATTAAAGTTTAAGTTTCCTCTCTGAAAATCGTACATTCTTTGGCACGATACGCAAAGCCCACCACAGGCTCGGCCCATGGTATCGGGGATTAAAATAGCTACCTCGGGGTAACGCCTGTGCACGCTGTGGTGTGATGGCAGGAGCCAACCCGCAGCGTTAGGTTTCCCGGGTTCTACCTGATCCTCCTTTTCCCATGCCTGGATATTACCAAACTGGTCGATTAGGGGTTTACTATAAATTACGTAGTGTCGAATGGCCAAATCGGAGCCCACATCAAAATCGGGTACGCGTGTATTTAACAGCGACAGGTAGTATGGGTTTACAAAAAAAGGAATCCCCTTTTTTTCTGCCCTCGAAAGAAGTTTTTGGGTTTCAAGGTCAAGCGTATAATCGAGCAGCTCGTTTAGCAATCGGGGCGAACGAACCGCAAATTTAAGATGGAAACGGTAATCGTTCCACCATTCCCGCATCTTTTCCAGCTTCTGCTCTTCGGTCAAATCCTCAGAAAAACAGTAGCGTGTTTCGCCCAGCTCGCAACTTTCTATATTACGTGCCAGTATACGAATAATGCGCTCCTTATTCTCTTTTCTAATTTCAACAATCTGTGGATCCAGACCTTCGTGCCATCTTTCCATCCACTCATTCACCTTATCGGCAGTTGGTTTTTCCTGCGGTAGCTGGTTGTTAAGCTGCCTAAACAAATGGATCATGTCCTTAAAGAAAAGTGGTTTTGCCCCTCCCTTGCCCTGCTTTACGCCAAGCCACAGAAGTTCAAAAGGAATGCTTAACGATTTTCTTCCTTCGCGGTAAGGATTCTCGAATTTACGACCCGAGTTATCGAGATAATCCAGTATTCTGACTGCCGCAAAATCTTGCCAGCGCAAGCTTTCAAACGTAAGTCTCCCTTTAGCCTCGCCTTTATAGTAGCTCACGGCAAGCGGGTTTTCGTTGAGCACCTCATAGGCCCACTTCTTTACACCAGCTTTTGCCTCGTCGAGACTAGTAGATGTGTTGTATATGTCGGCCAACCTGGGGTTTTCGAGCATCAATTTTCGTAAAAGAGACAATGATTTTGCCGACAACGCTATTTTTTCGGGGTAATATGTCATAACTGTATATTTTGTATTTAGAAAAACCCTGTAGGGGTAGCAATCGCCTTAGATTTAAGGGGATGTGATTTAGTAGAGCCAATAAGGATTTAATAAAAACTCGCCTTTTTGGGCTAAGCAAAGGTAGTAATTTTTTACACCAATATCAAATATTATTATTCTTACACATTAAAAGCCCTGACTATAAGTCATTCAAACAATTGTTAGGTTAGTAAGAGAAGGTAAGAAAATGGGGTGCTATTACCCCAATTATTCATTCGAATAATTGGGGTCTCCGGCAGCGACTAAGTCTCACAACCAATTTTGTTGCCCAAAATTGAACTCGACTATGCCGGGGTAACCCGCATTTGCATCCATCTTTTAAAAATTTGATGAATAATGCGAAATTACAAGTATGATTCATAAATTTTCAATATTATGCTATCCGTTTGATAAAGTTTAGCTATTTTTAAGATTAATTTGCTAGGCTCCAAAGTAAAAAGTAAATGGGGCTGACCGAGCGAAGCTGTATAAAATCGATATAGAATGGACAATAAAAAGATTATTCTAAGCCCAGGACACCATCGAGATAACGATGTTATTTTTATTCGTTTCCAAAAAAACCCAGAGCTAATATCGAAAGTAAAAAGTATTTACGGTACACGTTGGAGTCAGAGCAACCGTGCTTGGTATGTAAATAAAGACGACTTTAACCTAGGCACAGTTTTTTCAACTTTTAAGGGGCACTGGGTTGATTATGATGCCCTGGGGGAGGGCGCTTCAAAAGAGGTAAAAAAATATAACCCAAAAAAAATAACCAAAGCACCCCCACCAACCACAAGCAATAAAGTGCTAATTGGGAAGTACCTGCAATGGCTATCCCATAAGAGGTACAGTAGCAACACCATAAAAGCATACATTGAAATGATAAAGGTTTTTGCTGGACACATAGGCGATAAAGATCTGGACAAGGTTACAAATTTGGATGTTATGAACTTTATTAACACTAAAGTTATAGCCCAAGGGTACAGCTTTACCTATCAGAACCAGCTAGTAAGCTCATTGAAACTCTTTTATAGGGAGGTGGTAAATTCCGAGATAGAGATTGACAAGATACAGCGTCCGAGGCAGGAGCATAAGCTACCCAACGTGCTTAGCAAGGAGGAAGTGAAGCAAATACTGAGCTCGCCCAAAAACATTAAACACAAAACCATGCTATGCCTTATGTATGCCTGTGGTTTGCGCCGCAGAGAGCTACTTATGCTAAAGCCCACCGATGTAAACAGCTCGAGAAAAGCACTTACCATTCGCAACTCGAAGGGGCGCAAGGATCGGCTTGTACCCCTATCGGACAAAACCATTTCGATGCTAAGGGAGTACTACAAGGTATACAAACCGAAGGTTTGGCTTTTTGAGGGGCAAAAGGAGGGCCAACGATACTCGGAGGCTTCGGTGGCAAAAGTGCTAAAAACAGCGGTACAGGCAGCTGGCATACAGAGGCCCATTACATTACACTGGTTACGGCACAGCTACGCCACACACCTACTAGAGGCAGGTACTGACTTGCGGTACATACAAGAGCTGTTGGGGCACAAGAGCAGCCGAACCACCGAAATATATACCCACGTATCGAGCAACTCGCTACAAAAAATAAAATCGCCCTTTGACGATTTAGACATTTAGACCAAAATAAAAACCACTACAAAGTAATCTTTAACAACACACTTGATGGTTTATAAAAGATACTTTTAGTATGTTTACAAGTAAGTT
>JAQVYY010000003.1 GCA_028708425.1 Bacteroidales bacterium
AAACTGATCTCAACGCTAAGCACACACGACTATTGCCATAGAGCATGAAGATGAAATTTTGAATCTCTTAGCGTTCACGCAGTAAAAAAACATGTACTAAAAAATGAAAATATAAACAGATGAAAATTATGATGATATGAAACTACGAATTGCTATAACAACATTGCTGGCGCTTGCATTAATGAGCCAGGCTAAAGCACAAGATAACCCTGATATAACGGGTTACGTTAGAAATTACACCGGTGTGCTTACAGGAGGCGATAACGATTTCTCCATAGTTCAAAACACCCTTAATCTGAAGTTTGAGAAAAGTTCAGATAGGATTGCCTTTAAAGTAAATCCGTACCTACACCACTACTTCGATCGCGACTTGGAGCTGGGGCTTCGTGAGGCTTTTCTCGATTTGCGATTCGAGAACTTTGATGTTAGGGTTGGAAAACAACAGATTATATACGGTAAAGCGGAGGGCGTATTTATTACCGATATCGTTTCGCCTAAAGATTTAAAGGAGTTCCTGCTACCCGATTTTGATGAAATTAGAATGGGGATAACCGCAGCAAAAGTAAACTACTACTTTGGTAACAGCACCATTGAAGCGGTTTGGGCACCAGTTTTTACACCAACACAAATGCCCGAAATGAATTCAATTTGGCGCCCCGCTATGCCATTTCCAATGGCCCCAACCTACGATTACTCAACAGAAGAAATTACTCCAAGTCTTGAGAATAGTGAGGTCTTCATTCGTTTTTCAAATATGGGTTCCGCTGCCGATTTTGAAATCGTGGGAGGTTACTTCTGGGACGACGATCCCACCATGCACATTACCAAACAGATTAACCCAATTACAATGCAGCTAACAGGGCTAACGGTCAGACCTGAGCACCATAGGCTAACCATGGGTGGAGCGAGCTTTAGCACGCCGCTTGGGCCAACTTTAGTCAAGGCCGAGGGTGGGTACTACTCGGGCAAACATTTTCAAACCGAAACACCAACAATACCCGATGCTACCATAGAAAAAAACTACCTACACTATATGGTTGGGTTAGAATACAGCCTTGCAGGCGTTATGCTCTCGGCACAATTTATTCAGGAGAATATTCTCGATTACGAGGAAGGAATACGAAACGACGAGATTGAGAGCACCATGACTTTTTTAGCAAAAAAGAGCTTTTTAAGGGAGAAATTATGGTTGGAACTTTTTGCATACGTTGGGCTAAACAATCAGGATGCCCTTATCAGGCCAAAAATCTCGTACGCATTTGCCGATGGTTTCGACATTTTACTGGGTGCAAATATCTTTGTTGGTGATAAGGGTAGGTTCGGCCAGTATAATGCCAACGATATGATTTACACCAAGCTAAAGTATAGCTTCTAGTACACCATATTACCAATAACCGATAGCACAAAAACCCAAGGCTCTAATAATCCTTGGGTTTTTTTTATGTTTTTTATAGGGTATCTTTACCCAAAGGGGTCATATAGATGAAAGGTTTCATTTATAAATCTAACTAAATAGATACTACTATGAAAACAATTGCTAATTACTTTCGAAAAGTGGGTATAATAGCATTACTAATGCTAACCATTAGCCCCATAATGAGCCAAAACGGTAATGGCTACATCACCATAAATGGTACGCTTAAAGATGCCAAAACAAATAGAGAGATATACTTTGCCTACATTACCATTCCCGATTTACATATTGGAACCGTAAGTAATAACGACGGCGAGTTTACGCTAAAAATAAGTAACAAGATATTGGTTAACGAGGTGGAGTTCTCGCACATTGGCTACAAAACCAAACGTGTACCGCTTAAAAATCTTATAGATAAAGATAACGTTATAACGCTTGAACCCTCGTCGGTTATGGTGGGTGAGGTTACCATAAGGCCCCTTGACCCTTACGAAATTGTGGCGGAGGCGCTCCGAAAAGTGCAGTATAACTACAGCGAAAACCCCAATATGTTAACCGGTTTTTACCGCGAAACCATTAAGCAACGCCGCAATTACATCTCCATTTCCGAGGCTTTGGTTGACATCTACAAAACTTCATACAAACCGTTTGGTGGTGCTGACAGAGTAAAAATACTGAAAGGACGTAAAAGCACCAACGTAAAAAAGGCCGATACGTTAGTCGTTAAGTTACAGGGCGGGCCTAGAATATTACTAATGCTCGATATTGCCAAAAACTTCGAAGAGTTTTTTTATGAAGACTTCGAGAACTACTATAACCTCACGCTCGAAGACATGGTTGCCATTGAGGATAAAATTAGCTACGTAATTAGCTTTGTACAAAAACCAGAAATTATCTACCCCTTATACTACGGGAAACTTTATATCGACACAAAAAACTTGGCCATTACGCACGCACAGTTTAGCATCAACCTCAATAATGTGGAAGAAGCCACAAGGCTATTTGTACGAAAAAAGCCACGAGGTGTAAAATTTGAAGTAACCAACACATCGTACCTAGCAACCTATACCGAGCATAACGGACGTTACTACCTTAGCTACCTTAGGAACGAGCTAGCCTTTAAGGCCAACTGGAAACGTAGGATATTTAATACAAACTACGACATTGTTTCCGAAATGGCAATTACCGACCGTGACCTGGAAAATGCTGTCAAGTTTCCACTTAAAGAGAGCTTTAGGATGAGCGAAGTGCTAGCCGAAACCGTTGAGGCCTTTAACGACGAAGATTTTTGGGGTGAACACAACTACATAAGACCCGAAGAATCGATACAAAGCGCCATTAAACGCTACGGACGAAAGCTAATGCGACAACAAAAGTAGGTAAGAGCTATGAGGCTGTTTAAAAGCTTAATATTGAAACTAACAAACAGCTAAAATTGGGTTTTAAGCAGCCTCATGCTTTAATTAGGTGCGGTTTTTACATACCTTTGGGGGACATCGACTAGAGTAGCAATGGGCATAATTGTAAACTTCTCACATCGTAAAATACAGCAAGGAGACATTCAGGAATTCGAAAAGTTATTCCATAAAATGTATGCTAGTCTTTGTCACTATGCCTTAAAGTTCTTAAACGATATGGATTCGGCCGAAGAGGTTGTTCAGGATCTATTTTACCATTACTGGAAGAATAGGGAACATATTAAAATAAATACCTCGCTAAAGGCATACCTATACCAAGCAACAAAAAACAGGTGCCTTAAGGTTATTAAGCACAATGCCGTTCGACAAAAACATGCCGACAGCACCATGCATAATGCTGAAGAACAAGTAAATCAGGCGCAAACTTTAGAAAGCGACGAGCTAGCCAAGATTATCGAGAAAACGCTTAGTCAGCTACCCGAAAGACGCCGTAAAATTTTTATTATGAGCCGATTTGACGGCTTAAAGTATAAAGAAATAGCAAAAAAACTTTCAATATCGGTAAAAACCGTTGAGGCTGACATGGGCAAGGCGCTAAAACTATTTAGAGTCAACCTAAAAGATTACTAACCAAAGAGCTTATTGTTAAAATAAAAAACCAATGGAACTTAACCTAAACATAGCAGAGCACCGAAATAGCCTCGCAAAGTACGTGGCGGGCGAAATGTCGCTTTCAGAAGTAGAGGAATTTGAAACGCTAGTAGGCAGCAACCCCAACAACAAAAAACTAGTGAACGATACTAAGAACGATTGGAGTATAATTGGGACAAAACAAATAAAATTACCCAATGCTAACAGAGCATGGAATAATTTAAAAACAAGAATTGACCAAGAAACCCTTTCTACCCAAACCGTTAAGCTTGATAAAAAAGGGAAAGCCAATTTCGTAGGCTGGGCTGTAGCGGCTATGGTAGTAATTGCGGTTGCCTCGGTTTACTTTACCCTTGGTGTACAACACCAAAATATTGTAATAAAAAGCACCTCGGATTTAACAACCCTAGTACATACCCTACCCGACGGAAGCCGCATTTTTCTTGAGGGCAATAGTCAGATTTCGTACACAAAACGCTTCGCCAAAAATAACCGTAACGTTACGCTAAACGGACAAGCCTTTTTTGATATTACCAAAAACCTAAAAATCCCCTTTACCATTGAAACCCCAAATACCAATATTGAGGTTTTGGGAACATCATTCTCGGTAAAATCGACCGGCCCAACAGATTTTGAACTCGTGGTACAAACGGGGTCGGTTAGCATCAAACAAAAGAACACCTACGCCGAGAGCATAGTTGCTGCGCCTGGCGATAGGGTAACCCTAATAAATAACCATCTTACTAAATCGAAAGAAAGCACTGCTCCCCTACAAAATCTCCGAAACAAAAGGCTACAGTTTAAGGATGAACCCCTCGCAAATATTATTCGGGCTATAAATAAAACACATCAAGCCAACATTGTACTTGGTTCGCCAACCATAGGCAACCGAAAACTTACCGTAACATTTATGAACAATTCGGTGCAATCAATGGTTGAGATAATATGTGAAGCCCTGGGGCTCGAGGTAGAGTACAACGAAAACACCATTACCCTATGGCAGCCCTAAAAAGGTTACATAAACCCAAATACCATGGCAAAAAGCTGTCGCATTAAGCTACTTACCCTACTGCTTGCTATCCTTAGCCTCATTAAGCTCGATGCATTAGGTCAGCAACCCAACGACAGCATTTTTAACCAAAGGGTTACCCTGCCATCAAATCGCACCAGCGTTTATCATGTACTAAACCAGCTCTCCGATAGCATTGGACTACTATTTGCCTACGAAAGCAAGCTGGTAAAAAGCGATAAAACAGTAAACCCAAAAATTAAACACATTACGCTGCAACAAGCCCTTAGCCAAATACTTAACGACACAACCTTAGCCTATAAAGTTATCGATAATCACATCCTTATTTATAAGGATAAAGAGGAAACCAGCGAACGGATTAGTAATACCCCTAGCTACAAAACCCTAAGGGGACAAATACTCGATTCGCAAACGCAACAACCCCTATCCTACGTTACCATTGGGGTACCTGAAATTGCCATGGGCACCACAACTAATCTCGATGGTGCATTTATACTTAAAATACCAAAAGAAAGCCAAGCCACCAACCTACGGGTTTCGCATATGGGTTACAAAACAAAAACAGTACCTATTAATCTTGCTGCACATGGGGCTATCAGCATATTTCTCGAAACCGATATCATATCGATACAAGAGGTAGTAATTCGGAACATTAACCCTAAGCAGCTCATTACCGATGCCCTTAAAAAGATTCCTGACAACTACAGCCGTACCCCCGTTTACTACACCTCGTTTTATCGCGAGGGCGTGATTAAAAACAAGAAGTATCAAAATTACTCCGAAGCCATTTTTAGGATATACAAATCGCCGGTTCAAAAACTGCTAGAGTCCGATCAGGTAAAGCTCATAAGGTCGAGAAAAACCCAGAACCTTGAACCCACCGATACGCTTAGCATTAAGCTAAAAGGCGGCATTCATAGCTCGTTGGTTCTGGATATTGTGAAAAATATCCCCTCGTTCCTCGATGAGGATTACTGGGACAAATACACGTTTTTGCGAAACGACATCGTTTCGATAAACGGCATATCGGCATACGCCATCTTCTTTAATCTAAAAAAGGGCATTACCGATCCCCTACTCGAAGGGATTATCTATATCGACATAGATTCCCTGGCAATACTTGGTGCCGACATAATGGTAAGCCCCAAAAACATTAACCAGGTAACCAATATGTACGTGCATAAGCGCAATCGCCAGTTTAAGTTCAAACCCGTTAGTATCAAGTACTCTATCAGCTATAATAACATTAACGGCACGTATCACCTATCGCATGTAAGAGGCGATTTACGGTTTAAGTACCGGTTTAAACGCAACCTGTTCAACAGCTCGTTCCATCTTTTCTTCGAGCTAATAAACACCGAGATTGACACGGTGAATGTTACTCGCTTTATCCGCAAACAAACCGAACCCATACACAATGTGTTCCTTGATAACTCGTACCAGTACGACCAAAGTTTCTGGGAGGACCAAAACATTATCCCCCCAGAAAAAAACATTTTTGAGGGTTTAAAAGATATTAAAACGAAGATTGAGGAAATTGAAGCTGAGTAGATAATCCCCTTGAACACATCTGTTTTCCATAGCCAAAAACAAAGCTAAGCCCCTCTGCCCCCAAAAATCACCCCACACCCATGTTTTAGAAGCAATTAGTTTCCAGTTTATCCCCAAACAAACTATATTTGCATTCTCTTTAGATTAATTCCATTTTGTTAACTATTCTTTTACAAAACGGGAACAATTATCAACCTTTAGTGTTTTTAAAGCAGAAGCAAAGTAAAACCATAATTAACGTATTAATAATGGCCAACGAACAGGATAAAATACTCGATGAGGTAACCAAGTCGGATTATAAGTATGGCTTTTTTACCGATATCGAAACCGAAACCATTCCTAAAGGGCTAGACGAAGATGTTGTAAGGCTTATTTCGCAGAAAAAGAATGAACCCGAGTGGATGCTCGAAATTCGACTGAAAGCGTTTAGGCACTGGCAGCAAATGGAGATGCCCCAATGGGCACATTTAGATATCCCTGAAATTGATTATCAGGATATGATATATTACGCCGCCCCAAAGCAAAAACCAAAACTCGATAGCCTAAACGAGGTTGACCCGGAGCTACTCGACACATTTAATAGGTTGGGCATACCCCTTGATGAGCAAAAGATGCTTTCTGGCGTAGCCGTTGATGCGGTAATGGACAGCATTTCGGTTAAAACAACCTTTCGCGAAAATCTAGCCGAGCAGGGTATCATATTCTGCTCAATGAGCGAGGCCATTCGCGAACATCCCGATTTAATAAAAAAATACCTAACATCGGTGGTACCAGCAACCGACAACTTTTTTGCAGCGCTCAATACGGCGGTTTTTAGCGATGGCAGCTTCTGCTACATCCCAAAAGGCGTAAAAAGCCCCATGGAGCTCAGCACCTACTTCAGAATAAATGCGGCTAACACCGGGCAGTTTGAGCGCACGCTCATTGTGGCCGAGGAGGACAGCTACGTTTCGTATCTCGAGGGTTGTACTGCACCCCAACGCGACGAGAACCAGCTACACGCTGCGGTGGTTGAGATTGTTGCCATGAAAAATGCCGAGGTGAAGTACTCTACCGTACAAAACTGGTATCCAGGCGATAAGAATGGCAAAGGTGGGATTTACAACTTTGTAACCAAACGCGGAATTTGCAAGGGCGATAATAGTAAGATATCGTGGTCGCAGGTTGAAACGGGTTCGGCCATCACATGGAAATACCCCAGCTGCATACTTAAGGGCGATAACTCGTATTCCGAGTTCTACTCAGTTGCCGTTACTAACAATCACCAGCAGGCCGATACTGGAACAAAGATGATTCATCTTGGTAAAAACACCAGAAGCCGAATAGTTTCTAAGGGGATATCGGCTGGTGTGAGTAACAATAGCTACCGCGGACTGGTTAAGGTTTCAAAAAAGGCCGAGAACGCGCGCAACTTTTCGCAATGCGACTCGCTACTACTTGGCGATAAGTGCGGTGCGCACACGTTCCCCTACATTGAGGTGGATAACCCCACAGCAATTGTTGAGCACGAGGCCACCACATCGAAAATTGGCGAAGACCAAATTTTTTACTGCAACCAGCGCGGCATTTCAACCGAGGACGCCGTTGCACTTATTATTAACGGTTACGCCAAGGAGGTGCTAAATAAGCTACCCATGGAGTTTGCTGTTGAAGCACAAAAATTGCTGCAAATAAGCTTGGAAGGCAGCGTTGGATAAGGAGTTGAACTCATAACTGTATATAGATATAAAAAATACCAATCATGTTAACAATAAAAAACCTGCACGCCAGCATTAATGGCAAAGAGATACTAACAGGGATAAACCTTAGCATAAAACCAGGCGAAATACACGCCATCATGGGCCCCAACGGCTCGGGCAAGAGCACCCTAAGCGCCGTTTTGGCCGGCCGCGAACTGTTTGAGGTTACCCAGGGCGAAATTACCTTTAATGGTAAAAATCTTTTCGACCTATCGCCCGAGGAGCGCTCACGCGAGGGGATGTTCCTTAGCTTTCAGTATCCCATTGAGATACCCGGTGTAAGCATGGTAAATTTTATGAAAACAGCGCTAAACGAGCATCGCAAGCACAAAGGGCTTGCCCCCGTAACGGCATCTGATTTCTTAAAACTTATGCGCGAGCGCAAGGAGCTGGTTGAAATAGACTCTGCCCTTACCAACCGTGCGGTAAACGAAGGGTTCTCTGGTGGAGAGAAGAAAAAGAATGAGATATTCCAAATGGCTATGCTTGAACCCAAGCTGGCAATTCTAGACGAAACCGACTCGGGACTCGATATTGATGCCCTGCGTGTTGTAGCCAATGGCGTTAATAAGCTAAAGAAACCCGATAACTCAACCATAGTTATAACGCACTACCAAAGGCTATTAGATTATATTGTGCCCGATTTTGTACATATTCTTTACAATGGTAGAATTGTGAAAACTGGAGGCAAGGAACTTGCCCTTGACCTGGAAGAAAAAGGCTACGACTGGATTAAAAATGACGTAATAGAGTAGGTTGGTAAGCAACCGAGTGTATGCCATTTTCACCTTAACGCCTCGGCGTTGAAAAACAGAATACTATGAATGCAACAAACATAACCCCCAAGGACGAGTTTATAAATCTTTACATTGATAACCTCGACCTAATTACCGAAAACTCGGCCAAAATACTTAACACGGCTAGGCAATCGGCTTTGGAGAGTTTTAAAATTTTGGGATTCCCAAATGCTAAAAACGAGAAATACAAGTACACCAGGGTTGAAAAGCTATTCCATACCGACTACGAAAAGTACTTCACCCCAAAAAACATCACCTTTAATATTGATGATATATTCCGTTGCGATATCCCTTCGCTCGACACCCACTTAGCGCTCACGCTCAACGGGTTCTATTTGAGTAACCCCGATATGCTAGTCGAAATTGAGCAGGGGGTAATAATTGGCAGCCTTGCCGAGGCAGCAAAAAAATACCCAAACGTTGTTAGCAAATACTACAACACCCTTGCCGATAACGACGAGGATGGTTTAGTTGCCCTTAACACCGCTTTTTCTCAGGATGGCGTTTTTATCTACATCCCCAAAGGGGTTATGCTCGAAAAACCCATACAGATTATCAACCTAATGATGAGCGACGAGAACCAGCTGGTGCACTACCGTAACCTTATTATTGCCGATGAAAATGCTCAGGCTGATATCGTGATTTGCGACCACACCCTCTCGCCATCGGAATACCTATCGAATATTGTTACTGAGGTTTTTACCAATAGGGGCGCCAATCTAGATATCGTTTCAATGCAAAATCAGCATAACGATACCACCGAGTTTACACATGTATTTGGTAAACAGGAGCGCGACTCGGTACTTAGCACCAATACCGTATCGCTACACGGAGGTATTATTCGCAATAATATTCACATCCTTTTAAACGACGAGAATTGCGAGAACCACACCTACGGGCTTGCCCTAGCCGACCGCAATCAGCATATCGATATGTACTCGTTTATTGACCACGCCAAGCCAAACTGCAACAGCAATGAGCTTTACAAGGCCTTACTCGACGACCAGGCAACGGGTGCTTTTAACGGACGAATACTGGTTAGGCAGGATGCACAGAAAACACAGGCATTCCAAAGCAACAACAACTTGCTACTAACTGCCGATGCCAAGATGTACACCAAACCCCAGCTCGAAATTTATGCCGATGATGTGAAGTGTACCCACGGTGCTACGGTTGGTCAGCTCGATATGGAGGCCAAATTCTATATGCAATCGCGCGGAATTGGCGAGCGCGAAGCAAAACTTCTTTTAATGTTTGGCTTTGCCCACGATGTGATTGGGCACATAAAAGCTGCACCTCTGCGCGAACGCATTGATGAGCTGGTAAACAAACGCCTTAGGGGCGACCTATCACGCTGCAATAACTGCCCCATGAACTGTTGTTAAAAAAACTATATGTCATTTAACGTTAGCAAGATACGAGAAGATTTTCCCATCCTAACCCAAAAGGTGTATGGTAAACCTTTAGTTTATTTTGATAATGCCGCCACTACCCAAAAACCACAGTGCGTGCTTGATACCATCGAGTATTTTCACAACAAAATAAATTCAAATATTCACCGCGGGGTGCATAGCTTAAGCGTTGAGTCGACCGAAGCGTACGAGCAGGCGCGCGAAACGGTAAGGCAATTTGTAAACGCAAAAAGTACGAATGAGATTATTTTCACCTCGGGCGCAACGGCCAGCATAAACCTGGTTGCATTCTCGTTTGGCGAGGCCTTTGTTGGCGAGGGCGATGAGGTAATCGTTTCGGAAATGGAGCATCATTCTAACATTGTACCCTGGCAGCTGCTGTGCGAGAGAAAAAAAGCGAAGCTTAAGGTTCTTCCTTTTGATGATAACGGGGATTTGATACTAGAGAAGCTCGATGAGCTACTAACCAGCCGCACAAGAATTATTGCCGTAAACCACGTTTCAAACTCGCTGGGCACGGTAAACCCCATAAAACAAATTATCGAAAAGGCGCACGCCCACGGGGTTAAGGTGCTTATTGATGGGGCACAGGGCGCTAAGCACGGCATTCTGGATGTACAGGATTTGGATGCTGACTTTTACGCAATATCGGGGCATAAAATTTATGGTCCAACGGGCATAGGCGCTCTCTACGGGAAGCAGGAGCTACTCGAACAGCTGCCCCCTTGGCAGGGCGGCGGCGATATGATTGCCACCGTTACGTTTGAGAAAACAACATACAACCAGCTACCCTTTAAGTTCGAGGCAGGCACTGCCAACTACATTGGTGCAGCGGCATTGGCTTCCGCAATAAAATACTACCAGCGGGTAGGCATTGAGGCGGCAGTTGAGCATGAAGATAGTCTACTCGAATACGCAACCCAGAGCCTACAGGCTATTGATGGTGTTCGAATTATAGGAACAGCAAAAGAGAAGACCTCCATAATTTCATTCCTCGTAGGCGATATTCACCCGTACGATACGGGTATGATACTTGACAAAATGGGCATTGCCGTGCGCACCGGGACACATTGCACCGAGCCAGTTATGGCTCACTTTGGCATTGATGGCACCGTACGAGCATCGCTGGCATTTTACAATACCAAGGAAGAAGTTGATATGCTGGTTGGAGGAGTAAAAAGGGTTAAGCAGATGTTTGGGTAGGTTGATTTAATCCGAACGAAAAATAAAACACAAAATAGCTGAATCCGTAGGATTTAAATGTTTATAGAAACATAGGTAAACCTAGAACATTCGACCACCTCGTGGTAGCACAATACCCCTGCTGCCGCACGAGTACTCTCGTGTGGCACAACAACAGTAAATTAATTCGCTTGGTTACCACACGACAGGATTCGTGCGGTAGCGAATGAAGGGTAAAAAAGGTTAGGCAGATATTCGGGTAGCAGGTTTAGTCGGAACGAAAGGTCTAAATATCCTATAAAAAAAACGGGGCAACCATAAGGCTACCCCATTAAAAATATTTTATTGCTTTACTCGCTTTTCTTCAAAACTTGATCAATCATACCGTAAGCCTTAGCCTCGGTTGATGTCATCCAGAAATCGCGATCGGAATCCTTTTCAACCTTATTAAACGTTTTACCCGTATGCTGCGAAATAATTTGGTACAGCTCCTTACGTAGTGCAAGTATCTGACGGGTAGTAATCTCAATATCCGATGCTTGCCCCTCGGTACCACCCATAGGTTGGTGTATCATAACCCTAGAATGGGTTAAGGCTGAGCGTTTTCCGGTAGCACCTGCACATAATAAAATTGCACCCATTGATGCTGCTATACCGGTACAGATGGTTGCTACATCGGAACCAATATATTGCATCGTATCGTATATACCCAAACCAGCGTAAACCGAGCCACCAGGGGTATTAAGATAAATCTGAATATCCTTGCTAGGGTCATTCGATTCGAGAAATAAAAGTTGCGCTTGTATTATATTGGCCACATCGTCGGTAATGGGTACACCCAAAAATATTATACGGTCCATCATTAATCGCGAAAAAACGTCCATCTGGGCAATATTAAGCTGGCGCTCCTCAATAATTGTAGGGTTAATATAGCTGCTATGCAACGATTGGTAACGGTGCATTGAAAGGCTACTTATTCCCTTATGCTTTGTAGCGTATCGTTGGAATTCACTTTTTTTACTATTCATTGATTTACTATTTTACTGTTACTACTTTTCAAATTAAGGATAAATATATTAATCTTTTTTGGAATACTTAGTCAATTCGGACTAGTTAAAGGAAGAAAATTCGAGGTTTGGCTTCGACTTCGCTCGACCTGACTTGGGGTCATCAGACTTCGGCTCCGCTCAGTCTGACGTAGGGTCGCTCCGAATTATGGTTTTTCGTGAACCCAAGCCCCTCATTACCTTAATATGGAGTCAGGCTGAGCGAAGACGAAGCCTGACAATCAGCCTCCAAAAATTAAATATCAAAAAAAGCGGGAAAATCACCCGCCTTTTGTCATTTTATTTTGCTTCAGGATTTACCATCTTTCTAAACTCTTCCGAATCTATCTCTTTTTCGTCAAGCTTAATGGTCTCCTTAATCCATTCCATTACCTTACCCTCAATAACCTGCTCGGCCATTTTCCTACGCTCCTCTGGTTTTTCAACAAGCTCTTTTGCATACTTATCGATGAACTCATCGGGTAGCTGACCCATGCCATACTGCATCATCTGGTGCATTAGATGCCCCTTGGCCACATGCATCAACTCCTGCTCTTCAACTTTAAACTCCTGCTCAACGGCTATTTTATCGCGAATAAGCTGCCATCTCAAGTCATCCTCAAAATTCGGGTAATCTTTTTCTACCTGTTCTCTGGTAAACTTACCCTCGTTTATGGTTGTTAACCAACGGATAAGAAACTCCTTAGGTAGCTCGAGGTTAAACTTTTTAACAAGTTTTTCGCGTAAATCAATGTGTAGCTTTTGCTCGCTATTACCCTTAAGATTCTGCTTAATATCCTCATCAACTTTCTCTTTAAACTCCTCTTCCGACTTAACAACTCCCTCCCCATAAATATTGTCGAACAGCTCCTGATTCACCTCAGCTTTAAGATACTTCTGCACCTGGGCAACGGTTGCCTGGAATAGAGGTCCAATCTCATCAAGGTCCTCTTTTGATACTTTTAGAAGTGCTGCCCTATCGGTTTCGTTGGGGAATGCTTTGGTTACATCAATCACCATTACATCGCCAACCTTGGTGCCTATACATTTCTCTTTCTCCTCCTCATCGGCCACAAGCGCAACCGAAACCATGCCCTCCTCAACCGATATACCATCTTCCTTTGGCGACTCATCGGCATTAAGCTCGGTAAGGGTTGCCTTAAGTAGGCTCTCACCATCGGCTTCCTCAGCATCCTCGTAGCTACCGTATCTGCCTACGATATTCTCGATATAGCTCTGGCGCATCTCGTCGCTAACCATGATATTGTAGTAAGGTACCTTATCGCGTTTTGATAGCTTAATTTCAAACTCTGGGGCAAAAGCTAAATCGAAAAGGAACTCGAAATCGTCCTGCTCATCAAAATCAATGGGTTGCTGCTTTTCTGAAGGTATCGGCTCGCCTAAAATGTCAAGCTTTTGCTCAGTAATGTAACCCGAAAGATTCTCGGAAATTAGCTTGTTTACCTCCTCAACCAGAGTCGATTTTCCATACATCCTGTTTATCATACCAGCTGGTGCTTTTCCTGGCCTAAAACCCTTAATTACCGCATTTTTGCGAATATCCTTAAGAGCCTTCTCTACATTTTGCTCATAATCATTTTTCTCTACCTTTACGGTTAGCAATGCATTTAACGCATCGGAGTTTTCGTGAGTTACGTTCATGTGAATATCTTTTATAAAAATTTAATTTTGTTTTTATTCTGCTGATTATCAAAAAGTAAGTACTCTCAAATCGTTTTCTTTGAGCGCACAAAGGTAGAAATATTTGTAACAATATACAACACGTTTTTTAGCTTATTCTCAACGTTTTGCCAATTGAATAAGTACGTATTTATTTACAAAATTTTGTTATAATAAAAGTTACCAACCCTCTTCTACCGAACTAAAGGTGTCGGCGTTATCGTCGCGTTCGAGCTCGGCACCAGTACGCATTTTTAGGTATGGAACTATGGAGGGGTCGAGATTGACAATATAATTCAGATCGAACATCATAAAATGATGCTCATTATCAACGTACTCTTCGGTTTCGAGACCGGAGTAAAAACGCCAGCCGCTATCGTCCTCGTCTTCGCGAGCCTCGCGGTACATATAGCCAACCTTATGCCCATCAACGGTAATCATATCCGAAGCGTAACAGTACCCCTTTTGCCCAAGGATAGGCTTTATGTCCTCGGGCTTTAAAATATATCGAAATTTTTCCATGTTTGTTTGTAATTTAAACACCTATTGTGCAGATTGTTGCTCGCTCATCTGAAGTGAAACCACAACTTTACGTTGGCACAAAGTTACAAAAAAAACATAAGAACAATTGGCTAGCTGAAGCCAACTTAACTCGCATTATTCATCAAATTTGGAAAAGATGAATGCAAATGCGGGTTACTCCGACATAGTCGAATCAATTTTGGGCAACAAAATTGGTTGTAATACTTAGCCGCTGTCGGTGATAGAAATTATTCGGTTGAATAATTGGGGTTAAGTAATAATTATTATCACTATTGTCTGGTAAAAACATAATTCAGTATTTTAGATTCTTCGTTTCACTCTGAATGACAAATGTTTAGTTTTTAAGGGATGGCTTGGTTAGCGGCTTCACCGCTAACCAAGCCATCCCTTACCGAACATGACTCAACTCCCTGCCATTCCGACCATAGGAAGGAATCTATAAATTTTAACCGAACAACAATGAATTGTTATGTAAACTTCGCAAAAAACTATTTAACATCCGACCCAGCCGATTTTATTTAGCAGGCTATGCCTAATTTTCACAACTAACGGGGATACGTATCCCCGTTAGTATAAAAACGAATAACAAATCAAAGAAAATTACTACTTTCGCTTTACAAAACAAATTAGGATGAAGGAAACTATACTCAAAACAGGAAAGATTATTGCAGAGTGCACACTTATTTTATCCTTTCTGCTCCTTATTATCCATAAATCTACCAATATTCTGGTTCGCAATATAATTAACTCATCCACAGTATCCTTTTCAAGTAACAAATGGCTAGAAATACCCATTAAAATTAATGGCTCAGATGCTTACGGACTATTCGATACGGCGGCAAGCTCATGTGTTATAGATAAATCAGCCATTGGTAAATTTGATGTTTACGAAATACCGCTAAAGGTAATCCAAGTCAACAATCACACATGGCATTCTGTGTGCATTATAAAGAGTCTGAAAGTTGGTGATATGGTTTTCCGAAATATTTTGGCCGTTGTTGTCGATTTAAAAGGCGAAAACAAGGTGCTACAATGTGCAAAAAGCGACATAATTATTGGAACCCCCATAATAAATCAGCTTTGCTGGGATTTCAACTTCGGTAGCAAGAAACTTTTCGTTTCAAAATCTAACGATTTTATTCAGGAACAGAATTATAGCAATTCCATTTTATACCTGGGAAGAACCCTTTATAAAACCGATGTTAAAGTAAATGGGTATAAACACAACCTTATTATCGACTTGGGGTTTATAGCATCTGTTTTCCTACCCCAAAATTTTGCCGATAGCACCTCGGGTGTTAAATACAAAAACTCTGGGAAGAAGAATGTTTTCGGTAATTATTACGAACAGGGTAAAAGGGATATTTCTGACATTGTTTTAGGTGATGACACTATAACGAATGTGAGTATTGATTATCGTGATAATAAATTAGTCCCAAATATTTTAGGGTTGGAGGTGGTTAAGAGATACGCAGGTGTTACTATCGACCCCTTTAAAAAGAGAATGTATTTTAAAGAGGGTAAGGAAAGCAACGCAACAGCTAAGTTTCATGGTTTTGGTCTGATCTTTGGCATTCAAAATAACGCTCTAGTTGTAACATCCATAATTGAGTCTTCGCCAGCGCAAAAAGCGGGCATAAAGTACGGAGACAAAATTTCTCAAATTTGCAATAAAGCACTTTCGAACCGCTTGATTACTGCAGATTACTGTAGCTTCCTTCAAATGCGAGACTCACTACTCACTCTAAAAACAATGGATATTGAAATCGTAAGAGAGGATACAATTAGTCTGTCGTTGAGTAGGGGCTACTTTTAAAAATAGCCAATTACTATCGTCAGTCCACTACTATTTATGTCATACATATAAGGGTTTTTGCTTTACAAAATATGTAACCATTAACCCCAATTATTATCCAAATAATATACCCTCAACCGATAAAGAAGTGCGAAAATGGCACTCAAAACAAATATATATGCCCTCTTTAAAAGGCGATTATCAAAACTGTACCAGCAAGTTAAATGGCCGTAAAACACTATTCAAGCAAAAAGAGAAATTTAACAACATTCAGTAAACACTCGTTTTTGCCCCGTTCGGCTTAGGCTACACCTACAAACCTACAACTCACGGGGATACTGTTTGCTTAGCAAATAGTATCCCCGTGAGTATAAAAACAATAATTTTATGAATAATGCGGGTTTAAAAAACATAGGTTATCTTTGTGGCATCAAACACAAAAAACTTTCAGAATGAGCGATAACCAAACCCGAACAGAGCTGCACGAACTAGGCGAATTTAGGCTAATTGACAAGATAACCGAACCAATAATAATAAAAAACGCTTCAACTGCTCAAGGGGTTGGCGACGATGCCGCAGTGCTAAACACCGATGGTAAGCAGCTGGTGGTTACCACCGATTTACTGCTTGAGGGCATTCATTTCGACCTAACATACCACCCGCTTAAACACCTTGGCTACAAGGCTGTTGTGGTAAACCTCAGCGACGTGTACGCAATGAATGCGCACCCTAAGCAAATTACGGTATCCATTGGCGTATCGAAACGCTTTTCGCTCGAAGATATTGAGGAGCTGTACAGCGGAATTTACTTGGCCTGCGAACGTTTTGGGGTTGACCTAGTTGGTGGCGACACATCATCATCGCTAACAGGAGCAGTTATTAGCATTACTGCCATTGGCGAAGCCGAAGCCCATAAGATTTGCTACCGTAGCGGCGCAAAGGAGAACGACCTAATTTGTGTAACTGGCGACCTTGGCTCTGCCTACATGGGTTTGCAGCTGCTGGAACGGGAAAAAAAGGTGCTTGAAGGAAAATCTGGCATGAAGCCCCAATTTGCAGGTTACGACTATATTCTTGAACGATTTTTAAAGCCCGAACCTCGCAAGCCCCTTATTGACTTGCTAGAAAAAGAGGGAATTGTCCCAACATCAATGATTGATATTTCCGACGGTTTGTCAAGCGAGCTGCTACATATCTGCAAAAACTCTGAAGTTGGATGCCGGGTATATATTGATAAAATTCCCATTGACCAGATTACCCATAAAATGGCCAACGAGATGAATGTTGACCCCATTGTAGCTGCGCTAAATGGTGGTGAGGACTTCGAGTTGCTATTTACCGTACCCATTGAAAAGCATGACGTTGTGGCGGGCATGGATGGTGTTAGCATTGTTGGACACGTTGTACCGCAGAGCAATGGGCCAATGCTAGTTGCCCCTCAGGGCGAAGATATTCCCATTACAGCTCAGGGATGGAATGCTATGACCAAGACAGAGGAAGAATAAAATAAGCACAACAAAGCGGATAGAAACTCTACCCGCTTTTTTAATGCCTACTGATTAAGCTAAGCTTTAGCTAATTCATTATACTGCTCAGCGCTTAGTAAATCATCAAGTTGTGCAGCGTCGGCAAGTTTAACGCGTATCATCCACCCCTCACCGTAAGGATCTTTATTTACAAGCTCTGGGTTGTCGGCAAGATTCTCATTTACGGTAATTACTTTACCAGCAACTGGCATAAACAGGTCTGAAACCGTTTTTACAGCTTCCACTGTGCCAAAAACTTCTTCCAGGTCAAGATCTTCGTCTTCGGTTTCAATTTCAACAAAAACGATATCGCCAAGTTGGCTTTGAGCAAAATCGGTAATACCAATAACTACCTCATCACCTTCCACTTTAATCCACTCATGGTCTTTAGAGTACTTTAAATCTGTAGGAGTATTCATAATAAAATATATTTAAATTATTTAAAAGTAAGAGTTCAATCTGTCTGTGCCCCAAAAGTACATTTTTTTTATTAAACAAAAATATTAATCAGCTTAATAACCCCAATTATTGTTTCGAATAATTGGGGTCTCCGACAGCGACTAAGTTTCACAACCAATCAAGTTGCCCAAAATTGGGCTCAACTATGGTGAGGTAATCCGCATTTGCATTCATCTTTAATAAATTTGATGAATAATGCGAGATAATATGTTGTTTCACAACTATTCCTCTACTGTATCATAGTAAACCTGAGACTAAAGCCAAAGCTAGTATTTGCGGTTGGAAACGAGAGCCCACCCACTGGCGTGTTAACCACCCTATCGAAAAAAGCTCTGATAGTTACCTGATCGCTTACCACATACTCGGCCGAAGTTTTTATGGTTACAATTTTTTGCCCAGTTGATGGGGTATTTGTTCCCTCAACCAATTTCCGCAGTATGGTATGGTTATTCCGAAGGCTAAAATCAACATTTAGCCTAAGGTCGCTTTTCAGCGTTCTCTGGTCGCCCAATGCATTCGATAGTATTATGGGCAAATCCTCGAACCTATAACCACTTCCCACAATTACCTCCCAGCTATTCATCTCGTTTAGCTGATTGTTGGCAAAACTCATGGACAGCGAACGGGTATTACGTACCTCGAGCCTATTGGTGAGGCTGTTTAACCAGGTTGCATCGAAGCTTATGAGCGGATTAAACTGCTCGTTTATCGATACGTTTGTTATCTCGAATTCGGGAATAAAGTTGTTGTTAATATCACGTACATAGCTAAAGCCATCGTCCTCAGGGTCAAAATCTAAATACGAAGAGTAGGCTCCCACCGTAAAGGTTGAACGATAACTATGCCGCAGCGTAAAAGTTCGCAACCACTTGCTAAAGGGCTTCATTTTGGCAAGGCCATCGTAGGTAATTTGCCAGTTGGGCATTGGTATTAGCGGAAATGCTGTAAACCTTGTTTCGGAAACGGGCGTTCCGGTGTAGGCACTCAGAAATGAATGTAATAACACCTCCTGGCTAAGCGCCCCATATCCATCGGGAAAACCATTCTCATCAACATTATTGGGATTATAAATACCTCCCTGAGCCCTATCGTTCGCCAGCTCTCTTGCAATGCTAAGTCGCCTTTGGCTAAATTCCCTAAAGGTTTTGCTTATATAGTTATCCTGTGAGGTCGATTTCTCGAAAGCAGAGCCTAAGGTTAGTATACTGATGCTGAAATTTCCGGTGGTCATGGCATTGTAGGCACCAAAATTTCCCTGTGAATCTGCAAGGTAAAACTCGTTTTTATTGGATGCCATATTTCGTGTTCCCGAAATTTCGAGCCTTAGGCCCGGAAAAGGTTCAATGGTGCTTCGGAGGGTTAGGTTTTGGTTCTGAGTTAACACGTAAGCAGCATTAAGCGTTGAATCGGTTGTGAGCCACTGATTTCGAACCGCTTTCCAGGCAAAATCGGGATCTTGCCAACCCGCTACAAACGGCAATCCAGGTGCCATAACCCCGTTAATAGGCTGCATACCCATATACTGCGTAGCTGGCTTATAACCTGGCATTAACGTACCAGAAGTAACTGAGTACGAACCCGAAAGATTTTTAACCCCCATCAGCATTCGCACGGTTCCCTGAAATAAGAGTAGCGCAATATTCTCGCGTTCGGGGACCTTACCCTCAACCACCACCTTAACGTTCCGGAGATCCTTATCGGCCTTAATAGACACCTTCCTATCGGATCGAATATTGGTTTCAACAGTAATTTCGTTCCCATCCTCATCAAAAGCCTTAACGGTAATATCTTCCGTTTTCAAACCATGCTCTATTGAACGGAAGCTGCCCTCCCTAAGTCTAACCCCCTCTCTTTCGTAGGTTACCGTTTTAAAGGTTTTTGTTCTGGGAGCACCTCTAGCTATTTGGTCAAATTTCTGGTTAATGGCCTTAAGGTGCTTATTTTTATTATACAAGCTAGTAAAGTTTAGCTGTGAGTTTAGCTGTATTGTGCTGGCATTCTGGATTATGTTGCCAGGGTCAAACTGACTAGAATCGGGCAAAATTGGACCGGCCTGCCAATTATAGCTACCCGAATAACGAGTTGATGCGCTAATCCAGCTAAACAGCGGGATTTTATTTATGGGGATATTATAGCTTAAATTAAACTGGTGGTTATAGTTGGTATTACGCCCAAAGTTTTTCAGGTTCGTCCACACAGAATCTTTCCAATGCTCATACCCCCTTGGGTCACGATTACGGTCAACCATGCCCATTGGCTCATCAATTCGAGCCTGGTTGTTGGCGTTAAAGTCAAACTTTATGGCCTGAGTAATATCCCAGTTAATAGAGTACACCCTATCCCAATGGAAATCTTTTGAATAGGTTGGAATCAGCTTAATTTCGGGTGCATTAATGTTACGTAGCTGCTGCTCAAAGTAGGTTCTGTTAAGCTCGGTTCTAAACGAGAACTGATTGGGCATGTAGTTAAAGTTAAAATCTTTAATAATTCGGAGATATGGACTCGACAGCCATTTCACATTGCGAAAGGGAACCACGTTTTTAGGCCTTGTATTAAAGGCATACGTAAGCCCTGCCCTGCTATTGCGCTGAATACGTTCCTCGATATTGATATCTCTAGCTAGCTGCTCATTAAACGAATAGCTAACCGCAAAATTTGAAATACTATACACTTTGGGAGTGCCATCGGTTTTACTTATTCGCACGTTGGTAAGGTTTACGCTTTTCCGCTGGATGTAATCCTGCGATATGTGCTTTATAGAATCACGCTCCTGCTTATTCGCCGCATTTTTTAAAGATGTTTTAAGGGGTATATCAGGATCTATCGGATTATACTCGGGATTGGCGAACGATTCGGAGTATCCTAAAAACAGCGGGATATTAACGCCAGACTCCTTTGGGAAAAAGCGACCCAGCTGAATTGTTGTGTTCATATCGTACTGGTAAAAATCTTCCTTACTGCGATCGTTCACCTTTTTTTCGATAGAACCAAAACCAGGCGTAATGGTTGTACCCGCCACAGTAACCATAGCTAAATCGGCTAATTTCGCAGCCATTCGGGCATTCGCTGCCCACCCCCCCTTACTTTCAGCCTGAGTTAAGCGCAGCTCGTTAATCCAAACAATACCTGATTTGGCATACCCATCGTCGCCTAAGGTTTCAGACTTTTCGGGGTTTCTAATACCAATCATAATAACCCTTACATTACTAAGGCTTGGATTACCAGTTACTCTCAAGGTTTTATCTCCATCGGGTACCGAAAAAATGGTTGTATAGGTAATTGGCGACCCCTCTTTTCTCATCTCCTCGTTACGAAGCATTTTTGTTGTTGGAAACAGCTCAAGATCTATGTTTAGCCGATTTTCGGCAGGCCACACTATCGCTCTATCAGCCTCACTACTTTTTGAGTAGCTGCCATACGGTGTTAGCACAAGGGGAATTTCGTACTCATAGTAGTTGCTGCTATAGTCGGTGCCCAACCTTATAAATATATTCAGCTCTTTGTTCTGCAGAGGATACTCAGGAATTTGCTCGGCATGAATCTCCATCATCATCCGTCGATACTGCCTTATATCGAGGCTCACATTTTTAAATACAGCCCGAGCATCACCGTCGGCCAGATTCACCACCTTAAGTTCCATCGACTGCTCATTACGCTCAATAACCGTAGGCTGACTAGGGTCTTTTTCCCGCTCCACGCCAGGGGGCAAAACATAGTTTACCGGAGTGCGGGTATAGTTCTCCTCAATGCTTACCGACGACACATCGAACGAGCTTGATGGCAAATCGGTAACGGGCATTCCTTCCTGTCCCTGAATTAAAGCCCTGGTATATCGACGCCACTCGCCTCTAACGAGCTCAAGAGTGGCAAAACGTAAAATGGTAGTATCTGCAAAGTTTTTCATAAACATCCGCATAAAGCGAACGGACTTAAAATCTTGCATATTTCCAACCACCCTCTCATAATCATCTATGGGCACCTTAAATTGATACCAGCTAACCTCCGATTTTTCCCCATTCTTAAGTGAAGCGTTATAGGTAACCTTGTCGGTAATAAAATTGTGGCCAACCTCAAAATCCTGAGGTCGCATAGAAATACGGTACTGATAATAGGACTCGTTCTCATTAAGGGTGTAATCATTATTAATATCCTCGCCATCGGGCTGAATTTGCCCCGTTGTAGGAAAATCATCGTACTCGCCAAAAGCATTGGGGTCGCCTGTAACAGCTGAGTTGCCCTCGGTATTATTGTATAGCTTATACCTATCGAGAATGCCCGTTTTCTGAGAATCGTAATAGCCGGATCTGTAGTATCTAAAGTTATCATTCGAAGGGTCTTGCATTAAATCTTCAAAAGCTTCGGGCGAAAGAATGCTCTCCATCTGCGCCAAGTAGTCGCTGAAGAAAAGTTCCTCATCCGCATCGCTTAGCCCATCTAAACCAACATCCTGAAATCGCCTGGTATTTGGGTCACTATCGAAAGCGTTTACCAGCGACTGCACCGAGGGTACGCGCCCCCATGCGGTGGTGTCAACATTTACTACATCGGATGAAATGGGCAACCCATTCTCAAACATTCTTCGGCCATCGCGCAGCACATCCTCCGAAATTTCGCCCAGGTTTATGTATAAATCGCCTCCGTTACTTAACGAATCATAAACGAATGGATCCATTAGCCAAAACTCAACGTACTCAATATTGCTCTCCTCAAAATCGGTTGTTGGCAAGGCGCGCATCATACCAGCCCACTTGCTGCTGGGATCGGCAAAAAAGCCTTCGCTATCAATGCCTTGCGTTGTATAGTTGTATGGGCCTCGCTCGTCTGGGTAGTACGCCAGGTTTAACACCGGTATATTTGTAGGCTGAGCATGGGGTGTTTGCCTATTGGGGAATATCTCCTTCTCGAAAATTTCACGAACAAAATGGCTGCTTTGGCTATCAGGATTGCTACGAATATGGCTAGGAGTTAACGAGTTGTTCCGAAGAAATAGCGGATCAATGTTATACCAAGCTAGCAATGCCCTGTTATGGCCACTGGCTAAATCGTTAATCAGGTTTCCCTCCGGGAAAATATCGGGCTGATGCTGAGGAACACTCGCAAGGGTCCACGCATACCACGAGCGTAAATCGATTGAGGTTTTGGTTCCCTCAAAATCATCGATATACACCGTCCCCCCCTTGCCTACGGCGCGCGAATACCCCGGTAAAAAATGGGCGAACTCGGCATCGAATGTTACGGTTGACTTCTCCTTAGTCTCAATGAAAGGTAAAAAATCTACCGCTTTAGTTAAGAATCCCGATTCGGTTTGATACGATGTGTTAAACCCATAAATTGTGTTGCTTATAGCCTCGCTACCGTAGTTCACCTTCGTGGTGAATGGACGTTCGGTTAGGTTTAGTACTGTTGCCCCGATATTAAACTTATCGGAAAATCGGTAATCGAAATGCGATCCCAGCAAAGTTTTGGTTTGAAAGCTAAATAGATCCTGACTCTCAAGCGATATCTGAATGGGCGTTCCAGACTCGAGCAATCCGGGGTTTATAATTTTAACTGTACCCATGATGTAGTCAACCGTAAAGTCGGTGCCCTCAACGAGTTTCATCCCGCCAGCAGTAACCACAACCGACCCCCTGGGAACATTCATTGCATTTAGGGGGATTTCGGAGCTCGACGATGATTGGTAAGTACCGGTTAGCCGATACTTGTTTTTTTCGGCAATCTGCCTTGCCTTGGTTAAGGTTGAGTCGTAAAGCTCTTGATAAATAAACCTTTCAGCAATTTCAGGATCGCCAATTAACCTTGCCAAATCGGAGCCAAAGGGTTCCAGCAATGGAAATATAATTCGTCCGTTTGCTGAGTTAATGGTTATGCCCTCAATAAAATCGAACATACCATCGGCACCAGGATCGAGATTACTATTGAGGTTATCAAGGCCTAAAACCGAGAGCAGCGGCTCATTGGCCCTGTTGCCTTCGGGTAAATAATTAACCGACGTGCCCGTTAAATCGTTTTGATATAGAATATTGAAGTTAAACTCCTCGCGGTCCACCTGGTATGCCCCGATGGCATAAATATTTTTCATCAGCAAATCCCAGGTTGGATAGCGGGGCGAAAGGCTTGTCCCCTTTAGGAGTTTCAGAATTAATGCGTCGGGGGCCGAAATACCCTCCGTCGAAAATTCGCCTACTTTATACGTTTTACCCCCATAGGTATACTCAAAGGCAACGGCTAAAATTTCGTCGTTATTAAGCGATGTGTTTAACGAAATATATCCCAGCTGTGAGTTAAGAGTATACTCAGCTTGTGTGAGCTTTCGAGCGTTCTCAATCTTCTCGTAGTCAACCCCCCCCGTAAAATTTGGGATTTGCGAAAGCACCGTATTCACTTCGGAAATGTTTCTAATGCCCACAAACTCGCCCGTTAACCTTCGGTACATGCTATTAAGCGTATTTCGCGGCTGATCTCCTCCCTCTTCCTGCGAAAAAAAATGGTCGGCATAAATATTTGCCTGATTTTCGCCCAAGTCGTGAAAGGCAACAACATCACGCGAATCATCAAAATTACCTCGCTTATTGGTAACCCATACTTCTACACGGGTAATGTTTACCCCGCTGTTAACCAGTGGCAAGTTTTGCAACGACCGATTATAGGTGTCGCGAAAGTAGTGCGCCAGGAAGAAGTGCTTATTAACCTCGTACTCATCAACCTGTATATCAAACTCTTTTGCTTGGGCTCCACCCTTAACCTCCATCACTTGGGTTTCGCTATTTTGCTTTGAGAAGATGCTGGTTACAGTTAATTTCCCAAATTTTAGCTGGGTTTTCAAGCCAAAAAGGCTCGAGCTTCCGGTAATAAGCGTTCCTGGTAATGGTAACGACACGTTACCAGCCTCAATCTTTTGTATTATCTCATCTTCGAAGCCTGTATATTCGAGTTTTACATTATTCTCAAAATCGAATGTTGCATCGGTATCGTAATTTATATCCATACGTAGCTTTTCGCCTACCGTCCCGTTAACATTCATCTGAATTTTCGATTTAAAATCGAATGTGAAGTTCTTTTTGTAGTCTTCGGCAATTGTTGGGTTCTCGGTATTGGAACCAGTTATACCAAACAACAGCTCGGCATTGCCCTGAGGTATTATTTCGATAACATTGCTACCAAATATTCGGTCAAATGTTTCGCCCCCCACCTCAAGCCTGGGTAAAATTCCGGAGCCTCTGCTGCTGGTTTCGCCCTGTCGGCGTTGCTGCCAGTATTCACGCATCGACTGTTCAAACCTAAACTCCCGATACTCCTCCTCGCTCATCACCTTTGGGGGGCGTACGCTAACGCTACCTATCTTATAGTATACAGTATACTGCTTGGTTTCGGCATTATATTCTACCTCAATATTCAGGTTTTGTGGGTCGGACATAAACAATGGCGAATCCGCACCCTCGCCCACCTCATTGTCGGGTATGGGATATCGAAGATTAGTAGTATCAGGCTGGGGCGATTGAATAACCGCGACTTGCCCAGCAACTTCATTTCCAAAAATCTCGGCTTGACTGAGCAAACAGCTTTGTCCAATATGTAAAGCTAGGATGATTAGTACAACCCGCCCAACAGCATTTTGTGCAATATACTTCAAAGTAAATAGAAGTTACTTGTTTACAAACCCTTTAATGCGTCCTTAATTAAACTCTCGACTGAATAGCTTGGATTTTTCTTTAATAGCTTATCTATGCTTTTTTCGGCCACGCTCTTAGTAAAACCAAGCATAACTAATGCAGATAACGCTTCTTGCTTCAGCGTATTGTTTAAAGGGGCGAAAATATCTTGGTCGTCCAAAGATTTACCCACCTTATCCTTTAGGTCAACAACTATACGCTGTGCCGTTTTAAGGCCAATACCCTTAACCTGTTTAAGGGTATTCACATCGCCTTGCATTATTGCCTGCGATATTTCTTCGGCGGATAACGATGAAAGTATTAATCGAGCCGTATTTGGGCCAACCCCCGAAACGGAAATCAGCTGCCTAAACAGCTCGCGCTCCGATTTGGTTATAAAACCATAAAGCAAATGTGCATCATCGCGAATTACCTGATGAATGAAGAGTAAAACATTTTTTAAACCTTCAAGCTTAGCATAGGTATACAGCGATACGTTAACTACATACCCCATGCCGCCAACATCAATAACAGCGTATGCTGGATTTATTTCAACAACATTGCCTTTAATATACTCAAACATATTGCAAATACTTTGGTGTACTATTCAGGTTTTGAAACCAACAGCGGATTCTTTGTTAGCTCCTCATGGTTTAGCCTATTTCTATGAATATCGATGGCTAGCATTAAAGCATTACGCAACGAGTTTTCAGATGCTACACCCTGCCCAGCTATTTCGAAAGCCGTACCATGCGCTGGCGATGTTCTAACAATAGGCAATCCTGCAGTATAGTTTACCCCGCTATCAAAAGCTAACGATTTAAACGGCGCCAAGCCCTGATCGTGATACATCGCCAATACGGCATCAAACTTAGTGAAGTTCTCAGAGCCAAAGAAACCGTCGGCAGGGTATGGCCCAAGGGCAATAGTATTCTCCCCATTCGCTTTCTCAATGGCTGGAATAATTATCTCCTGCTCCTCGGTTCCCAGAACCCCAGCATCACCTGCATGCGGATTTAACCCAAGAACTGCTATTCGTGGTTTTCTAATACCAAAATCTTTAATCAACGAGCTATTAAGCAGCCTTAGCTTATCCATTATTAGCTCTACAGTAAGGCTTTTAGATACATCTGCCAAAGGGATATGACCTGTAACTACCCCAACACGCATCGTACCGCTTACCAATAGCATAAGCACATCCTTTGTGTCAAATGCACTCGACAAAAACTCGGTATGCCCCGGAAAATTAAAATTTAGGGACTGCACATTCTGCTTATTTATTGGAGCTGTAACCAGCACGTCTACTTTCCCTTTTTTAATATCCGCAATGGCTGCTTCGAGAGCCTGAATTGACCCCTCGCCACCCGCTTCGGTATTTTTTCCTAATTCAACCCGCACGTTATCGTCCATCACGTTAATAATATTGGATCTTTTCGAATTTATTTCTGTGATGTCCTTAACCTGGTTGAAATTAAAGTTTTCAAATTTTATTGCCTTACGATGATACGCTGCCACCTTAGGTGAACCATATATTACAGGCACACAAAAATCGGCTATGCGGTTATCCGACAGGGTCTTTATTATCACCTCATATCCAATACCATTAATATCACCCTGAGTTATTGCTACAACAACCTTATTATCAATCATATTTCTATTTTTAAACGACAAGTAACCGTAATAATCTTTATTATAATAAACTGGTTTAATTAAGCAAAGATAGTAATTTGAGTTTAAGTACAGCAGGGTTAAAAAGATTGTTTAGTACCTTTGCGCTAAATTTTACCATACACAATGAACACCAATCATCTTTTAAACAAGGCTTTAAGTGGCAATAACCTTAGCATAACCGAGGGGGCAATTCTATTCAATAAAGCTCCGCTTCCGGAGCTAATGGCAGCTGCTCACGAACTTCGCAAACAAAAAGTTCCTAGCAATAAGGTAACGTGGCAAATCGACAGAAATGTTAATATCTCGAATATATGTATCGCTGGATGTAAATTCTGTAATTTTCACTGCGGAATAAAAGATTCACAGGCATACATCACTACCCTACCCGAATATAAGGCGAAAATTGATGAAATGCTAACGCTGGGCAGCGAGCAGCTTTTACTGCAAGGGGGGCTACATCCTAAGCTAGGGCTCGACTTTTACGTAAACCTATTTAGCGAGCTAAAAAAAGAGTACCCAAATATTAAGCTGCATGCCCTGGGGCCACCCGAAATTGCGCATATTGCCAATATCGAGAACCTATCCTACCGCGAAACTATTAAACAACTAGTTAGCGCTGGGTTAGATAGCATTCCGGGAGGGGGTGCCGAAATTCTGGTCGACAGGGTACGCAAACAGATATCGCCTGCAAAGCCTAATGCACAGGCATGGTTCGACGTTATGTTCGAAGCGCACAGGCTCGGCTTGCTTACCACCGCCACCATGATGTTTGGGCATATTGAAACCATTGAGGAGAGGATGGAACATCTTGTAAAAATTAGAGAATTGCAAGCAAAAAAACCAGACCAAGCCGTTGGTTTCTCGGCATTTATATGCTGGCCATACCAAAGCAAAGGCACTAAGCTTGAGCAAATGGGCGTAAGCAGCAACGTAACCCCCAGCGAGTATATTCGTATGGTTGCCCTTAGCCGTATTATGCTCCCAAACATCATCCATATTCAGGCATCGTGGCTTACTGTAGGTATAGAAACAGCCCAAATATGCCTGCATGCTGGGGCCGATGATTTAGGTTCAATTATGATTGAAGAAAATGTGGTTTCATCGGCAGGTGCAACCTACTCAATTAATGCCCAAGCAATGCAAAAGGCGATTCGCGATGCGGGTTTTGAGCCTCAGCTTAGAAACCAGGCGTACGAACATATACCAGTTCCCGATGTTGTAAATAGATAGCAAGAAACAATATCCTTACGATTAAACAAAAATTAAACTTTTTAATAAACCCAATAGCATTAACACAAAACACTACCGATATGACTATTAATGAGATTCAGGATCAAATAGTGGAAGATTTTTCTATGTTCGATGACTGGATGGACAGGTATCAACAGCTAATTGACCTTGGCAACGACCTAGCCCCCATTGATGAAAAAAAACGAACCGAGCAGCTCCTTATTAAAGGCTGCCAAAGTAAAGTTTGGCTTGATGCCGAGCTGGTTGACGGTAAAATAAAATTCGGTGCCGATAGCGATGCCATTATTACTAAAGGTATTGTTGCTTTGCTTATTCGTGTGCTCAACAACCAAACCCCTCAGGCGGTTATTGATGCCGACCTTTACTTTATTGATAAAATTGGATTAAAAGAGAACCTGTCGCCAACCCGCTCCAATGGACTTCTGGCTATGATTAAACAGATGAAACTATATGCCATTGCATACCAGGCCAAACAAAACGGGTAGAGTAAACATTTACCTCTAATGCTTGTTTTATCCTTAAATTAAGTTTTCACCCCTTAAATACATATGTAATATGCCACAACAACCTGACGTGCTATCCATTGAAGCGAACATAGTAAAGGTTTTAAAAAACATTTACGACCCCGAAATTCCTGTAAACATATACGACTTGGGCCTAATTTACGGGATTGATATCAGCGAGAATGGGAAAACCATAATTAAAATGACCCTTACCGCTCCAAACTGCCCCATGGTCGACCAGATGATACAAGAGATTCATAACCGTATTGGAAAGGTAAATGGTGTAGCTGAAGTTGAAATTAATCTAACCTTTAACCCACCATGGGATAAAAGCATGATGAGCGAAGAGGCTATGCTTGAATTGGGCTTTTTGTAAGTTACTCCAGTAATCAAACCAGCTCACAAAACAAAAACCAACAATTAATTACGGCCTAATCAAGGGAACTTAACCCCAATTATCCATGCGAGTAATTTCTGTCTCCCGCAGCGACTACCCTCACGCCCGATTTTGGAGCCCAAAATTGGGTTCGACCTTGTTGGAATAATTCGCATTTGTATCCATCCTCAACAAATTTTATGAATAATGCGGGTTAAAATAAAACCGTGGATCTCTAGTCAAAAATTCACGAGATTTGGTTCCATAAATATTATGGTAATGTTGGTTTCTTATATACTTTTGTATTCAAATAAAAATCTAACTAATAGCACATAACCAATATTTAAAATGAAATTTAAAGCAGCTTACAAGGTAACTAGGAGTTACGCTATTATTGTTCTTGGGCTATTTTTATATGCCCTAGCATGGACAGCATTCATAATCCCTCATCAAATTACGGGTGGTGGGGTATCGGGCATAGGTGCTTTAGTATACTATGCAACAGGGTTTCCAGTTGGATACACGTTCTTTTTAGTAAATATCATACTTATACTGCTTGCCATTAAAATTTTAGGAGCAAGCTTTGGCTTCAAAACAGTTATAGCCGTCATTGTTGCATCTGTTCTCCTTTCAGTAATGCAGCCACTTATTAACATACCCATAGTTGAGGATAAATTTCTCTCAGCAATTATTGGCGGTATTTTATCTGGCTTGGGCTTAGGTATCATTTTTACCCAGGGTGGCAGTACTGGCGGAACGGATATTATTGCCATGATAGTTAATAAGTACCGAAACATTAGTCCAGGCAAGGTTATCATGCTGTGTGATGTGTTTATTATAGGTTCCTCGTTTCTTGTGCTTACCGACCTTGTTCCTGTAAAACGAATTGAGACCATAGTTTACGGATACGTGTCGATAGCAATTACAGGGTACGTAATCGATGCGGTTCTGTCAGGAAGCAGACAATCTGTCCAAATGTTTATCTTCTCAAAAAAATTCGACCTAATTGCACAAGAAATTACCGAAAAAGTAAATCGAGGGGTTACTGTTATAGATGGGGTAGGCTGGTACACTAAAGAGAGCCAAAAGGTTGTAATTACCCTTGTGCGGAAACATGAGGTAAGCGACATCTACAAAATAATTAATGAAATAGATCAGGATGCATTCGTTTCGGTTGCCAACGTGATGGGAGTATACGGGCATGGGTTTGAAGCAATACGCTCATAAGCACAAAACAACTGTTTTTCCTTTATATATTACGTGATAAAAACATCTAGAACTTATTCCTTTTAATTTGCCCTTACTAGCTATTTTTACATTCGCATAAACAATGAAGAAAATTATTATCCCCTCAATCCTCGCCCTTTTAGCACTCGCATTGGTTTTATACTTCACTATTAAACCTAAAGTAGAATTAGAATACATCGAGCCTCAGGTGGAAGAGACAAAACAGGAAGATATGCTTAAATACGGCATTCCGATTGACTCATTCAATATAGAAACCTACTCGGTAAAACGAAATCAAACCATAGGCAATATATTTATTCAGCACGATGTTAGTACATCCCATTTTCGCGAGCTAACCAAATGTGCAAAAGGGGTTTTTGATATCCGCTCCATAAAGGCCGGAAATCCGTACAAGGTATTCACCACCAAAGACTCAGCTAGTGTAATAAAATACCTCGTTTACGAGCACTCGCAGGTTGACTACGTAGTTTTTGATTTCACCAACTCTCTCCGAATTACAACCGGCCAGCATAAAATTATACCCGTTACTCGTATTAGTGAAGCCGAAATTACAGAATCGCTTTGGGGAGCAATGCAAGACTACAACCTAAACCCTATACTGGCACTAGACCTTTCGGATATTTTTGCCTGGGCTGTCGATTTTTTTGGGTTGCATAAAAAAGATAAGTTTAAAGTTATTTACGATGAGCTATACGTTGATGATAAATCGATAGGGATAGGAACCATATACGCTGCATGGTTTGAGCATAGGGGTGAAAAATACTATGCTTTTCGATACATGCAGGATTCCATCTGGAGCTACTGGGACGAACAAGGAAACAGCCTCCGGAAAGCTTTTTTAAAGGCACCACTACGCTTTTCGCGAATTAGCTCAAAATTCTCGTACAACAGGCTACACCCGATACTAAAAATTTATCGCCCGCATACCGGAGTCGATTACGCAGCTCCCGAGGGAACTCCCGTAGTTGCCCTAGGCGATGGTGTTATTTCGCATAAGGGCTACAATAAAGCGGCTGGATACTATGTTCGTATCAAGCACAACAGCGTTTACAGCACAGGATATAATCACTTTTCACGCTATGGCAAAGGAATAGCAAAAGGGGCTCGGGTAAAGCAAGGTCAGGTTATTGGTTACGTTGGAAAAACGGGCTACGCTACGGGTCCACACCTCGATATGCGTTTCTGGAAAAACGGAAAACCCATAGACCCTTTAAAAGTTGAAGCACCTCCCGTTGAACCCATAAAAGATGATAACAGGGAAGATTTTACTAGTAAAATCGCCCCATTAAAAGTAAAGCTCGATAGCCTCTCGTTACGGCCAGTAATACCGTCGAGAAATGCTTATACCACATTTTAACCCCAATTATTGATTCGAATAGTTGGGGTCTCGGACCCCGCATTAGTATTCATCTTTTACAAATTTGATGAATAGAGCGGGTTAAAAAGAACAAGCCTACTTACGGCAAAGTGCCCGTTACCAGCTCTTCTACTATCTTTGGATAATATTTGTATTCCAAGGCATGAATCTTAGCCGCTAAATCTTCTGCTGTATCATTTTCCTCTACCTTACACTTGGCCTGAAATATCACATTACCCTCATCGTAACCCTCGTTAACATAGTGAATAGTAATACCCGACTCAACCTCCCGGGCCGCTATAACCGCATTATGTACATTCATGCCATACATGCCCTTGCCACCAAATTTAGGGAGTAAAGCGGGATGAATATTAACAATACGTTGCGGGAATATATTTAGCAAGCTAGCGGGTATTAACTTAATAAATCCAGCTAGTACAATAAAATCGATGGAACGAGCCCTTAGCTTTTCTCCAACCTCACCGCTCCGAAGCTGACCCATACCAAAAACCCAGTGGTCAATTCCGAGTTTTTTTGCCCTCTCGAGCACAAAAGCATTGGGGTTTTCTGTCAGGATTAAATCAATCTTAACCCTTTTTGAGCTCAAAAAGTGATGATATAGATTTTCTGCATTAGAACCTGAACCCGACGCAAAAACGGCTATACACCTCATTTTTTGCATATTACATTACGTTAAAAGTAAAAAGATAAAAAAAGTCAATTTAAAAGTAGCAAAAATAGAAACAAATAGTATACTTTTGCCGTGAAATTGCATTAAGCTTTTTATATTAGCTTAATATGTTTTTCTTTGCACTTGAATTAACTTATTTATTAATTAAACATTTAATGCTATGTCTGATATTGCTACAAGAGTTAAAGCCATTATCGTTGACAAGTTGGGAGTTGATGAAAACGAAGTAACTACAGAAGCCAACTTCACTAATGATTTAGGTGCTGATTCGCTTGACACCGTTGAATTGATTATGGAATTCGAAAAGGAATTTAACCTTTCTATTCCCGATGAGGAAGCTGAAAAAATTGGTTCAGTTGGTGATGCAGTTGCCTACATTGAAAACAACTCTAAGTAAGACTTTAGTTAAACCTGACAAGTAATTAATTTATCATTTTTTGAATCATGGACTTAAAACGTGTTGTTGTAACAGGACTTGGAACTCTTAATCCCCTTGGGAATAATATTAGTGAGTTTTGGAGCAATTTAGAAAAGGGTGTTAGCGGCAGCGAAATGATTACCAGCTTTGATACCTCTAAGTTCAAAACAAAATTTGCCTGTCAGGTAAAAAACTTTGACCCCCTAGAGCATTTTGATCGTAAGGAACTACGAAAGTACGACCCATACTGTCAGTATGCACTGGTTTCTGCCCATCAAGCAGTACTGGATTCGGGACTCGATTTAGAGAAAATCGATCACGACTATGTCGGCGTTATATGGGCATCAGGCGTTGGGGGGATTCAAACCTTTATGGAAGAAATGAGGAGCTACTTCGCGGGTGACGGAACCCCGCGATTTAGCCCTTTCTTTATTCCTAGAATGATTGCCGATATTGCTGCAGGATACATTAGCATTCGTTATGGTTTTAAGGGACCAAACTACGCTACCGTTTCTGCCTGCGCATCATCAAACCACGCACTAATCGATGCATTTAACCTAATCCGATTAGGCAAAGCGAACATAATCGTTGCGGGCGGTTCCGAAGCGGCAATAAACGAAGCGGGCATGGGTGGGTTTAACTCAATGCAAGCTATTTCGAAAAATAACGACGAATACAAAACTGCCTCAAGGCCATTCGATGCTACCCGCGACGGATTTGTAATGGGCGAAGGTAGTGGTGCACTTATACTCGAAGAGTATGAGCACGCCAAAGCTCGCGGTGCCAAAATTTACGCCGAAATCGGTGGCGGAGGAATGACAGCCGATGCGTATCACTTTGCAGCTCCACACCCCGAAGGATTTGGAGCAATTAATGTAATGAAACGCACACTAGAGGATGCTAATATTAAGCCCGAGGAGGTTGATTACATCAACCTGCACGGAACCGCTACCCCATTAGGTGATATCTCTGAGACCAAGGCTATTAAAGAAGTTTTTGGAGAGCATGTTTACAAATTAAACGCAAGCTCTACCAAATCAATGCATGGGCATCTACTTGGAGGGGCTGGCGCAGTTGAAGCATTAGCTACAATATTTGCCATAAACAAAGGCATTATTCCTCCAACAACTAACCATACAACCCCAGATCCAGAGATTGACCAAAAAATTAATCTTACATTAAACAAAGCACAAGAACGCACAGTTAATGTAGCCTTAAGCAATACTTTTGGTTTTGGTGGGCATAACTCAAGCGTTATATTCAAAAAACTTGTGGATTAAGAGAAAAGTGACCCGCTTCATATCTAGGCTAAAACTTAACGGAAAAAGCAGTAACAATAAAAAACTTCGGTTACAGCTCTCGGCAAATTTTGGCCTAAAACCTAAAAAAATAGGCCTATACAAGGCGGCACTTATTCACAAGTCCGCTTCGACCGAAATTTCAAATGGCAAAAGGGTTAACAACGAACGGCTTGAATATCTTGGCGATTCAATAATCGATTTAATTGTTGCCGAGTACCTATTCACTAAATTTCCTGACGAAAACGAAGGCTTCCTAACTAAAATGCGCTCGCGCATTGTAAACAGGCAAAGCCTTAACGCAATCGCTCTATCTATTGGTATTGACAAGCTGGTTGTAACACAAACCAACAACACGCTAGCCCAAAAGCATATTTTTGGCGATGCGCTAGAGGCCTTTGTTGGAGCAATATACCTTGATAAGGGTTACAATATAACCCGCTCGTGGGTAAGCTCGTTTCTAATCTCGAAACATGTTGACCTGCCCGAACTGCTTACCACTGAAAACGATTATAAAAGTAGGGTAATTGAACTCTCACAAAAGCATAAGCTGTGTATTCAATTTAACTGCATTGAAAGAGAATCTGCTAAAGGAGAGAATCCTCTTTTTGAAGCTAAGCTAACTCTTAATGAGAAATTAATGGGCACGGGTTTCGGAACCTCAAAAAAGGAGGCCGAACAAAACGCATCTATGGTAGCCCTCGAACGAATTGATATAATTCAGCTTCCAAATCAGCAGCTTAAACCCGATGAAATGAGCTGGCGGAACTAAGCTCTACTCGAATCGCACAAACAGCTCTATTGCTACCCGATAAGCATGAAGAAAAAACAGATAAAACTCGAAATCCCTGCTGAGCAAACAAGTTTTATTGCCATTGCATGCACCCTTAGTATACATAAGTTTGTGTGGGAGCTGAACAATGCGCTAGATATTTCGCTTAGCGAAAGCAACGAAATTTGCATTAACGAAAATTGCTTCCCTGTATTTAAAGACGAGATGAGCCTCGCCAACAAATCAATCGTTATTATAAAAAATAGGATTGAAACAGGAGTCTTAATACAAAAACTTGTAAATATCGACTATATTCTAAAAATTCGGGGCCCTTTTACAGAAGAGGAGGTAAAAGTGATTATGGGTAAAATAAAGAAAATTACTTCGGTAATAGCGGTTATACAAATCGACCCATCGAAATTTAAAGGTGTAAACCTAATTCAAAATACATAGCTTTACCCTATAAACAAACAATGCAGGCGGGAACCACCCCGCCTGCATTAACCCTAAAACCTTAAACCTATGAAAAAACATTCTATTAATCCCTTCACTTCGAAAGGGTAGAATGAATTAACAGTGCAAATATACGTTATAACTTTAGCTAACGCAAGAGAATGTGTGTTAAATACTGTTAACCCTAAGTCGAAAGTTTTTACAAAGTAGTTACATTTGCTGATATGAGACGAAGTGCTATTTGGATACTTGCCGGCCTAATACTCTTGGCTACCGTTGGACTGATTATGGTACAATCGGAATGGGTTAAAATTGCTATCGAAATTAAAGACGAACAATTTTGGCAAACAGCAAAGGTAGCCCTTGAAAATATTTCAACCGAAATTGAAAAACAGGAAACCATTATTCAGGTTATTGATGAGGTTAGCCCCTACTCCACATCGGGAACAAAATTATCATCCAGATATTCATACCATTACAACACTGTAAACCGTACCCGAAGCGGACTTAGATCGCTGGAAAAGAAACAACAAGTATTTACCATAAAGCAACTTGACACTCTTCGCATTCCATCGGTTGCCAGTATAAGCACAACCGATTCGCTTCAGGTGATTAGGGTTGATAAAGATTTATGGAATATTAAACCCATAAGGCAACGAGTAAAAAACAGGGACTTTAGCCTTAACATACCAATCGACGAAAAATTAATTAATAAGACCATTTTTATTGAGAATATTGTTGACAAAATGATTCGCATTGAGATGCCCATTGAAGAACGCATTCCAAAAGAAATTTTAGATACAATTGTGAGTAATGAATTTAAAAAAATGGGGATAACAGCTCACTACGAATACAAGCTGGCATCGGAAAAAGACAGCATAGTGTATACGACTAATGATTTCGACAGCACTTCTCATAGGCAGCTTAGGGCCAACATTTTTCCTGACGATTTTTTTTCAGAAAAATATTTTCTTTCGATTTACTTCCCAAGCCAAAAAACATACGTTTTAAGCTCGTTGGGCTTGATGACATTTACCACATTTTTACTTACGCTAATTATTATACTGAGCTTTACCGTAACCATTGCCATTATCTTTAAACAAAAAAAGCTATCGGAAATTAAGAGCGATTTTGTAAGCAACATGACCCACGAGCTTAAAACCCCTATCTCAACCATATCGCTTGCAGCACAAATGCTTAAGGATGAAACGATACCCGAGGAGAATAAAAGAACCAACCATCTGGGTAACGTAATATCCGATGAAAGTAAGCGGCTGGGGCTACAGGTAGAAAAGGTTCTGCAAATGGCAATATTCGAAAAAACAACACTTAAACTTAAGATTAAACAAATAAACATTCACGACATCATACATAAAGCTGGACAATCTTTCGAGATACAGCTAACCAACATTAAGGGCGAACTAACTACCAAGCTTGATGCGAACGTACCAATCATTATGGGCGATGAGGTGCATATTACCAACGTTATAAATAACCTGCTCGATAACGCCATGAAGTACCGAAATGGGAACCCCAAAATACAGGTGCAAACCAAAGATGCCGCCAAAGGCGTTCTACTGCAGATTAAGGATAATGGTATTGGCATAAGTCGCGAAAATCAACGCCGAATATTCGACCAATTTTACAGGGTGCCAACTGGCAATATACATAACGTGAAAGGTTTCGGGCTCGGCCTTTGCTACGTTAGAAAAATTATAGAAGAGCACAGCGGGAAAATATGGGTTGACAGCAGCCTTGGCAAAGGCACTACGTTCAACTGCTTTTTACCGTATAAAGGGCCAAATTTTAAAAACAATAACTAATGATACCAGCCATGGAAAAACCAAAAACAAGAATTTTACTTGCCGAAGACGACGAAAATTTAGGCCTACTGCTAGAAGAGTACTTAAATGCAAAGGGTTACGAAACGGATCTATTTATGGATGGGGAAAAAGCTTACAAAGGGTTTAATACTAACCATTACGATATTTGCATACTAGACGTAATGATGCCCATAAAAGATGGATTTACCCTAGCTAAAGAAATTAGGATTATAAATAAAAACATGCCCATACTATTCCTTACGGCAAAATCAATGAAAGAAGATGTTCTTGAGGGGCTTACCATAGGAGCCGACGATTACATGACCAAACCTTTCAGTATCGAAGAGCTACTGCTTCGAATTGAAGCCATCCTTAGACGTACCCAGAAAGAGAGCGGATCCGATGGGCAAGAAACTTTCAAGATTGGCTCATTCGAATTTGACGTAACTAAGCAGATGCTCACACAGGGTGATAACTCGAGACGCCTAACTACTAAAGAATCGGAATTACTTAAATACCTATGCCTTAACAAAAATGCTGTGCTCGACAGAAACTTCGCCCTTAAAACAATATGGATAGACGATAGTTACTTCAATGCACGCAGCATGGACGTGTACATAACTAAACTACGTAAATACCTTAGCAGCGACCCAGAAGTGGAGATTATTAACGTGAGAGGTAAGGGGTTTAAATTAATATCGAACACATAAACACCCAATAAGACATGCTAAATATTATAGGGTTAAATAAAGTTACATCATTCCATGTTAAAACAGCTTGGGTTAATTAATTTCAAAAAAAACAACTAAATCGGTTCTTTTTCGTTAAATTTGTTAGTAGCATTTGCGTGTTAGATATTGTCGTTCCAATATTTTATGTTAATATTGGGGATTAAACTGGTTTTTCAAAATAACATGTTATGAAAAAGTTAGTAATTGAACCAACAAATGAAACACCTAAAGTTGTTTTGGATAGGGAGAAAAATCTGTTCGAGTTCTCTGGTAATTCGTTACCCGAAGATGTTATAAACTTTTACAGTCCTATCCTTTCATGGTTTGATGAGTACACTAAATCGCCAAATGACGAAACAAAGATTGAGCTCTACTTTGAGTACTATAATACCTCCTCATCTAAAATGATCCTTAAGATACTTGAAATGTGTAGAGACATTTATAGAAACGGTTACAAAGTTGAGATCCAATGGCACTTTATTGAAGATGACGACGATATGATTGAAGCGGGCGAAGATTTTTCTCATAGTATTAAAGTCCCCTTTAAATTTATTCCCCATAGCAAATAATTTACCAGTAAATTAAGTAATTACAATACACAAATGGCACTCCAAAACCTCCGCCCTACAACCCTAAAACTATTTGGGCGCTTCCCAAAAACACTTGAGTTCGAAACTAAGCAGGATAATCTTCGGAAAGAGTACGAAGAATTCGTTAACTTCTCTGACTCCGAAGAGTATAAAACTTTTATCGAACTTGAAAAGTTCGCAAAATCAGATGAACCCGAAAAAATAAGGCGAAAACTTAAGTCGTTAACATTTAAGGATTCTGAGGAGCAAAAACTTGAACTTGAACTAAAATTACTTAGTAAAAAAAAGACTGTTCGCAACTACATTCGAGTAAAATCTTCCGAAAAATTAGAGCTATACAGAAAAGTAGAATCATCGGGGAAACCCCAAAAACATGAGGAATTAAAGCAATTTATTCAATCACTAGGTTATAAAAGTCAACGAAAAGACCACAAAAAGAATAATTCTGAAGAGTACCAAAAGGAAGTTGAGCTTAAATGCCTTAAAAAGGATAATGAGCTGAAGCAATATCTAAAACTATTAAATTGGAAACCTCTACAAGACTTTCTAAAACTTGAGGACTCCGTTGAAATTAACAGGTTCTACGAATTAGGCACACTATTGTCGTCTAAAGAATTTATAGATAGGAAAGAGTACCTACTCTCTAAAAATAAATTTGAACAAACTAGTGCCTACCAAAATTTGAAAGAGTACGAAAAACTTAAAAAGTCAAATAAAATTATCTGGTATAAAAAAAATATAAATAGCAAAAGATTTGATGAGGTTAAGAGATGGAAAAACACGTTCTCTGAAGATTTCTCGGAAAACAAGCTCGATAAGAACAAATGGATTACCCAATTTTATTGGGGCAAAACCCTTATAGAACAGGGGTATTCATTGGCAAATGATAAGCATTTTTATACCAACGGAAACAATATTGATATAAACAATAATTCACTTAAAATTATTACCCGCAAAGAGAAAGCCGAAGGATTGGCTTGGGACAAACGCTTTGGCTTTATTCCTCAAGCTTTTGAGTACACCTCAGGAATAGTGAACACTGGGCAATCGTTTAGGCAGCTATACGGTAAGTTTGAAGCTAAAATTAGGTTTACCATGGCTCCCAACGTATATCATGCTTTCTGGCTTGTTGGTGATACTATGCTCCCGCATATTGATGTTATCCGACAAAATGGGGGTGCTAAACCTAGCGTTCAGGGGTCAATATTTTGGCAAAATGGGCCGAAGAAACCCAACTGCTTTAAAGCGCGGCTTAGCGGCTTTAACTTTAGTGAAAATTTCTATATTCTAAGCCTAGAATGGACCCCCAATAAACTAGAATGGAAAATTAATGGGGTAACCTATGCTCAAACCACTTCGAACATACCCAAAGAACCTGCCTACCTAGTTCTCTCTTCGGGGGTAAACGGAGCAAAAGCGGATAGCATGCTACCTGCAAATTTAGAGGTTGAATGGATTCGTTGTTGGAAAATGGCCAAAGAGTAAAGAATGGGAGCCTTTTCAACCAAAAACGGGCTTTGAATATTTTTATTCAAAGCCCGTTTTTGGTTCAGGTAAAACAATCAACCCGCATTATTCACCAAATCTGTTAAAGATGAATGCAAATGCGGGTTACCCCGATCTAGTTGAACCCAATTTTGGGCAACTAGATTGGTGGTGAAGCTTAGTTGCTGTCGGAGACAGCAATTATTCGAATGAATAATTGGGGTTAATCCATTTTAAGTACTGCTAAAAAGGCTTGCTGCGGAACCTCAACATTACCAACTTGTCTCATCCTTTTCTTCCCTTTCTTCTGCTTTTCGAGCAGCTTTCGCTTACGCGAAATATCACCTCCATAACATTTTGCAGTAACGTCCTTACGCAAAGCCTTAACAGTTTCGCGGGCAATTACTTTTGTCCCTATTGCCGCCTGAATAGCAATATCAAACTGCTGACGAGGAATAAGTTCCTTTAACTTTTCGCACATTCGGCGTCCAAACGAATAAGCATAATCGTGATGGATAAGCGTTGATAAGGCATCAACCATTTCCCCGTTAAGGAGTATGTCGAGCCTAACAAGCTTGGCAATCTGATACCCCTCCATATGGTAGTCGAGCGAAGCATACCCTCTTGAAATTGACTTAAGCTTATCATAGAAATCGAACACAATTTCCGAAAGTGGCATCGTAAAAGAGAGCTCGATTCGGTTTGTGGTTAAAAAAATTTGATTCTTCAGCTCGCCTCGCTTTTCGATACAAAGCCTCATTACGGCTCCAAGCGAATCGCTGTTGGTAATGATTTGAGCTCTAATTGTGGGTTCCTCGATACGATCGATGTTATTTGGCTCGGGCAAACCGCTAGGGTTATGTATTTCAATCAGCTCATCTTTGGTTGTATATACCTTATACGATACGTTGGGTACCGTAGTAATAACATCGATATCGAATTCGCGATACAAACGCTCCTGAACAATTTCCATATGCAGAAGGCCAAGGAATCCGCACCGAAAACCAAAGCCTAATGCCAATGAGCTTTCGGGTTCGTAGGTAAGAGATGCATCATTAAGCTTAAGCTTATCCAGCGAGGCTCTAAGGTCTTCATAATCATCGGCTTCAATAGGATACAGGCCCGCAAATACCATGGGTTTAACATCTTCGAAACCTGCAATACCCTCGGTGCAAGGATTCTCAACATGGGTTATCGTATCGCCAACCTTTACCTCCGACGAGTTTTTTATACCCGATATTATGTACCCTACATCACCTGCACTTAGCAATTTTCGTGGCAACATTTTTAAGCGTAGTATCCCCACCTCATCGGCATCGTACTGCTGATTAGTATTAAAAAACTTAACCCTATCGCCCGAATGTATTGTACCGTTAATTACCCTAAAGTAGGCTATAATACCACGAAAAGGGTTAAATACAGAGTCGAATATAAGTGCCTGCAATGGTGCATCGGGGTTTCCTGCAGGAGCAGGAACCTTTTTGATAATTGTTTCGAGCACCGTTTCAATTCCCACGCCTGTTTTAGCGCTGGTGGGAATAATATCTTCTCGGTCGCAACCAATAAGCTCAACTATCTGATCCTTTACATCATCAACCATTGCCGATTCCATATCTACCTTATTAACCAGAGGTATTATCTCCAGATCGTGCTCAATGGCTAGATACAAATTAGAGATGGTTTGAGCCTGAATACCCTGAGTTGCATCAACAATGAGCAACGCACCCTCGCAAGCGGCAATGGCACGCGACACCTCGTACGAGAAGTCAACATGACCTGGTGTATCAATTAGGTTTAGCACGTATTTTTCACCATTATGCTCATAGTCCATTTGAATGGCATGGCTCTTTATGGTTATTCCTTTTTCTTTCTCTAGCTCCATGCTATCGAGAACCTGTGCGTGTTTCTCCTTTTCGGTAAGGGTGTTAGTAAACTCAAGAAGCCTATCGGCCAGAGTACTCTTCCCATGATCAATATGTGCGATTATGCAAAAGTTCCGGATGTTCTTCATTTTTTTTCTATTTGAAACACAAAGATATTTAATTTTAGGAAATTTGTTGGCAGAAGGCTAAAAACAGGCCGGAATAAAAAAAGGGGCAAAGTGCCCCCTCTATTAGACCCTTTTATAGCTATAATTTTCGTTTCACCTCAACCTCTTGGAACGACTCAACTATATCACCCACCTTGATGTCGTTAAAGTTTTTGATGTTTAATCCGCACTCAAATCCGTGGGTTACCTCCTTGGCATCATCTTTAAAACGCTTTAACGAACCCAATTCGCCGGTGTAAACAACAATACCTTCGCGTATTAGTCGGCATTTAGCGTTACGTAAAATCTTGCCCTCGCGAACAATACATCCAGCAATGGTTCCCACTTTGGTAATCTTAAATATTTCTAAAACTTCGGCGGTACCAAGAATTTTCTCTTTAACTTCTGGGGCTAGCATTCCCTCCATTGCAGACTTAACCTCGTTTATGGCGTCGTAAATAATGGAATACTTTCTTATGTCGATTTCTTCTTTTTCGGCTAACCTACGTGCACCCAACGATGGACGAACCTGGAACCCCATAACAATGGCGTTAGATGCTGCGGCAAGTAGGATATCGGATTCGGTAATCTGCCCAACAGCTTTATGAATTACGTTTACCTGTATTTGCTCGGTAGATAGATCAATAAGGGAATCGGATAACGCTTCAATTGAACCATCCACATCACCTTTAAGCACAATATTTAGCTCCTGGAAGTTACCTATGGCAATACGTCGGCCAATCTCATCGAGCGTAATGTGTTTTTGCGATCTAATTCCTTGCATACGCTGCAGCTGTTCTCGCCTATTTGCTATTTCTTTCGCTTCCTTATCGGTATCCATCAGGTTAAAGTAGTCACCTGCCAATGGGGCTCCGTTAAGGCCAATAACTTGAACCGGGGTTGATGGTCCGGCCTCGTCAATACGCTGACCTCGCTCATTAAACATAGCCTTAACCCGACCACTATATGTACCTGCAATCATAATATCACCCTGTCGTAACGTTCCTGCCTCTATCAATACAGTTGCTGTATACCCGCGCCCCTTATCAAGTGATGATTCGACCACAGTACCAACCGCCTTTTTGTCTGGATTTGCCTCTAAATTAAGAAGTTCGGCTTCGAGCAAAACCTTTTCGAGCAACTTGTCGATATTTAATCCTGTTTTTGCTGATATATCCTGACTTTGATATTTTCCTCCCCACTCCTCAACCAAGTAGTTCATATTGGCTAAAGATTCTTTTATTTTTTCTGGATTCGCGCTGGGCTTATCGATTTTATTAATGGCAAAAACAATTGGCACACCCGCAGCGCTTGCGTGATTAATTGCCTCAACGGTCTGGGGCATCACATTATCGTCGGCTGCCACTACAATAATAGCCACATCGGTGATTTTAGTCCCTCTGGCGCGCATCGCTGTAAATGCCTCGTGACCAGGCGTATCGAGGAATGTAATTTGCTTCCCCTTTGGTAGCTTAACTGAATAAGCTCCAATATGTTGAGTAATTCCTCCTGCTTCTCCTGTAATAACATTAGTGCTACGGATAAAGTCGAGAAGTGATGTTTTACCATGGTCAACGTGCCCCATCACTGTAACAATGGGTGCCCGGGGTACTAAATCTTCGGGCTTATCTTCCTCAACACCAATAGCTTCTTGTAGGTCAATGCTAACAAAGTCAACCTTGTATCCAAACTCATCGGCAACAATGGCCATTGTTTCTGCATCGAGACGTTGGTTTATTGATACCATTAGACCCAGGTTCATGCAAACCTCAATTACCTTAGTGGGCGAAACATCCATCATGTTTGCCAACTCGTTTGCCGAAACAAACTCGGTAACCTCAAGGGTTTGCTTCTCTTTAATCTCGCGTTCCTTTTCCTGCTGCTGGCGCATGGTCATAAGGTCTCGTTTCTCTCTACGATACCTCGCCCCTTTGGATTTACCACCTTTACTAGTTAGGCGAGCCAAAGTTTCTTTAATTTGCTTTTGTACCTCCTCTTCACTAACCTCCTTGTGGAGCACTTTTTTCTTCCTTTTCTTAATGGTGGATCCGCCAGCCGAATGGGCTTTTGGTTTGTGTGTGCTTCCTGCTTTCTTACCTTCAGCAGTTACTATAACCTTAGGGCTATCTTTTCGAATACGCTTTCGACGCTTCTTTTTCGCCTTGGCTTGTTCAGATTTTGATGCTGCCGCACCAGCTGGTTTTTTCTTTGCCTCCACGGTGGTAAGGTCAATTTTACCAACCACGGTAGGGCCCGACAACTTTTCAACCTCAGAACGATAAACCTCTGGTTTTGGTTTAGACGTTTCGGAATCAGGCTTAGCTTGAGTTTGCTTGGCTTTTGTAGATTGCGCCTCGGGCTTAGCAGTCGTTTTTGGTTTCGACTTCTGCTCCTTTGCCTTTACCTCTTGGGGTGTTGGTACTGGCTTCTCTTTTTTCGATGGCTTCTGCTTCTCTTTTTCACCCACATCAACTTTACCTAAAACTTTAGGTTGTTTAAGCTGCTGGGTTTTAGTTTTAATATGCTCAACCTTTGGCGTTTCTTCCTTCTTCGATTTCTCGGTTTCTTTTTTAGGAGCCTTGGGAGTTTTGTCGGACTTTGGTGGTTCTGAGGTTTTGCCCTTTCCCTCATTACTTAAATCAATCTTTCCCTTAACTTTAAGCTTAACCTGAGGTTTTTCTGCCTTATATGTTTCTTTTTCTGGATTAACATCTTTAACAATAACCTCTTCTGCAGGTGGTTCGACTTCGTCCTCAGTATGAGTACCGGCTTCAATATCCTCAATAGAAACTGACTCCTTTTTATCGCGTAGATTACTAAGGCTCACTTTTTGCGATTCTTTCTTTAGGCTCACCTCGGCACCATACTCTTTTGCAAGGAGTTCATACAGGTTGGCATCAACTTTAGTGTTAGGATTGTTTTCAACATTATGTCCTTTTTTGCATAAAAAATCCACTAACGTAGAAATACCAACGTTAAACTCTCTTGCCAACTTACTTAATCTTACTGTTTTTTCGACGTTTGTCATATTTTGTTAATCCAGGTTTTGAAAATTGATGCAAATCTAAGTTAAAGCCTATACTATTCAAATTCTGTCTCAAAAATAGCGAGGATCTCTTTAACTGTTTCCTCTTCTAAATCGGTTCTTTTAACCAGCTCATCGTATGGTATGTCAAGAACACTTTTGGCTGTATCGCAGCCAATTCCCTTAAGCACATCGATAATCCAACTATCAATTTCGTCAGTAAATTCGTCGAGGTCAACATCCTCTTCACCCTGAGTATCGGTTTCACGAAACACATCAATTTCGTAACCAGTGAGTTGTCCTGCTAGCTTGATATTAAAACCACCCTTGCCAATTGCAAGCGAAACCTCCTCGGGCTGCAAAAATACTTCGGCCCGTTTGTTCGTTTCATCAATTTTAATTGAAATAATTTTAGCGGGGCTTAGTGCGCGGGTTATATATAGCTGAATGTTATTTGTAAAATTAATAACATCGATGTTCTCGTTACGAAGTTCGCGTACTATACCGTGTATCCTGCTTCCTTTCATACCGACGCATGCACCGACGGGATCTACCCGCTCGTCGTACGATTCAACTGCAACTTTAGCGCGCTCACCAGGTATACGGACAATGTTTTTGATAGTTATTAGGCCATCAAAAATTTCGGGAACTTCAAGCTCAAAGAGACGCTCAAGAAAAACGGGCGACGTACGAGACAATATGATAAGTGGAGAGTTGTTTCGCATTTCAACCCTTACCACAACCGCACGAATGGTATCGCCTTTGCGAAAAAAGTCGGATGGTATTTGCTCAGATTTAGGCATAATAAGCTCGTTACCCTCGTCGTCGAGAATAAGAATTTCTTTTTTCCAAACCTGATAGATCTCACCAATAACAATTTCGCCAATCCGATCTTTATACTTTATGTAAAGGTTGTTTTTTTCGAGCTCTAGTATTCGAGCAGTAAGGTTTTGCCTAAGCGCTAGAATTGCCCTACGACCAAAGTCGGAAAATTTAACCTCATCGGTAACCTCTTCGCCCACTTGGTAGTCTTCCTCAATTTTTTTTGCTTCGGAAAGCGATATCTGCCTGTTGGGATCTTCAACCTCTCCCTCTTCGACAACCTCGCGGTTTCTCCATATTTCGAAGTCACCCTTATCGATATTGATGATGATATCATAGTTATCATCAGAGCCATACATCTTTATAATCATACTACGAAAAACGTCCTCTAACACGCTCATCATGGTTGGCCTGTCAATGTTTTTCAGATCTTTAAACTCTGCGAAAGTATCGATTAAATTAATAGTACTCATCTGTTTTTTAGTGTTTTTAAATATCTTAACGAAACGAAATTACCACAAGGGCACTTTTTACATCAGTATAGGGTATAGATACTTGCTCTACAAGCTTCTGCTTTCGTTTTTTTCCTTCAACCTTAACCATACTCTCTATTTCAAGAGTAAAATTACTATCGGTAACATTTTTCAAAAGGCCTCTAACCTTTTGGCCGTCGGTTTTAACCACATCAAGCTTATGTCCGATATTTTTTTTATATTGCCTTGGCAATCGTAACGTTTCCGATAGGCCCGCCGACGAAACCTCGAGCTCAAAATCCTCAGCTTCACGGTCGAAACTTTGCTCAATGGCTCTACTTATCTCAACACAGCGCTCAATAGTTATCCCTTGATCCCCATCAAGCAGAACTTTTATTTGGTTTGCTGATGAAACCGAAATATCAACTATGAACTCTATCTTTGAGTCAAGCTGCTGTAATACAATGTTCTCCACCTTGGTATTCGTAATCATCTGTCAGTTTATTATACCAAAACAGGGGACTTAAGCCCCCTGCTACGCCTGCGGTATGACAGGGCAAAATTATAAAAAAATCTTATCAACACAAAACATTTCGCTGAATTCTAATACAATGCGTGTATTTTTTAGCTATAAAATGAAATCCATTCTACGCTGCGCAAAATAAACTGTAATGTGATGGAATAAGTTAGCCCATTACTCCCTAATTTGAACCTTTAAGGATATACCTGCGAAAGCAAGCTTTAAATTGCTGCTAGTTGTTTCTGTTATAGGGAGCTGTAAAAAAGGCTCTACGCTAACCAGCGAACCCTTAGGTAATGGAAAGCTATACCCAACCATTAAATTAAAGAGCCCAAACAAATTAGCCTTGCTAAATGCGTTAAAAGTATCTTCAACCTCAATTTGCTGCGAATAAAACTGTGTGCTCGTAATACCAGTAAATGAATCGTAAACCTCATTGGTGTAGGTATGACGTACCGTTTCGGAAAATTTTTGGTCGAGAAAAACAAGCGACGAGGCTCCGGTGGTGATGTAGAAATGTGATTTTGGCGTTTTATGAATGGTAAAGACAACATTGAGGGGAATTTCTAAGGACAGTATCTCCATGCGATTATCTTCTGACGAGGCCGTGCTTTCGAGATTATTCTGGTCTACTGATGTAAACAACGATTCGTACATGTAATCGTTACCACCATTACCAATTGGCTGAAAGCTATAATCTTGCTTACAAACGGCAATGCCAGTTTGAAAGGAAATATTTTGCGCTAGCTTATGCTTTGCATAAACCCCTACCGATACACCGGGCGCATCGGATATAAGATGCTCAACGGTGGCAACCATTCCCGATATGCCTGCATAAAGGGTGAGTTTTTTGCCTGCCGTGGGTGTTCTGTCGTTTTCAAATTCAACTGGCTGTTCTGCTAATAAAATATCGTTCTCTTTTAAACCTTCAATACTAACTGAATCTACCTGAATTTTCGAATAGAGGTGCTGAATATGGGTGCTATCCTGCTGGGTACTATCGGCAACCAAATTTTTATGCTGAAGGCTTGTAACACTAGCCACTGCAACAGGCTCCGAAATGGATTTAATGACCTCACGCTGCGGCTTACTGGTTTTGGTGATTGCGAGGTCGGTATCTTCCTTATCCTGTGTTAAAACTGGCTTACTTAACCTTGGATTGATTTTATCATTAGGTGTTTGCGGTTTACCTTCGATTAATTTGGGTTGCGTTTCACCGAGAACTTCAATGGTGCTGTTACTTGGGGCTTGCCTTGATACAAAAAAATATGTTACTCCTACCCCAACCGATAGCAACAATACCACCGATGCCACCCTTGCCATAGCTATCCACAGCGCCCTCGATTTTTTTTGAGCACCCTGCTTTTGCTGGTATGCACTCCACCCTGCATCAACCAAATGGCTGGCATCATAGTCAGTAAAAACTTCTTTTACTCTAGTTACAAATTCTTCGCTAAAGGGTTTCATGGCAAAAAGGTTGAACGTTTTGCTGCTGTTTATACAATTCTTTCAACATCTGCTTGGCTCTGGATAAATTGGAGCGCGATGTTGAGGTTGTAATTTTCATCATTTTGGCAATCTCTTCGTGCGAGTAGCCCTCAATTTCGTATAGGTTAAATGTGTAACGATAGGTTGCGGGTAGCTGGGAAAACAGCTGTAGAATATCGTTGGTATTAATTTCCTCAATCACATTAGGCACTGCCCCCTTCTCTTCAATATCGGCATCAAGGTGAACGGTTTTAGTATTCCTTTGGTTCCGTCTATAGTAATCGATGGATGTGTTAACCATTATTTTTGCAAACCATGGCTTAAAAGGTTTTGATGGGTCGTACTTTTTCAAATTAGTAAATACTTTTAAAAATCCATCATTAACCAGCTCCATCGCATCATCGGGATTTGCCATATACCTTATGCCTATTGACATGGCATAAGAGAAGTATCGCCTGTATAGCATCTCCTGAAACTTTTGCTTACCCTTAATGCACCCGCCAACTACTTCGGCATCGGAAAGGGTTAAATCGTTTTCTTTAGGAGCAACCATTGACTGACATTAGATTGAAGCCATAAATATAACCCAATTTACGCCAGCTTAGAAACGTTCGCATGGAAAACTCTACCCTGCCCTGCGACATCAAGACTTGTTTCGTTTTGCTCCATAAGGGCATGGCCTTTGCGGGTTATTTTCCTGCCTAGTTACACCGAACTTGATGCGTGCTAGAAGATTCGGATATCCACTTAAATGTTTTATACCATTTGCTGTGCCTTGTTCTTCTGGTTCAATCATTAAAAACTATATGTTACACCCATCCTTAATCCTCCTTCAATCAGCCTCCACCTATAATCATCGCTATTGGCCGAAAGAGGTATCAGAGAGTGATATTTATAGTACCCGTTGACAAAAGCTCCTAATCCGTTGTTCAGAGTATACTTGGCTCCAATGCCCACGAGTGCTCCAACACCTGTCTGGCTATCTATTGGGCTAGAAGTTCCCATTTCAAGGTCTAGCATAACACCACCATTAATAAAGAAATATTTCAGGAAGTTTATTCTCGCTGTTATAGGAATATTTATCAGGGCTATATCCCTGTAGTATGAAGAGTACTCCATCCCCGGTTGAGACATTGGCTCAACTGAAATAGTATGGTTGGAATACTCTATTCCAGATTCAATATCTACCCAGGAACGAACGGGGTGAACATAGTTTACTCCTACGGTGTAAAAACTCTTTCCGCTGTAGCTTGCTCCGCCTAATAAGGTCATTCTCGCCGAATTGGTGATATCATTACCCCCGATAGCCGAAAATGTAAATCCAATACTACTTTTTATCCCGCCGTTTTCTTGTGCTAATAGTGAACAAGAGAGCAGCAGGAATAACCCTAAAGTGTAAATTTTAAATTTCATGGCTAAGAATTTTAGCGGGTAAACTTATCATTAATATAGGCACAATGGATGGCGGTGTGGGAGTTCGTGGCTCATCGTCTTCATTCGCCGCTAAAACCCACCCAATGCATGTTAAATTGGCACGAAATCAACATCACTCACATTTTTTGTGCCACATGTTAGGCACTGGTGTTCTACGACCCTTCGTGATAATTACCTTCAATTTCTTTTATTAATTCTCTTTTTATTGTCAAAGTTCTTGATGTTTTGTCTAGTTTAAATTCATTATCATATACATAAATCATATCGTGTAATCCAAAGTCACCATAGACCGTTTTAAGCGACTTGATTTTATGCTCAAAATCATCTTCTTTGTCTGCAATTGATGATTCAACTACTTTGTCATAAATGCTTAGCGTTCCACAGCTCCACAAATACTCAATCAGCTCCTTTACATTATTTGAAGTCAATTCACCACTATAGATTCCAATCGTATCGATGTCAGTAAATTTATTATAAAGTGAAATAAAATAATCCGAACGGTGAACTCTTGAAAGTAAAGTGTCATTAATGTTATCAATATTCACTCTTACAATCTCAAAATATTTGTCTGTCTCGTTTTCCTTAACTATCTCTCTATCAACTGAACTATACTCATTTGATAAATCAGACCATGTTTTTGCTTGTTCCTTGTCAATTGTGTTAAGCTCAATCCAAATATTTTCTCTCTCATCAGGTGGTTTAATACTCACAGTATTCTCATAATATACATAACCAATCAAATTTTTCTCATAATAAAATCCATCTGGATATTGGTAAGTTCTATCATACGCAAGCTCTAAAAATTTATCGTTGGCAGAGTCAAGATTATCACCCTTGTCGCATGAGATGAAAAATAAAACTCCAATTAAAATCAAAAGATATTTTCTCATAATATTTTCTTTTGTAGATGTTTATAATGCTTGTCAGGTTGCGTCATTCACTTGCGCCTAACGGATGGCGGTTCGTTTTTATTCTACAGGATACTTTGAAATTCTGGGTTCACTATGTTCAAAAAGTCCTGTTTCATAGAAATAGTTTGCCATTTTTAAAGCGTCTCCATTTGAATTTTTTGTTGCTCTCAATTCAAACCATTTTGGCATAAATTCATTTTGCTCTACTAATTCAGTATTTGTTTCCGTAATTTTTTGATTTAAGCCTGTCAAATTATTTTCGTCAAATACTTTTACATAAAAATTACTTCCATAGCTGTTTATGCACAAGTTGCCAATCTCTTCCCAAATTAAGTTTTGACAGTTGTCAATTTTCATAGTATAGTGAGCATAAGAAACAATGGTGTTTTGCTCAAACTCCGAAATAATTTGTGTGATTTCTTCACAGGTTTTGGAGGATTTAAGCCTTAGCGGAATTTCTTTGAATTTGTATTGTGCAGTAGTATGAATTGTGTAGGCATAATTTTGGTCAAGTTGATTAACTGTTGAAATGAAACTTTGAATTTGAATGTCACTGTAAGTTGTGTCAACGCCAACCAAAATGTAGTTGTTCCGCAACTCGCCTAAATTGTCTTGTGCCCCGTTATAGTATTTAAAGTCTATAAAGTCGCAACTGCCTTGGGGTGTTATGTCGTCATCCTTTCTACAACTTGTAAAAAGTAACGCAAAAGTCATAATTGATAGGATTAGATTTTTCATCGCTTTTCTTTAATGTTACTAAAATTTCAAGTCTTCGGTCGTCCGTCAAAATGACCGTCAACTTGTTTATATACATAATTAACACAGACTCGTATTTACCTGAATATAATAGCTAAACCAAACGAGAGCCTATTGATACTGAAACGATTATCGTGGATCGGTAATCTGCCCGATAAACATTAATGTATTGGTGGTGCGCTCGCGAATGGCAAATACAAAGGGCTTATCAACCTTAAATATTTTAGGCCCTGGTGAAGCGGTATAATCTATACCAATGGTTGTAACCGCTGCCGCTTCGGTTCCCTCTTCGTTCACATCAATAAAGGTATTCTGCTTAACAAAACTTACATAAATTGGGGCATCGGCAATACCCGAAAGATTGGCAAGAGATCCCTCAAATGCATCAACCATGCCCATGCTTTTTAGCTGGTCGTTAAGATACTTCTCATAAGAGAACTTAAATTTTGGCATATATATTTCAGCTGTTCCAAACTCTGGGTAGCCATCCAGCGATGAGGTTATGGATTCCCAGGTTTCATTTGTAAATCCGTTATAGAAACTGGCTAAAGTTTCGCTGGGAACAATCAGAACCATTGTAAAGTTGGTGCGCCCGTAGGGTAACTCAATGGCACTGTAATTATCGCCATAGGCGAATCTGGCACCTACCTCACCCTGCATGGTGTTAACATTTGCAGCTGTTCCATTATCGAAGTAGAATGGGCTATCGTGGGTTAGCGATTTATCGAACTGGTAGCTCCAATCGCCCTTAAAGTAAAGAGCATTCATTAAAAACATTACCGCATCGCCAGATATTTCAGTCAAAACCTCTGGAATTTTGCCAAAGGTATTGCTGCTTGCCCAGCCGTTGATAGTGGTAAGTGCCGATGGTGAACCAAAGTCGAGTCCCTGAATATGGGCGTTAAACTCCCTGTCCATTGTGCTGAGAAAGGGGGCTTTCACCTCGAATCCGTTACGGTAAAAAATGGCGTTGGCCAATGCCATCTTCACTTTAGGATCGGCAGAGAGCAGCTGGCTAACCAAACCCTTGTAGGCTTCGTTTACCTCCGATATGGTCATATCATCGGGATAGTTTAGAGTTGCTTTGAGCTGGGTATAGGTGCTGCCTCCGCACCCGTTTAGCAGCATGGTTAACGCAGTACTTGCGCTTAGCGGCGAAAGCATCAGGTTTTCACTCCCTTTCTCAGCAGTTTTAGTAAATAGGTCAATGCCAAATGCATTGCTTGTTGTGATTACTTGAGTAGATTTTGCTGTTAGGGTAATTTCTTTAGGCGTAAGGTTTGGACTAATATTGTGCTTTTTACAGCTAAATAGGGCAACACCCACTACTAAAGTCACGAATAGAACTCTCTTTTTCATAATTATTATAGGTATTAGATTTAACACATCACCATTTACTTTGATTACGATTAGAAGTGGTGAAACGCTGTACTAGGTTGAAAAAATATTTTTCCTAATGCCTATGCTAAAACAGAACCTAGGTATGTTAATGTTTTAAAAACTAGTAATAATTTTCAAAAAAAACAAAATATCATACTATTGTTATTAAAAATATTGTAATATTGCAGTGTAAAAATAGCACAATGAATTTGTACCAACTATATACAGCCTCTAAAAACACCATTAATAAGATGGATATGTCCATGTTAAAGGGTAAACGTATGCACATACGCAGGCTTATTGTAATGGGTAGTGATTAACCAGACATAACTCAAAACTAGATACTAAGGCCTGCAGATTCTGCAGGCTTTTTTTTTAATAATAACCCTTCTAATAAAAAACGATGAAAGTTTTAAAATTTGGTGGTACATCGGTGGGATCAGCAGAGCGCATACAAAATTTAACGCGCATAATCCCCACTACCACACCTTGCGTTGTGGTTTTATCGGCTATGGCCGGAGTTACCAACAACTTGGAAAAGTGCATTAGCTATGCCAAGGAAACTAAGCTGAATGAGGCTAAAGGAATGTTACAATTGGTTGAGCAAATGCACCTTGAAACCTGTAATAACCTCTTCTCTACATCAAAATACAAAATGAGGGGTAAGGAGTATGTAAAAAAGATGTTTGGAGATATGTACCTAAAACTCGATGGGTTTAGTGCAAGGCCTGCAAAGGAGATTTTGGCGATGGGCGAATCGTTATCAACACAATTCTTACACCTCTATTTTACCGAACAAGGGGTTAACACGGCACTAATCCCAGCACTACAATTTATGAGGGTTGATAAAGATGGGGAACCTGATTACCTATACATAACCGAAAATTTGAGCCGAATACTAGACACGTGCACAGGCATAAACGTAATTATAACCCAGGGGTTTGTTTGTAAAGACACAAAGGGTGAGATTGATAACCTGAAGCGTGGAGGCAGCGACTTTACCGCAGCCATTATTGGGAATGCTATAAACGCCAGCGAGGTTCAAATATGGACAGATATTGATGGGTTTCATAATAACGACCCTCGGTTTGTTGAAAATACGCTACCCATTCGGGACCTTTCGTTTGATGAGGCTGCCGAACTGGCCTACTTTGGCGCGAAAATATTGCACCCCTCAACCATCCACCCCTGCAGGGAGAAGGATATTCCGGTAATTCTAAAAAATATGCTACGCCCTAGCGATATCGGCACAACCATTACCTCAACACATAAGCACGGTGGAATTAAAGCGATTGCTGCCAAAGATGGGATTACGGCAATACGAATTAAATCGCTAAGAATGCTGATGGCATACGGGTTTCTGAAAAAAATATTTGACGTTTTTAACGAGAACGAAACTCCAGTGGACCTAATTACAACCTCCGAGGTTGCCGTTACCCTTACCATTGATAACACCGAAAATCTGACAAGTATTACCAAAGCGCTGGGTGAATTCTCAAGTGTTGAAATTGTTCAAAACCAGACAATAATTTGCGTTGTAGGCGATTTTCTGGCCGAAAATCCGGGCATGGCCTCAAAGGTTTTCAACTCGCTAAACGATACTCCCATCAGTCTAATATCATACGGTGGTAGCTTGCACAACATTACGCTGCTCGTAAATAAGGATAGCAAAATTCAAGCCCTTAGAGCACTGCAAAATATTGTTTCAGTTCCTGAACCAGCAAATCACTAACCAATGGAAACACCAACATACAGATACAACCTCGACCTACTTAGGCAAACCATAGATGTGGCAATCGAGGAATCGTCGCGTTACGGGTACAATTTACACTACGCCATAAAAGCAAACTCAAACCCCAAAATTTTAGAAACCATTGCCCAAAGAAACCTTGGAGCCGACTGCGTAAGTGGGAATGAGATTAAAGCCGCCCTCGAAGCAGGCTTTTTAGCAAATACAATTGTTTTTGCTGGCGTTGGAAAAACAAATAACGAAATTGAACTTGCAATTGATGCGCGCATAAAATGTATTCATATCGAGTCGTTTGAAGAGCTGCTGGTTGTTAACCAAATTGCTGCAAACAAAAAGCATATAATGCCAATTGCATTTAGGCTAAACCCTAATCTCGATGCTGGTACTCATAAGTATATTACTACGGGTGTAAGTCAGAATAAATTTGGCCTTAGCACAAACGAACTTACCGAGGCCATTCGGGTTCTGCCTACCCTATCGGCTGTAGAGCTAATTGGGTTTCACTTCCACATAGGCTCACAAATACTCAACATTAGCAAATTTGCCGATTTGGCTGCATACGCATCTAAATTTTATTCCGGCTACAAGCATCTTCAGCTTAACTACTTAAACGTGGGTGGCGGGTTGGGTATTGACTACGAAAACCCGATTTTGAATCCTATACCCAATTTCGCCGAGTATTTCGAGGCATTTGCAAATAATCTGACTATTGACAACCACATTGAGGTGCATTTTGAACCTGGCCGCTCAATTGTGGGGCAATGCGGCGAGCTAGTTACCCGCGTGCTATACATTAAAGAAGGTAATGAACGCTCATTTGCAGTGGTTGATGCGGGAATGAACAACCTGATACGCCCTGCACTATACCAAGCAAAACATAGCATTTACTGCGAAAGTAGCAGTAACGAATATACCGAAGTTTACGATGTTGTTGGCCCAATTTGTGAAAGTAGCGATACTTTTGGAAGTGCTATTCCGCTTCCAAAGCTAATGCGTGGCGACCTGCTAGCCATTCGGTCGGCTGGTGCCTATGGCGAATCGATGAGCTCGCGCTATAATCTACGCAGCATAACGCCTTGCCTTTTTACGCTCAAACAAGAGCAACTCGTAATGTAAATATATAGTGTCTTTAGATTCACTTTGTAAAATCGACTTCAATTTATGGGCTCATATTATGCATAAAACTAAGGGGTACCAAATGGTTACCCCTTAGTTTTATTTTAGAAGGTTAATCATACGTGTATAAACAAGGTAAATTTATAAGAAATGTGGGGCGTAAAATATACCGCGTGTTAGACTACATTTTTATTCCAGTAATTGAAAATTAACAGGGATTGTAATCATTGATTCAACTGCTTTTCCATCACTAAGCGCTGGCATCCATTTATCAACCAACTTAACAATTCTTTGTGCCTCGGTGTCAAGGTCTTTATGTACTCCCTTAACTAGTTTCACATCTTTGACATTTCCCAATGAATCAATAACAACACCAACATATACTTTCCCTGTGATTTTTTTTTCAAAAGCATTTACTGGATAACGAATATTTGTTGCTAAAAATTCTAATAAACTATAGTCTCCGTATATATACCCTGCTTTTCTATTTTGTATCTTATATTCTTTCCCTGTTACAGTTTTGAAAATTGTTTCCACATCAGAAAATAACAGCGCTTTAGGAAATACCGTAGTATCCAACTCGAATTTTTCAGTACACGCAAGCTTTATAATATTTTCGTCTGGGATTTTATGTATTATTTCGCTTGGCGTTGTTCCATAGTAATTACCTTGGCCATCATAAATCTCTGCACCTTTAAACTCTCCCTTTATAAAATGTTCGCAATGCATTAATTTATTATCAGAGACTCTAATTAATTTCCATTCCCCATGTTTTAAACTATCTCTAAACTGACCTATAAGTGTTTTTAAACTTTTTGTGTCAAATATTCCAGCTTGAATAGAATCATTTATCCAGGTTCCTGTTCCGTTTTTTAGAAGTTGATTTCCTTCACTATTGTAGTATTCATGCACTGAAAAATATTCATGCACTGAAAATTTGTTAATATCCTTGCTTTTAAATAAAATAACCTGCTTCAACTGTCCGTTGTTATAATAATATTCCCATTCCCCTACTCTTCGCCCCTTTTCATATTGACCTTTATTTCTAACTTTCCCGTTACTATAATAGAAGGTGAAGTTACCATTGCTTTTCCCATTTAGGTAATTCCCTTCCATAAGTAGGCTGCCCGATAAAGAATAGTCATAAACTTTCCCATTTAATTTAAAACTATTTAAATCATACTCAGAATCACGGTAATAAACTGCTTTATCTGCATTTGTGATTTTCCAATCTGAATTGTAAAAAAGTTTTATTTTTTCTTGGCTCTTAAGGCACGTAGAAAAGAATAATAAGCAAAAAATGAAAATTAACTTTTTGTCCATAGGTAACTATTTATCAGAATGTTGGCCAACCAGCTAGTAAGGTGCCCCGCTAGTGCGGAAACTACCGAGTATAAAAAGTTCCTTGGGTGTGATGCTCATAACTGGTATAGGCGACTTGTTGAGCATATGCTGTGCCGAGGTGCCCAGAACATAGTCGACAAGCGAATCGTTCTGCTCAGTCATAATCGAAATTAGGTCGGCACTAACCCCCATGGCGTAACTAATAGTAGAGTCAACGGTATTTGTATCCGGAATAAATTTAGAAGAGTGCTTAATATTCTGGTCGGCTAAATATTTGCACACCTGCCTACTATACGCCATAATCCTATTCTCAATATCCTGACTTGTAGTACTTGTTACACCCAATACATGAACCTCAGCACCAAAGGCAGAGGCTATTTGAACCGTAGCAGGAAGTTTTTGCCTTGTCTCTGTTGATGAATCGATGGGCAAAACAATATTCTTTATCTCTCGGGGAGTAGTACCATGACGAACAGTAATTACAGGTTTTTCGGCTGCCGATATTATTTTAAACGCATTGCTCCCAATAAAAAACTCTTCGAACCCCGAAGCACCATGGGTTGAACTCACAATTATTGAATCGGTAAAGGCCTGTCCTTGATTTACAACCTCTCGATAAACTTTCCCTTTTTTAACAATGTAGTCTAGCTTATCGGCATCGTGCAGCATGGAACCAAATTCTGATTTTAGGCTTTCAAATCTCTGCACTGCTTTTCTCTTCTCTTCTGCAAAACCCACCCTACCCAACTCCGATGATGGGCTCTGCACATAAACCATCTGTACCCTACTTTCAAACTTGTTGGCCAAAAGAACCGCCATCCTGAGCCCGTCTAAAGAATCTTCGGAAAAATCAATGGGAACAATTATATTTTTCATTATGGTTGGTTTTTAATGTTTGAACCTAACAAATTTAATAATAAACCGCATTATTTAAAGGACAAAAAACAACTATTTTTCGTACACCAGAAAAATTAACGTATAGCCCTTTGTTTATAATGCCTCAAAAATATTACTTTGCAAGTAAAATACCTTTCTATGGATAGCTATAAAAATCTAAATATTTTTAATGTTGATGGATACCAACGTAAGCAAACCCTTGAGATTGCCGTAGGTAATTTGCCTCTTGGCAAAGAGAACCCCATTCGGGTTCAAACCATGACCACCACAAATACTAACGATATCGAAAGCAGCGTAGCGCAATGCATTAAGACCATTGAGGCTGGTGCTGAGTATGTTCGGCTAACAACGCAAGGCGTTAAGGAGGCTCAGAGTTTGGGCATTATTAAGAATGAACTTGCAAAAAGAGGGTATAACACGCCGCTTATTGCTGATATTCACTTTAACCCAGCGGCTGCAATGGAGGCCGCAAAACATGCCCACAAGATAAGAATTAACCCAGGTAACTTCTCGGACAAATCGCGCACATCGAGCTTTACATTTACCCATGCTGAATACGAGAACGATTTGCTTCGCACCGAGCTTCGCTTTACCGAGCTGCTCGAAGTATGTAAGCAGTACGACACAACCATCCGCATTGGAGTAAACCATGGTTCCTTATCGCAACGTATAATGAGCCGTTATGGCGATACGCCAATAGGCATGGCGCACTCGGCCATAGAGTTTGTTCGTATATGCCATAAACATAATCATCAGAAAGTGGTGGTTAGCATGAAATCGAGCAACACGCGCACCATGGTTTTGGCTACCCGTCACTTGGTAAACATGATGCAAAACGAGGGGCTATACTTCCCATTGCATCTAGGTGTTACCGAGGCAGGCGAGGGCGAAGACGCCCGCATCAAATCGGCCGTTGGTATTGCATCGCTTTTGGTTGATGGTATTGGCGACACCATCAGGGTTTCGCTTACCGAAAAACCCGAGAACGAGATTCCTGTTGCTAAATTTTTAGTAGATATATTTCATCAATGGCAAAACAGAAAACCTTTTAGCATAGATACTATTCCTGTTAATCCGCTCGAAATTCCAAACAAAAAAACAAGGTATACCTTAGGCATCGGGGGCGATACACCTCCTGTAGTAATGGCAAACATGCAAATCCTATCAGAAGAAAACCTCTCTCAATGGGGATGGAATTATAGCAAGCAAAAAAACCAATGGCAAGCCACCGATAATGCTGCCGACTATATATACATTGATGAGATAAACCCTGAGGGGATTCAAAGCTCAGAAAGTTTGCCATTAGTTGGAAAAGATTCGAAATGCAAGTACCAACTAGCCGACATTGCAAACAATGGCAAATCGAACCAATCGTTCCTTGAAATTGACGTGGATAATGCCACCCAAAAAGTTATCGACATGATTAAGCACAACCCTTTGTCTGTCATTATACTAAAAGGGAAAAGCATCTACTCATTCTACTCGATCCGCAACATGCTATTTGCACTTATTGCGCAGCAAATTGATAACCCCTGCATTATTTCTGTTAATATTGATAGTACCAATCCTTCAGAATTTCAGCTGCTGGCGTCATCCATATTGGGGCCATTTTTTATTGATGGTCTTGCCAACGGGCTAATGCTAAATCACTCAAACCAAATTGGCGCCAAGGTAGCAAGAGATACCGCTTTTGGCATTCTGCAAGCCGCAAGGGTTAGGATTAGCAAAACCGAATTTATTTCGTGCCCAGGCTGTGGGCGAACCCTTTACAACCTTAACGATACGCTACTTGTAGTAAAAAAACGAATGGCCCATTTAAAGGGTTTAAAAATTGCGGTTATGGGCTGCATTGTGAATGGCCCAGGCGAAATGGCCGATGCCGACTATGGCTACGTTGGGTCAGGACTAGGTAGGGTAACCCTCTACCGAAAACAGGAAATAATAAAAAGGAACATTCCTGAAGAAAGGGCGGTTGATGAGCTGGTTGAGGTAATAAAAATGTTTGGAGATTGGGTTGAGGCTAAATCGTAAGAGTTGATAAAACTATGATGCATAAAAAAAGTCCTGTTTAAAGGACTTTTTCTTAGTAGCGGGGGTAGGACTCGAACCTACGACCTTTGGGTTATGAGCCCAACGAGCTACCAACTGCTCCACCCCGCAATATAATATTTTATAGTATAACTTTGTCTTTTTCCGACCAATTGCAGCGCAAAGGTAGTGAAAAAAAACATCATCGCAAACTAAATACCTTTTTTTTAAAATCTAACACGAAAAATCAACCTGAACACAGTAATAAATCGACCCTAATAACCCGCATTATTCATCAAATTTGTTGACGATGAATGCAAATGCGGGTTACCCCGACCTAGTTGAGCCCAATTTTGGGGAACAAAATTGGTTGTGAAACTTAGTCGCTGTCGGAGGCAGCAATTATTCGAATGAATAATTGGGGATAATAAACACAAAAAACGTTAGCTAAATTTAATACTAAGTATCACCCTTTTACCCCGCATTACTCATCAAATCTAGTAAAGATGTATGTATTATGCGGGTTACCCCGACATAGTCGAGCCCAATTTTGGGGAACAAAATTGGTTGTGAGGCTTAGCCGCTGTCAGAGACCCCAACTTATTTGGATGAATAATTGGGGTTAACACCAGATTGTAGTTAGCATCCAAAACAATACAGTAAAAAAAGCTATATTTGCACCTATTCGAATATAATATTATGGAAAAAAAATCGAAGAAGAAGTACATCCATAGGCTTAAAAGCAAGTACAGGCTCAGCATATACAACGATAAAACATTTGAAGAGGTGTGGTTCATGCGCCTCTCGAGGCTAAATGTAATTGCCATGATTGGAGGTGTGGTTATTGTACTTATAACTGCGGTTACCTTGCTAATAGCATTTACACCAGTACGAGAGTTTATACCAGGCTACCCCGACGGTAACACACGCCGAAAAATAGTTGAGAATGCGCTAAAAACAGATAGCCTAGAACGCGAACTCAGACAATGGCGAATTTATCTTGCCAACCTACATACCATACTGCGGGGCGAATACCCTGATAACCTCGAAAGTTTACCCGACACTTCCGTTAAGTACGGAGAGATTAGTTTCTCGCGCTCGGTTGAAGATTCTCTATTAAGACTCCAGATTGAATCTGAGGAACTTTACAATCTCTCAATAGCCCAATCCACAGAGCCTCCTAATCAAACACGTTTTCATTTTTTCCCGCCGGTAAAAGGTGTTCTAACCAATTCGTTTAATGTTCAACTTGGCCATTTTGGGGTAGATATTGTTGCCCCCCCAAATGAGGTTATTGTTGCCGTTGCCGACGGTACTGTCACTTTCTCGAGCTGGACACTCGAAACGGGATACGTAATTCAAATTCAGCACGAAAACAACCTGCTCTCGGTATACAAGCATAACAGCAAGCTACTTAAACAGGTTGGTGCACATGTTAAAGCTGGCGAGGCCATATCAATTATTGGGAACTCTGGCGAACTCACATCTGGGCCACATCTACATTTTGAACTTTGGCATAAAGGCAATGCAATTAACCCTGAGCAATACATAATATTTTAGACGGCATACGCACAAAATTTCCAATCAAAAATCATGAAAAGAAATATAGCCATACTGGGCTCAACGGGATCTATTGGAACACAGGCTCTCGAAGTAATTGATTTGCATTCAAACCTTTTTCAAGTTGAAGTTTTAACGGCCTACAACAATTACCACCTTCTTATACAACAGGCACTTAAATACAAGCCCAACGCTGTAGTGATCGGCAACGAGAGCAATTACAACAAGGTTACAAATGCTTTAAAAAATGAGGATATAAAGGTTTATGCGGGCCATCAAGCCATTGCTCAGGTTGTTGAAATGGAATCGATTGATATGGTTTTAACCGCTATGGTAGGTTGCTCGGGTTTGCTGCCCACAATAAATGCAATAAAAGCGAATAAGCCCATCGCCTTAGCTAACAAGGAAACACTTGTTGTTGCTGGCGAGCTAATTATGGGATTAGCATACGAACAAAATGTGCCTATCATTCCCGTCGATTCTGAGCACTCGGCAATTTTTCAATGCCTTGTTGGTGAGAACAACCCCATCGAAAAAATTATACTTACCGCATCGGGCGGTCCCTTTCGCAATCTATCGGCTAAACAGCTAGCGCAAGTTTCAAAAAAAGATGCCCTAAACCACCCAAACTGGTGTATGGGCGACAAAATAACGATAGACTCGGCTACCCTAATGAATAAAGGGTTTGAGGTTATTGAGGCCAAATGGCTTTTTAACCTAAAGCCCGAGCAGATTGAGGTAATAGTCCACCCACAATCCATAATTCACTCCATGGTTCAGTTTGAGGATGGCTCAATAAAAGCCCAGCTGGGGCTACCCGACATGAAGCTGCCAATTCAGTACGCACTAGGCTACCCAAAACGATTACGCTCAAATTTTCCTCGGTTCTCATTTGCTAACCACCCCAATCTTACCTTCGAAGAGCCAGATTACGGCAGGTTTCCTGCTCTTGAATTTGCTCGTGAAGCGATGATACAAGGCGGGAATATACCGTGCGTGCTTAACGCTTCAAACGAGATAGCGGTAGAGGCTTTTTTGAATGAAAAAATTGATTTTCTACAAATGATGAATATTGTTGAAAAATGCCTCAGCAAGCAACCCTTTACACCCAAACCAAACTTTGAGAACTATTTACAAACCGATAAAGAGACCAGAGAACTAGCAAAAACTTTGATTTAATAAACAGCTATTTTTTTGCGTTACCATAAGCTAATCTAAAAAGACGACGATGGGAATAATTACTCAAATCATACAATTTTTACTGAGCCTTTCGATACTTGTTACCCTTCATGAATTAGGACACTTCACACTTGCTCGTATTTTTAACACCAGAGTCGAAAAGTTTTACCTCTTTTTCAATCCTTGGTTTTCACTTTTTAAAATTAAAAGAGGCCACACGGAGTATGGCATCGGCTGGGTGCCCCTTGGTGGATACGTGAAAATTGCTGGAATGATTGACGAATCGATGGACACAGAGCAACTCAGCAAACCTCCAGAACCCTGGGAATATCGCTCAAAACCCGCTTGGCAACGCTTCCTTATTATATCGGGAGGGGTAATAGTTAATTTTCTGCTGGGCATTCTAATTTACACCTTTATTCTGTATACATGGGGCGAGCATTATTTACCTACCGAAAACGCTGTATATGGCGTTACCTGCGATCCCCTTGCCAAAGAAATAGGGTTTGAGGATGGCGATAAAATTCTTTATGTTGATGGCGAACAGATTGAATCGTTTTTGCATATTGCACCAACCATCGTTATAGATAATGCTCAAACGGTTACTGTTGAACGAAACAATAACTTGGTTGATGTAAAAATTGATGAAAGTTACATTCCCCAGCTTCTAAAAACCCAGTATCTGTTTTTTCCTCGGGCTCCCATGATTGTAAGCTATATAGCTGAGGGAAGCGCCGCCGAACAGGCCAACATGCTACCAAACGATAAGCTTGTTGCCATAAATGGTACAAAAGCAACATTTCTTGAAGAATTTAAAGAGGTAGCACAGAAAAATTTAAACAAATCCATTACCCTAACCATGGAACGTGATGGCCAGAATATCGACCTTGCGGTGAATATACCCGAAACTGGCATAATAGGTGTAGGCCTAAAAAGCCCTTTCGAACTTCTTGAGCTAAAAAGGAATGAGTTCACATTTCTACAATCGATACCAGCTGGCATAAAAAAAGGCGCAAATACCATAAGCAGCTACGTAAAACAGCTAAAATTGGTCTTCTCTCCCAAAACCAAGGCGTACGAATCGGTTGGGGGGTTTATAGCCATTGGCAGCATTTTTCCTAAATACTGGGATTGGCAATCGTTTTGGGAGCTAACCGCGTTGCTATCAATTATACTGGCCATTATGAATATGCTGCCAATCCCAGCACTAGACGGTGGGCACATGGTATTCTTAATATACGAAATGGTATCGGGACGAAAGCCTAGCGATAAGTTTATGGAGTTTACCCAGATACTAGGATTGCTCTTTATCTTGGCTCTATTTATATTTGCAAATGCTAACGATGTGATAAAACTTTTTAGGTAACTTATATTTATAAATCAAACAACCTAACCCGCATTATTCATCAGATTTGTTAAAGATGAATGCTAACGCGGGTTACCCCTACATAGTAGAGCCTAATTTTGGGTAACAAAATTGGTTGTGAGGCTTAGTCGCTGCCCGAGGCAGCAATTATACGAATGAATAATTGGGGCTAAATTTGTAACATAACTTTTGTAAATTTTAATTACAAGATTATATCTAACTAATTTTTAAATTGATGGTAGGCTTTATAATTACAAATGTTCGTGGTGTTTGGCAGGTAACCCTAATTATTGTTATTGTTCTACTTTTTTTTTGGGGAAAGAAAATACCCACATTCATCCGTAGCCTTTTTAAAGGGAATGATGAGCTAAAGAAAGAGATAAACGATAATGATGACGAATCGAAAAGTATCAACAACGAGAACACAAAACAGTAAACCTCGTATAGTAACACAATTATGCGTAAAGTTAGCTTCATCCTATTAATATTTACATACAGTATCTGTACGGGGAACCACACCGCAGCAAGCAATCCCTCGAGCAAATACTCAAAATGCCCTATTATAAGCACCCTTAAAAATCTCACAGAAGTTAACCTTCCCCTTTTATCAACTAAAACCGATACGCTAACCGAAACACCCTCCATTCCCGATTTAGTTTACGAAATTAAAATCGCGACTATTAACAGCATGTCGCCAATGGATTTTGACTACAACCAATTCGTAAAACACTACATCAACGTTTATGCCGCTGAACGCAGGGAGCAAGTATCGAAGATGCTTGGACTAGCGAAGCTGTACTTTCCGCTGTTTGATGAAATACTCGATAAGTATCAGCTGCCCCTGGAGCTTAAATATTTAGCTGTTCTAGAATCGGCACTAAACCCTTTGGCCGTATCTACAAGCGGAGCGGTGGGGCTTTGGCAATTCAAAATTAATACAGGCCGAATGTTTGACCTTAGGGTGAATAGCTACATCGACGAGCGCATGGATCCTGTTAAATCAACAGAGGCTGCCTGCCTTTATCTTAAATATCTTTACCGTATTTTTAACGATTGGAACTTAACCCTAGCCGCATACAATGCGGGTCCAGGCGCTATCCGAAATGCCATACTTCGCTCTGAGGGCGAAACTAATTTTTGGAAACTAAGAGAACATTTACCCGAGGCTGCCCAAAACTATGTTCCAGCATTTATTGCTGCTACCTACATAATGCAGAACGCAAAGGAACACAATATTGTGGCCGACAAACCCGTTACAGAATATATGCAAACCGACACGGTACTGGTGCACAACCCCATAGCGTTTAGTTCAATAGCTCAAACTATCGATATTCCAGAAGATTATTTAAGGTTTCTAAACCCAACATACCGTCGAGGGATTGTTCCAAAAAGCGATAAGGGATACGCCATTAGGTTGCCCCTTTCCAAAATTGAAGACTACGTAAAAAACGAAAACAAAATAGCCAGCATTATACCTAAGCGTATTACATTTCACGATATTGAAGCCAATGCTGGAGATACAAAGGATAAAATTAAGGTTACGCACAGAGTGCAGGCTGGTGATTATTTACACAAAATTGCTGTTCAGTACAACTGCACAGTAAACGATTTAAGCATTTGGAATCCAAGCATTGAAAGCGACTTAAGCATTGGGCAACTAGTTATCGTCTGGGTCGATAAACAAACCCATGAGATTATAAAACACGCTAAGGCAAACCTATAGTTTTGTATATTAACTAAATATAGCCTACATTTAACCCGCATTATTCATCAAATTTGTTGAAGATGAATACAAATTCGGGTTACCCCGACCTAGTGGAGCCCAATTTTGGGCAACAAAATTGGTGGTGAAACTTAGTCGCTGTCGGAGACAGCAATTATTCGAACGAATAATTGGGGTTAAACTAACAACCAATTAATCCTACTACCATGAAAAAAACTCTTGCAATCTTGCCGCCCCTCATTCTAATGTTGCTATTAACAACATCGTGTGATAAAGGTACAGGCGGAAAAAGTTCACTGCTGCCCAATGTTACCGGCAGCGCAGGTGAAGTAATCGTATCAATGAATAGAGGCGTAATAAATGACTCCATTGGTAAAACACTTAAAAGTGTTTTAGAGGATGAGTATCCAATGCTACCACAATCGGAACCGCTATTTAGGCCGATTATGGTGCCATCACAAAACTTTAGCAATATCTTTAGAACCCATCGTAATATCATATTAATAAAAGTTGGCGAGGAATTTAAAAAAGCGCAAATGGTTCCTCAGCATGATGTTTGGGCTGCTCCACAATTTGTTCTAAACATAGTTGGCCCATCATACCCTGCAATTGAAGAACTCGTAAAAAAGGATAAGGATAAACTGGTTCAGATGCTTGAGCAAAACGAACGCAACCGGGTAGTGCAGAATGCAACGAAATATGAAGTTCGAGTGCTAAGGGAGCTAATTAAAGAGAAGTTTGATGTTTCAATGGTCTTCCCCAAGGGGTACACACTTAAACTAGATACCACTGATTTTGTGTGGATTTCATACGAAACACCCAGCTTAAGCCAAGGGATTTTTATTTACGAGTATCCATATACCGATGCCAATACTTTTACTGCTGAATACCTAATTGCTAAAAGGGATTCGATGCTAAAAAGATATGTACCTGGCCCTACCAAAGGCAGCTATATGATTACTGAAACTTTAATACCCCCAGTATTTCAACCGCTAATGTATAGGGACAGATACTTTGGTCAGCTCCGAGGATTATGGGATGTTTACGGTCATCCCATGGGAGGCCCATTTATTAGCCTAACAACCGTAAACGAAACCAACAATAGCATAATTACCGTTGACGGCTATGTGCATGCCCCTAAACTAGATAAGCGAAACTACATACGACAAGTAGAAGCACTTCTGCTAAACACTAGGTTAGCAGAAGATAAAGAGAAAAAGGAGTAAACAGTATAAAATTTTTATTTTATACTGTAAATGCTGGGTTACTTTTCTTTTCCAGCATTTTTTTGATTCACAATGCGAATTACTCCTCGCTCTGATTTCTTAATAAAGTTCAAAATTTGGTCGCGCTCGGGAGTTAAGGGCATCGTTGTTTCAATTTCATTAGTTGCTTGCGAAATATTTAACCCTTTGCTGTATAAAATTCTATAGATCTGCTGAATCTCATTTATTTTGTCAGCATCAAAATTTCGTCGTCTTAAGCCTATTACATTTACACCTACAAAGCTGAGCGGATCGCGGCCTGCAAGGGCATAGGGTGGCACATCTTTATTAACTTTTGAGCCGCCTTGAACCATAACATGCGCTCCGATACGTTCAAACTGATGTATCAAACAACCTCCAGATAAAATGGCGAAATCATCTATCTCAACCTCACCTGCTAGCTGAGTAGCATTTCCGATTATAATATAATTTCCTAATATACAATCGTGCGCTATGTGCGCGTATGCCATAAGTAAGCAGTTGCTGCCAACTACTGTACGCCCACGCGAAAAAGTGCCCCTGTTTACAGTAACACATTCACGCAAAGTGGTATTATCACCAATAACAGCAACTGTTTCCTCGCCCTTAAACTTTAAATCTTGGGGTATTGCTGAGACCACGGCACCTGGAAAAATCTTGCAGTTGGCCCCTATTCTAGCTCCATCCATAACGATTGCATGAGGACCAACCCAGGTACCATCTCCAATAACAACATCTTTACTTATATATGCAAAGGGTTCAACAGTTACGTTTTTGCCAAGTTTAGCTTCGGGGTGTATATATGCTTGTGCAGATCTCATTTATTTTTGTTTTACAATTTGTGCTAAAAGTTCTCCTTCCATTACAAGATTCTCGCCTACAAATGCCTGCCCAAACATGCTTGCAATTCCTCTCCGAATGGGTTCAAGCAATTCAAGGCGAAAAACCAGGGTGTCGCCAGGGACTACTTTCCGCTTAAACTTTACTCTATCTATCTTTAAAAAATAGGTGGTGTAGTTCTCGGGGTCGGGTACAGTATTTAAAACAAATATACCACCTACCTGGGCCATCGCTTCAATTTGCAGCACCCCTGGCATGACGGGTTCTTCGGGGAAGTGTCCCACAAAAAACTCCTCATTCATTGTAACATTCTTAATGCCCACAACCGAATTCTCATCCATTTGCATAATTTTATCTATTAGCAAAAATGGTGGGCGGTGAGGAAGAATATTACGAATTTGATTAATGTCGTATAGCGGGGTCTGCTTAAAGTCAACCCTGGGAACATTCGGTTTCATGGCCTCTTTACGAGCCATTTTACGGATAATCTTCGCTAGCTCGGTATTAGCGAGGTGTCCTGGGCGCTTGGCTACAATCTTACCCTTAATTCTGCGACCAACCAAAGCTAAATCGCCCATCAGATCGAGCAGCTTATGTCTAGCGGGTTCGTTATGGAAACGTAAATCAACGTTATTGAGAAATCCCTCAGTTTTAACGTGCACACGGGGTTTATTAAACAGGTCGGCGATACGATCCAGCTCTTCCTGCTTAACCTCTTGCTCAATAATTACTATTGCATTCTCTAAATCTCCACCCTTAATAAGGTTATTCTTTAAAAGGATTTCTAGCTCATGGAAGAACACGAATGTACGACAAGGAGCAACCTGTTCTGCGAACTCGCCTAAATTAGTTAGCTGGGCATACTGATTACCTAGCACTTTCGAGTTATAGTCGATTAGCACATCTATGCTAAACGACTCATCGGGATAAGCCGCTATTTCAATTCCTCTTTCGGCATCGGTATATACTAACTTCTCTTTTATAACGTAGAAACCCCTCTCGGCCTCTTGTATTTCAATGCCTACTTTCTGAATCTCTTCAACAAAAAGTTTAGCGCTACCATCGAGGATGGGAACCTCGGGGCCATTCACCTTAATATAGGCGTTATCGATACCTAAACCCGATAATGAAGCTAGTACATGTTCAACAGTAGTAACCCTGTTCCCGTTCTGTTCGATTGAAGTACCACGCGATGTGTCGACAACATTTTCGGCAATGGCTTCTATTTTCGGTTCACCCTCAAGGTCAGTTCTAATAAATACATAGCCTGTATTTTCTGGTGCTGGGCAAATGGTAATATTAACATCAACTCCAGTGTGTAAACCTTTGCCTGTTAACCTGATATCACCTTTTAATGTGGTTTGTTTTTCTAACATATGCATATGTTTGTTGGAAATAAATTCCTATAGTCTATTTATTTTTACTGCTCACAAACTTCTTAATACTATCAAGCTCTCGCTTCATTTCAGGAAGCTGTTTAAATATCACGAAAGAACGGGTAAATTTCCGCGATAGCATAGCTGGAGTACCTATGTAAATTTCGTTAGGTATCTTTAATGTATTGGGCACACCTGTTTGAGCCGATAGCTTAACCCCGTCGGCTATGGTAATATGCCCCGTAATACCAACCTGACCGCCAAACATACAGTTTTCTCCAATTTTAGTTGACCCCGCCACACCTGTTTGAGCCGCAATTACTGTATTTGCCCCTATCTCAACATTATGAGCCACCTGTATTAAGTTGTCGAGTTTTACGCCCTTCCGAATTATTGTTGACCCCATGGTGGCCCTATCGATGGTGGTATTAGCACCTATTTCAACATCATTCTCAATAATTACATTGCCTATTTGGGGCATTTTTTTGTACGAACCATCTTCCTGAGGGGCAAAGCCAAAACCATCGGCACCTATAACGGCACCTGCATGTGCTATACAATTTTGGCCTATTGCACAATCGTCATAAATTTTAACCCCTGTATATAAAATGGTGTTGCTGCCAATGGTTACATTATTACCAACATAAACCTGTGGGTGTATTAATACGTTATCGCCTATTTTCACATTGTTGCCAATATAGGCAAAAGCCCCAACAAACACATCGCTACCTAAAGCAGCCGAACTTTCAATACAAGACTGTGGATGCACTTCAGGCTTTGGTCGCCTTGCTACTTCAACTAGGTTGAGCAGCTGTGCAAACGACTCATATGGATCATCAACCCTAATGAGGGTTGGGCTTAATTCCCCTTCGTACGTAGAATCTTTATTAACCAAAACCACTGAGGACTTCGTGGTATATATGTATTTTGAATATTTAGGATTTGCTAAAAAGGATAGTGCGCCCGGAAAGCCCTCCTCAATCTTGGCCACGGTGTGTACCTTAACCTCAGGATTTCCTTCAACTACGCCACTTAAGTATTCAGCAATTTGTTTTGCTGTAAAGTTCATGCTAACTTATATTAATTTGGGGCAAAACTAACAAATAATAACGAGAAATAATAAACTCTACTTGGTATAACAGAGAAAATATTTAGTTATCTCCTTTGAAAGCGTTTGAGCGTTTATCATTTCCGACGCTGACGTTATATCAACAAGGCTACCATTATTGTGTAAAATACTTATCGACTCTTCGGATAATTGGTAGGCCTTATTACTTACCGACCCAGTAAAAACGAAATAATGGCTATATTTCTTTAATTCGGGATGCATTTTTATGAATAGGTCACGCTGTTGCTCCTCCTCCTGCTCACTAAACTCATTGTTCCGAAGCTCAACCTTAAAAAGTTTGCGTGATGTAATCATTTTTGCAAGTGTTGACAGAACCTTATCGGGGTGTACCTGCCACTGCTTAGCGGCCACCATAATGTCGGCATCATCAATACTAAGAAACTGCGATATAATATGGCTAGCGCTATCGGTATCACTAAGATTACTCTTTGTAACCGCATTGGAGAGAAAATATGAAAGAGGAGATGGGCATAATGGCTGCTGTCCCTGAGTTGAAAGTTCTCTGGCACGCTTAATGAGCTGAATTAAAAGCTTCTCGGCCGATACCACCGTTTTGTGCAAGTAAACCTGCCAATACATTAGCCTACGAGCAATAATAAAGTTTTCGATGGAATAAATTCCCTTGACGTCAACCACCAAATTATCATCAACCACATTAAGCATTTTAATAATTCGGTCGGAACCAACCGTACCCTCGGTTACCCCAGTAAAAAAACTATCACGCCGTAAATAGTCGAGCCTATCAACATCAAGCTGGCTTGAAACAAGTTGATGCAGAAACTTTTTGGGGTAGATTCCATCAAAAATTTGCATTGCCATTTCGAGGCGCCCGTCAAGTTGCCTGTTTAGGTCTCGCATTATGCTCTTCCCTATTACCTCATGATCGACCTGTACTAAGCTGTGCTCAAGCGAATGCGAGAAAGGCCCATGCCCAATATCATGCAGCAAAATGGCAGCCGAAGTTGCCTCAGCCTCTTCGGTTGAGATATGATGCCCCTTGGCTCGCAAAACATCAATGGCTAGCTCAATAAGGTACATAGCGCCCAGTGCATGTTGGAAACGTGTATGGTTAGCCCCAGGGTACACTAGGTAGGTAAGGCCAAGCTGCTTTATATGCCTAAGCCTTTGAAAATATGGGTGCTCAATAATATCAAAAGCTAAAGGGTACGAAATATTAATAAATCCATACACTGGGTCATTAACTATTTTCTTCTTATTTGTTGGCAACATGCACCCTAACTTTTGAATATAAAAGATTATCGACTGGCTTACAGAATGATACGTGGAAATAGATGCATAAGGAAAGGGGGTTAATCTGTGGCGTCCATCTCTATTAGGTTAAACTCAGCTTTGCCAATCAGCACCTTGTAATCGCTACCAGCAAAGTATATATCCTCATCATTCTCCTCGTAGTACCAATTTATAACTACCTTTTTCTCGGGTTGCGATGCAATGGTTTCAACCTTCTTCATAATGTCGAAAAGCCTTTTTGATGAGCTTGTATTGAAGTATTCAAGTTTAAAAAAGACAGTGGTAGTATCCTTAGGCTCTTTCACATAGTTATCAATCCATGAAAGAATAGGGTAATAAAAATCGATTACATTCTCAGGTATTGAACGCCCCTCTATTCTAATTTCACCGATATCGGCATTCAGTAAGACGTAGGGAGTGGTTACTGCTTCTTTTAATTCAATTTTTTGCATCTCAGGGGTTATCAGTAAAAAATTAGGATGTTTTCACATCTTCTTCTAAAACAATATAATCATCAAAATGACCATTACGAACAATGGCATCCCAATACCTAAAAGAAATTACGGCCTCGCTCCCTGTTTTCTTGCTTTTAATTCTAACTTTCTGCATTTTAACCTTTTCCATCTCCACCTCTTGGAATTGCAGAGGTATTGAAATGAGTGAGGCCAAGTCCTGACCTAACATGAGGATCGACTCGTCCTCCTCCTCATACTTCCATATTATCTCCACTTTATTTCCGTGGGCAGCGCAGGTATCGAGTTGCTTCATTATTTCGCTCAGGTATTTGTTTGAACTACTATTGGTATATTCTAAGAATATGACAGCTTTAGTTAACTCGGCTGGGGCTTTAATGTATTGTTCTACCCAATCAACTAGCGGTTGCCAAAAAGAAAACACATCTTCGGTTATTGAACGACCCTCGATTTCAAGTAAACCTTGTTCAGAAAAATTTATATAAGGACAATCGGAAGTTTTATCTACAAGTATTCCCATAGCTTAACTTTTTGTAACTGGGGTTCGATTTTTATTTATGATTATTGATAAAAAAATACCGTTTTTTTGTTTTAACCTTCCAAAATTAAACAAAAAAATGCGAATAAACAATATCGATTACACCAAATAATTTACGCCCCGTCTCTATTCAAAAACAAGGAAATCAAATCCTTTATGCTAATCAGTTTTACTAAAAATGCCGTGAATATACTAACTGCCAATACTATTGCTGCTCCAACTATCCAATTAACATTGAATTGGCTAACCATAAAATAGCTCAAACACGTTACACCAACGAGTAATATGAATTTTACCATCTCGGTTTTCACAATTCTTAGCTTAAATGTTTTTATGGCAACCCCTAACTGCAACAGCGAAACAATAGCCTGTGTAATAAGGCTTGCTGCTGCTGCACCAAGGGCATAATACCTAGGTATAAATATTACGTTAAGCACTATATTTACGCCAACGCCTATTAGAGCGATAATATTTAGCGTGTAAAGGCTCCCGTTTGCAGTTAACAGTGTACCAAAAATGTATGAAGTTGAAACAAATACAAAGCACACCATTAGGGTGGCAAAAATAGTTGATGACTCGGCTGCATGGTTAACATACAGCAGCTCCATTATTGGATCGCGGTAAAAGATGCAAACCAACGAAAAAACGATTGATGCAGCCAACAATAGCTTAACCGAAAAACCCAGTAGTGACATAATTTGATCATCCTGTTTAAGCATACGCGAAAATATGGGGAGCAACAGCGAAGAGAATAGGAATGGTACCATGGTACTTACGTCTAACAAACGGAACGCCTGAGCGTAAATACCAGCATGAAAATTTCCGTTGGGAAGCAAGCGCTCAATCATTACGGAGTCGACCCTAAAATGAAACGACATAAGCAGTACTAACAATGCGTATGGATAGCTTTGCTTTAATATTGAAACAAGGAATACTCGATTTAATCTGGGAGCGAAAACTTTAACTTTCCGCACCACAACAACCAAGGAAATCGTTGTTGTAATTAAATAGGCAATGGTTTGGGCGTAAATAAACCACTCAATTCTAAACCTACTACGCATGGGACCCCAAAGCAAAACACCACACAATATTATCATAAAAAACCGGTCGGCTACCGAAAGGATGCTATCGGTTTTAAAAAGCTGTAGCCCACTAATGTTACTTCTTAAGTATAGTATAAAACTCGCTAAAAACTGATTAACCACAAGTACCAGAAGCATTCCTAGCTGCCGCTGCGTGTATCCTAAAAAGTAGGCTGCCGTAATACTAATTATAAAATAGCCTATTGCCATTAAAAGTTTTATACCCACTAAATTTGAAAGGTAACGAGGTAGTAGCTGGGGATGCTGGCTAATTGCCCGGTTATTGAAATTTGTGAGACCAAAATCGAGGAAAATATTGAACAGCAAGGAGAGGTTGAATAGAGCAAAAAAGAGCCCATACTCGCTGGCTCCAACTAGGTTCTGAACGGCTCTATCTATACCAAAAACCCAGAAAGGCTTTATTGCCAGGTTTAGAACAAGAAGTAAAATAAGATTTACTGCAAATTTACGTTTCAATATTGTTGGCTGCTTTTAATTTGTTCTAAGGGTAAAATATAATTTTTCGTAAAATTAGTGAATGGTTTGCATAAAATTATGCTATTTTGCCTTCAAAAAATAAACTCAATGAAAATTGCTGTAAATACACGACTCCTCATTAAAGATAAACTCGAGGGAATAGGCTGGTTTACATACGAAACCATGCGAAGAATTACGAAAAATCACCCTGAGCACCAATTCTACTTTTTATTTGACCGCAAACCCGACCCACATTTTATCTTTTCGCAGAATATAACACCAATCGTGCTGAACCCTCAGGCACGTCATCCGTTTTTATGGTACATTTGGTTTGAAATATCGGTACATCGATTTTTAAAAAGAAACAGTATCGACCTCTTCGTATCGTCCGACGGTTTTATTCCATTAAAGAGCAAAATTCCCTCGGTTAATGTAATTCACGACATAAACTTTCAGCATTATCCGAAAGGTATTCCATTGTTAACCAGGCACTACTACAAACATTTCTTTCCACGATATGCAAAAAAGGCTACAAAAATTGTAACCGTAAGCCAGTACTCCAAAAACGATATATGCAAAAGTTTTAACGTGCCCCCCAACAAAATAACCGTTGCCTACAACGGAGCCAACCTAACCTACACCCCCGTTGCTATAAATGAAATGCAACAGTGCAGAAATGAAATAACTAATGGGAAACCCTACTTCGTTTTTGTTGGTGCACTCAATCCACGAAAAAATATACCTCGGCTAATAGACGCTTTTGGCCTGTTCTTAAAAACAAGCAGCCTCGATTTTTACATGGTTATCGTTGGCAAGCCTATGTTTCTTAATAAGGACATAGAAAACGCTTTAACCCGACTAGAAGAACGAAGTAGGGTTGTATTTACTGGTAGGCTCCCGGTTAACAAGCTCCGAGAAGTGCTTGGTAGCGCATGTGCGCTAACCTATATCCCCTACTTTGAAGGATTCGGAATCCCTCTGGTTGAAGCAATGCGTTGCCACATCCCCATTATTGCATCGAACAAAACATCAATCCCCGAGGTAGTTGGTGATGCAGCATATTTAGTTGATCCATTTAACATCACATCGGTTGCCAACGCAATGCATCAAGTAGCGACCAACCCAGAACTACAACGAACCCTCTCAGCAAAATCGGCTAAGCGAAAAGAACTCTTTTCGTGGAATAAAACCGCAGAAATTTTATACCAAACAATGAGCAAAATAATTGAAACCTGAGGGTCGTAAGATGCTTAAACCATACTATAGCAACGAAACTTTTGAGGCCGGTTGCGATGAGGCAGGACGCGGGTGCCTAGCAGGCCCGGTGGTTGCTGCAGCCGCTATTTTACCGAAGAACTACCAAAATTCAACGCTTAACGATTCTAAACAGCTAACGCTAAAACAACGGTTGATCCTTCGTGAAGAGATTGAAGGAAAAGCAGTAACCTATGCAATAGGTATCGTTTCGCCCCAAGAAATTGACCAAATTAACATACTTAACGCCTCAATACTTGCTATGCATAAAGCCATTGAGGGGTTGAAAGCAGAGCCGAAATTTCTAATAATTGACGGGAATCGATTTAAGCCATTTAGGAATATTCCTTACCAATGTATAGTGAAAGGCGACTCGAAATACCTCAGCATTGCTGCGGCCTCGGTACTTGCAAAAACCTACCGCGACGAGATTATGGAAAACCTTTCGCACAACTACCCCATGTACCATTGGGGAAAAAATAAGGGATACCCTACCCGCGAACATCGGCAAGCTATAACTAAGTTCGGGATAAGCCCCTACCACAGACTATCGTTTAAGCATACAAAACCCGAGGGGTAAATCCTTTTTAGGGCACAGAAAATTTTAATTAGCTGTACCTTTAAACCGTTTATAAAAAACACTATCGAACCCATAGCAAACAGTTCATTTTTTAAATACTAAACTCATCAAATTAAAACCAAATGAAACGAATCAAAATTTTTCTCCTGGGACTTCTCCTAGTTCTAGCCTCAACGGCAAAAGCCGATGAGGGAATGTGGCTATTGCCACTTCTTCAGAAGTACAACATCGGAACCATGCAATCCATGGGACTCGAACTTAGCGCTGACGATATTTACAGCATTAACAACGGCAGTATTAAAGATGCCATCGTTATTTTTGGTGGTGGTTGCACGGGCGAAATCATTTCGGACAAAGGCCTGCTGCTTACCAATCATCACTGCGGATACGGTGCCATACAAAGCCATAGCAGCACAGAGCACGACTACCTAAAAGACGGTTTTTGGGCAATGAACCTAGATGAAGAGCTACCTACACCTGGCCTATCGGTTACCTTTTTGGTTAGCATTGAAGAGGTTACCAAAGAGGTTACTAAAAAGGTGAAAAGCAAAATGACTGAGGAAGAGAGATCCGAAACAATTCAAAAAGCAGCTAAGAAAATTGAGGAGGAAGCAGGCGAGGGTAATCACTACCGTGCATCGGTTAGAAATTTTTATGGTGGAAACAAGTATTACCTCCTGGTTTACGAAATATTTACTGATGTTCGCATGGTAGGTGCCCCTCCATCATCAATTGGCAAATTTGGTGCCGATAGCGATAACTGGATGTGGCCTCGCCATACAGGCGACTTCGCAATTTTTAGGGTTTATGCTGATAAGGACAACAAGCCTGCCGACTACTCGCCCGATAACCAACCATACACCCCCAAGCATCACCTACCCATTTCGCTTAAAGGTATTGAAAAAAACGACTTTGCCATGATAATGGGTTACCCCGGTGGCACCACTCGCTATATGACATCGTGGGAAGTTGATGAAACCGAAAAAATTACCAATGCTCAGCGCTCATTCATTAGGGGTATTCGTCAGGAGATAATACTAGAAGACATGCTTGCCAGCGATGAGATTCGCATTAAGTACGCATCTAAATACTCGGGCAGCAGTAACTACTGGAAATTCTCAATTGGCCAAAATCAATCTCTTAAGAGGTTGAAAATTAAAGAGGGTAAACAGGCAGAACAAGAAAAATTCACCAAATGGGTAAACCAAAACAGGAAACGAACCAAAACCTATGGCGAAGCGCTTAATCTAATAGAAACTGCTATAGAAGGTCGTCGCGACTATATGTATGCTAACCTATACCTTAGCGAAACGATGCTAAGAGGAACCGAAATTATTTCATTTGCCTTACGCGCCAACGGTTTAGCTAAAGTGCTAGAAAAAGGTGATGCCGAAGAGATAGAAAAACAGGGTGAAGAATTAAAAGAATCCGCAAGAGGGTTCTACAAAAACTACAATGCCCCAACCGACCGCAAGGTTGCCAAGGCAATGTTTAAACTTTATGCCGATAAGGTTAAGGAAGAGTTCCACCCCTCTATTTTTGCAACAGTTTACGATGAGTTCAACGGTGAATTCAATGAATTTATTGACAATATGTTCGACAATTCAATGTTTGTTGATTCGGCTAAACTTTGGAAATTCCTAGATAACCCAACAGCAGAAGAAATTAATAACGACCCCGCTTTTGCAGCATCAACATCTATAATAAACGAGTACAGAGAAATTAAGGGCAATTTAAAAGAATTTAATGAAAAGTTCAGCAAGGGTCACAGGCTTTACGTTGCAGGAATTATGGAAATGAACGATGGGCAACCCATGTATCCCGATGCAAACTTTACCATGAGGCTAACCTACGGCAAGGTGCTTGATTACTATCCACGCGATGCTGTACATTACAACTACTACACCACCCTAAACGGGGTTATGGAAAAAGAGGATCCTGACAACTGGGAATTTGTTGTTCCCGAGAAGCTTAAGGAGCTCTACCATAATAAAGATTACGGCCAGTATGCAACAAAAGATGGCGATATGCCCTTAAACTTCATATCCAATAACGATATTACAGGAGGAAACTCGGGCAGCCCGGTTATCAATGGAAAAGGGGAGCTTATTGGCACAGCATTCGATGGAAACTGGGAAGCCATGAGTGGCGACATAGTTTTTGAAAACAAGCTACAGCGTTGCATTAACGTTGATATAAGGTACACCCTATTTATTATTGATAAATACGCAGGAGCAAAGCATTTAATAGACGAAATGACAATTGTTAAATAACCAGTTTAGCTAATTTGAAGTATCCGAAAGGGCGTGGCAGTTTGCCCCGCCCTTTTAGTTTAACCCCAGTTATTCATTCGAACAATTATTGTAACCGACAGCGACTTTTTCTCGCTATCATTTTTTTAAGCTAGAAATACTATTCCAATTCATTGGTGTCCGGTTAATATTTATAGATTCCTCCCTACGCTCGGAATGACAGGGCGTTGAGTTGTATTTGGGAGGGGAGGGCTTGGCTAGCGGCTACGCCGCTAGCCAAGCCCTCCCCTAAAAACTAAACATTTGTCATTCAATGCGAAACGCAGTGAAGCGAAGAATCTATAATGTTTATCTTTGTTTTTATCGGACAATAGTGATTCCAATTAATAGTTTTTACAGATAAAATCTATGAAATAATTATTGCCCTTTGTTTTTAAAAAAAAAGTGATACATTTGTAATAACCTAGTTACAAAATAAATGGGTTTAATGTCTCATGAAAATCGATAGTAATCCGAAAGCCCCCTTAAAAGTGGTACAACAAAAAAATATCCTAGCACATTTTGGCCCTTTAAGCTATGAAGAAATTGGGGTGTTGCTAAATCGTATGACTGCATATGTTGATAAGCAAGGCATGTCCATTACCATTAAAAAAAAGGTATACTCGGCTATGGTTGAAAGCCTTGAAAATATATACAAACATCAGGATATAATAAGCGGTAACAGCGAATATCACCCCAAATTTTCGCTTCTTTTAAACAACAACGAATTTTCTCTCTTTGTCTCAAACAGCTTATTAAATACTAAAATTAAGCCCCTCAAAGAAAAACTCGACCGTGTAAACTCGCTTAACAAGGAAGGCTTAAAAGAGCTATATAAGCTCACCATTCTAAGTGGCGATGTTTCGCTTAAAGGGGGTGCTGGTTTGGGCATAATAAACATTGCTAAGGTCTCTGAAAATAAGATTAACTATAAATTTGAAACAATTAACGACCAATATTCATATTTTACAATTAACGTAAGAATCTCTTGTTAAATAATAAGTTCAATGAAAGCTCTACACATAGAACCTACCGATTTTACGCCAAATGTAAACTTCAATCCAGAAAATAGTTCTTTTGAGATCTCTGGCTTCTCAAGACCAGAAAATGCGATTGGCTTTTATAGGCCTATTTTAAAATGGCTGGAAGAGTACAACGAGAAAGTTCTTAGCCAGAATACCGATTTCAATAAGAAATTACTTACGCTTAACTTTAAAATGACCTATTTTAACTCGGCTTCATCAAAATTTTTACTCGACATCCTGCTAGAGTTTATGAAATTCATGTCGAAAGGCTACGAGGTTGAGGTAAACTGGTACTACGAGGAGGGCGACGATGAAATTCAAGAATCGGGCGAAGAGATGTCTGACATGGTTAGCTTCCCTTTCAAATTTATTTCATACATCCCATAAATTAACCCTGAAACCAACTAGAGAGCCTCTAATTTAAATTAGAGGCTCTCTTTTTATTTTTTCGCATAAAATCTGTTACATAATTAATAAACCCAAACACCTTTACTAAATTCAAGGATAACAACAGTTGCTTAACAAAGAGCTTAACCCCAATTATTCATTCGAATAATTGGGCTCAACTAAGTCGGGATTAACCCGCATCTGCATTCATCTTTAACAAAATTGATGAATAATGCGGGTTAAAACTTCTCATACTCATCGTCGTCCTTTGGGCTAATGCTACCCCCCATATCCAGAATCGCCCCACCTTTTTTTACCTTTGGAGTAGCCGCAGGCGTTGGAACTGGTTTTTCTTCTGTTTTTTTGATGTTTACAGCGATGCCCTTAAGTTTTGGCTTAGCTATTGCTGTCTCTTTGATCTGTTTTACCGAAGAAGAAACTTTTTTTACTTCGGTTTTAAAGAAACTTATACGCTCCTTAAGCTTTTCGGCTTCAGCCTTCATCCTCTCTGAGCTTGTTACTAGCACATCGGCATTAGCCGCATTTTCTTGAGTTACATTATTAAGCTGTTGCAGAGCATGGTTAATCTGCTCTGCACCATTATTTTGCTCTACACTCCCCGCTGTAATCTCCTGTATAAGAACAGATGTTTTCTTAACCTCAGGTATGATTTCGCGAATTAACTCGACCGATGACTCGGTGTTGCGAACACTTTCTTTCGAGAGCAGAAGAATTTCATCGGCAGCCACCTTGCTCCGCTCGGCCAGCTTTCGCACTTCGGCTGCTACAACAGCAAATCCTTTTCCATGCTCTCCTGCTCTAGCAGCCTCAACTGCAGCATTAAGTGCAAGCAGATTCGTTTGAAATGCAATATCATTTACAATACCAATTCGTTCCGAAATTTTATTTATCGAGTCCATACTCTTCTCCGATTCGCCGCCAATTTTTTCTATATCAACAGCAAGCTGATTCGAAATTTTATTGGTATTATTCGAGTTCTCCGTATTCTGCTGAATATTGGCCGTCATCTCCTCCATTGATGATGATACCTCCTGGGCACTACTAGCCTGGGTTGAAGCACCACCTGAAATACCCTGGGCTATATCGTTTAGATCCATGCTGGTGTTGGCTATCTCTTCGGCACCCACAACGATTGAAACAACAATTTCTCGTAAACGACCAATCATTTGGCGCAAATCGTATAGCAACTTTGAAATCTCATCGTTACCCGAAATCTCATAATCGGCCTTTAAATCGCCATCTGCGAGCTTCGATATAACATCGGAAGCAACGCTCACCGAACGCTTTATACCCGTTGTAATAAAGTATGACACAAATACTCCAAATACAACAACCAAAAGGCCCCCTATTACTACGAAGATTCTAAAAAACGATGTGGATGATTCTATCTTGGCGTAAGCTTCGGCTGCTTCTTCCCGCTGATTATTCATAAGCGTTTCAATCTCTTCGAGCACCTGGTCGGTGGTAGTCATTACCGAACCGGTGGCAGCAACCATGCCCTCAACATCCATAAGAATCATAAAATCGTTATAGCTGTCGAAAGTACTAAGTTGATCCATTATACTCTTGTGGTCAACAAAAAGAGTTTCGGTAATTCGGCTGTCTATCTCGCTAAAGAGTTCTCTGTCGGCATCACTCCAATTTTCCGTAAGGGGCTTTATGGCTTTTACCGCATTAGGGTAAAGTGTGCTATGAAGGTTCTCTAACCTTTGCTTGTCTGGAGTATCTGGTAATTTATCTATATAAACCCAGTTTTTTATAAGTAATTTCGACTCCGAAACCAAGTTTTGAATTTCCGTAAGCTGGCTAAGCGACGGGGTATTTTGCTCGGAGAGCTCCCGGTTTATATCATCATTCCTTGTAAGAATGACATATGTTACCACCGACGTTATTAAAAAAAGTCCTATTATAAGCCCAAACCCCAGAGACAATTTTTTTGTTAATGAAAATTTTACTTCCATAATCTTATGATTTTAGTATACTCTGGTAGCTAAATCGTACAGCTTACTGTTAACAGTAAACGACCGCTCCCTCATATAATTTCTGTTCATGTAAAACTCAAGCTTGCCCTCACGATCATTGTATAGTAAGGTTACGCCTGCTCCTTTACCTGTCCTAGCCGATCCTACTTGATCGCTAATAATTAAAGTGCAAGCCCCCTCGGCTTTTTGTGCTATTTGGGTAATTTGTTCAAACAAATTTTCAGGAACGAATAGGATATTGGCCTTATCCACCTCGCTAACATCGGGGTACGACTTAACTTCGATTTGCTGGTTCCCAACCCGCCGTACCCGAAGCGCAGAGAGCTGATGTAAAAGATCGGGTTCATCACCTACAACAGCGATTACAAAGTTCCCCTCTTTCCCTTCGGGACACCACTCTATTAGCCTTGTGAGCTGGTAAATAAACGCGGTTTGCATTTTTCCTTTCTGAGCATTTACGGTTATACTAAATAGCATCACTGCCAATAGCAGTAAAGGGTTAACTATATTAAAACACTTATTTTTCTTCATAACCTTAAGGATTTGAATTAAAAAAGTAAGGACAACTACTTAAATTAAACGAATTAATAGTAAAATAGTTCCATTGTAGCCTTCCAAGAGTTTCTACTCGTATGGTTAATTCTTGTATGCTACAAGTGCACAATATACGAACTCTTGCAAAGCTTTAAAATATTTATTTAATCAATAATTACTATCTTTGAATTTTATTAAAAACATTAGACTTACAAAATAAGGCACAGCATGAATCTTACCATTTATAATACCCTAACCCGAAAAAAAGAAGTTTTTAAACCAATAAACGAACCAAATGTAGGGCTTTACGTATGCGGTCCGACCGTATACGGTGATCCCCACTTGGGGCATGCCCGCCCCGCAATTACCTTTGATATACTTTTTAGGCTGCTAAAACATTTGGACTATAAAGTACGATATGTTCGCAATGTTACCGATGTTGGCCATTTAGAAAGCGATGCCGATGAAGGTGAAGACAAAATTGCAAAAAAGGCACGGCTCGACCAACTTGAGCCAATGGAAATTGCTCAACGCTACACCATCCGATACCATGATGCTATGAAAATGCTTAACACCCTACCTCCAAGTATTGAACCAAGAGCTAGCGGTCATATTATTGAGCAAATTGAGCTGATAAAAAAGATTCTTAAAAATGGTTTTGCTTACGAAAGCAATGGATCAATTTATTTTGATGTTGAAAAATATCATGAAAAATATAACTACGGAAAGCTCTCGGGGCGCGTTATCGAGGATATGATTTCGAGCACACGCAAACTCGATGGGCAGGATGAGAAACGAAATAGCATTGACTTTGCTTTATGGAAAAAGGCTAATCCTGAACATATTATGCGCTGGCCATCTCCTTGGAGCATTGGATTCCCTGGTTGGCATTTAGAATGCTCAGCAATGAGCACAAAGTACCTTGGCGAACCTTTTGATATACACGGAGGCGGGATGGATTTGGTTTTTCCTCATCACGAATGTGAAATAGCCCAAAGCGTAGCAGCTAATGGCAAAGAGGCCGTTCGCTACTGGATGCACAACAACATGATTACCATTAATGGGCAAAAAATGGGCAAATCGTTGGGTAATTTTATTACCCTCGAAGAACTTTTTGAGGGGAATCATAAAATGCTTACACAGGCCTATAGCCCAATGACCATAAAGCTCTTTATTCTTCAGGCACACTATCGATCTACCCTCGATTTCTCAAATGAGGCCTTACAGGCTGCCGAAAAAGGGCTAAGCCGACTATTTGCTGCTGCACGTTTGCTTACTAAAATTAAACCATCTGCCAATTCTACAGTTAACGTAAACGAGCTGTGGGAAAAAGCCTACACAGCCCTTTGCGACGACCTAAACAGTCCCATTGCGCTGGCCACCATTTTTGATTGGGTTAGAATTATTAACTCTTTATCCGAGGGGAAAGAAACCATTACCCAGGCAGATTTAAAAACCCTTAAATCAACATTCAATACCCTAGTTTTTGATATTTTAGGGCTAGCCAACGAACAGTTGGCCGACACAAAGCACACCAATTTAGCTGGGAATCTTATGGAAATGATTCTAAACATACGCCTGCAAGCCAAGGCAAATAAAGACTTTGCCACATCCGATAAAATTCGCGACGATTTGGCTAAACTAGGGGTTACGGTTAAAGACAGGAAAGACGGTTTCGACTGGGAAATATAGCTCTCCTTACTCTCTAGCAAGAAACGTGAGATTGCTTCCCCCGTCAGAAACAGTTAGCGTAACATTTCGGCCCATAATAAGCGCAACATTCTCTTCCTGGTGCCCAACAGGGAAACGGAAACAAACGGGATAACTATATTCACCCACCACATCCCTTATAATTTCTAGGGCATTTAGCCCATAGGGTATGGTATTATCATTCATCTGCGTCATACCGCCAACGACCAAAGCCGCCAAATTTTCAAGCTTACCGCTGCGTTTAAGGTTCATCATCATTCTATCAATATGGTACAGGTACTCATCTACATCCTCTAAAAAAAGAATTTTATCTTGCGTATTTATATCGGCATCGGTACCCGCTATGCTGCATAATACGGATAGGTTTCCCCCACACAATTCACCTACGGCAATACCATTCCGATTAAGCTTATGGGTCGGAAAATTATACTCGGGGTTTAGGCCAAAAAGAACCTTTCGTAAACTTTCGGTAGAAGTATTGGGCTTTCCATCCACAGGAAAATTAATGGGCATAATACCATGTATCGTCTCCATTTTAAACCACGAATTTAAAAAGCTATGCAATACCGTAATATCACTATACCCCACAACCCATTTGGGGTCGCGCTGTAAATCTCTTAGGTTTAAAAAATCGAGCAAACGAACGGTGCCATACCCCCCACGGGCACAAATAATCGCTTTTATCGTTGGATTAGTTATCATCGATTGAAAATCTGAAGCACGCCCAGAATCGGTACCCGAAAACTGATTATACTCCCCAAACAGGTTTTCGCCAAATACCACTTTTAACCCCCAACTCTCGAGCATTCGTACTGCAGGTTCAATCTCAGCGTGTTTCACTTTCCGTGCTGGCGCTAAAATAGCTACAGCATCGCCTGATTTTAATGTGGGAGGAGAAATAGGAACCATTGACTTGTTTTTTAAATTTACTACATTTGCAACCTGTTGCTACAGGTTATTCTATTACTAAATTAGCTACATTTATACAGAAGTATGCTCGCTAAGCACGTTTTTTGACCAAACCTAACAAATCTGCCATGAACGCCTACAAACGCTACTTAATTACATCGGCCTTGCCCTACGCAAACGGCCCCATACATATCGGACACCTAGCAGGGGTTTACGTCCCCTCAAACATATACACCCGTTACTTACGCCTAAAAGGGGTAGACGTAATATCGATTTGCGGCTCGGATGAGCATGGCGTTCCTATTACCATCAAAGCCCGCCAAGAAGGGGTTTCGCCACAGGATATAGTGGATAAGTACCATGCTATTATAAAAAAATCGTTCGAAGATTTTGGGATAACCTTTGATATATACTCTCGCACCTCGTCAAAAGCCCATCACGAAAACTCGGCCGAGTTTTTCCGTAACCTTTACGATAAGGGCTTATTTATTGAAAAAACAACCGAGCAATACTACGACCCCGAGGCGAACCAATTTTTAGCCGATAGGTATATTACAGGAACATGCCCACACTGTAATAACGAAAAGGCCTATGGCGATCAGTGCGAAAAATGTGGAACAAGCCTTAACGCCACCGATCTTATTAACCCCAAATCGACCCTTAGTGGGGCTAAGCCCATACGAAAATCGACAAAACACTGGTTTCTTCCCCTGGAGAGGTACCAGAGTTTTCTGGAAAAATGGATACTTGAAGAGCATAAGGAGTGGAAAACAAATGTTTACGGGCAATGCAAAAGTTGGCTCGATCAAGGTTTACAACCCCGAGCGGTTAGCCGCGACCTGAATTGGGGTGTACCGGTACCCGTTGAAGGTGCCGAAGGAAAAGTCCTGTACGTATGGTTCGATGCACCTCTTGGCTACATCACAGCAACCAAAGAGCTAACCCCCGACTGGGAAAAGTACTGGAAAGATCCCGAAACACGTATGATTCACTTTATTGGTAAGGATAACATTGTTTTTCACTGCATCGTTTTCCCTTCAATGCTAAAAGCCGAAGGCAGCTACATACTACCCGATAATGTTCCAGCTAACGAGTTCCTAAATCTTGAGGGCAATAAAATTTCAACCTCAAACAATTGGGCTGTGTGGCTACATGAGTATCTCGAAGATTTCCCGGGCAAACAGGATGTTTTGCGCTATGTGCTTACAGCCAATATGCCCGAAACTAAGGACAACGACTTTACTTGGAAAGATTTTCAGGCACGGAATAATAACGAGCTGGTTGCCATTTTAGGTAATTTTGTGAACCGGGCATTGGTGCTAACACACAAATACTTCGAGGGTAAGCTACCTGAAATGGGGCCACTAACCGATTACGATAAGAGTACCATTGAGGAATTGCCTAAGCTGAAAGCATCAATTGAAAAGAACCTCGAATCTTTTCGTTTCCGCGACGCTTTACGTGAAATGATGAACATTGCCCGGCTAGGAAATAAGTATCTTGCCGACTCGGAACCATGGAAAATATATAAAACCAACCCCCATAGAGTTGCCACTATTCTGAACGTTTCGCTGCAGATCTGTGCAAATATTGCTATCCTTGCCGAACCTTTCCTTCCCTTTACTTCAGAAAAATTAAGGCGAATGCTAAGCACCAGCGCGGCAGGTTGGACAAAAAGCGGAAACATAAACTTGCTTCCTGTGGGTCATCAAATTGAGAAAGCCGAGTTACTATTCGAAAAAATTGAAGACGATGTGGTTGAAAGCCAGCTGGCCAAACTAAAATCAACAAAAATGGAGAATCAAGCAAAAGCAAAGCCGATTGAACCACAAAAAGGCACCATTACTTTTGACGATTTTACAAAAATGGATATCCGCATTTCAACAGTGCTAGCCGCCGAGAGGGTACCCAAAACCAAAAAGCTGTTAAAGCTTGAAATTGATACGGGCATTGACAAACGAACCATTGTATCGGGCATAGCAGAATTCTTTAAACCCGAAGATGTTGTTGGTCGTCAGGTGTGCGTTCTGGTTAACCTGGAACCCCGAAAAATTCGCGGTGTCCTATCACACGGTATGATTTTAATGGCAAAAAACTCGGATGATAGCCTTCGATTTGTTGAACCCAATGAGGCTGTAGACAGTGGATCCTCTGTTAACTAATCTTATTGCAAAAAATATTGAAAAGCCATGCCGCTGGCCATGGCTTTTCTTACTAAAAACACAACAGCTAAATTCCTAATTCAAAGATTTACTTCGTTGCTACATATCATAACTTTTTACTAGAAAATAGTTTAATTATTCATAAATTGCGCGGTCTACTATTAAATCAGATAAAAAAATATGAATAGAATTTTTCCCATCGTCTTACTAGCATTTGCTCTGGTTTTTTCGGGGTGTGCCTCAAAACGTTTAGCAAAACGGGGATTGAAATTTGAACAGGCTGGCATGTACGAAATGGCTGCCGATTACTACTATCATTCTGTAGTTGCCAAACCCAGTAATGTTGATGCCGTAATTGGCCTCAAAAAGAATGGTCAACGACTACTCGATGAAAAATTGCTCAGGGTACAAAAATCGTACTTCAATAACAACGATAAAGAAACCGTGCACGCCTATATTGATGCTAAGAACTATTTTGATAAGATAAAAAATACGGGTGTCTCGCTTAGCTTATCCGAAACAACGCAGCAATACTATCAGGAGGCGAAACCCAGGTATCTCGAATCGCTTTTTTACGATGCTCAGCTGCTACTCGACGAGGAAAAATTCAAAGAATCGGAACTAAAATTCACAGAGATTAAGCAAATTGATCCAACCTTTGATGGCGTTGACGATTTGATGAAAATATCGAAAAGTGAACCATTATACCGTCAAGGCAAAGGATACTTAGAGGGAGAAATGTACCGTAAAGCATACACAATATTCAACTCCATAGTTTCTGACTTTGGCCTGTATAAAGATTCTAAAGATTTAAGGGACGAATCGCTACTTAAAGCTCAGCTAACAATTGCCATAGGAAAAGTAAATACAAAAATTACCAATAAAGAAGCCCCGCTGTTGGTTGAAAGCGCATTAAGCTCTGGCATAGGCAATATTAACAACCCATTTTTTAAACTTGTTGACATTAAGAATATTGATGAGTTTATCAATCAACAACGTTTAGGCTCATCATTGGGCTCGGAAATTAGGGTTGGTAAAATGCTAGTAGCTAAAGCCATTATAAATGCAACCATTTTAAAATTTGACGTTTCGGAAGGAAGGATAAAAACACAAAACAAACGGGGGTACATAAAAAAAACAAAAACATACGAAGACAAGCAGACAGGTGAAGAACGAAAGGTTGTAGAGTATGATAAGGTTAGCTATACCGAGGTTTCAAAAACCAACTCGTGCGCAATATCCGTGCAATACCAACTAGTTTCGACCGAAACCGCAGAGGTGCTCCTATCCGATGTGATTACTGTTCGCAAGTATGACGTTTTAAACTATGCCGATTATAAGGGGAATAGCAACAACCTAGTGCCTGGTTACTGGGAATACAGTAACAAAAAATCATCGAAAGATCGAATTGACGATAATTCATACGCTGTTAGGCAGCTGCAGCAATTACTAAAGGCAAGTAAAAAAATTAAGAGCGCTAGCCAGCTGAAAACAGAAGCGTTAACCGATTTTTCTACACGGATAACCAGACAGGTTGGCACATACAATCCAGAAAACTAGCTATATATGAAAATAAGATTAGCTGTAATTACCATCCTTTTATCAGGCTTGTTTAGTTGCGGAGGGAGTAAAAAAGTTCAGCAAGAGCAATTTCGGCCTAAGCCCGAATGGATTAAAAGCAGACCCTCGTCGCAAGCATACTACTACGGTATAGGAGCAAGCCGTAAAACTCTCGATGCAAACCAGTATATGCAGAGTGCCCGACAAAATGCGCTGGCCGATATGGCTGGCGAGATTTCTGTCAGCATATCGAGCAACTCCGTGCTACATGCATTCGAATCGAATTTAAACTTTCGCGAAGATTTTACCTCTACAATTAGAACTCAGGCACAACAAGATTTAGAGGGATATGAAATGGTTGACTCCTGGGAGGATGCTGAGAATTACTGGGTGTTTTACAAGCTCTCTAAGGCTCAACACCAAGAGATTAAAGAAAAACGACGAGCCAACGCCATTACACAATCGCTAAATTTTTACAGTAACGCGTTAAATTCCCGCAATCAAGGCGATATTCGATCGTCAATAGTTCAGCTTATAAAAGCACTTAACCCCATTAAACCATACTTTAGCGAACCTCTACCCGCCAACTACAAAGGCAAACAGATTTATCTTGGTTCAGAAATTCTTAACGAGCTAACGCATACCCTTAACCAAATAAAGATTGTTCCTGTAAACAAAAGCATCATGGTTAAGCTGGGAAACGAAATATTGCCATCACAGCTACAATTTATGGTTAAGGGTAGCTCCACCAATCCGGCACATGGCATCCCCCTTTTAGCATCGTACACCGAAAGGCCAATACGCAACAATAAGCAACGAACAAACGCCAATGGCGTTGCAGGATTTAGTGTTGATATCGTTAGGTCGAAAAGTAGCATCGAAACATTTTCGGCAACGCTTGATATGGACGACTTCCTGGCTGAAGCCAATGCAGATCCACTAATTCGAAAATTAGTAAAACCATTCAACCTGCCCAATGCTTCAATAAATATCAACATTAGGACAATTAATTTTGCAGTTGTTGTAAAGGAAACGGTACTTGGCAAAGCACAAATACCCCCGATGCTTAAGGAGAGCTTCGAAAGAAAAAGTTCCGAAGCTGGATTTAAAGTTACTCCAAATCAGCAAAACGCCGACTATATCGCAACCATAATTGCGGTAGCAAACCCTCGGACCGAAACAGGACAGTATAAAAACGTGCAGGTTGAGGGATCAATTAAAGTGCAAACGAACCAAGGAGATGTAATTTATCTTAAAGCACTAGATGGTTTCAACGGACGGCATTTCAACTATGAGCAAGCTGCTAACGAAGCTTTTCGAGAGGTGATTAGAAAATTTGAAAACTCATACTTCCGTGAAATACAGGAAGCCATTGCGAAACGCTAAACCACTTTTTATCAGATAAGATGCTTAACAACACCCTGCATAAATAATACTACCTTTTATCATAATTGGATAGTTTTTTTAACTAATTTTGCACACTAAAACCAGCAGAAAAACAAACCATGTTGTACTAACCATTATTCATCAAATTTGTAAAAGATGAATGCAAATGCGGGTTACCCCGACTATTCGGATGGGTAATTGGGGTTAAGGAAAAATAGTTAACCCAACCAATACCGAACAAAAACACAGTAGCACTAAAATGGTTGGTTTTACCTAAAATATATGATGATTTTTATCCTTTTATATTATTCATAATATGGTTACTTTTGAACACTTTATAACACATAAAAATTTCGCGAAATGATAATAGGAATACCTAGGGAAATAATGCACGGAGAAAAACGTGTAGCGGCCATCCCCGAAACCGTTAAAAAAATGGTTGATGGCGGAGCAAAAGTTTTGTTCGAAGCAGGTGCTGGTGCTGGATCACACTATGCTGATGAAGCTTACAAAGAAGCTGGAGCAGAAATTGTAACAGACGCTGAGGATGTTTTTTCTAAATCGGATGTGGTACTAAAAGTAAAAGAGCCCCAATTTAATGCGGATAAGAACAAGCATGAACTTGATATGATGCACAAGGGGCAATACCTAATCACATTTATCCATCCTGCTTCACCTGCAAACCACGAGATGGTTAAGAAAATGGCCGAAAATGGAGTAATTGGGCTTACGCTAGACGGTATACCCCGTATCAGTAGAGCACAATCAATGGATGCACTATCATCAATGAGCTCTTGCGCTGGATACAAGGGAATGATAATGGCCGTTAATGATTTAAGCAAGTTTATGCCCTTTGTTACCAGTGCGGTAGGTAGGTTAAGACCAGCAACCGTTTTGGTTATTGGAGCGGGTGTTGCGGGGCTTCGCGCAATTGCTACTGCCAAAGGGCTAGGCGCAACGGTTTATAGCGCTGATATCCGTCCTGAAGCCAATAAAAATGCGGAATCGTTAGGAGCAATCATCGTTGATACTGGAGTGCCAGAGGAAATTGCAGTAAGTGCAGATGGAAAACATGCCAACAAGCTACCTGAGAAATGGTTGGAAATCGAGAGAGAAAATCTTAAAGAAACCATTTTAAAAGCTGACATAATTTTCTGTTCTGCCCTAATTTTGGGTAAAGTCGCGCCTATTTTAGTTACCGAGGAAATGGTGAAAGAAATGCAGTCGGGTAGCTGTATTGTTGATATTTCAATTGACCAGGGAGGAAACTGCGACATTACAACCCCAGGCGAGGTAGAGGTAAAACACGATGTTACCATACAAGGAATAAAAAACATCCCGGGCATGCTGTCAACTAGCTCAACCATTATGTTCTCAAAAAATATTTACAATCTGCTAAACTTCTTAATTAAAGATGGCAAGATAAATCTGGATGAATCCGATGAAATAGTTTCGTCAATTCTGGTTACCAAAGATGGCGAGATTGTCCATAAAGGAACCCAAGAGGCCATGGGTTTAAACTAGATAGTTACCTTTTAGCAAACTTTTTTAAATGATAAAGTAGTGATATGGAATTAATACAATATATTTTAATAGGCGTTTTTTTAGTTGCAACAATTATTGGCTACTTACTAATTAACAATGTACCAAGCCGTTTGCACACGCCATTGATGTCGGGAATGAATGCTTTGTCGGGAATTACTATTCTTGGAGCATTAATTTCAACAGGCCTTGCGATAAAAAGCGAGGTGCAAGTTGTAAGTTACATTTTTGGAAGTTTGGCCATTATTTTAGCCATGATTAATGTGGCGGGTGGTTTCTCTGTAACCAATCGAATGTTAAAAATGTTCGGAAAAAAACAAGATGACGAAACAACCAATTCATAATATTCCTTAAGATTAATAAGGACAAGTAATATAACGAAAACCTCCTATATCGTGCTAACAAACAGCAACATACAAGAGGAGGTTAATGAGTTACCTTAATCAACAAATAACTTTATACGAATGAATAATTTTATGCTATTGAGTTTCTCTACGGCAAATGTACTATCGGACAACGTTTATTTTGCTCTGTGTGGCATCCTATCCATAGCCGTACTAGTAGGGATTCATCTGATGAGCAAGGTAGAAAAAGCTCAGCTGGGAAATAAGATTAGTGCTATAGCAATTGCCCTAGCCATTGTTATTACGCTCATTAAAAATGATATCTTACCACTTTGGCTTATTTACCCAGGTGTAATTATTGGACTAATCATTGGTTTAGTAATAGCCAAACGGGTTAAAATGATTCAAATGCCTCAGCTGGTAGCCCTACTAAATGGAGTAGGTGGCGCAGCATCGGCTATTGTTGCATCATTTGCTTTTATTAAACTTTACCCTGCCGTAGAAGATCCTGACTTTTTTGGAAGATTTACCTCATCGCTTGCCATTGCCATAGGTAGCATTACCCTTTTTGGTAGCCTGGTTGCAGCTGGTAAGCTGCACAAGGTGCTTTCGCAAAAGCCTGTAACCCTTCCTTTACACCAGGTATTGTCAATGGGATTGTTAATTATACTACTTGCACTAGTTGTTTTTGGCGGCTTTTTTAACCTTACCTCCACAGCAGTAATACTAATGGCAACCATACTAATTGCATCCGCATTCGGAATCGTTTTCTCCATTCGCGTTGGGGGTGCCGATATGCCCATTACCATTTCGCTATTAAACAGCTTTAGTGGTGTTGCTGCAGCGGTTACTGGTTTTGCCATTGGCGACGTGTTACTCGTTTCGGTTGGAGGCATAGTTGGTGCATCGGGACTTTTCCTTACACAGATTATGTGCAGAGCCATGAACCGCAGCTTAATGGATATTCTACTTGGAAAAACCTCTGCAAAAAACACAAAAGTAGAGAAGGCGGATGTACCAGAAGCATCTAAAGAGGACGAGGGCGAGCAAGTGGCAATTGACCCTGTAGAAGCTATTAAAAATGCCAAAACGGCAATCATCGTTCCTGGATATGGTATGGCGCTTGCCCAAGCACAACATCTTGTTAACACCTTGGCAAAAAAAATGAAGACCAATGGGACTTCGGTAAAATATGCCGTTCACCCTGTGGCGGGTCGTATGCCAGGGCATATGGATGTTTTACTGGTTGAAGCTGGCGTTGGATTTGACGACGTGTATGAAATGGATGATGTGAACGAAGAGTTTAAAGATGTTGATGTAACCATTGTTATTGGCGCAAACGACGTGCTGAACCCTGCCGCTCGTCATGCCGAGGGAACCCCAATTTACGGAATGCCGATTTTGAACGTTGACGAGTGCAAAAACATTGTAATTTTTAATTACGATTTAAAACCTGGATATTCTGGAGTAGATAATCCTATTTACAAGCGTAAAGAAGGTGTTGTTGTTGTTCAAGGCGATGCTGCAAAAACAATTGCAGAGCTGCTGGATAAAATTTAAGAATTCTATAACAAGCTAAATACCACTATAAACAAAGCCCCATAATTTGGGGCTTTGTTTATAACGCTATATAAAGTATCGGATTTCGCATCTCAGCTTAACCTAAAAAGCCAAATAGAAATCTTTTGTTAGCTGAATATACTCGGCTGTATACTCTCCATCATCGGTTCTTATACTAAATGTTTCTTCAACCAAAGGCTTAGGTTTACGCCCAAACTCTAGCAGCAAACGCTTAATAGGGCCTTTCGCCTTTCCTAACACGTTTACTCTTTTTGTGCAGAACAGATTGTATCTTGAAGCTTTTGCCACAAAAACATTCCCCTCAACATAGGGAAAAATTCCAGCAAACCTACCCTCCTCTGATAAAATCGCATTTACCCATTCAGCAAGCTCATCGTGCGGAAGGAGCTCATTATGGCGAGCAACGGTTCGTGCTATCTCTGGTGACTTAAGCGATTTGGTAAAGTATGGGGGATTGGACACCACCAGATCGTACTTTCCCTCTGCCCCTTTGGCAAAGTGTTGAAATGAAGAGCTGAAAACATGAATCCTATCGCCCCATTTAGAGTTTGCCACATTCTCCCTCGCCTGCTGTGCAGATGCTTCGTCAATTTCAACAGCATCAATAGCTGCATTACAGCGCTGAGCGAGCATAAGTGCTATAAGACCCGTACCAGTTCCTATATCTAAAATTCTATTGGCTTTACCAATACCAACCCAAGCACCTAACATTACACCATCGGTACCAACCTTCATGGCGGTTTTTTCGTGCATAACGGTAAACTGTTTAAATCGGAAGTAATTATTAGGCATGGCTTTAAAATTTTTCGAATACCCCTAGGCCAAACAGCGCAAAATCGTATTTTACAGGATCGATGGGGTCTAATATACGGAGTTTTGATGTAACCTGCTCAACCGCTTTCCAGCTACTCTGCTTTAGCTGAAGCAAGCCAAGTTTACGGGCTACCCTACCCGAATGCACATCGAGCGGAAGCATAAGAGCTGAGGGCGGGATAGTTTCCCAAAGTCCAAAATCTACATTCTCTTTTGGTGGTCTTACCATCCACCGCAAATACATATTTAACCGCTTAGCTGCAGACCCAGCCATTGGGTTTGAGATATGCTTAAATGAGCGATGAGGAAATTCGAGCTGCGTAAAAGCTGACCTAAAATTGCTGATTGCTCCCTTTACGGTTTGGGTTTCGGCAAAGCCCTTTTCAAAAACGCTCTCAAGGGTTTCATTCTGACTATATATGTGCTGTAACGATTTTATAAATGCAATGCAGTCGGTGCCATTAAACGTGCGGTAGTAAAAAGCCGAAAGCGTTTTAATTTCTTTTACAGAAGCCTGGACAATAAACTCAAAGGGAGAATTATCCATTAGACGCATTAACTTTTTTGCTGACCCAATAATTTGCGGGCGTTGCCCCCAGGCAATGGTTGCGGTTAGGAATCCCGATATTTCAATATCCTCCTTTTTGGAAAAACTTCGAGGAATCTGAATGGGGTCAGTTTCAATAAACCTCGGCGAGGCGTACAACGAGTACTTCTCGTCAAGGAAATCTTTTAAATCAGTGGGGGTTATTTTAGTCACTATACAAATCGGCCATCGTTCATTGTAAGCTGTGTATCGGCAATTGAGGCTAAGTTTTTATCATGTGTAACCACCACAAAGGTTTGCTTCATCTTATCGCGTAGGGTGAAAAAGAGCTCGTGAAGCTCATCCTTATTTTTCGAGTCTAGGTTTCCCGAGGGTTCATCGGCTAGTATAACCTTAGGCTCATTTACAAGTGCTCTGGCAACCGCTACGCGCTGCTGCTCCCCACCCGAAAGTTCGGAGGGCTTATGATCAATCCGCTCGGCCAGACCTAAAAAAGTAAGTAACTCTTTTGCCCTCTTCTCCACTAAATCTTTAGGCTTCCGGGCAATAAAACCTGGTATGCAAACATTCTCAATCGCATTAAACTCTGGCAAAAGGTGATGAAACTGAAATACAAATCCAATATTTTGGTTACGAAATGCGGCCAAGCTCTTCTCGTTAAGTTTTGATACGTTAACATTATCGATAAAAACGCTGCCCGAATCGGGCTGGCTCAATGTTCCCATAATTTGGAGCAGGGTGGTTTTCCCTGCACCGCTAGGGCCTACAATGGCAACCACCTTTTCGGCGGGTATATTGATATCAACCTCTTTTAAAACGGTAAGGCTACCGAACGACTTAACAATTCTTTCAACTCTTATCATAATAGTTTACATTGAACTACAAAGATAGTAAAACGACTAATACTATGGCGGACCAATTGGGCTGATTGGATTTTTAAACAGAACTAAAACGACACATAATAAAAGGCTGTGTACTAGAGCCTACTCCCCTAGTACACAGCCTAATATAAAAAGATAATTACTTGCTCAAAAACTTATACGAAACTCCTAGTTCAAAAGCTAGTGAGTTAAGCGTTGTGCTAAAGTTGGATATGGTGCTCGTATGAAAATCATCAAATGAACTAGGCAAAGATTTCGAAATATTACTTAATCCGTATACTCCTGTTACGCCTACCTTTACCGCTAAGTTTTGAATGATTTCATAACTTACACCTGCACCTAGCGTAATAGAGAATGCTTGTTTAGCTCCTGGTAAAGTCTCACTGGGATCACTATTTGTGTAAACCAAATCTCCGTAGTTATACATAGGGTATTCTTGCTCAGGGTCAGCTAGTATTACATTAAGAGGGGCAGGATACCTACCTTTACGAGTTAAGGTACCATCTAACCTATAAGACGTTTCTGTAAATGCTGTATACATAATCCCACCAGTTACATAGTAATCGAGTACGCTAACTGAATTTTGATAGTAAGCATATACGGGTATATCAATCCCTTTAAAGTAGTTAGTTTCCGTAATATTAACATTTTCGTAAATAGGATAGTACTTATCATCATCTATGTCAACAAATAACTCATCTATCTCTATTCCAAAATCCTTTGCTGTGTAATCCATAGAGAATGAACTAAACCTAAACCCCAACCCTGCTCCAAAGTTTTTAGTAAATAAATATGTTAGGTTAAGGCTAGGTACAATACTTGAACCCATGGTTTTAGACCACGCACCAATACCAGAATCAGGCAATTTACTATATGAATTGAGGCCATAACCTGCATTAACGCTTACGATTAAGCGGTTGTAAACACTCTCCTCAAAGGATTCTGGTGTATGCTGTTCTTCTAAATTCTGCCCATCCGCTGGATTTAAACCTAGAAAACAACCTACTATTATTGTTGATAGTATTTTTAAAAAATTCATTGTATTTCTCTTTTAAAATATTAATAAACGGTTACTTTTGTGCTAACAGTTATCGAGCTATTTAGACTTACCTTAACAATGTATACCCCTTGGGTTAGCTCGTTTAGTTGATACTGCTTTTCCCAATGAGGTTTATTTTTGAATATCGATTCCTCTAACACAACTTTTCCGTATAAATTTGATATGATAATCACCCCATTACCAATGCTTTCGCTTGTAAGGCTAACATTAAAAACCTTATCGGCTGGATTTGGATATACGCTTATCTCAACTTCGCTTGCTGCTGTGCCTGCTGCCAAAACGCCTTCCGATATATTAGGACATTGGTTTTTATCGATTATTTGAACACGGAAACTGCCTGTAAGTCCTCGTGGCACATAATCTTGTCGTGTTTGGTCACTAATCTCTTTACCATTCATAAACCATTTATACTTATGGTTGGGTGATGTACAAATAAGTATTGGTATGCTACCCTTTTTAACAATATCGGGCCTGTCTGCTTCGCGCAAACCAATGTTATTATTAATAGTTATAGTTTTAGAGACCGTTGTAATAAAACCATGCTCGTCGGTTATTCTAAAGTTTATTTTTCCATTGGGCTTGTCTAACCAACTAACAATTAAACTATTCCCTCCAGGGTTAGTAATAATTGCACCATTCTTCACCTCATATACTCCGGCATCGGGAGTGTCAATAGTATAAATAACATTTGATCCGCTGCATACCTCATTCTCTCCTTTTATTTGAGGATAGTTAGTGTTTTCTGAAAGAAGCACCAAACCAATGCTTTGGTTTGAACTATCACCAAAAAATTTTCCCTCAGTTGATATGTACCCACTAGCATTTACTGAATACATATCGCCAAACTTTAATATTACAACAACTTTTCCCTCTACATTTGTGTAATAACTAGCACTATTAACAATAATTTCGGCATCCTGAATTGGTTCTCGATTCTCATCAACAATAATAAAATCTACTGAATATTCGGGCATGTTCATGATAGCTTTGTAGGCATTCAACCTGCCAGTACCTAATTCACCTTGATACGATGGGTTTAGTGTGTATATATCGTCAACGCCATTTACTAAAGCATTCCATAGATCGGTTCTAGTTACCTGTCCATAAAAATATGATACTCCTAAACCGGCTACACCCGACACATGGGGACACGCCATTGAAGTTCCCGATTTCCAAATGTAGGTGGGTTCTCCATTATTATCAACGTTCCCGGTACTAATAATATAAGTGCCTGGAGCCGAAATATCCACCCAATCGCCAAAATTCGAAAAGCCGGATTTTATCCCCCGGTTATCGTGTGAGGCCACAGCCATTGTAGGTGAATAGTAAGCTGGGTACCATTCCCCATTATCATTATCATTTCCTGCTGCAAAAATTACAATTCCTCCCTCAAGTAAAGCTTCACCTCCTCCATTTGCTGTAAAATAGTCTATCCCCAAAAGTGCTGACTGGTTATAAACATCGGGATATTCATATCCCCAGCTATTCTGTGATATGGCAGCACCATTATCTGCCGAGTAAACATACAAACCCAAATCGTTTAGTCCATGGCTACCATCAAAAATATCAAGTGTCATTAATCGCACTCCATCGCCAATACCAGAACCACCGGCAACACCAGCAACACCAATACTATTATTTGAAACCGCAGCAACAGTTCCACCCACATGCGTTCCATGAGATATTGAACACGGAGTTGTATCCTCTCCTTCAGGCCCAATCTGGCTCCACATATTAGCAGCCAAATCGGGATGATTAAAATCTATGCCACCATCCATTACGGCTACTATTACATTTGGATTCCCTTTTTCTAGTTCCCACACCTTTTCAAGGTTAATATCAATTCCCTTTGTTCCTGTTACATTTTGAATAACTTGCCCTCTATTATTATATTGCCACTGGTAGTCTCTATACAAAGGGTCATTTGGTGCCCAAGTTTCATCGGTTTTTGAGTTTTTACCCTTAACTTGTTTGGCCTCTTCCTTAAATACGGGTTCTATTAACCTTACCTTGTAAACGGGCTCGGCAAATTCTACTTCAGAAAGTTGCTGGAACTCCGAAACAACATCCTTTATATCCGCATGGGCATCCAGTGATAACTCATACCATAAATTTAAACCCCATGCCTCGTGCTTCGATTTATGCGATTTAGATGCCCCATTAATTTTATATAGATTACTAATAGACTGTTTGGCATGGGTAATTCTATACTTTAAACAAATTTTGTCAAATTTTTGTAACCCTGTTTCAATGCACTCCTTATTGCTAGCAACAATTTCATTATCACTAATAAGATGCTTTACATCTGGATTAAATTTTACGTAAATTTTACCCTGCTCAAAGGCATCTGCAGGTACGGTTGCCAAATCAATTGGAGGCCTTTCGCCCTTAACCACCTTGTAGCCATTTACATATTTTACATTAGAACTGCTAGATTGGGCAATCCCTCTGTTTTGAAGAAAACTACACCCTAAAAACAAAAAAATAAAAGAGATTAGGGTTACTCGTGAAAACTGATAGTTCATTTACTTGATTTTTTGTTAGTACCTTATGTGTTAAAAATCTCATGTATTACAAAACGGGCACAAGTTAATGTTTTTAAGTATATTTATATATTTAATCTTCAACTTTAACATTGAAAAAAGAAACTAAACACAAATTCTAAATAATCTAAATAAAATTACCTCCTCCTCTTCTGCATGAAAATAGTTCGTTACGCTTGTTGAGCAATAAACACGTACTTACTAAAAAACATACTTGGCAACTGAAACCCCTGGTAACAAACACCCTACAGGTAATTAACTCACATTTGCATTCATCCTTACTAAATTTTATGAATAATGCGGGTTAAAAGATTTTTGACAATTTGGTTAAGTCCATCAGTACGTATATTATAATAACTATATTTGCAATAAATTTACAGGTAATTTTTAAAATATTAGCCAACCTTTTAAAATGTTTTTTAATGAGAAAATGGCGTATCGAAGATTCAGCAGAACTCTACAATGTTAAAGGATGGGGTGTTGACTACTTCTCCATTAACGAAAAGGGAAACATGACGGTTACCCCACGAAAAGATGGCGTTGCCATCGATTTAAAGGAACTGGTTGAAGAGCTTCAACTTCGAGATGTTGCTACTCCAATGCTTCTACGGTTCCCGGATATTCTCGATAGCCGGATTGAAAAAATGTCGACCTGCTTTAAGGCTGCTGCCGAGGAGTACGAATATAAAGGGCAAAACTTTGTAGTATACCCCATTAAGGTAAACCAAATGAGGCCGGTTGTTGAGGAGATTGTTAGCCACGGGAAAAAGTTTAACATTGGCCTTGAGGCAGGCTCAAAGCCTGAACTACACGCAGTAATAGGAGTAAATACCGATAACGAGTCGCTTATTATTTGCAATGGTTACAAGGATGAGGATTACATTGAGCTGGCGTTGCTGGCTCAAAAAATGGGTCGCCAAATATTTCTTGTAATCGAAAAGCTCAACGAGCTAAAGCTTATTACTAAAATATCGAAACGGCTAAAGGTAAAACCAAATTTAGGCATCAGGATTAAACTTGCCAGCTCGGGAAGTGGAAAGTGGGAAGACTCAGGCGGGGATGTAAGTAAATTTGGGCTAACATCGAGCGAATTACTTGATGCCCTTGATTTTTTACGAAAAAACAAGATGCAGAACTGCCTTAAACTACTGCATTTTCATGTGGGTAGCCAGGTAACAAAAATTCGCCGAATTAAATTAGCCCTTAGAGAAGCTTCGCAATTTTTTGTTGAGATAAATCAAATGGGCTTTAAGGTAGATTTTGTTGATATTGGCGGTGGCCTTGGCGTTGATTACGACGGGACCCGCTCACCAAATAGCGGAAACAGTATAAACTATAGCGTACAAGAATACGTTAACGATGCTGTATCGACTATTGTTGATGCTGCAAACAAAAACAATCTTCCACACCCTAATGTGATAACCGAATCGGGTCGTTCCTTAACGGCTCATCATTCTATCCTGGTGTTCGAGGTTCTCGAAACAGCCACCCCCCCAACCTGGGACGAAGACGAGGAGGTTGGGGAAGACGCTCACGAGCTGGTTCAAGAGCTATACAACCTATGGAATACCCTGAATCAACCTCGAATGCTAGAAACCTGGCACGATGCGCTACAAATCAGGGAGGAGGCACTTGACAGATTTAGCTTAGGAATTCTTGATCTGAAAACCCGTGCACAGGTCGAAAAACTTTTTTGGTCAGTTGCACGCAACATACAAGATTTAACCACGGTAATGAAGCACATTCCGGAAGAATTACGACAACTTCCAAAACTTTTATCGGATAAATACTTCTGTAACTTCTCACTATTCCAATCGTTACCCGACTCATGGGCTATTGACCAGATATTCCCCGTTATCCCACTACAGCGACTCGATGAAAAACCTAACAGAATGGCTACCATTCAGGATATAACCTGCGATTCCGATGGGAAAATTGACAACTTTATTGCCACCCGCAACTATTCATACTATCTACCATTACACACCCCTAAACAAAAGGAGTCATACTACATTGGAGTATTTTTGGTAGGAGCCTACCAAGAAATATTAGGCGATTTACATAACCTATTTGGCGACACAAATGCTGTTCACGTATCGGTTACCGACAAAGGCTACAATATTGATCAAATAATTGATGGTGAAACAGTGGCAGAGGTACTTGATTACGTTCAGTATAACGCCAAAAAATTGGTGCGAACCGTTGAAACATGGGTTACCAAAGCTGTTAAATCAGGAACCATTAGCACCGAGGAAGGAAAGGAATTTTTATCGAACTACAGATCTGGTCTATATGGGTATACATACCTTGAGTAAGGCGTAATATCTAAAAGATAAGCTAAAAAAGTCAGCACAGAATTCCGTGCTGACTTTTTTCTCCTTGCAGCTATAGCTTATACCGATACAACCTCCTTAATTTGAGGAACTTCTTTTCTAACGGCTTGTTCTACTCCATTTTTCAAGGTCATAAGGCTATATGGGCATGTTCCACATGCACCCTGAAGCTGAACCTTAACAACCAAATCGTCGGTAATTTCAATCAGTTCTATATCGCCACCATCGTTCTGCAGATATGGGCGAACCTGCTCAATAGCATGGCTAATCTTCTGCCTAATTTCTTCTGTAATCATCTTTTCGTTTTTTACTTATTGTCGTTATTTGTGCTTAATCGCATTTTTCAAGTGAGGTTTCGGCTAAGCATGCAAAATTATATATTCTTAAAAATCAAAACAAGCGAGAACAAAAAAGGTTCAGCAAACAGTTGTCTTTCTATAAAATAACATCATCCAGCTCGAGCATCGGATCCCAAAAAACCTTTTGGAAGTTGATAATCTTCCCATCCTCCACCTCAATCCCCTCGCTCAGCAGCAATTCTTGCATGGTGTTATTTCCAATAAAATGTTTTTTCCCGGTTAAAAGTCCATTCCTATTAACAACCCTATGCGCAGGCACCCAGTATGGTAATTTTTTTGTCGAGTTTAATGCCCAACCAACCATTCGGGCGGCCTGTGGCGATCCAATAAATCGGGCAATGGCCCCGTAACTGGTTACCCTTCCTGCTGGGATAAGGTTTGTCACGCTATAAACTTTTGAAAAAAAATTAGAGCTATTCGAGTTCGGGTTCATTTAAAATCTTCTGATTATCGAGTTCAAACTTTATATAGGTAATGGGTTTACCTTGCTCCAGAAACATATTCTCATAAAAAGTTCTGATTGATAGTATGTCATCAGCAATACCCGACCCATACAAATCGTTTGTACAAACATGAACCCTTAAATCATTTTGTTCAATTAAGGCTTTGGTGTACTCATGCAGCCCTTGGCTGTCGGTTTTTAGGTGAACCTGCGCATTTTGTTTGGTGAACCTCTGATATAGAGAAAGAAAACGGCTCGACGAGAGCCTCTTTTTTATTTCCGATTTCCGCGCTTGAGGGTCGGGAAATGTAATCCATATTTCACTAACCTCATCCTTGGAAAAGAACGAGGTAATATGCTCGATACGCATTCGGATAAACCCCACGTTGGCCATTGAGTTTTCTGTCGCCTCCTTGGCTCCTTTCCATAATCGGGCACCTTTTATATCAACCCCGATAAAATTTTTATCAGGATGCCTTTTCGCTAGGTTTATGGTGTACTCGCCTTTACCGCAACCTAGTTCTAGCACTATCGGGTTGCTATTCTTAAAAAACGTTCTATTCCATTCGCCCTTTATGGGATGATCTTTTCTGAAGACCTCCTCGCTTGCAGGCTGCAACAGATTGCTAAAGGTTTCGTTTTCAGCAAATTTTTGTAGCTTGTTTTTACCCACGAATAGACTACTTTTTTATAGAAAGATAACAACCATTTTTAGACACTAATGCTGCTCAACCTTTATTCCAACTGAGGCAATACCCTTAAGGCTTTGTGTTCTCATTCCATGCTGAATAGTGAATTGGTAGACACCCACTTCAGGAAATCGAACGTAACGCTTGTATGGTATCTGATTATCACGCAGGGCACCAAAGCCTTTGCCAAGCCAGCGGCCATAAGGATCAGCGAGCATACACTCAAGGGTATCGCGAAGCTTAGCTCCGCTAGGCGACCTGGTTTCAATAAAAAGAAAAAGGTTACTATTTGCGTAAGTGGTGGTATTCCGAAGGTTTACATAAACATCATAAATTGATAGGGTATCGGAAATATCGACCTTGAAAACTGCAAGGCTATCCATACTCCATTTCTCTCTAGGTATATCGACACTTTTATTGTAAACCGAAACTTTACCACAAGCCGCTGCAAGTATCGCAATACCAAATGCAATACCTAATAATTTATTTTTCATTATTTGGTCGCTTTCTGGGTTTACGTCTCTTTTTTCTTGATGGCCTACGTTTTTTCTTTTCGTCAAAACGAGTAAGGCTTGCCTGCTCAATTACGCTTCCATACCCTAGCTCTGGTTGTTTGGAGGGCTCTGCTGATAAATCGAGAAGCGTTAACGGTTTAACCCCTTTTGCATTTTGAGCAATTATATCTTTTGCCCTTTCAACTGATATTGCGATTAGGTTTGCAGCCGTATTTGGGTCGCTACTATACCACATTGTACCTTTAAAAATGTCGGTTTTCTGATGGTAATACGTTGCGTCTTTGGTTTCGAGAGGGATATTTGTTCTCGGGAAATCTTTGCGGGCATCAACATAGCTATCGAGCTCGAAATTTAAGCAACACTTTAACTTACCACAAAGGCCTGCAAGTTTTTGCGGGTTTAGTGATATTTCTTGTACCCGAGCCGAGTTAGTTGCAACCGACACGAAGTTATTTATCCACGAAGAACAGCAAAGTTCTCGACCACACGAGCCTATTCCGCCAATACGGCCTGCTTCCTGACGAGCACCAATTTGGCGCATTTCGACCCTAATCTGAAACTCCTCGGCCAAAACCTTGATTAGCTCTCTAAAATCTACCCTTTCGTCGGCAATGTAGTAAAAAACGGCCTTGGTTTTATCTCCCTGATACTCTACATCACCAATTTTCATGTTCAGCTTAAGATCGGTTACAATTTGTCTGGAGCGAATCATTGTATTATTCTCAAGCGAAATAGCCTCAAGCCACTTCTCTATATCAGCTGGTTTTGCTTTACGGTACACCTTTTTAAACTCTCCATCTTTAGCTTGGGTACCAGCTTTTTTAAGCTGTCGGTTAACCAACCACCCAGCAAGGGTGATAGTTCCAATATCATGGCCTGGCGAAGCTTCAACAGCAACCACATCGCCTCTTTTTAGGGGTATATTATTTACATTTCTATAAAACCCCTTTCGTGTGTTTTTAAACTGTACCTCTACAATTTCAGTACTAATAGGAGGTGTAGGTATATCGTTAAGCCAGTTGAACGTATTTAACTTAATACATCCGCTATTTTGAAAAACAGAGTTCTCGTTATCGTGATCCTGAGTTACTATTATACCTCTTGAGCAGATGCTCTTTTCCATAATAATTTATAGTTTAGCTTGCTGCAAAGTTAACTATTTTAGCGATTTTTACCATTAGATCGTAAATTTACCGCCATCAGCAACTGTTTGCTACAGCTTATTAATAAGTTTTACAAGTTTCATTGTCAGATCAGTAAAAATAATATGCGCATTACCATTACGGGTAATATGAAGCATAGCGGAGTTAAACTCATTGTATACTTTTACTACATTTCCCCCGTTTATAAAAGGAGAAAAATTCTTACTAAACTCCTCCTCTTCGCCTGCTATATATACAATATCATCGAGCCCTAGGTTTAACATAAAACTTTCTCTAATAATCCTGAGTGAATAGGTGATAAAATCTTTTTGCTGTTCGCGATTTAGCTTCACTATCTTATCAACCCAACTTAAAAGGCCTAAAACGTTTCTTGAATAGCACAATCGGAGCAAATCACGTAAAAATGAAAAGTTTGGAGTAGTATCGGTGTCTAATGCGAGACCGATAGCCGTTTGAAAATCACCATTGGCAATCCTGCTAATATCGCGGCCTTTCTGAGGCGATAAATCATAGCGTGTAACCAGGGCCTGGGCAATATCCTCCCGCTTAATGGGTGGTATTTTAAGTATTTGGGTTCGCGACTGGATGGTTCCAATAATTTTCTCCTGATCCTCGGTAACCAGTAGAAAAACCGTTTTGCCAGGGGGTTCTTCTATAAGCTTTAGTAACCGATTGGCTGCACTAGCATGCAAGCGTTCTGGAAGCCAAATAATCATAACCTTAAAGGTAGACTCGTAGCTTTTAAAACTAATTTTTTTTATTACTTCGCTTGCCTCACCAGTACTTATTATGCCCATTTTATTCTCAATACCTAACTCTGAGTACCACTGCTGCTCGGTAAAATAGGGCGATTTTAGTACCCTATCTCTCCAAATGCCAATATATGCATCACTCCCTTTACCTGACGATTTATCGCTAGTACCGCTTTTTTTTGCCTCATTTACAGGAAAAACAAAATGCAAGTCGGGGTGTATCAACTTTTGATACTTAATACAAGCTGGGCAGGTGCCGCACGAGTCGGTTTCGCCCCTATTTTGGCAGGCAATATACTGGGCATAAGCAATAGCCAACGCCAACTTACCTGTTCCAGGCTGTCCAACAAAAAGTTGTGCATGGGCAATTCTATCCTCGCTAACACTTTTTATTAGACGCTCTTTCACCTCATCCTGTCCAACAATATCCTTAAATAGCATCTGACTAAATTTTGTTTCTAATTATGGTTTCAAAGGTAGCAAAAAGTAAAGAAATGATTAAACTATTCAAAGTTTTAAAACCAAACGATTTAACCCCAATTAATCATTCGAATAATTGGGGTCTTCGACATCTACTAAGTCTCACAACCAATTTTGTTACCCAAAATTGGGCTCGGTCCTGTAGGGGTAAACCCGCATTCGCATTCATCTTTTGTAAATTTGTTAAATAATGCGGGTTAAACTACTAAATATACTTCGGAAGTAGATACTGATACCAGATTTTAGTATCTTTGTTTAACTAAACAGTACTAACCTAAACCTTTAAGCGATGATAAACTTTGATTCGTATAATTTTGTTGGCAAAAGGGCTATTATCAGAGTTGATTTTAATGTGCCCCTCGATAAAAGCTTTAACGTAACCGACGATACCCGAATAAGGGCAGCAATCCCTACAATTAAAAAAATACTGTCCGAAGGTGGCTCAGCGATTCTCATGTCTCACCTTGGCCGCCCAAAGGATGGTCCAGAAGAAAAATTTTCGTTAAAACACATTATCAGCACCCTGAAAAAGCATTTAGGTATTGATATCCTATTTGCCCCCGACTGCATTGGTAGAGATGCTTTTTATATGGCAAGTAGATTAAAGCCTGGGCAAGTGTTACTACTCGAAAACCTTAGGTTTTACAAAGAGGAAACCAAGGGTGATGAGGGTTTTGCACAAAAACTCTCTACACTAGCCGATGTATATGTTAACGATGCCTTTGGTACTGCGCATAGAGCACACGCATCCACCACAATTATTGCAAAATTCTTCCCTAAAAATAAAATGTTCGGTTTTCTAATCGAGAACGAGCTCAAAGGCCTAAATAAGGTACTACATAACCCCCAAAAACCATACACCGCTATTTTGGGAGGCGCTAAGGTTAGCACAAAAATTACTATTATTGAGAACTTGCTCGATAAGGTTGACAACCTAATTATTGGCGGTGGCATGATGTTTACGTTTATCAAGGCACAGGGAGGCAAGATTGGAAAGTCAATGGTTGAAGAGGACAAAATTGATATGGCACTCGATATTATAGCGAAAGCGAAACAACAAGGTGTTAACATTTACCTACCCATTGATGCTGTTATTGCTGATGAATTTAGCAACGATGCCAACACTAAAATTGTTGATGCTAATAGTATCCCTGCAGAATGGTTAGGTTTAGATATTGGCCCTAAAAGCGTGGCACATTTTGCAAAAACAATTGAGGATTCGAAAACAATCCTATGGAATGGGCCGATGGGTGTGTTCGAGATGCCTAAATTTGCAGAGGGAACCATGGGCGTGGCTAAATCGATGTCGGTTGCTACCAAGAAAGGTGCCTTTAGCTTAGTGGGCGGAGGCGATTCGGTAGCTGCTATCAATAAGCTGGGCCTAGCCAATGAGGTTAGCTACGTTTCAACAGGCGGTGGAGCATTACTCGAATATCTGGAACACGGAAATTTACCTGGCATTAATGCAATACGCGAGTAGCTAGTACCACACAACCCTATATAGTATGGTAAACACCCTAAACGAATTAGTATTTTCTGTAAACAGCAATAATTTTAACGAGTTAGCCATTCGTGTTTTTCGCTTTCAAGCTACGAATAATGCTGTTTACAGAAAATACTTAGATATTCTTGGAACAAACATCAACACCGTACATTCAATTCACGACATCCCCTTTTTACCAATTTCGTTTTTTAAAACCCATAAAATTTACATTGGGAAAAACAGGCCCGAACAGATATTTACCAGTAGCGGAACCACTGGTGCCAACACCAGCAAGCACTACGTTGCAAAAGCAAAGATTTACGAGGAAAGTTTTACCCGCACCTTCTCGAAACTTTATGGCTCCCCAAACAAATACTGTATCCTAGCCCTTTTGCCTTCGTACACCGAGCGCATAGGGTCGTCACTTGTATACATGACTGAGCATCTAATTTCAGAGAGTAATGACCCTAACAGCGGATTCTATTTGCATAACCACTCAGAACTTATTGATACCATTTTAAAAAAAGAACAAGAGAACAAACCCATGCTGCTTTTAGGTGTAACCTTTGCCCTGCTTGAGCTGGCTAAGAAAACAAATCTTACCCTAAAAAACACGATTATAATGGAAACGGGGGGAATGAAAGGCAGAGGAAAGGAGCTAACCAGAGCAGAAACACACAGCATACTTTGCCAGGCGTTTGGGGTTAAAGCTATCCATTCGGAATACGGAATGACAGAACTTCTTTCTCAAGCCTACTCAACGGGCTATGGTATTTTCAAATCTCCGCCTTGGCTTAAAATTTTTATTCGCGACCCTTACGACCCATTTACCCTTCTCCCCAGTGAACAATCGGGAGCAATTAATGTGGTTGACCTAGCAAATATTTACTCGTGTTCGTTTATTCAAACCGATGATTTAGGAGTTAAATATGATGATAATTCCTTTGAAATAACAGGCCGTATGGACGGCAGCTTGGTTCGTGGCTGTAATACGCTGGTGTTGTAGGCTTTGTTCTCGCACATTGCTTTGCCAGAACAATCTCTACAAAATAAAAATCTTTTTTATTCTGTTTTATACAAACAAAAACGCTGCTAGCCTAGGCTAGCAGCGGAAACAAAAAAACCATGAAAAACTTTTAGTACGCATTATTCATCAAATTTGTAAAAGATGAATATTTTGGGGTTATTACGAAACCTTACAACCCCATTTTTTTAGCAATACTCTTAGGTATCGCATCCTTATGAACCAAGATAGCAACCGTTTTCATTCGCACAAACGCCTCTGACATATGCAGATAACCATTGTAAGGATTACCTGTCCCCCATGAGTTCTTTATAATATAGTAAGGTGTGCCGTTTTGGTCTTTTGATGTGCCCACAAGATGCATTAGGTGGTCGTCGGTAGTAGTAAAGTTATCGAAACCTTCTTGACGCATCTCTTGTGTTACGCTAATTTCAGGAACAATCTCTTTAAAGCTGTATATCTCTTGTAAAAATTGGTTAGCCGGAACATCGGCCCATTTTGCCTGTTCACTATCCTTCATCTCATCAACCCTAACTACAGGCATAACAGCAAGCCCTTTGCTATGAACGAATCCTTTTTCGCTAACATCTCCATCCCAACCTACCGAGTACCCATTATCAATTGCGTGATTAATAATTGCCACAAGATCATCAATTGGTACATTATAGTACAGTTTATGTGCCCAGTTATCGGGGATTTCAAGAACTACTTGCTTGTAAAATGGATGGTGGGTGAAAGAAATTATTTCAAGATAATCATCTGGATTGATACCCAAATATTCAGTAAATGATTTTGATGTATACTCCTTTCCATTGTAATTAAAAGTAGAGGGAGTTTCACCAAAGTAGCTATCAAGAACCGATTTTAGTGAGGGTTGCCAAGCAGTAGAAAGCTTCCTGTTACGGTTTTTAATTATAGCATCAATCATCCCCTTAAGCATTGCCTCCATCTCTGAATGGACATGCATCTCTTCGCCATAATTTTTACCGCTAAATACGCTTTCGGGTACCATACCAAAATTGGTAATTGCATCCAAAACGTTATGAAATTGGCCGCCCTGCCCAAAGTTGTTCGTTCCATGGAAACGAATATAGCGGTTCATCCTATCGATATAAGCCTTTTTGGCAAAAAACATGGGCGATAGAATTACCTCAGGCTTTCCCATCCTTATAAGCTCTGTTTCGAGGAATGAGGTCGCAGCATAACTCCAGCAAGTCCCGGTTCGCTGCTGATCTTTAACAGGGGTTGTTTTAATCTCCTTTACCACTTCAAACTGGTATCCTGATTCGTTTTGCGCAAACAAAACTTGTTTAGGAACACCTAAAAAAACTGCTAAACAGAGCGTGATTAAAAACTTTTGCATTGTTATATTTGTGTTGGTTTGTGCTTTGCAGAATAAATATTTATCCCTTTGACAGATTTTGCTGCCAAAAGTTTAATCGATTTCTACGCTAAGGAAACTTATATAAGAAAAAATACGGTGCTGTTACCCCCAATACAATGCCTGCAGATAGCAAAATGATTAATGAAATTTTTACTTGGGTATGTTTAGTGGCTTACTTCAACAAAATTAAAATTTATTTTTGTCATTTCGGCGAGCTCTTCACCCACCTCTTTCATCTCTTCATCGTCCTCATCAAAATACCAGTATATTTTTAAAGGAACACCATCTTTAATTATTTGACTAAGTAAAAGTACTAGGTCGAATATAAATTTAGCCGATGAACTATTGAAGTATATATACTTAAACTTAAAGGTTATGGGTTCTGAATCGCCACTATTTTTACGTTTTAAATGCGATTTCTTAAAACCCTCCAGCCATCTTATCAAAGGGTTGTAAAAATCACGAGCATTCTCTGGCCTCGAATAGCCCCCTATTTCGAGCAGATTCTCATTGGGGGCGAAATAAACTCTAGGACTTACACTAGTTCCTTTAATTTTTATTGGCTTCATCAGAAATTAAATTTGCTTCCAAATATAACTAAAAAAGGGTTATAAGCATCACTATTGAACACATTATTTACTGTTAGTTTTTAAAAAAACACCTTTTTACGGTAGCTAAGTGGCAATGAATTACCTGCTCAACCCCTACTAATTATCAGGGAATCATTTAAACAAACACTTCATTGTCAGTACATTACACAATTTTCGGCTAGCCAAGAAAAAAACTAACACCTTAACCCCAATTATTCATTCGAATAATTGGGGTCTAAGACAGCGACTATGTCTCTCAACCAATTTTGTTGCACAAAATTGGGCTCGACCAGGTCGGGGTAACCCGCATTTGTATTCATCTTTTACAAATTTGATGAATAATGCGGGTTAGCAATAAATGAGACGCTAAATATTAGAAGACAAAAAATCTTACAGAACAATTCGATCCAGCTCTTTTGAAATTTGATTCTTAAGGTTATTTATGGTCATAATACGAACTAGCAGCTGGTTTACTTCCTCTACCTGCTCCTTGGAGTTTAAGTTTTTAAGCTCTTCGTGCAACACGCCCATAACCATTTGTATAACTTTACTTTTGTAAACCAGAATCGCCTTAGGAATAAAATCGTGTAGCAGCTGAACCTCATCAACGGGCATAGCCTGATGCTTACTCCAAATTTTGCTAAGCCTGTGCTGATCTGTGAGCAAATTTACAGCAAGCTGGCTTATTTCATAGTCGTGATGATCTGTAAAAGTACGCTCATCAATATCTTTCCCCTGTTCCATAAGCTGCTTATACTCGTCGAAAAGTTTTTTATATACAAGATTTTTAAACTCAAGATCATCATTTAAAATTTCCGATATAATATGCTCACCTACAGCAACCTGTATGGGTTCTAGCTCCTCTTCGGCATCATCGGAGGGTGGTATCTCAAAGAAAGTTTTCTGTCCAAATTTTAGCAAAAAGTAAAGAATCTCCTTTTCCTGCTCTTCGCAAAAAACATTCTCAACAAAGCTGGGCAGAGTAGGTGTTTCCTTTGCCTTGATTTGAGGTTGCGCAACATATCCCCTCGATTTACCCAAAACCTTCTCTACTCTCGCTCTTCGGAACTTGGCAACCTCAGCATATAGTACCGACTCATCAATATCTAAAATCCGGGTGCATTCCCTAATATAAACCGAACGGGTAATACTTTCGGAAATTACAGAAATGGATTTAACGATATCGCGTATCAAATTGGCTCTTTTTACAGGATCGTTTTGCGAATCTTTAAGAAGTAGGTTAGCCTTAAAATTGATAAAATCAGCCTCATTCTCCTCAATAAAAGTAAGCACCTGTGTTGCACTATGACTCTTGGCAAAGCTGTCGGGATCTTCGCCTTCGGGAAGTAGAACAACCTTAACGTTAAGCCCCTCCTCAAGAATTAAATCAATGCCTCGGAGTGAAGCTTTAATACCAGCAGGATCGCCATCGTACAGTACGGTTATATTGGGCGTAAACCGTTTTATTAGCCTTATCTGTTCGGGTGTTAATGCTGTACCCGAACTTGCAACAACATTCTCTATACCCGCCTGATGTAACGATAAAACGTCGGTATATCCTTCTACTAAAAAGCATTTATCTTGCTGCGTCATGGCTTTTTTTGCAAAGAAAATTCCGTATAGCACGCTGCTTTTGTGATATATACCGCTCTCGGGGCTATTTAAATACTTAGCCGCCTTGGCATCGGTTTTCATAATCCGACCGCCAAAAGCGGTAACCCGCCCGCTCATAGAGTGGATTGGGAAAATTACCCGCCCGTAGAACCTATCAAAAACCGACCCATCGTTACGGGCAATGCTAAGGCCTGTTTTTACAAGATACTCCTGCTTATAGCCCTGTTTTTTGGCCTCAACGGTTAGGGCATCGCGCTTTTCGAGACCATAACCCAGCTGAAACTTTTCAATAATATCGTCCCTAAATCCTCGCTCACGAAAATAGCTCAAACCAACACTCTTCCCTTCGCTATGTTTATGCAAGTTATCGGTAAAATATCGTTGCGCCCAAGCGGTAACAATCATAAGGCTATCGCGCTCGGTTCGCTGCTTTATCTCCTCGGCGGTTAGCTCCTTCTCCTCAACCTCGATATTATACTTTTTGGCTAAATACTTTAGTGCCTCAACGTAAGACATCTGCTCGTGCTCCATTACAAAGTTCACGGCATTACCACCCTTTCCACACCCGAAGCACTTGTATATCCCCTTCGCTGGGCTAACTGTAAACGATGGCGTTTTCTCGTTATGAAAAGGGCAAAGTCCTATGTAATTGACCCCTCGCTTTTTTAGCGACACAAATTCCCTTACTACCTCAACCACATCGGCCGCAGCAAAAATTCTATCAACTGTAAGCTGGTCAATCATTGTATTTTACCTATTTTTATCCCATTCTATTCAACTTGTAAAGGTACAAAAAGATGGTGGCTTTTTTTAGATGACTTATCAACAATAATTTTTATTGCCTTTCAACACTATCATTTTGCTTGTATTACGCTAATTTTGACATTTATTCGTTTCTTAATTAAACCTGTCTTTAAAATACTGTAGATTTTGGTAAAGCGAATTAGCATACTACTTGTTTTTACATCAACATTTCTTGGGCTGCAGGGTCAGGAGCTCAACAACATTCGCAAGCAGATTATTAGTACTGCTACCGACAGCGTGCTGCTCGATTCGCTAAGCATTATACCCAGCAGTTTTATTGCTTTTGATAGCCTGAATAACGAGATAAACACCAACCTATACGTCATTAACCATGCTAAGGCGATTTTTTATCCAACTAAAGAGTTACAAGAAAAACACACCACCCTCGCTGTTGAATACAGAGTTTTTCCAGTACTTTTCGATAAAACGTACAGCAAGCGGAATTATGAGGAATACCTATCGCCCGACAGCCTAATGGGAAGAAATACATCTCGATATAGTTTTAACAGCTCACACGAAACGGGTTGGGACGACCAGCTAGAAACACAGGGTTCCATTATGCGGGGCATTCGTTTTGGCAACAATCAAAACCTTTCGGTTAATTCAAGCATGAACCTTACCTTTCAGGGCGACCTAGGGAATGATTTTATGGTTGAAGGTGCCATTTCCGATAAGTCAATACCGCTGCAGCCCGAGGGTACTACCAGGCAGCTAGATGAGTTTGATAGGATTTTTATAAAAGTTAAACGGAAAGACTTTTCAATTCGGGCTGGTGATATCGACCTGCACAGCACCAGCCCCAATCAGCTGCTCACATTTAATCGGAATGTACAGGGATTGGCTTACAGCGGAAAGTTTTCAACAAAAAAAGATACCCTATCCGTTACCGCAGCCCTCTCGGCACCCAAAGGGAAATTTACCCGCAACCAGCTACAGGGTAGCGAGGGTAATCAGGGTCCATATCGCCTACAGGGCGAAATTGGCGAGCCGTACATTATTGTACTATCGGGTTCGGAAAAGGTGTATGTTAACGGAGAGCTGCTAATACGCGGCGACGACCAGCACTACACCATTGACTATAACGCTGCCGAGATTACGTTTACTCAAAAAATGCCCATAAACCAGAACAGTAGAATTCAGGTTGAGTTTGAGTACTCGGAACGCAGCTACTCTCGTTTTACCACGTACGCAAGCGTTCATAACAAGAGGAAAGGATTAACCTGGGGGATTGATATTTTCTCGGAACAGGATAGCAAAAATCAACCCCTAAGCCAAGAGCTGAGTAGCGAACAGAAAAAACATCTTGCTTCCATAGGCGACAGCCTATCCAAAGCATATATTGCTCAGGTAGATACCGTGAATTACGACCCCGAACTAATACTGTACCAGAAACTCGATACAACGGTTAATGGCGAAACGCATTCCGTTTTTAAATACTCAACCAATCCTACCAATGCCATTAATAAGGTGTACTTCTCGTTTGTGGGGCAAGGAAAAGGAAATTACACTCCAGACTTTGGCACTGCTAACGGCAGGGTTTACCGATGGGTTGCGCCCCAGAACGGAACTCCACAGGGTAGTTACGAACCTTTTAGACGATTGGTAACCCCACAAAAAAAGCAGATGGTGCAGGCTTCAATTAATCATAAATGGGCTAACAATTCGTACATCGACGCTCGCTACGCGCTAAGCAATACCGATTTAAATACGTACTCATCACTTAACTCTAACGACAATATAGGGCACGGTATTCAGCTTGCAGCCGCACACGGGTTTAATCCATCCAAAAACGATTTCCGATTTGCCGTTGGAGGCAACTTGATGAAAACCACAAAGGGTTTTCGGGGTATTGATAGGTTTAGACCCGTTGAGTTTGAGCGGGATTGGAATATTGAGGCGTTACTTTCTGGTGCTAACGAGCAGCTAATATCGTGTTGGGCCGAGGTTAGCAAACCAAAAAAACTATACACTAAGGTAACGGGCGAAAAATTAGATATTGGCTCATGGTATAGCGGTAGTAAATTTGGGATAACCGGATGGAAAAACACCAAATTACTAAATGCCAGCTGGGACGCTTCAATTGCTTCGGCTACGGACACTGCAAAAACCGCTGAATTTATCAGGGCAAAGGTGGGGCTTGCCCGCACGCAAGGTTTTATAAATATGCTTCTGCAGGCCGAAATGGAGAACAATATGGCCAGCTCGGCAGTAATCAATAATCTGTTAGATAAAAGTTTTAGCTGGTACCACGTAAAAGCATCAATCTCTACCCCCGATACGCTGGCTGCCAGTGCCAAAATGCAGTACATTTTCCGTAACGATTATAAGCCAAACAACAACCAGTTTGAACTCTTTGGCTCATCGCACGAAGCATCGGTAAGCGCAAAGGGTAGTAGCACCAAAGCCGGAACTATTTCATCATTGTTAGGCTATAGGGTATTTAGTCCTAATACCAACGTGTTTCCACAATCGGAAAAGGAGGAGCAAACAGCGCTAGCCAGAGTTGAATACTCGAACAAATTTTTAAAAGGCCTATGGAATATGGGTGCCAGCTACGAGCTAGGTTCGGGACTAGAGCCCGATATGGAGTACTACTTTTTTGAAGTACCCGCAGGGCAAGGGGTTTATACCTGGGTTGACTATAACAACAATGGGGTAATGGAAATTTCAGAGTTCGAAATTGCCAACTTCCCCGACGAGGCCCGCTATATTCGTATTAACATACCCGGTGCCAAGCTGATAAACGTTCGCAACAATGCGCTTTCAGTAAGAAGCAACCTAAACCCAAGCGCAATTATTAAAAACACTAAGGGCTTACCAGGCTTACTGTCAAGGCTTAGCAACCAAACATCATTTAGAGCCCAACAAAAGAACAGGCTAACAAACTTCTGGGAAGCGGCAAATCCAATAGTGTCAAACCCTGCCGACTCGCAAATAGTAAGCCTAAGTAGCAACATCCGAAACTCGATTGCTTTCAACAGGCTTAACCAAAGGTTTGGTGCCGAGTACATATATATAAAGGGCGAAAGCAAGGCAATACTTGCCAACGGCTTTGAGCAAAAGCAAATGCAATCGCACAGAATAGTTTTGTGGTTTATGCCCGTAAAAAAGATAACATCGCGGACCGAGGCAGAAGAGTACAGTAAAAACGCCCTGTCGGAATATTTTGCAACCCGAAACTACGCAATTACTGGGCAATTGGCACAGCAAAGCGTAAAGTTTATAGGCCTTAAGCAGCATTCCGTTGAAGCCGTGTACAAAGCGGCTAAATTAATTAATACGCAAGGCGACGAGGAGCTCAAATCGCACTCAATATCAATAATATCGAACCTTGCTTTTGCCAATCAGAGCAGCGTTATGTTTACCTGCTCATACGTGGTAAACGATTTTGTTGGAAACCAACAAACCGCCGTGGCTTACGAAATGATGAAGGGGTTACAATCGGGAAAAAATATGGTTTGGGAAGTATCGGCACGCAAAAGGCTATCGAAACTTTTTGAACTTGAAATAGGCTATAACGGCAGGTATTTAAGCAATGGCAACGTGGTACATAGCGGCTCAATGCAAGCCCGAGCACTTTTCTAGCCCAAAATATCAGCATAAAAAACCTAGCATAAAAACTCTCATTACAAATTGATAGTTGCCGCTACTATTTATACCTTTATCAAAATTTTAAAACCACACTAATTATGAAAAGAAATAGCATATGGTTGGCTCTGGTAGCGCTCATTTTTGCATCGTGTAGCACTAGTCAGCAATCAGCCGAACCAATTATTGGACCTGCAAATATTAAGGTCGAGAATGGAATTCTTACCCCCGAAGTGCTCTGGTCGTTCGGTCGGCTGGGCGAGGTAGCAGTTTCGCCAAATGGCGAGAAGGTTGCCTACACCGTTTCGTACTACTCAATTGAGCAGAACCGAAGTAACAGCGAGCTGTTTGTAATGAATTCCGATGGCACTAACAGCAAGCAAATTACCACAACCAGTGCCCACGAGTATAATATCGCTTGGGTTAATGATGGTACCATTGCATACATATCAACCGAGGGCGAAACAGCTCAAATTTGGACTATTAACCCCGATGGCACAAGCCCAAAGAAAATATCTGACTTCGAGAGCGATATCAACGGGTTTTCCATTTCGCCCAATGGCGATAAAATTCTTTTTATTAGCGAGGTTAAGGTTGATGATGTGGTTGCCGACATCTATACAGACCTACCAAAAGCGAGTGGTTTAATGTACGAAGATTTGATGTACCGCCACTGGGATACTTGGGAAGATGGTTACTACAGCCATATTTTTGTTGCCGATTTTAAAAACGGGAAGGTGCAAAATGCTAAGGATATTATGCCCAATGAGCCTTACGATACGCCGCTAAAACCATTTGGCGGAATGGAAGAAATATCGTGGACAACCAAAGGAAAAGGCATTGCTTACACCTGCAAAAAGCTGGTTGGCAAGGATTATGCATTTAGCACAAACTCAGATATCTATCTTTACAAGTTAGAAACTGGCGAAACCAAAAACCTCACCGAAGGAATGATGGGGTACGATAAGCAACCTATTTTTGCACCTGAAGCAGGAAAGATGATATGGCTATCGATGGAGCGTGCTGGTTTCGAAGCCGATAAGGAGCGTTTGTTTATGATGGACATTAAATCGGGCGAAAAAACGTACCTTACTGCCAATTTCGACCATTCGCCAGCCGATGTAAAATGGTCTGCCGATGGCAAATCGCTCTACTTTGTAGCAGGCGTTGAGGCAACACATCAAATTTATAGGCTGAATATTGAATCTAAGGAAATTAAGCCAATAACTGAAGGCCTCCACGACTACCACTCCGTTGCTCTGGCTGGGAACAAGCTAATTGGCTCCAAGGTTTCAATAACATCACCTGCAGAGATTTTTAGCATTAATCCCGAAACTGGAGAGGAGCAGCAAATCTCCACAATTAACAAGGAAATACTTGACCAGCTAACCATGCCCACGGTTGAGCGTCGCTGGATTAAATCGAGCGATGGCGAAATGGTGCACACTTGGGTTATTCTCCCCCCAAATTTCGATGAAACTAAAAAGTATCCTGCGCTACTGTATTGCGAAGGAGGGCCACAAAGCCCGGTTAGCCAGTTTTGGAGCTACCGCTGGAACTTCTCCATCATGGCATCAAATGGGTACGTAGTTGTCGCTCCAGCACGTAGAGGTTCGTTAACATTCGGACAAAAATGGACCGATGAGATTAGCAAGGACCACGGCGGACAAGAAATGCGCGACCTGCTAGCTGCCATAGATGAGGTTAAGCAGGAACCTTGGGTTGATGAAAATCGCTTGGGTGCAATTGGTGCCAGCTACGGCGGATATACCGTTTTCTGGCTGGCTGGTAACCACAACAAGCGCTTTAAGGCGTTTATCTCGCACTGCGGTGTGTTTAACTCCGATATGGAGTACATGACCACCGAGGAGATGTTCTTTGATGATTGGGAAATGGGCGGAGCACCGTGGGAAACCGACAACAAGGTTGCCATGAATAGCTACAAGCAGAGCGCGCATAGATTCGTGAAGAATTGGGATACGCCTATTCTGATAATCCACGGAGGTAACGATTTCCGCATACCGTACACACAAGGTATGGCAGCCTTTAATTCGGCCCAAATGCTTGGTGTACCAAGCAAGTTCCTTTTCTTCCCCGACGAAAACCACTGGGTTCTAAAACCCCAAAACGGAATTCTTTGGCAAAGGGAGTTTAAGGGCTGGTTGGATAAGTGGTTGAAGGAATAAGAATAAAAAACGGTAAGATAACCCTGTCAGAATTTTAAATTTTGGCAGGGTTAGTTTTTGGGCAGTATTTGAAATTGTATGCTTATGTGGCATATACAACATTGGCTTTAGTCATCGTTGTCTAATTTAAAAATATCGTTCACTGTTTTATTAAAAACGGCCGATATTTTTAAAGCCAGAACTGTCGATGGTACATACTTATTATTCTCTATTGAGTTAATTGTTTGGCGAGAAACATTAATCATTTTCGCCAAATCTTCCTGTGTTATATTTAAAATTGCTCTCTCTACTTTCAAGGTGTTTTTCATCTAACAGTTTTTATTTTTTAAAGGCATCCATATTATAATCATCGCCGTGTGTGGAAACGTTATTAGCATGGATGGTTCATTTGTGTGTTCTTCTCTTAGTCCAATGAAAATAAATAACATATGCAAAAAGAATAAAATTTGTTGCATAAAGAGAATTAAAATGATCAATATTTCCACCGGCGAGCAACTCCAATAAAACAAACATTAAATGACTCATAATCCCAACAAAAAAAGAAAAGAAAACAGAATTTAATCTTAAAGACATCGTCATTTCATCTTCATTTTTTTCTTTTGAAAGACTTATGGTTAATAATCCAATTGCAATACCAAATGGCCAAAAGAAATCTGTAGTTGATTGTTCATTAAATAGGTTTAGATTACACCAATAAATAATTATTGATGAAATAGTGATTAGCATACCTAGATACTTTACCCAAAAAGGAAATAATCTAATTTGTTTTTTAATTTCATATTGCTTGTTTGAGTTAAACTTTGATGTAAATAATGCTATTCCAATAATAGCAAGCATTAAAGCAAGTGTGATAATTTTTGACTGTTCCATAATCAGTATAGTTAAACTAATTTTACAATATGTCAAAAATACTTTACACTAATTAAATATCCAAACATTATTTTTATTTTTTTTTAAAAAAATCAAGAAAAAAGTTTATTGAGATGGCACAATAGGTTATTCTATCAAATCCCTCACCACCACCGACGCCATCATGCTACCAAAAACCGGGGGAATATATGAAATGGTCCCTATGGTTGTTTTCTTATTCGGCTCATCAGTACAGGGAACCATGGCATGCTCGGGAACAGGTTCAACCGAAAACACTGCCTTAAACCCACCCTTAATACCAAATCGATGCAACCGTTTACGGAGAATACGAGCCAAGGGGCAAATATGGGTTTCCGAAAAATCGGCAATTTTAACCTGAGTTGGATCTAATTTCCCACCACTTCCCATTGAGCTCACAAGTTTATGCCCCTTTTGAAGAGCATGATAAATTAAATAAATTTTAGGGGATAGGGTGTCAATGGCATCCACAACGTAATCAAAATCGCCATTCAGCAGCTCCACGGTCTTTTCGTCACGAATATACTCCTGCAGAACATGCAGCTTTAAATCTGGATTTATATCCAAAAGCCTTTCGCCTAAAACCTCAGCCTTCGGTTTTCCCAAGGTACTAACCATGGCTATAAGCTGCCGGTTTCTGTTGGTGCCATTAATCGTATCGCCATCAACAAGCGTTATTTCGCCCACTCCTGCTCGGCATATCTGCTCGGCTGCATACGCTCCCACACCGCCCAAGCCAACAACCAGCACATGAGCTCTACTCAATTTCTTAACTCCATCTACACCCAAAAGTAGCTGCGTTCGCTCAAGCCATTCCATAATTTGTTTTTTGTGATACAAAAATACCATTTACATTTAAAAACAGGCCTTATAAAGTATGTTACATAACAATTTACTTTATGTTCAAAAGCCAACAGTATTACTTTCGTATTAATTTGCTAATCATTACCTTTGTGTCAAAATCATAAAAAGCTAAATAGCAATGAAAATAACCCACATCGAACACATCGGAATTGCAGTAAAAAGTTTAGAGGAAGCGATCCCTTTTTACGAAGAAACATTAGGACTAAAATGTTATAATGTTGAAGAGGTTAAGGATCAAAAAGTAAAAACCGCTTTTTTTAAGGTTGGTCAAACAAAAATTGAGCTTCTTGAATCAACCGATGCAGAAGGACCCATTGGTAAATTTATTGAAAAAAGAGGTGAGGGCGTTCACCATATAGCTTACGCTGTAGAGCAGATTGAAGATCAACTTAAAAAGGTTGAAGAGAAAGGCGTACGGTTAATCGATAAAACGCCTCGAAAAGGAGCCGAGGGGTTAGACATAGCATTCCTTCACCCCAAGTCAACCTTTGGTGTGCTCACCGAGCTTTGTGAGAATAAAAACAAGTAAACTAAAAAATCACATTTAAATAATACTCAAAGCAATGGATAAGACGCAAAAGGAAAAGATTCAGGAATTAATTGAGCTTAGAGAGGAGGCCAAACTTGGTGGAGGGCAAAAACGGATTGACACTCAGCACAAAAAAGGCAAGCTCACAGCTCGCGAGCGCATTGATTTGCTTCTCGACGAAGGTAGTTTCGAAGAGTTTGATATGTTCGTTTCGCATCGCTGCACCGATTTTGGATTAGAGAATGAGAGCTATCTATCCGACGGTGTTGTTACTGGTTATGGTACTATCGACGGGCGTATCGTCTATATTTTCTCTCAGGATTTTACGATTTTTGGAGGTTCATTGTCGGAAATGTTCGCCGAAAAAATTTGTAAAATAATGGATATGGCCATGAAAGTGGGTGCCCCTGTTATTGGTATTAACGACAGTGGTGGAGCACGTATCCAAGAGGGGGTAAAAAGTTTAGGTGGATATGCTGATATTTTCCTACGTAACATTCTTGCCTCGGGAGTTATTCCACAAATTTCGGCCATATTTGGTCCATGTGCTGGTGGTGCCGTTTATTCTCCTGCACTAACCGACTTTATTATAATGAGTCGTAACACAAGCTACATGTTTGTTACCGGCCCTAAGGTTGTAAAAACAGTAACAGGCGAAACCGTAACAGCCGAGCAGCTTGGTGGTGCTGATATTCACGCTTCCAAATCGGGTGTTGCACATTTTGTTTCTGAAACCGAGGAGGAAGGAATTTCGCTTATCAGAAAACTTTTAAGCTACCTTCCACAGAATAACCTTGAAGAACCACCTCTTGCCCCATGTAATGATCCAATTAACAGACTTGACGATTATCTTAACGAAATAATACCCGAAGAGCCCAATAAGCCTTACAATATGCTCGAGGTTATTGAGACCATTGCTGACTATAACGAGTTCCTTGAAGTACAACGCCACTACGCCCCTAATATAGTTACTGGTTTTGCTCGATTCAACGGTATGTCGGTGGGTATAGTAGCCAACCAGCCAAGATACATGGCAGGGGTGCTCGATATTAACGCATCGCGCAAGGCGGCACGCTTTGTTCGTTTCTGCGACGCATTTAATATTCCTGTTGTTACACTGGTTGACGTTCCCGGTTTCCTCCCTGGTACAGGTCAAGAATACAACGCAATCATTCTAAATGGCGCCAAGCTAATGTTTGCCTATGGCGAGGCTACTGTTCCTAAGGTAACCATTATACTTCGTAAGGCCTATGGTGGTGCCTACGATGTTATGAGTTCGAAACATCTTCGTGGCGATATTAACTATGCATGGCCAGGTGCCGAAATTGCAGTTATGGGTCCAAAAGGTGCTATTGAAGTACTACATAGTCGTGAGTTGAAGGGCATTACAGACGAAAAGCAAAAAGCAGAGTTCTTGCTGAAGAAAGAGAACGAGTACAAAAATAAATTTGCTAACCCCTACGTGGCAGCAAAATATGGCTATATAGATGACGTTATTGAACCTCGTAATACGCGATTCCGTGTTATTAGGGCACTACAATCCTTGCAAACCAAAAAGGATGTTAATCCCCCGCGTAAACATTCTAACATGCCACTTTAATTTATACTACAAATGAATATACCCATAACATTATTGAACGCTTCCCAAGACACTAGGAATGTTGCCGAGGAATTTGTGAGGCAAGATCCTTATGGATTAGCAATGGCTGCAATCGCAATGGTTACAGTAATCACTGTACTAGCTCTTGTGGCTATTTTCTTTCATAATATCGAAAATATGATTAACCTTTTCAAAAAACCTTTCACCCGAAAGGAAAAAAGCAAAACCCAAGCTGTTGCTCAAGAAAAGGTAAAATCAAGTGGAGAGGAGATGGCTGCTATTGCTCTTGCGTTACATCTGTATCAAAACGACCTGCACGACCACGAGAGCTTAACCCTTACAATGAATAAAATTTCGAGACGATACTCTCCATGGAGCAGCAAGATATACGGAATGATGAATAAATTTTAAGAACCCCCATACTCGCAATAATAGATTAAAAAATGAAGAAATTTAAGTTTACAATACACGGCAATCAATACGATGTAAATATTGCTTCGATTGAAGATAACATCGCTGAGGTTGAGGTAAACGGTACAACCTATAAAGTTGAGGTTGATAAGGAGCTTAAGCAAACTAAAACACCTAAACTTGTTCGACAACCCATCGTACCCTCTACCGATAGCCATCCCGCTGTTGCAAAAACAAGCGCCCCATCAGCACCTAAAGGTACCGGACACATTAAGTCTCCGCTTCCAGGTGTTATTCTCGAACTCTTTGTAAAAGAAGGCGATATGGTAAAAAAAGGACAAAAGTTGCTATGCCTTGAGGCAATGAAAATGGAGAATAACATCGATTCCGATAAGGACGGGAAAATAGTCAACATTAGTGTAAATAAGGGTGATGCGATTATGGAAGGCGACATCCTAGTAACCATAGGAGAATAGTATGATGGAAGGAAGTAGTTTTTGGAATTTTATATCAGATCAACTTCTCCAATTTTTTAGTGGTACTGGTTTTGCCAACTTTACATGGAGCCATGGAGTAATGATTGCCATTGGTATATTTTTTATATATCTGGCAATTACCAAAGGGTGGGAACCGTTACTGCTTATCCCTATAGGGTTTGGAATTATTATAGGGAATATACCATTTACCGAGGGGTTAGAAATTGGGATATACGAAGAGGGCTCTGTACTTAATTACCTGTATTTTGGTGTACGGTACGGAATTTACCCTCCACTAATTTTCTTGGGAATAGGGGCAATGACAGATTTCTCCGCCCTAATATCAAACCCAAAGCTAATACTAATTGGTGCTACCGCTCAATTCGGTATATTTGGAGCCTATATTATTGCTTTAGCATTAGGGTTTACTGGAGCCGAAGCGGGTGCTATAGGCATTATTGGAGGTGCCGATGGGCCTACCGCAATTTTTATTAGCTCGAAGCTAGCACCACATCTTATGGGGGCAATTGCCATTTCGGCCTACTCGTACATGGCGTTAGTTCCAGTTATACAACCACCCCTAATGAAACTTCTTACTACGCCTAAAGAACGCGTAATAAGGATGAAACCACCACGTTCGGTTAGTAAGCTCGAGAAAATTATGTTCCCTATAATTGGTTTCTTGCTCACAGCTTTTGTGGTTCCCAGCGGTTTACCGCTACTCGGAATGCTTTTCTTCGGAAACCTTATAAAGGAAAGTGGTGTAACCAAGCGGCTTGCCGAAGCGGCTCGGGGCCCAATTATTGATATCGTAACCATTTTACTCGGGTTAACAGTTGGCGCATCAACTCAGGCCAGCGTTTTTCTTAAATCATCGTCGCTAAAGATTTTTGGGCTGGGTGCGCTCTCATTTATTATTGCTACAACAACAGGTATTCTGTTCGTTAAGTTTATGAACCTGTTCCTAAGTAAGGATAATAAGATTAACCCGTTAATTGGTAACGCTGGGGTGTCAGCAGTACCTGCCAGTGCCAGAGTATCACAAATGATAGGATTGGAATACGATAAGACCAACTATCTGCTTATGCACGCCATGGCACCTAACGTTGCAGGGGTTATTGGTAGCGCTGTTGCAGCAGGTATTCTTCTTAACTTTTTATACTAGTACATACATATATTTAGTGAAAACCGACAGAAAACTCTGTCGGTTTTTTTATATTTACATTTTAAAGTTTTCAATAGCAAACAGTTTAAGCGGCGATTAAATGACACGTAAAGAACGATACCAAAAGGTTATAGACTATTTTAAAAAGAATATGCCCGTTGCCAAAACCGAGCTAAGCTATACTAATACGTATGAGCTAATTGTTGCAACAATCCTCTCGGCTCAATGCACCGACAAAAGAGTAAACTTAATTACACCTGCATTCTTCGAACAATTTCCTACGCTCGAAGCACTGGCAGTGGCTCAGCAGGAAAACGTATTCGAAGTAATCAAATCCTGTTCATATCCCAACAATAAGGCTAAAAACCTCATTGGCATGGCCAAAGGGGTTATGGAACGATTTAACGGGGAAATACCAAAGGATTTAAACGATCTGCAAACCCTACCGGGGGTTGGTCGTAAAACGGCTAACGTTGTTGCTTCTGTGGCATTTAACACACCTGCCATTGCAGTTGATACGCATGTTTTCAGAGTTGCACAACGAATAGGGCTAAGCTATAATGCCAAAACCCCACTCGAAACGGAGAAACAGCTAATGCAGCACATACCAAAAGAGTTGTGGGCTGTTGCCCACCATTGGCTCATCCTGCATGGCCGATATACATGCACTGCCCGTAACCCAAAATGCTCAAATTGTGGAATTACTGAACTATGTAAGGAGTTTCCTAAGATTATGGGGATTGGTAAGAAGTAGCAGCGTGTTACTAATGGTATGTGATTGTGCGAGAAATCTTATTCTCTAGATTCTTATTCCTAACCCTATTACCACGGCCAAGTTTTACCTGAAATGTTCTCTTTTCTATCCAGTTACCCTGCGAGTCGTATTCGTACTCGTAGTAATAAGCCTGATCGCCACTAACGGCATTAGATAGGGTCTCAATCATTACATCTCCATTGGGGTAAAGGGTTTGTGCTACCGACTCGAAGGTAAAGGGTTTCTTATGGTCAATGGGGTAGGTTGATGTTCCATGAAAAGCTCCATTGGCCTTAAACACCATTACCTTAATTATATTCGATGCTTCAATATAGGTAAACCGCTCGGTAAACACATGGTCCCCTTTGCTGTCGAACACCTCGGCCGACTCGAACCTACGTGATGAATCGCTTGAGAACAAAGCGCTCTGCCATACCTTCCCGTTTTTTTTGACTAAAATTTTTTGGGGCGTACTATGGTCATCATTCCAAGTAAGAATAACCTCTTCCTCTTGCCACCCCCTAAGGTTGACAAAAGAACGGGTGTGCTTTCGAACCAAATTTTCACCGTTAACGTACTCCCAATAAACTTCTCTGGTTTTGCCACCTGCCGAGTTGTATGTTACGCTCGCAGTAATATTGCCAAATGTGTTAAACTCCTTTTCAACTCGTGTTGGGGTAACAGCTATACCCTTTAAAAATATTTCGGAGGTTTCTTTAATCGACTTAAATGTCCTACCCTTGCTAAGTTCCGATTGGGGTGAGAGGAAATATCCAACCATTGGCTGAGCCACTGATATTTGGACAAATAGTAACGCTAAAGTGGTAAAAAGAATTCTTAAAAACATTAAATATCCCTTTTGTGTAAACATCAAAGTTATATGATTTTTTGTAGACGGACAATTAGTCCACTAAAAAGCATTATTAACACGTCAGCAGGTAATCTGGCTGCCATAATTACATCAAAAATAGTTCATTTAGCCTAAAAACAGTTATTTAACTTACTTTAAGTATAGTAAAATACGATGAATAACGATAAAAAAAAAATCATAACCCCTAAAAGATAAGTACCGCAAAATTTAGCCTTATCAATATATCGTTTGTCGGTTAAAAAAAACAATTACACTTTCCCTGTTTTTACTATAAGCTCAGACTGCTAGCTGCTTATGTGTTATATAAAGGGCAATATACGCTTTACATATTTTACAAACTAAATTATAATTCACATAGGCTATAAAAGGCCGTAAACAGAACGAAATATCACGAAGAAAACACCTACAAAAGGGCTAAACTTTTATAAACCAACCTGAGCATCCCTAATAGCACAATAGTTGGTACAATTTTTGATTCATTTATAATCTTATAAATCAAACACAAAACTTGATATACCAATGAAAACAAAAATCAAAATTTTTGCCATGCTATTTGTGGCAGGCACGCTAGTTATGTCATCATGTAACCCAGATGACAAAGATGAGCCATTAACTAAGGAGGAGGCGCAAGAAGTGCTTTCGAGCACAAGCGAAGAGATGCAATCAATTGCAGTAGAAGCAATGAGTACGCCAGGTGGGAATGCTCTAATGACCCTGATGATGCTTAACGATATGGAATTAGGGAAGAATCAGCAAATCGTCCCATTTGCAGATCTACTATCTAACCCCACAGAGTTTGATGCTAAAACTTTAGTGAATAGCTTCATTCCTCAAATGGTGATAAAAGCTAAAAAGAACACATCGCAAATGGGTGAAATCTGGACATGGAATTTTGAAACAGGATACTGGGACTATGAAGAGACGGCTGAGAATTCAGTTATTTGGATTTTCCCATCGAATGAAAACCAAATGGTTGCTCAGGTTAATGACGCTAAACTAACTATTTCGAACCTTGAACTATTAGAACAGAATGCAGATATATTCCCAATATCGGCATCCATTAGCCTGACAATTGATGAAGTAGAAGAGATGAGTGCAAGCTATGAGGCTTCATTAAGCAATAATGGAATAGAAGAGATACAAATTAGTGTTACATTAGCACCCTTTGAACTTAATGCTAGCCTTATAGCAACTTCAACAAGCAATTCGGTTAAGGTTGTTATTTCACACACCCTAAAAAAAGATGGTGTTCCTCTCTCAACCTCAAATATTGAGCTTGTTTTTGAAGGAACTTCCGTTCTAAATCCATTTATGGAAGATGATTTGATGCCCTCAACAGCAAAAGGATACTTACATATGGGTGAAATCAAAGCAGAAGTTAACTATGCTGTTGCCGCGTTCCTTGGTGCTACTGTAAATGCAACAGATATTAACATACTGGTTGCAGCTGCAAACGAGCATCTTAATATGATTTTTAAAACCTACCCCGGGGGCGACAAAATAGGTAGTATTACTTGGGATTCGAAATGGGATATGGAAGAAGAAATAATTACTCCGCTTTTCGAGTATAACGATGGTACCACCGAAACGCTTGAAGAGGCCTTTAACTTTACCTTTCAGTTATAACATAAACAGGTTTATTATAAAACCAAAAAGCCGCTCAGAAAATCTGAGCGGCTTTTTTTAATTCGCATTATTCATCAAATTTAGTAAAGATGAATACCAAAGGGGGTTACCCCAGCTTAGTTGACCCCAATTGTGAAACTTGGGCTCTGTAGGAGACCCCAGCAACAGGAAAAGGGGGGCTGTAGCTAAACACTTAACAGAAATCTACCCACATTTTGAGTTGCCACAGCTGGTGCAAATTAAACATCCCTCCTGATAAATTAACGACTCGGCCCCACATTCGGTGCATTTTTGCCCAGTTTTTGCCTTTGTACCGTTGGGTATGTATTTTTCAAGGGCACGCTCAACACCTGCATTCCAGGTGTTAATCGTCTCGTTGTCAAGCCGTAATGAGCTTACGAGGTTTACCACATCGGGAATTGGCATTCCGTTGCGTAGTACGCCCGAAATTAGCTTGGCATAGTTCCAAAACTCCTTGTTAAACATGTGCGATAATCCGCCAATGGTGTTGGTGTACCCATACCGGTCTACATACTGAAAATCGTAACGACTACCGTTCTCGTCCTTTATCTTCAGAATTCGCCCCCTTAACACCGATTTTGGAATTGGAAGCACATCGTCTTCGGATAATCCTGTGAATATTTCGTAGGGTTTACCATCATACAAACCTACAAAGGCTATCCAACTCTCACGGTTATTCTTAAATCGAATAACATCACAATCCAGCACATCGGGCCTTTTTGGTGGGGCGGCCTTCTGTTGCTTAACCCCCTTCTTTTTAGATGATATAAGAACGCCATCTCGCGAGCCCTCGCGGTAAACGGTGCATCCCTTACATCCGCTTTCCCAGGCAGTTTGGTAAACCTGTGCAACCATCTCTTCCGAAATATCTTGGGGTAGGTTTACGGTTACGCTAATGGAGTGGTCAACCCATTTTTGAATCTTACCCTGCATCTTAACCTTACTAACCCAATCCACATCGTTTGAAGCAGCTTTGTGGTATGGCGACTTCTTAATAAGTTCCTGTACCTGCTCTTCTGTGTATGTTTTTACAACTTCGGGGTCGTAACCACTCACCTCAAGCCAAGTAAGAAACTTATGATGGAAAACGTTATACTCTTCCCACGAATCGCCAACCTCATCGGTAAACGAAACGGTTACGTTTTGATCGTTAGGGTTAACCTTACGGCGGCGCTTATAGTATGGCATAAACACGGGTTCAATTCCCGATGATGTTTGGGTCATTAGGCTGGTTGTTCCGGTAGGCGCAATGGTTAAAAGGGCAATATTCCGACGGCCGTACTTTACCATATCCTTATATAGTTCCTCGTCCTGCTCCTTAATTCGGTTAATAAAGGGGTTGTTTTTCTCGCGTTGCGCATCGAAAATTGGAAATGGCCCCCGTTCTTTAGCCATTAAAACTGATGAGCGGTAAGCTTCAACGGCTAACGTTTTTTGCACCTCAACGGCAAAGTCGATGCCATTCTCAGACCCATACCTTAAATTAAGCGCTGCCAGCATATCGCCTTCGGCGGTAATACCAACACCTGTACGCCGCCCTTGTACTGCCTTCTGTCTAATTTTGCTCCACAGGTTGCGTTCAACGGCCTTAATGTCATCGTCCTCAGGATCACGATCAATTTTTGCCTGAATGGCATCAATCTTTTCTAGCTCAAGGTCGATAATATCGTCCATAATTCGCTGTGCCGCATGAACGTGCTTTGTGAACAGGTCGAAGTTAAATTTAGCCTTGGGGGTAAAGGGTTTATCAACGTAACTATATAGATTAAGAGCGAGTAATCGACAGCTATCGTATGGGCAAAGGGGAATTTCGCCACAAGGGTTTGTGGATACGGTTTCGAACCCCATGTCGGCATAGCTGTCGGGAACCGACTCACGGATTACGGTATCCCAAAAGAGGACTCCAGGCTCGGCCGATTTCCATGCATTACGAACAATCTTTTTCCATATCTCCCTCGCATCAACCTCTTTACGATATGAGGGATTTTTTGAGTTTATGGGATATTGCTGCACGTATGGTGTACCATCAATAGCCGATTTCATAAATTCATCGTCTATTTTTACCGATACGTTTGCTCCGGTAATTTTTCCAGCATCCATTTTAGCATCAATAAACATTTCGGCATCGGGGTGCTTACTCGATATTGACAGCATAAGGGCTCCACGCCTTCCATCCTGCGCCACCTCGCGGGTAGAGTTTGAGTAGCGCTCCATAAATGGCACCACGCCGGTTGATGTGAGCGCGCTATTTAGCACAGGGCTTCCCTTTGGGCGTATATGCGACAAATCGTGCCCAACACCACCCCGCCGCTTCATAAGCTGTACCTGCTCCTCATCAATTTTCATAACACCGCCATACGAATCGGCAACCCCACGATTGCCGATAACAAAACAATTCGATAGGCTAGCTATTTGAAAAGGGTTGCCAATGCCCGTCATTGGGCCTCCTTGAGGGACGATATACTTAAACTCCTTAAGCAGATTAAATATATCCTCCTCGCTCATGGGATTGCTATACTTCTTCTCAATGCGAGCAATGTTTTTAGCCAGGCGCCTATGCATATCATCGGGCGTTCTCTCAAAAATATTCCCGTACGAGTCTTTTAACGCATACTTGCTCACCCAAACCTTAGCGGCCATCTCATCGCCTTTAAAATAAACCGTGGATGCTTCCACTACTTCTTCGTAAGAATAGGTTTTTTGCTTTTCCTTCGTTTCACCCATTACAAATATTTCCCCTTTATTCATTTTAATATATTGATTTTATTTTTTTAGAAAAAGTAAAAACTATAGTATGCTGAAAAAAAGAAAGGTAGAGTTTTTTTTAGCATGTAAAATTGTGTTTGCAAGTTATAAACCATAACCTCTTACTGCAACGTTTTACACCTGAAGAAATAAACAATTAGTCAAAGTTATCAACAGCATAAATAACTGTAAATATGAAACTTACATCAACGCCCTGAATGTAAAGGGATAGGATGTTTCTGCCTTAACCCCAACCATTCAACCGAATTGGGGTTTACCACAACGACTAAGCCTCACAACCCATTTTGTTGCCCAAAATTGGGCTCCACTATGTCGGGGTAACCCGTATTTGCACTAATCATTAATAATTTTGATGAATAATGCGGGGTAAACGAAAAAGCCCCGCCAGGATAAAACCAGGCAGGGCTTTAGCAACGCTTACTATAAAGCGATTATTGATCTTAAGAATCTGGTATAAATTCGAAAGTTGGGGGTGTACCATCATCGGTTCCTGCAGCGGTACACTGATAGCTATACGTGCGAAACTCCTCGCCATATGCAGTTCCTGTTGGATAGTACAGAAGTGCTGTTATATTGTAGAATACATCTACACCGCTCACTGCTGGAACAGCATCAGGAAATCGAAGCTGGGCAAACTTTATCATCCCCTCTGTTTCTAAACGGTTATGCAGCAAGGCTATCCTCTCCTCATCGGTTTCTAGGGCTGCATACTCGGTATCATACTCTAAATAGGATTCGCGGTAGCTTAAACGAAAGTTTACATTCTTATGGTAACTACCAAAACCGTAGTAGTACTCCGCAGTGCCATAGCTATCGATATAGTTAGGATCAATGTTGTCTTTAACATAATCTACCATAATCTGGTAATCATCCTTAACCAGGGTGTAATTTACTGTAGGGTCGAATAGCCAGCCATCGATTGTGTAAAGAAACTGCTCGCTCTTATCCTCTATAAAATCATCATTAACCCATTCACCAGCAATCAATTTGTAATCAACTGCATCCGACTTAGTCTGGTCGCTACCAGATTTATATACAACCGTTTTAACACTACCCTCAAGAGCATATGGGAATTTGCTGCCTAGGAAATTTGGAATATACAAATCTGCATCAGAGGGACTAATGTAGCCATCATCCAAACCCATTGCATCATAGTCAGCTGGCTGCACCGCCACAAAGGAATCACCAGCTGGTTCCCAAGCCGACCCATCGTAGCTATAAACTACATATTGCTTCTCCGTTTCATCCACTGAAAGAGCAACCTTTACCTCCGAAACCTTTACATTATCAACCTGATAGGTTGTGGTTTTCTGTGGGTCTGCCCCGGGGCTATCGTCCCCTTCGTACCTAAAGGCGATGTAAACCTGCTTACCACTATAGTCTGTAAGGTCAGCAACGCCTGCACTTTCCATATCTGAATAACCAGAGGCCGGCTCGGGCAAGGTAAAGTTAGATGTTAAATCAACCCAAGTAGCTGCTGTTATTCCACCTTCTGTACCATCAAAATCTTCTGAAATCCACACCGTTAAACAGGTCTCATTCCAGTATCCTACCTTAATATCAAAGGTAAATTCTGGAGCATCTGCACTGCTTAGGTCAATTTCCGACGTGATTAGATAGGCCGTATTTACGGTTTCTGAATTATATGATGAAACCTGCGCATAAAGATTACTGCTATACTCACGAGCTTGCCACGTTAATTCTCCATCTATATCCTTATTTGTCCAGCCCTCAATGTTAATATTTTCGTATGCTGTTTGGCTCTCAAAGTCTTCGGCTAGATATTCAACCTCTGTAACATCGTAAACCGCATCCTCTGAAGAGTAGTTATACTCCACAAATTTATGCTGCCCGTCCAGCGCATTAGGATCTTTAACAGCCAATACCTCGGGAAGGTTGTCAGCCGGTGAAACGGCTGGGGTGAATGCATTCACAAAATCTGTTTCGCTTCCCCAGGCTAGCTGGTAATCATCTTTATTAAGAATGCTTACCGTACTTAAATCGCTTATATAAGGCGGTTTATCCTTTCCAAATGCATAGGTAACCATGGCCGACGATCCGGCATCATTATACTTATACATCTCCTCTAAAAGGTAGGGTACATAGTTGGAAGCTGGCACCGAATCGGTAAAATACTTATTCTCTTTTATACTCTTAATTTTAGCTGAGTCTTCAGAGGTGGTTGCATCAGCAAGTGCGCTTGAGGCAATGGTGCTGTAGTCATCCTCGGTAAGGGTGTACTCATAATTTACCAGGTTGGTTGGCTTCGCCATTTGGTCAATACCCTCGAACTGCTCGTTAAAATCTGTACAGCTACCAGCTATCATGGTAAGCGCCAACCCTATGATTATTGAAAAATATCTCTGTTTCATAGCTCCTCTAGTATTTAAAATTTAATTTTTAATGTGGTGGAATAAGTTCTACCAAACCCGTAGAACACAGCCGCAGCAGTCCAATCAGGATTACCTGGTAGGGGGGTTCCGTCGGTAGCATCGGAAATATATTCAGCATCCAACACGTTGTTTATATTTCCAAATAATGAGGCGTCAAAACCGCCTAGCTTAAAGCGATAGCTAAGGCCAACGTCAAACACTACCGCATCGGGGATCATCCATGGTTGATCAAATGCAACATCCGAGAATGATGAGCCAATCGATGATATATTATAATATGAGTAGTTGCGTCCATAGTAATTGCCGTCTACGCTTACCCTGAGGCCTTTTAACAATTCGTATTTTGCACCAAGTGCAGCCGTGGTTTGAGCGGAGTTTCCAACTTTAATACCACCAATCTTAATTTCCATCATCTGGTGATCTTCGGCTCCAATACCGCTAGCCACTTCATTGGTTGATGTCATGGGTTGTCCTTCTCTGTTGTATACATACCCCTTCACATCATCCTGCCATACCCAATCGCCCAACGATACCATACCGGTAATCTCTAACCCTTTAAGAGGTTTGGCTACGAAATCTAGTTCAACACCCTGGTGAAGCGCATTTACGCCTTCGAGGTTGGCTACCCTACTATCAGGACTGTTTGTATCTACTGCCCGCACCATGGTCTTATCGCTCCATAGCGTGCGATATACATTAAGGTTTGCTGAAAGGTAGGTGGACACAAAACCGTACCCCAGCTCCATTGAGAAAGCTTTCTCGTTAACCGCATTTGGGTTGGTAATATTGCTAGTAGTAGACTGAAGGAATGCTCCTCCCGAAAAGAATGGGGCACGCGAGATAACGCCGATATTAGCAAACACGTTGTGGTTATCGGTAAGGTTATAGTTTGCACCTCCCTTTGCACTATATCCCAAGAAGTTAATGGTTTCTGATTTGGCTTCTTCCTCGTCGTAATAAAAGCGGTCGTAGCGCCAGTAACTTGTGTTTGAACCTGATAATGAGACAAAAGTGCTTAGGGCATCCTTATTGTATTCGGTTTGCATAAATACTCCCTGGCTCATAACAAAACCATCGTAATCGCGGTAAACCACATCGCCCACGTTAAGCTTTCGGGTTGCGTACGACTGATCTGTTAGCTGAGCTCTAGTGGTTGGATCAATAAAGTACGTTCCCCCATAAAGGTCGTTAAGCACGTTGGTATGTACGCCTTTGTAGTATCGTAAATCAGCACCGGCATAAAAATCAATTTCGTCAGTAAGGTTGGTAGTGTAGGTTGAGAGCAGCCCGTACCAACGATGCTGGTTAACACTTTTTGACATTGCCATTAAAGAGCCAGAAATATCGTTATTAGCTACGTTATCCTCATAAATACCACCGTAATTAAATGTGCCATCTATGTTCCGATACGTGGTGTTAGGTATACCATCCGAAGAGCCATACCAGTCATACCTGTTAACACCCTGACCGCTAAAACCATAACCATTACCTATGGAAACATAGGCTGCTGTTGAAAGGTTTGACCTCTCATTTATATCCCAGAAATGGTTTAATGAAATTTGAGGCTTATGGTAAACATTATGAACAGACACCTTGCGCTGGCCATTCATATCGAAACCGTATGAAGCATTATACCTAAATTGAGCGATTCATAATTCCACTGTTTCTTTTCTTCTCGCTTGGCTCAAAAAATTAGTTGATTTTTAAGGACGGGATTGTGAAAATAATTCTTTTCTCTGGTTTAGGGTATTTTTTC
>JAQVYY010000106.1 GCA_028708425.1 Bacteroidales bacterium
GAATATGCCTGATATAATCATAAATGAGTCTGAATTCTATCTGAGAATTTCCGAAATATTAAAATCTGCCAGAAATAAGGTTGCGCAAGCTGTTAACATAACAATGGTCGAAACCTATTTTGAAATAGGGAGATTAATAGTTGAAGAAGAACAAAAAGGTAAAGGTAGAGCTGAATATGGACAGCAATTAATTGAAAACCTTTCAGAAAAACTATCTTTCGAGTTTGGAAAAGGCTTTTCATCTACTAATATAAAGCAGATGAGAAGCTTCTATCAAATTTATTCAAAAGGTCAGACAGCGTCTGACGAATTCAGTTTGAGTTGGTCGCATTACTTGAAACTAATGCGAATAGATGATGAAAATGAAAGAAAATTCTATGAAATTGAAGCGTTTAAAAACAATTGGAGCCTCAAAGAACTTCAAAGACAATATGATTCTGCATTATATACCAGATTAGCACTCAGCCGAGATAAAGAAAAAGTTTTAGAATTGGCTGAAAAAGGATTAGTTGTTGAAAAGCCCAAAGATGCCATTAAAGACCCGTATGTTTTAGAATTCATTGGGCTACCAGACAGATCAATATATTCAGAAAGTGATTTAGAACAAAAGTTAATTGATAAACTAGAAAACTTCTTACTAGAACTTGGAACTGGATTTACTTTTGTTGCGAGACAGAAAAGAATCAGTTTTGAAGAAAAGATTTTTCGTATTGACTTGGTTTTTTACAACCGAATTTTGAAGTCATTTGTACTCATCGACCTCAAAATAGGCGAATTGAAGCACCAGGATATTGGGCAAATGCAAATGTATGTAAATTATTTCGACAGGGAAATTCGCCTTCAGGACGAAAACAGAACTATCGGACTAATTCTTTGCCAAGACAAAAGTGAGGCTGTAGTACGATATACACTTCCTGAGAATAATGAACAAATATTCGCAAGTAAATATCAAACTGTACTTCCAAGTAGAGAAAAACTGATTGAATTGATTGAAAATAAAGACCAAAAATAACACCGACCCGCTAACAAGCACTATATGCTACCCTGTCGGGCATACACATACCGCCAACCGTTAGCAACAAGCAAAAAATTAAGAACTCTAGGTTATGACGTACAAAGTTTATATATTTGTACGTAAAAGCGCACACGATGGAAACGAAATTAACATTACGACTAAACAAACGGGTTATTGATATGGCTAAGGATTATGCACATAATCATAATATTAGCCTCTCTAAGATGGTTGAGTCCTATCTTGAGTCAATAACTAAACAGAAAGCAGTAGCGACAGAAATTTCACCTCTTGTGGAAAGCCTTAGCGGAGTTATTAAACTCGACGAAAATTTTAATTACAGAAAGGATTATTCAAACCACTTGGCAGAAAAGTATAAATGAAAAAGCTTTTTATAGATACAAACATCATCATTGACCTTCTTGCTAAAAGGGACCCCTTCTATGATGAAGCAGCAATGCTATTCACTCTGGCAGACAAACAAAAGATAGGCTTAAGCGTTTCGGCTCTTACATTTGCTAATACAAACTACATTCTTTTACAATCAAAAAAGCCAGAAGAAGCAAAGCTAATTCTACGAAAATTGAAACTGATAGTGCAAGTTTTATGTCTTGATGAGAAAATTGTAGGACTATCGCTTAACGACGATGACTTTAATGATTATGAAGATGCCTTACAATACTTCACTGCATTAGAAAATGGAGTTGATGCCATTATCACGAGAAACCTGAAAGACTTTCAAAAAGCAAAGTTGCCAGTAATGACAGCAGCCCAATACTTGAAGACAATCAAATAACTGCCAGTTGCTAACAGCATGAAAGCGCTATTAAAGCGAGCGCCTGCACGCAAAATGTTAGCTGTAAGGTTGAGGAAACGTGACAACTTTTTATTTTTGTATCTTTAGGACATGAAAGAACACCCGGATAAATTAATGACGGACCTGCATAGACTTCTTGAAACGCAGGATTTTAAATCAGAGGAGGAGCTTCGTAAATTCATGGATAATCTCATTGGGAAACAGATTCCTTCATTCCCACAAGAGACACTGACTAATAAAGAACAAGCACAGAATTTGGTATTTGATGCATATGGCTTGACACAAGCTAAAGCAAAAGCGAATATAGAGAAAGCATTAAAACTTGACCAGGACTGCATTGAAGCCTATGAATTTTTAGGGACCATGGAGCGGACAGCCGAACTTGCAAGTACATTTTATGAAAAAGGTATTTCGATTGGTAGAAAAAAATTCGGTAGCAAATACCTTGAGAAAAATAAAGGTTTTTTCTGGGGACTTTACGAAACAAGACCCTTCATGCGCTGTCTTCAGCATTACTCCGATTGCCTATATGTAATGGGAAAAGTTAAGGATAGCGTTGCGATTTTAGAGGAGATGATAGAGTTGAATCCAAATGATAATCAGGGCGCGAGAGATCAATTATTACTGTATTTGATACAACTTGATGAGGATAAAAAGTTTTTAAAATACTCAGAGATGTTCCCGGATGACAACAGAGCATTTTCGCTGTTTAATCAAGCATTGTTTTCATTTAAGACAGAAGGAGAAAGCGAGAAATCAAACAAGTTACTTACAAAAGCAAAAAAGCAAAATAAGTTTGTAGCGAGACGACTTTTATCTGATAAACCAATGACAGAGTTAACTGATCAATACAGCTTGGGAAGTGAGAGTGAAGCAGATTATTATGTTTATTTTGCCGGACATGTATGGTCTATGAAAACTGGGGCTATAGATTGGTTGAAAAAAAGTACAGATAAAGTTAAAAAATAAGGTTTGGTAAAAAGCCCTACAGCTAACACGAGGTAAAAAACATTGGGAGTGCAGTGGATCAGTCAACATACTGCCTCGCTCCAACATCAGTAACGGTCGATACGAACGCAGCACGTTCACCCCAACGATTTCTTTCCGCCGCTCATTATCATGCATTAATTTATAATAACTCTCATAATAGAAATAAATATGAAGGAGTCTGAAATCCTGATTTTAAGATCTGAAAATGGAGATACTGAGATTGAGGTAGAACATGAACAGTATTCAACTACCGAGTATTCCTAGGTAGTTCAAAAAGTGAGCACAAGAACAGAATTTTACAGCCCACAGTTATGTTTATTTTTATCAAAAAGCTGCACGGATATTTTAAACAGATACCAAGAATTGGTATATTTGAGGTAAATTTTCAACTATGGCAAAGAATACATCAATTTTACTTGGCGAACACTTTGAAAACTATGTGAATG
>JAQVYY010000023.1 GCA_028708425.1 Bacteroidales bacterium
TTTATTTATTCCGACACTTTCAATTTACTCTTATTCCTATACTGCGACATATCCGATACCACCACCCTATCATTGGGTTGCAAACCGGAAATCACCTCTACGTACTCGTAATTGCTTTCGCCCAATTGCACTTTTCGTTTTACGAGGGTTGAGCCATCCATTACAAACAGTTCATACGACCCTTGTCCGCTATAGTAAGGACCATTGGCAATACGCATTACATCTTGCTTAATGGCATTCATTACATACACATCGGTTTTAAGGCCAGAACGTAAACGGGCGTTGTCATCGTCGTCCAATTGAACGGTAAATTGTATGATGCCATTTTTGGATAGCGGAGTCACACTGCTCACCATGCCCGTAAGCTCGTCTCTACCAATGCGCACCACTGTTTTGTTTCCTGTAGCAATGCGGTCGCCATAGCTATCGGCAATTTCACCATCTACACGAAAGTGCGACAAATCGGAAATGATGGCCACTTGTGTTCCCTGCGGCACACGCACACCAACTTGATTGTTGATATAGGTAAGCGTGGCTTTACGGGGCGAGAGTATTTGCGCATCGTCTAAAATACGGCGGGTTTCGGCAAGCGATTTGCGGAAAATTTCCAGCTCCAGTTCCTGTACCCTCAACTCAGATTCAGTAACCCGTTTATCGTTCTCAAACTTCTTTTTCGATTGTTCTTGCTCCAGCTTCGCCACGTTGTAACTCAGTTCCACTTCACGCACCCTATCGGTAGTTCCTGCACCAATGCTATCCAGGTATCTTTCGTTGCGCAGCTCCACCTGCATTTTATCAATCTGCATATCGTTCACCTTCAGCTGCATTTCCATATTGCTCAGTGCGCTACTGTTTATTACGTGTTGTTGCTCCATTCTATATTGACGCATCTTCAACTCGTCCAGCATTTTGTGGTAATCGTTTTCAATGGTTTGTAGGTCCAACTTCAGTAAAGGCGTTCCAACATCCACCGAATCGCCCGCCTTTTTATATACCTCCACAATTCTACTTTCGATGGGCGTATTAATAATCTCTTCAAATGCGGGAACCACTTTACCCGATGCGCTTACCGAAACCTCAATTGTACCATTGTCAACGGTTGAAAGTTGAATATTTTTAAGCGATATGCTATCGCGCAACAACGAGATAATGAGGATTATAACTACAATGGAAGCCACAACAACAGCACCTGTTCTTAGGAATTTGTTACGTCTTTCTTTTTGTAGAACTTCTTTGGGGATTTTTCTATCCATTTTAATTTTCTTTAGCCAGAGAAAGGCAAAGCGTGTACCATAACCGTATTGCCTTGATAATCAGGCGGTGTGTAAAACAAAAGTGTTCGATAATGAACAGGAGTGTCCATTATCGAACACTATCAAGAGTAAAGCATTGAAAATAATGATATTTGGATGTTTCAAAGTTGAAGTTGATATATTTGAGAATTAAACTAAAAAAATTCTTAAACAGATATATCAAAGGGCAACTCACAAAACAGAGCTGTGCAGAGGTCGATATTTTTTAATTAAGTTTGTATTTCAAAAAGTAAATATTTGGAGATGAAGGAGAGTAATGTCTTTTTTGAGAAAATGGATTTATGGACAAAAGAGAAAATACCCTATTTTTTTCTGATAGACTATAAGTCTCAGAAACCTTTAATTTATAGGTTAGATGAGCTGGAAGAGCATAATATAAAGATTCATTTTCCACAAAAACCATATATTAATTCGCATAAAGAGGAGGTTACTATTTATAAGCATCCCATTTCATTCGAGAGCTATAAATATCAATTTGAGAAGGCCATGGAGTTGATGGAACAGGCGAATGTTTGTTTGCTAAATTTAACTTGCGAAACTCCGCTTGGTTTGAATGTTCCTTTAGATTCTGTGTTTATGCAAGCGAGAGCTAAGTATAAAATATTTTACAATAATGAGTTTGTCTGTTTTTCTCCTGAGACATTTGTGCAAATAAAAGGGAACAAGATTGCTAGTTTCCCTATGAAAGGGACTATTGATGCGTCAATTTTAAATGCAGAGCATCTACTCCTGAATAATGAAAAAGAGATAGCCGAGCATAAGTCTACCGTAAGCTTGTTGTGTGATGATTTAGCTGCAATTGCTGACAAAATAGAGGTAAAACGATATAGGTATATAGATCATATTAAAACAAGAGACAAGAATTTATTGCAGGTTAGCTCTGAGATAGAAGGGCAAATAAAAGCCGCTTTTGAAAAACGTTATGGCTCACTAATAAAGCATTTGGTACCTGCCGGTTCAATTACGGGTACTCCTAAATCTGAGGCTTTACAGATAATAGATAAAACAGAAGTTCATAATAGAAATTACTATTCGGGTGTATGTGGTGTCTTTGATGGAGAGAGTTTGGACAGCTGTGTCCTGATTCGATATATTGAACAGAGAGATGGCTCTTTTTATTATAAGAGTGGAGGAGGAATAACTAGTCAAAGCAAAGTAGAAAATGAGTATCAAGAAATGATAGATAAGATATATGTTCCGGTGGATTGAAAGCATACGTGTGGTTAGCGGTATACCTCAAAACTTATATTGGCATCAAAAACGGATGGATGAGACTTTTGAGCAATTTGCTGCTATTGCGTGCCCATTCTCTTTACATGCAATTTTTAGTGATATGCGGTTCCCCCAGCTCGGCCTGCATAAATTACGCATCGTTTACAATCTAAATAGAATTGAAAAAATAGAGCTCTCGGCCTATTCAATACGGAAAATTTCTAGATTTTATCTGGTAGAGCGGAATGATATAAATTACTCCTATAAATTTGAAAATAGAACATCTATTGACTCTGTGAATCATTTAGAAGCAGAACCTATTATTGTAAAGCAAGGCCTAATAACAGATACTCGTTACGCTAACCTTATTTTCAAAAAGGGTAATTATTGGTACACACCTTCTACATTTTTGCTAAATGGAACTATGCGACAGAAATTATTGAGAGAGGGTTTTATCCAAGAGTGCAAGATAGGTGTAGAAGATCTTTTCAACTATTCGCATTTTAAACTTATTAATGCAATGATGCCCCCAGAGCAAGCCCTGCTTTATAGTATCGATTTACTTGTTAGAGGTTAGCGAAGTGACACTGTATCAATCCCTTGCTGTTTGGCAATATTATTAGTTCGATATTTCAAAATTAATAAGCATACCTAGAGTTATGCCTGAGGCACTACTGGTAATAACCTTTTCGAATTCATTATGCCTTAATGCTAAAAAATGGCACAGTTTGAACCGAAATCACTGGCACTATGCGACCGAAATCACTGGCACAAAACGAACCGGAATAGCCACGTCTATTGGAAAAGGTTTTAGCTTAAATTTCTAGGGTTTAAAAGCATGGTTTCGTCCATGCTGGGCATTGTATTGCCTAATTCTAGCGTTTTTGGTCAGGGACTCTTACTTTCTCCATAGCTTTTCGCTATTTGTGCTTTTTTCTTACAAGTTGAAGCCCCATTTGTTCAAAGTACCCCACCTTCCGAGCCTCCAATTTCCCTTTTAGCGTATTAAAAACATCCTATTAACTCCATAGCGCTGCGCCGATGCGGATATACGGGCGGGTGTAGTTCAATGACCTAAGAAATACCGATAATAAAACTGGTTATGGCCAATGGAGCTTGCGACAATTGGGCATTTACCAGTTTTCAATCGGTACCTAGGCTTCTCGCTGGGCACTGCGTGCCGCTATGAAGCCTTAGTATTGGTAGCAGTAATTATTTGGGTGACTGATTGGGGTTAAACAGCCACCACAACTCAAGTAATTTATAGTCTGCAACACATCCCCACAAACTCTATCAAAAAAGATTTCACAAAAAATTACATTCCTATAAAACTTATCACTAAATTGCAGGGTAAATCGATTTAGATTAGTGGTTACAAATAATTAGCAAACCCTAAAATACTGAGAAATGAGTTTAAAAAGGATTATCGCCATTGGTTTTACAGCCACGCTTATTCTGAGCGGCTGTGCAAAAAACAACCAGCAAATTAGCATTATTCCCCAACCCGTAAAGGTTGAAGTTCAAAAGGGTAAATTCACTTTTACACCAACCACACAGCTAGTTTTTGCCGACACACAGCTAGAGTTTATTGCTGGTTACGCAGCTTCATTGTGGGAACCTTACCTTGGCTATGTGGTTGAGACCAGACAAACAGATGATTTTACGACACAAAATACCGTTGTTTTAAAAATTGGGGAGATTGAAACCACTAACGAGGAGGGATACAGACTAATAATTACCAAGGATAACATTGAAATATCGGCAAATACGCCTGCAGGCGTACATTATGGCATACAAACACTTTACCAGCTTATTAGCTCGGGCAAAAACGGAAAGGTTGCATGCGTTTCCATTACCGATTACCCAAGGTTCGCCCATAGGGGAATGCACCTAGATGTATCGCGCCACTTTATGCCAATCGATTTTATTTATAGGACCCTCGACTATATGGCAATGCACAAGCTAAACCGCTTCCATTGGCACCTAACCGACGACCAAGGCTGGCGTTTGGAAATCAAAAAGCACCCAAAGCTTACGGAAATTGGAGCGTGGCGAGTTGATATGGAGGATAGGCACTGGAACGACAGACCGCTGGTTAACGACCCCGAGAACGCCACGTATGGCGGATTTTATACTCAAGAGCAGGTGCGCGAGGTGGTGGAATATGCAGCCCAACGCAATATAATTGTGATGCCCGAAATTGAAATGCCTGCACACGCTATGGCGGCATTGGCAGCCTATCCTGAGCTATCGTGCACGGGCGAGAACCTTGGAACGCCCCCAGGCGGCGTTTGGCCTATTACCCATATTTTTTGTGCTGGCAACGATAGGGTTTTTGATTTTATAGAGGATGTACTCATCGAGGTGATGGATCTGTTCCCTTCAAAATATATTCATATTGGCGGCGATGAGGCCGATAAAACCAACTGGGAAAAATGCCCTAAATGCCAAAAGCGAATAAAGAAAGAGGGTTTAAAAGATGAAGCTGAGCTGCAGAGCTACTTTATCCATAGAATTGAGACCTTTTTAAATGAGCATGATAGGAATTTAGTGGGATGGGACGAGATACTCGACGGCGGATTAGCACCCAACGCTACGGTAATGTCGTGGCGCGGTGAAGAGGGCGGAATTGCGGCAGTAGAACAGGGCAACAAGGCCATAATGTCGCCAGGAAGCCATTGCTACTTCGACCACTACCAAGGCGACTCTGCGCTCGAACCATTGGCCATTGGAGGTTTTACGCCGCTTAAAAAGGTTTACGAGTACGAGCCAATACCCGAAGGGTTAACCGCCGAGCAAAGCGAGTTGATACTAGGCGCACAGGCAAATCATTGGACCGAATATATGCCCACCACACAACAGGTTGAATATATGGCATTCCCCCGTTTAGCCGCGCTATCGGAGGTGGTTTGGTCGACAAAGGAACAGAGAGATTGGTCCAGCTTCTGCGAAAGGATGACCGACCAGTACGCCCGTTACCAAAAGCTAGGCATAAACTACTCACATAGCGCATTTCAGGTTACCGTAACAACAAGCATCGACTCAATAAACCGGAACCTAATTCTTGAGCTGAGCACCGAGGCGCATAACTCTGAAATAAGGTACACACTTAATGGCGAAGAGCCAGATAAAAATTCAAATGTTTACAAAAAGCCCATAACCATAAAAGAAACGGCTACGCTTAAGACGGTAACCTTCAAAAATGGTGAGGCAATGGGCAAGGCTCGTACAAACCATTACAACCTTCATAAGGCGTTCGCTGCCAACGTAACTTTACAGCACCCCTCGCATAGCCGTTACGACGGCAAAAGCAACCTTACGCTGGTAAATGGTATTGAGGGCAGCATAAGCCACACCGATGGCAACTGGAAAGGTTTTTTGGGCAACGATATGGTAGCAACCGTTGACCTAGGCAAACCAACAAGCATTGAGCATATTTCTGTTGATGCGATGCAGAATACTGTTTCGTGGATATTTTTCCCGCAGGAGGCCGTATTCGAAGTTTCTACCAATGGGAATGAGTTCACCATAATAGGACAAGAGCAAGCCCCTGAGTCACCCACAGCAGGTGGGAAAATCCTGTATAAATTCTTATGCGAAAAACAGATTGAAGGTATTCAATTCGTCAGAATTACGCTGAAAAATTTGGGGACTTGTCCTGTTGGGCATTTGGGCGAGGGAAAACCTGCATTCCTGTTTACCAGCGAGATTACTGTGGAATAAAATATAGGAGTAAGAAGAAATAGCTGTGAGTAAAAAGATTTCGTTAGCCGATATAGCCAAAAGCCTAGGAGTTTCAAAAACCTTGGTCTCTTTGGTGCTAAATAAAAAGGGGGATAAGTATGGAATTAATCAGCAAACCCAAAAAAAGGTACTAGCCAAAGCCAAGGAGCTTAACTATAGTCCAAACGTGGTTGCGCAGGGATTCCGTACGGGAAAAACCAAAACCATTGGTCTAATTGTTTCCGATATAACAAACCAGTTTTACTCTCGTATAGCTCGCAGAATTGAGGATTACGCCTGGGCGCAAGGGTACAGCGTAATTATTTGCAGCTCCGATGAGGATGTTGAGAAAGAGATTAATCGGATTAAGCTACTTAAAAGCAGAAAGGTAGATGGTCTAATTATCTCATCATCACAGCAAAATGCCGATGGGTTTAAACAGTTACGGAACACCAAATTTCCGCATGTACTTATCGACCGATGCTTTAAAGAAACAGGCTCGCCCTGCGTTACCGTTGATAATACTACGGGAGCAAAAATGGCAGCAAAGCATTTTTTGGAACAAGGGATAAAGGATATTGCCCTTTTGTCAATTACCCCAGAGCATATCTCAACGATTTCTGAACGCACCAATGGTTTCCTATCGGCTTTAGCAGAGGCAAAAATTAATATCCCTACCGAGTGGCACCTGAAAATTGCATTTAGTAAAATTGAAAGCGAAATGGAGAAGAAACTTGCCGAGCTTCATAAATCGGGCAATATGCCCAAGGCAATTTTTGCGCTAAACAATAACCTCACATCGCACTGTTTGTTAGCGCTTCGTAAACTAAATATCAGTATTCCCAACGATATTGCCCTTATTGGCTTCGACGACATGCTTTACTTCGGTTTTACGCAACCCTCGATTAGCGCGGTAAGCCAACCCGTTGAGGAGATTGGCGAAAAGGCATTCGACCTACTTTTACGGCAAATAAACGGCGAGATGATAACAAAAAGTGAGCGCTTTGTTCGCCTGCCAGTAAACCTCATAATTAGAGAATCATCAACTAAACCCCAATAGAATATGTCACGCAACAAAACCTTTCCAATTTATTTAGCATTCCTTGCCATGGGCTTTGGCGATGCTGTTGGTCCATTTGTTGGTCTTGCCAAGGAACAATTCGCCCTTAGTAATTTCGAAGCGCAGCTCATTGCATTTATGGGATTTATAATGTTCGGAATTTTATCAATCCCCATGGGAATTTATCAGGATAGAAAAGGGAAAAAAGTTGTGCTATTGCTTGGACTAGTTATAGCGTTAATAGGACTTACCATTCCGCTATTCGGGCTAAGCAGCTACGCTCTATTTCTACTCACAATTTTACTTTTAGGCGCAGGCGCAGCAATACTGCAGGTGGCTGGTAACCCAATAATGCGCGATGTTTCGGCACCAGGTAAATATGCCCGTAACCTAAGCTTTGGGCAATTCATAAAGGCCATTGGTTCGCTGTCGGGTTCGCTAATACCCTTTGCTGCCGCAAAATGGTTTGGTGCCGACTGGAAAATCCTTTTTCCAATCTACGTATCGGCACTATTGCTTACCATTGTAATTATTGGGTTCACAAAGATAAAGGAAGAAAAACTGGACAAGGAGCCCGCCACTATGGAGAGCTGTTTCTCGTTGCTAAATAACAAATTCGTTCTGGCTATGGTGCTCGGAATATTTGTTTACGTTGGAATTGAAATATCTATAAGTTCTGGAGTACCTATTCTTCTGGAATCACGCTACGGTATCGAATTAAAGACGTGGGGTTTGCTAGGCAATGCATTTTTCTTTATTGCCATTCTCATTGGTCGCTTTCTAGGGTCAATTATACTAAACTGGGCCAAACCCTCAGCATTTTTTAAAGCAACGGTTATTGCATCGATTGTTGGAATTGGGCTAATATTTGTAAACAACCAATTTGTTACCATAGCGGGGATATTTATTACGGGGCTTGGCTTTGCCAATATATTCCCGCTCATCTTCTCAATTACCATTGATGCTATGCCCGAACGCTCGAACGAAATATCGGGCTTAATGGTAACCGCCATTGCGGGTGGTGCATTTATTCCGCCCATTATGGGCTATGTTGCTGATAAAACAACGGTACTAGGCGGTTTTATTGTGCCACTAGTAGGCTTACTATTTGTTTCGTACCTTGCCTTTTCAAAGGCGAGTAAACTAAGTATTCAAAAATAATGAAGAATGATAATCGGGTAGTTTTAACCCTCGATGCAGGTGGCACTAACCTCGTGTTTTCGGCCATAAAAAGAGGAAAAGAAATTGTTGCACCCATTACCCTACCAGCGCACGGCGACAATTTAGAATTATGCCTAGCTAATATAGTAAAGGGCTTTGCTGAGGTATTAAAAGAAATATCAGAAAAACCTGTGGCCATAAGTTTTGCTTTTCCTGGTCCGGCCGATTACCCAAACGGCATAATTGGCGATTTAGGGAATCTCCCTGCTTTTAAAGGAGGAGTGGCACTAGGTCCAATGCTAGAGGATATTTATAAAATCCCCGTTTTTATTAATAACGATGGCGATTTATTTGCCTATGGCGAAGCCATTGCCGGCATGCTCCCCGAAATAAATAGGCGGTTAGCCAGTAGTGGCATTACAAAAAAATACAAAAACTTACTGGGCGTTACCTTGGGTACCGGCTTTGGTGGAGGTATTGTTCACAACGGGCAGCTATACCTTGGCGATAACTCGTCGGGTGCCGAAATATGGGTTACGCGTAATGCGCTGGAGCCAAGCATTTTTGCTGAAGAGAGCATAAGCATACGGGCAGTTCAGCGAGTTTACTCGCAGCATACGGGCAACGAGAGCGATAGGAATCTCAGCCCAAAAGATATTTTTGATATTGCCAATGGACAAAAGCAGGGCAATGCGCTAGCCGCCAAAGCCAGCTTTGAACAGCTGGGCAAAGTTTTGGGCGATGTGTTGGCCAACGCCGTTACGTTGCTCGATTGCAATGTGGTAATTGGCGGAGGGCTTTCCAATGCATATCCACTTTTTGCCCCTGCAATGATGGAGCAGCTTAACGGGAAAATATCAACCTATAATGGACAAAACATTAACAGGCTTGGGGTAAAGGCATTCGACCTTGAAAATTCCGAGGATAGCAAACTGTTTTTTCAGAACGAGCAAAAAACCATTACCATTCCCCAAACCAATAAGCAGGTAAAATACAACTACAACAAGCAAATTGGCATTGGGCGTACACACCTTGGCACCAGCAAAGCCGTTGCCATTGGCGCATACGCCTATGCACTAAATGCAATTGATAACAATTAGGTAGTATGCGATTAATCTCCGTCTTAGTATTTTTCAGCCTTATAATCTCATGCAAACCCGAAAAATCGAGTTTAGTTGAGCAGTACGATTTGTCGAGCAACTGGATTTTTAGGGATAAAAGTGAGGCTGAATGGTATCCGGCAAATATTCCAGGAACTATTCACACCGACCTACAGGATAATCGCATAATACCCGACCCATTTTATGGATGTAATGAGCAGAACCTTCAATGGATTGGTGAGCGTAGCTGGATTTATAAAACGCAGTTTTATGTCGATTCGGCAACACTTTCGAAAAAGAATATACGCCTTGTTTTCGAGGGATTAGATACCTATGCCGATGTGCTACTGAATGGCGAGAAGATTTTGCAAGCCAACAATATGCACCGCAGATGGGAGGTAAGCTGCACCAGTAAATTGGTGTTTGGCAACAATACGCTTGAGGTTGAGCTTGCCTCTGCAATTGAGCAAATTAAGCGAGATTCTGCCGCATTGGGCTATCCCCTACCCGGCGGACAATGGGCATTTGTCCGTAAGGCAGCCTACCATTTTGGGTGGGATTGGGGGCCACGATTCGTAACTGCCGGAATTTATAAACCCGTGTACCTTGAGGCGTGGGATTCTCATCGTCCCACAGATTTTTATATCAACACAAAAGCAATTGCGAACAGTTCGGCAAGCCTTGAGCTAAATGCTCAAGTTGAATCGAGCGTAACAGAAAAGGCCATTATCAAAATTACCGACAGTAACACAGGCAAACAGCTACATAAAGAGCAGGTTAGCCTATTGAGTGGTATCAATAATATCAGCACAAAGTTTTCAATTAAAAACCCTAAGCTGTGGTGGACCAATGGTTTAGGCGAGCCCCATATTTACGACCTGCAGGTTGAACTAATTACCGAGAGCGGGAATAGCTACACACAAACTATTCCGCTAGGAATAAGAACCATACGCACCATTTTAAAGGACGACGAGCACGGCAAAGCCCTTTATATTGAATTAAATGGTACGCCAATTTATATGAAGGGCGGAAACTATATTCCCCAGCACTCATTTGTAACCGAAGTTACCAAAACCGATTACCAAAGGGTAGTACAAACCGCTAAGGAATCGAATATGAATATGCTAAGGGTTTGGGGAGGTGGCGTTTACGAGAACGATATTTTTTATGAGCTATGCAATCGCAGCGGAATTTTGGTTTGGCAAGATTTTATGTTTGCCTGCTCAATGTACCCAACCGATAGTATGTTTGCCGAGAATGTGAAACAGGAGGCAATTTATCAGGTGAAGAGGCTTAGGAAACACTCAAACATTGCCCTTTGGTGCGGTAATAACGAGGTTGATGAAGCTTGGCACAACTGGGGTTGGCAAAAGAGCCATAAACTATCAAAGGCCGACTCAACCACTATTTGGGATGGTTACAAAAATATTTTTCATAATATTCTACAAGAGGTCGTTAAAGAGTTCGACCCCCAACGATTTTACCTTTCCACATCGCCACTTTACGGGTGGGGGCGTGAAAAAAGCATGACTCACGGCAGTGCACACTACTGGGGCGTTTGGTGGGGCATTCAACCCATTGAAATGTATCTACACAAAGTGCCACGTTTTATGGGCGAATTTGGCTTGCAGGCAATGCCAACCCTGGTCACTATTCGTCAGTTTCGGGACGAAAACGATGAGTATCTATTTTCGCCATCGCTAAAATGCCACCAGAAACATCCAACGGGCTACGAAACAATTGATGCTTACCTTGAAAAAGAGGGACTATATGCCGAAACGGTTGAGGAGTTTATTTACCTAAGTCAGCTTGTTCAGGCTAAAGGCATTGGGCTTGCCATTGAGGCGCAGCGAAGGGCAAAGCCCTATTGCATGGGCTCGCTATACTGGCAGCTAAACGATTGCTGGCCAGTTACCAGCTGGAGCAGCACCGACTATTTTGGCAACTGGAAAACCCTTCAATACAGGGTTAGAGAGCTGTACGATGATATTTTGGTTTCGGTAATTGAGTATAAAGAAGTTTTTGAAGTTTTTGTAGTTTCCGATAGGCTGACCGATACAAAGGGGAATATTACCATAAATACCATTGATTCCTTGGGAAAACGGGAAAACATCTTTAGTAAATCAATGCATATAGAGGCAAATAGCTCGCTTCAGATTATTTCGGAGAGTGCTGATGGATTTTTTAAGAATATTGATAAGAGCAGCACGCTAATTGAAGCCATTTATACCGATGCCAAGGGTAAAGAGTATGCCAACCGCAAATTTTTAGTCCCTTTAGGTAAAATAAAGTTACCTAAAACCAGTATAAAACACAGTGTTAAACTAGTAGATGGAGGCTACAACATAACTCTAACTTCCGATACCTTGGCAGCCTACGTTCAGCTGTACCTAACCAATAGCAATGCAAACTTCAGCAATAATTTTATACATATTTACCCTAATAAGGAGGTTGTGATTTTTTGCAAAACCGATATAACAATAAATCAGTTAGAAGAGCAGTTAAGGGTTGTTTGTTTGAATAATGGGAGTATCAATAATGATTGATTTTAAATCATTGGTGTCCGGTTAATATTTATAGATTCCTCCATACGGTCGGAATGACAAGGTGTTGAGTTGTGTTTAGGAGGGGAGGGCTTGGTTAGCGGCCTCGCCGCTAACCAAGCCCTCCCCTAAAAACTAAACATTTGTCATTGACAAAGGCAGGTCTATTTTCAACGGTTTTGTCGAACATACGTTTCAGAGCGAAACGCAGTGAAGAGAAGAATCTATAATGTTTAATTTTGTTTTTACTGGACAATAGTGATTTTAAATAGAACCTACAACATCAAATTTATATACTTTTCATTGCAATATCTTAATCTGTAAAATGGAAATAATAGGCACACAAATTGAGAAACATTACCATCAGCCCAACCTGTACAACGACATTATAAATCGGCTAAAAGAGTTGGATGTTGACCTAAATACTGTAACCAGAAAAGATATTGCCGCCGTTGATGAGTTTCACGTGCGGGGAGTTGAGGTATCGAGAGAGCTGGCAAAAATTGCCAATATCAATAATGCTAGGTTGCTGGATATTGGCTGCGGTATTGGTGGTCCCTGTAGAATGCTTGCAGATGAATTTAATTGCGATACTGTTGGAATAGACATATCTAAAGAGTACGTTGCCACGGCTAGCAAGCTATCAGAACTTGTGGGGTTAAGCCATCGCACCAAGTTTATTAATGGGGATGCGCTAAATCTCCCCTTCCAAAACAATGAGTTCGATGTTGTTTGGACACAGCATGTGCAGGTAAACATTAACGATAAGCTAAAATTCTATAGCGAAATAGACAGGGTTTTAAGTAGAAATGGCGCCTTTATCTACTATGAAGTGTTTAAGAACGGTAACGAAGAGGTAAACTATCCACTGCCTTGGGCCGACGAATCAAAAATCAGTTTCCTAGAGCATTCTTCGAAAATAGATTCTATTTTACAACAGGTAGGTTGGGTAAAAAAACAGTCAACCAACCAAACCGAAAACGGTATTAAGGTTCTTGAAAAGATGCACAATAGATTATCAAAACGGGGCGTTCCTAGGTTAGGGCTAAATGTTTTAATGGGCGCATCAACAAAAGATAAAATAGCCAACCTACTGAATGGACTTAAGGAGGGTAAAATTTATCTCGAAAGTGGTATTTATAATAAAAAAGTTGTTTGCAAAGACATATAAGAGTTTTTATACATAACAACGCTCAGCATTAAATAACATATTCAATAAACAAAACAGCACAATGATTTATGCTAATATAAACAGGTTATCACAGTTAGTAGATAATCTGTGGCTTCAATTAACTAACATTCAGCAAATTGCTTAAATTACACCATTTAAATACCAGGTTATGAATAAGTTTTCAACTGTTACAATACGAGAAACAAAAAAATCAAAAAGAGTAAGAATCAGCTCCGATTCAAAACCAAAGATTCTTGACCCAATTATTGGGAAATGGCAAACTTTACTAAATACACTTGCCAAAGCTATTGGTGTACCATCAGGGTTAATTATGCGCTTAAATGAAGAAACGATTGAAGTGTTCTTAAAGAGCAATACCGAAAGTAATCCTTATAAAGTTAGTGAGAAAACGAAACTTATTTATGGCCTTTACTGCGAAACTGTTATTGGAACACAAAACACATTGATTGTGCCTGACGCAACTAAAAGTAAGGTTTGGAACATAGACAATCCTGATATTGATCTAAATATGATCTCATACATGGGAGTTCCACTTAATTGGCCTGATGGCGAGTGCTTTGGAACTATCTGTGTTTTAGATAATAAAGAGAATCATTATAGCAAGGAATTTGAAGAATTACTAATTCAAATTAAGCAGCATATTGAGGTTGATTTACAACTTTTACAAACCAACCAAGAGCTTGAAAAACTGAATGATACTAAAACGAAGTTCCTGTCTTTAATTTCGCACGATGTACGGGGAAACATTGGCAGTGCCAACCAATTATTAAAATTAATTATTGAAAATATAGACAGCTATAGTAAATCAGACCTTAAAGATACGCTCAACTCGCTCAGCCAAAGCCTATCCGAATCGCATTTTACACTAGAAAATATGCTGAGCTGGTCAAAGGCAGAGATACTACAAATAGAACCTGAAATATTACCCGTAGATTTGGTTGAAGTAATAGATGAATTACTACAATTTTTCAACCAAACCATAGAAATAAAAAAACTTCGGGTAAAAAAAGATTATTACTCAAACAAAGTCATTGTATCAGCAGATAGGAAAATGTTTAAGGTGGGTTTGAATAATATCCTGTCAAACGCAATAAAGTATTCACAAGTTGGAGGTTTAATTACCATTCGGCTAATAAAGAAAAAGCATAAAACTGTTGTCGAAATAATAGACAATGGAATTGGGATGGATAAAAATACTGCGAATAAATTATTTAATTACAATAAATCGCATAGCAAATCAGGAACACACGGGGAAAGCAGCTCTGGAATTGGGCTGATGTTAACAAAAGAGTTTCTAGACAAGAATAATGCCGTAGTTACTGTAGATAGTAAAATTGGGGAGGGGACAAAATTTAGGATTACCATATAAACAGCTATAAAAGGTGTTAAACAAAAGTTAATATAAATATTCCGATGGCATTACATTAATCTCATATAATGGGGGTTCTTTACTATTTATACAGTTTACAACCCCTATTTCAACTCATATTAAACATAATTCATCAACTTTGTTAAAGGTGGATGCAAATGCGGGTTACCCCCAACATAGAGGAGCCCAATTTTTAGAGGTAAAATTGGTTGTGAGACTTAGTTGCTGTCGGAGGCAGCAATTATTCGAATGAATAATTGGGTTAATCAGTTTAAAGTAGAATTAAACTATTGATACACAAATGAAAGCAGCTTTAACCATTGTACTTTTAGTACTAAGCAATTCGTTTATGGTAATCGCTTGGTACGGGCATCTAAAATTTGCTGAATGGAATTGGTTTAGCAAGTTGGGATTGGTTTCTATAGTGCTAATTAGTTGGGGAATTGCATTTTTCGAGTATATGTTTCAAGTTCCTGCAAACAGAATAGGCTTTAGTGGGAATGGCGGCCCCTTTTCATTAATACAACTAAAAGTAATTCAGGAAGTTATCACTTTGATTGTATTCGCTATCTTCACCCTATTAGTATTTAAAACCGAAACGTTTAGAGTGAACCATATTATTTCATTCCTGTTTTTGGTTTTGGCGGTTTACTTTATGTTCAAAAAGTAAGTGATTGCAGCATATGCAATGTAACAAATTCAAGTGCAACAAAAAGAACAGCTAAAAAGCTAACACCCAAACAAAATAAATTGTAAATTACAAGGAATTAACGCCTTAAAATAAAATCACAAAAATTAAAATTATACAATAATGAAACACATAGATGACCTAAAATTGGCAGTCCTAATTGATGCCGACAATATTCCCTACTCAAACATAAAAGGGATGTTAGACGAAATTGCCAAGCTGGGCATACCTACCATAAAAAGGATATACGGCGACTGGACAAAGCCAACCGTTTCGGGATGGAAACCCGCATTGCTAGAGCACGCCATAACACCAATACAGCAGTACAGCTACACAACGGGGAAAAACGCCACCGACTCGGCAATGATTATCGATGCCATGGATATTTTACACAGCGAAAAAGTAGATGGTTTCTGCCTTGTATCAAGCGATAGCGATTTTACCCGATTGGCAACAAGGCTAAGGGAGTCGGGCATGCTGGTTGTTGGTATAGGCGAAAAAAAGACCCCAAGACCGTTCATCGCATCGTGCGATAAATTTATTTATATTGAAATTATTGCACTAACAAAATCGAAGTCATCAGTAGCTGCTACGCCTGGTAAAGACACTACAAAAAACATCAAAAGCACCCCAGCAACCCACGAAGTTGACAAAATTGACGACAAGCTGGTTAAATTATTAAGAACCACTATTGATGACCTAGGCGACGATGATGGATGGGCATTCCTTGCAGAGGTAGGAAATTTGATAATGAAAAAGAGGCCCGATTTCGACTCGCGAAATTATGGTTTTACCAAGTTAACCCCGCTCGTTAAATCATTGAAAAAATATATTGAAATTGACGAAAGGGAGGTTGAAAACACACGCATTAAGCATATCTATATTAGGAATAGGGAGTAACTGTTGTCTACGATATTTACCCAATCAAACTGCGTAAACATGAAAATCAGAATATACATTTTGGCAGTAAGCATTCTTTTAGCTGCATCTGCCTGCAAAACCGAAACTAGGGTCGAAAATCCAGCCCAGCTGGTTAACCCTTTTATTGGTACCGATGCCCACGGGCACACCTATCCAGGTGCCAGCGTACCTTTTGGCATGGTACAGTTAAGCCCAGATACCCGCCTAAGCGGCTGGGATGGCTGCTCGGGCTACCACTATTCCGACTCAATAATTTACGGGTTTACCCATACCGCGCTTAGCGGAACAGGGGTTGGCGATTATGGCGATATTTTGCTAATGCCCGTTGTGGGCAAGCCCACGGTGCTGAACACCGAGTACCTATCCCCTTTTCAAAAGAAAAACGAGAAGGCTTCGGCTGGTTACTACAGCGTTCACCTCGATAAGCCAAACGTGCTTGCCGAGTTAACCACAACCACTCGTGTTGGCTACCATCGCTATACTTTCCCAAAAACAAGCGAGGCAAATATAATTATCGACCTTGAGCATAGGGATAAGGTAACCGACTCGTGGATTGAAGTGCTAAGCGATACCGAAATTCGTGGAATGCGCCGCTCATCTAACTGGGCAAACGATATGGTATGGTATTTCCATATAAAATTTTCAAAACCTTTTATTCGTAAGGGGATAGCGTTAGACAATAAGTTGCAAAACGACATAAAATCTGCTCAGGGAACCAACGTAAAAGCATTTGTGGGTTTTAAAACCGAGGAGGGCGAAACCATTGAGGTTAAGGTTTCGCTATCGGCTGTTGATGCCGAGGGAGCACTCAAAAATATGCAAGCCGAATTGCCCAACTGGGGTTTTGAAGAGACCAAGCAAAAAGCGTTCGATACGTGGAACAATGAGCTAAGTAAAATTATTGTAACGGGCAGCTCTGAGGAGCAGAAAACCGTTTTCTACACCGCTATGTACCACGCATTCCTACAGCCCAACACCTTTATGGATACTGACAATCGGTACCGTGGTATCGATAAGCAGATACATACCGCCGAGGGTTATACAAACTACACCGTATTCTCGCTGTGGGACACCTATCGGGCTTGGCATCCGCTAATGACAATTATTGAGCAGCAGCGCACCACAGATTTTATAAATACGATGCTAAATATGTACGAAAAGGGTGGCTTACTTCCAATATGGGAGCTGGCAGCCAACGAAACTAACTGTATGATTGGCAACCACGCCATATCGGTAATTGCCGATGCGCACAGCAAGGGCATTGGTGGATTTGATACACAGAAAGCGCTAAATGCCATGCTACATAGCGCTACCCGCGACCATTTTGGGTTAAAGGCTTACCGCCAGCACGGTCATATTCCTGGCGATATGGAGCACGAGTCTATCTCAAAAACGCTTGAGTACGCTTACAACGACTGGTGCATTGCAGTAATGGCAAAAAGTTTAGGCGAAGAAGATACCTATGCTGCGTACATTAAAAGGTCACAGTACTACAAAAATATTTTCGATACCGAAACAGGTTTTATGCGTCCACGCCTAAATGGCGGTTGGCTCACGCCGTTCAATCCAACCACTGTCGATTGGCATTTTACCGAGGCAAACTCGTGGCAGTACAGCTTTTACGTACCGCACGATATTACGGGGCTGTACAACCTGCATGGAGGCAAGGAGCAATTTGCCAATAAAATTGACGAGCTGTTTGAAACCGACAACACCATCTCTGGTCGCGACCAGAAAGATATAACGGGGCTAATTGGTCAGTACGCACACGGTAACGAGCCCAGCCACCACATGGCGTACCTATACAATTTTGTAAATCAACCTTGGAAAACGCAGCTTAGGGTACGCCAAATCATGGACGAGCTCTACACCCACAAGCCCGACGGGTTAAGCGGAAACGAGGATTGCGGTCAGATGTCGGCTTGGTACATTATGAGCGCCATGGGTTTTTATCCCGTAACGCCAGGACTGCCAGAGTACGCCATAGGCACTCCCCTATTCCCCGAGGTTGAGGTAAATCTCGAAAATGGAAAAACCTTTAGGGTAACTGCCAATGGGGTTTCCCATAAGAATATCTATATCCAATCGGCAACGCTAAATGGCGAAGAGTACAGCAAATCGTATATTTCGCATAGCGATATAATGAACGGTGGGCACCTTTATTTTGAAATGGGCAGCAAGCCCAACAAAAATTGGGGTAGCAGCGATAACGATATTCCAACCACCCACATTGCCCATGAACAGATACTACCCGTGCCATTTATCAATTCCCAAGAGCGCCGCATTCGCGATAGCATGGTGGTAACCATTGGCACCATAATTCCCCATTGCGAAGTTTACTTCACAACCGATGGTAATGCGCCCACACGACAATCAAAACCGTATAGCGAACCAATAATCCTTACCAGTACCACAACCCTAAAAGCCGTGGCGTATAAGGAGGGTGTAGGGTACAGTTTCCCAGTTAAAGCCGATTTTGTTAAGATTGACCTAACCCGCACCATCAATATAAAATCAAAATGCAGTCCCAGCTACCATGCAGGCGGTCCCGAAGCGCTTATCGATGGTATTCGCGGTGCCGAGAACTGGCGTTTAGGCGGCTGGCAAGGCTATCAGGCAACCGACTTTGAGGCGATTATTGATTTAGGCAAAGTTCAACCAATTAGCCACATAGCGGCAGGTTTTGTGCAGGATATCCGCTCGTGGATTTGGATGCCCAAGGATGTTACATTCTACATTTCCAACGATGGCAAAACGTTTAAGCAGGTGGCAAAGGTAAAGAGCACAACCGATTACGACGATTACGAGATTACCCAAACCGACCTACAAGCCAATGTTAAAACAGCGGGGCGATACGTTAAGGTGGTTGCTACCAACTTCGGAACAATTCCCAGCTGGCATCTAGGTGCAGGTGGCAATGCCTTTATTTTTATTGATGAAATAATTATACGCTAAACATCTAATTAACAGGATGAAAAAGGAACAATAATTAAATATTGTTCCTTTTTTTGTATTTACATGTAGCGTTTTGTGCATTTTGCACATTATATAGGTAGTGACACACGATAAAACCCTTTTATGATTAACACAATAAAACAGCTAAAACGTAATAATCAGAAAACGCAGCAAAAGTTCTATAAAAAGTTTTCGATGCTTTTATTCAGAGTTGCGTACCGGTACGTTAGCAACGAGCAGGATGCTGCGAGCATTGTAAACATTGGGTTTTTCAAAATTTTTCAGAATATCCACAGGTTTACCTATACCAACGAGGCTATGCTTGTGGCGTGGATGAAGAGGATTATTGTGAACGAAGCCCTAACGGTACTCAGAAAAAAGCATGAATACACTAACATAGATGAGGTTGACCATGAGGTATTGCAAAATGGCTACAACACAGATAATAACCTGGCCGCAGAGGATTACTATAGAATGATACAGAATTTACCCAACAACCTAAGAACCGTTTTTAATCTATACGCCATTGAGGGCTACTCGCACAACGAAATAGCCTGTAAATTAGGAATTGAGGAGTCGAGTTCGCGGGTTTACCTAATGCGAGCACGCAAATCGCTTCAAGAATCACTTTCGACTAAACCGAATTACCATGAACAATAGCATTGACAATATTTTCAAAGAAAAAGTTTCAAACCTATCATCGATCCCCGAAAACACATTGTGGACACCCGAAAAAGGCTGGGATGAATATCAAAAAATGCACAGCAAACGGATTAAACCGTTTAGTAAGTTAGTGCTACTTGCCGCATCGGCAGCAGCAACCGTGGCAATTATAGTGGCACTTTCAATTGGCACAAATATCTTCTCACCCAAAACTATAATTATATCTAGTGCAGCCGATAGCATAAGGGAACTACTGCTTCCCAACGGCAGCAAAGTGTGGATGAATAAGAATAGCACCATCGCCTACTCAACCAAAAAGAGTGGCGAATTCAACCTAAAGCTTGATGGAGAGATTTACGTTGAAATTACGGATGAACCAAAAGCACCCTACACCATAAAAGCTGGCAATGCAATAATTACAGTAAAAAGCCCAACAAAATTAAACGTAAGGGCTTACCCCAACGATACGGATATTGACATAACCGTGCGGGATGGCAGCGTTAGCGTATCCGATAATATTTTAGGACAAGGCTTGGCACTACTTGTAACCAAAGGAAATTATTGCTCGGTAAGCCGTATAAACAACTTTGCATTTGCAACTGCCAACACTAACCATAACTATTTGGCTTGGAAAACGGGCAAACTAATTTTTAACGAAACGCCTATGGCTACGGTAACACAGGTGTTACGCCAGTACTACGGGAAAGAAATTATCATTGCCGATGACACAGTAGCATATTATAGCTATACCGGCTCGTTTAACAAAGAAAGTTTCGACAATGTATTAGTGCTAATACAATCGGATGGTAACATTGAAATGAGTATGGACGGGAATGTCGTTACTTTTTCAAAAAAAACAGTAATCAACTAATAAAACTAAAACCATGAAAACATTACTCGGAACACTTATCCTACTGTTTGCCATGCAAACAGTATCTACAGCCCAATGCAGTGTGAATTTTGAAAAAGAATATAAAGATAAGCTCGAAGGTACGTACCTTATGGATTTTGAGGTGAAAAACAAACCTGATTCTGACGGGATTACTAAATTCACGGTACTTATGCGAGAGGGCTCTAAATATATCATATATATGACAAACCCCTCGGTTCCACTAACCGATATTAAATTAACTGTTACCCGCGACGAACAGTATCTAAAGCTAGAATCAGATGTTAACGCAGCTGAGAATTATATTACCTATAATTTAAAACCTAAAGAGACAGGAGCATATCACCTTTATATAGAATTTCGCGATAAAACAATAAAGAGTTGTGTTGCTTTAGCATTATATCTTGATGAGGACAAATAAAGCACCACAAGACCAATGCAAATAGTTACAATTAAATATTAACCCATTTACCCACCCTCTTCCAAAACGCCCTATGAAAGTCTTCCCCCTTCTGGTTAGGGTAAAGTTCAATATACGATTTTGGGCTAACCTCAAGGGGGACTCTTTTCACCTTGGCTTCAGCATTATAAATAGCTGGCACCTCGGGATGAAACTGCAGGCCCAAAACATGAGGGTACTCGCTATGCCTTACTGCCTCAATAATCTTTCCGTCCATGCTCCAAGCAATGGGAACAATTCCCTTGCCCAATGCATCTAACGCCTGATGGTGACTACTCCACACATAAGGAAACTGCTCAACAAAACGGTTCAACGTATCGAGGAAAGAGTTAGCCTCAAATTTAATTTGATGAAAATGCCCCCAAGTAAGCTCGTTATCAGTTCCAAAACTTGAGTGGTAGTTCCTATGCTGAGCATTTGGCTCTTGCGCCAGAACCTCCTCAACGGTTTGCAAACCGTAAAGTTCGGTTGGAATATCCTGAAACATGGTTCCGCCCGTTGCCACATTCATGCTCTGCATACCAAGGCATATCCCAATAATTGGGTAATCGGGTCGGCTCTCGAGCAAGGGTTTATAATCCTCGTTCTGCGAACCGCCCAGCAGATGGTACAAAAATGATAGCTCAACGTAATGCCTATGGACATCGGTAATACTGGTTAATAGATTGGTCTGTTTACCGTAAGTTGCAGCGGGCATATCGGGCCCTCCAAAGAAAATAATTCCTTTGGAATTACTGAAAATCTCCCGAAATGCATTGCTACAATCATTCTCTACATAAAGGTTCTCTGGGTTTAGTTCGCCCTCAATTTCTAGCAGCTTAAACCGCTCATCGGCTAAAATTTCCAAAAAATCTTTCGATAAACCATAGTTATAAGCCCCATTAGCATGGTAAACACCAAGTACGCGTACACTATCAGATAGCGGAAAAATACTATTGTCGGTTAGCTCAATAAAGGTTTTAATGTTGGCTACCGTTGGGTGCATTAGCACCATTGTGGGTTTAAAATCGGATAGCTTATCGACACGGGTTAATACTTCAATCTCGCTATTGGTGCAGGACCAAAGCATGAATACAGAAACAATTACGCCTAAAAATTTTTTCATAGCAGCAGCTTATTTTAAAATTCGACTTTTCGCAACGGATGGCGGAACAAAGAACATGGCTCATGGTCTCGTTATCCCATAAGAGCCAACAATGCAAACTGCATCCGTTCGTTTTAGCACTCCTAAGTTCCTTACTGGGACACCCAAGTTAGGCATTATTACCATTCAGAAAAAAATTGTTCAAGGTGCTCTTTCCAAAAGTTGCATTTATAACCAGAATCCTGTAATATTTAAAAATACCAATAAAAATAAACTACCTTTTTAGTTGCATAACTAAATAATTAGTTATAGTTTTGTAAAAACAATATTTCTAATGAAAGAACTTACAAAAGCGGAAGAGCAAGTGATGCAAATTCTTTGGGACATTGAAAAAGGGTTTGTTAAAGATATTATAAGCAACATGCCCGGCCCAAAGCCAGCCTACAACACGGTTTCTACAATAGTTAGAATACTAGAAAGGAAAGGGTTTGTGAGCTATACAGCTTATGGCAAAACCCACCAATACTATCCACTAGTAGGCAAAAAGGAATACACGGGGAGTTTTTTGAAGGGTATTATTAAGAATTACTTCGGGAACTCGTACAAACAGATGGTATCGTTTTTTGCCAAAGAGGATAACCTTTCTGTTAAGGAAATGGAATCAATCATCAACCTACTTTCGGAAGAAGTAAAAAAACAAAAAGAAGATGACAACCACTAGCCTACTCACATTAACGCTAAAAATTGCCCTAATAATAGCCACCATCTGGGTAATTTGGTTCGTTTTTCTCAGATCGATTAACAGGTTTAGCACGGTAAGGGCATTTATTGTTCTATCGGTTGCCGCTGCCATAATATCACCCTGGTTACTACCAATAATACAGCCCTTACTAGGCGTTTCGGGCATCGCAAATGCCACTTCGCTAACCTTTACAATACCCGAGGTATCAGTTAGTAATGTGGTAAATTTTTCTTTCCCGTGGATAAAAGTATTTGCAATAACCTATATCTCAATATGTGCATTTTTCCTGCTTCGATTTATATACCAATTAGCTAAAATTGCGAAGTTGGCTAGCAGGGCGAATGTTTACAAAAAGGGAAATCTCATAGTTGCAGAACATACGAGCAATATTTCACCCTTTTCATTTTTCAACCTATGCTTTATTAACTCAGCTACCATTCCCGTTGATAAAGTGGAAGAAATACTTAAACACGAAAAGGCACACATCTCAAAATGGCACTCGATTGACTTAATACTATTTGAGCTGATTGGAATTACGCAATGGTTCAACCCATTTTTCTGGATGCTACGCAAAACGGTGGTCGAAATTCACGAGTACCAAGCGGACAGGGATGTAATTAGTACCCAATCCGACCCGCATTCGTATCTGGATACCATCATTTCTGTTGCCTTTAATGGGGTAGCGCTGCCCATTGGCAATAATTTAAACAAATCACTAACACTAAAACGATTAGCCATGATGACCACAACGAAAAAAACAAAAGGAACAGCATTTCGCATTGCAGCAGCCCTTTTGGTTGCACTACCCATTATGTTTGCAATTTCCTGTAACGACGAGACTTCAATTGAAGAAGATATTGCCATTATTATTGAAGAAAATGACAAGGCAGGCGAAAAAAGTAGCGATGAACAAGTTTTTGTCGTTGTTGAAGACATGCCCACGTTTCAAGGTGGCGACCTAAACAAATTTAGAGAGTACATTCAACAAAACCTAACGTACCCAGAAATTGCAGCACAACATGGAATTCAGGGACGAATTTTTATTTCATTTATTGTAGAAACCGATGGCTCTATTAGCACCGTAAAGGTACTAAAAGGGGTTGACCCATCACTGGACAAGGAAGCTTGTAGAGCGATAGAGTCGAGCCCAAAATGGGAGGCAGGTAAACAACGGGGCAAAAAGGTTCGAGTAACATTCAACATGCCAATTTTATTTACTCTAGAATAGAATCATAATGGGGATTGCAAACGTTCTGGGGCAATCCCCTTTACTGGTTACACGTTTTTAAACAAAATAGTTAAAACGATTCGAGTGAAAAATAAATTTAAATTTATCCTAACTTTATTATTAGGATTTTATGCATGTAATCAACCTACTAATTCGATTGATATAGAAGAGGGTGATGTAACAATTACTGGAAAAATAGAGAGCTATCAGGGTGTTTACAAAACCGGAAAGTTAACCTACTTTGATGCGGTAACACGTAATGTTCAAAATAAGGTTTTCGCAATTGATAGCCTTGGCAATTTCAAGCTTTCTTTTGAACTACTGCATCCATTGCTAAACAGCATCTTATTTGATGTTGGGGGAAACTACTACTCAGGTTTTTTAGTTGAGCCAAACACAAACTATAGCATAACATTTAAAGGGATAGAACTCTTGTTTAATACCAAAACTGGTAAAGAGAATAAAACAATAATAGAGTTTCAAAACGCAATAAATTCCGTATTAAAAGAAAAACTTTCTGAAGCTAATAAGCTGCATGAAAAAGGGCTTTCGATAGATGAGTATATTACCTTTCAAAAACAGCTGGAGTTGGATAAAACATCATTTCTAAATTCATATTGTGAGCAAAATTCCATTTCAAAGAAAGTGAAATCAGTTTTACAGAGTGAAATTAAATTCAATACCGCTCATGCAATAATCAATTATAGGTTTGACTACTCACAAGGTTTCCCAATGTCAAGAAAATCATTGCCAGAAACATTCTACATAAATCTATTTAATGAATATGCTGTTCAGAGTGTTGTAGACTTTCAATCAAGAGCCTGTATTGATTATATTGCAAACATTGTATCTGTACTCTCACACGAAGTTGCCAAAGTTGATGAGAAAATCATTTTTTTTCAGTCTTTCTCCATCTTTTCCCAACCCGAAATGGAAATGCTACAAAAAGCACTTAGCGGCGATAGAACAATAGCTGAAACAGAAGAGTTTAAAGAGTTCATTAAGTCTAACGAGGATAAAGTATCAGAGCTCAACAAAAGATATAGTGTTCATACACTGCTCAATAACATCGATTTGTTGGGCTCATCGCTAACAAAAGACCTCGTAATTTCACAAGGGGTTTCTAAGCTTTATTTCGAAAACAATATGGAGCCAACAGCCCAGGAGTGGGAGCAAATAGAAAATAATATAACCAACGAATCAATATATAATCATCTTATTAGCAAGAAGGCAAACAAAAGGGATGTTTTGAAAGTAAATAAGGACTCTAACCAACAAGCAATAGATGAAAGTGTGGAGGAGGTAAAATTCAAGTATATCGATAAATATAGAGGAAAAGTAATTTATGTGGATTTTTATGCAACATGGTGTGGTCCTTGCAGAGAAGAAATTCCTTATGCGAATCAATTGTACCAAGAGTTTAAAAATAGAGATGTTGTATTTCTTAACCTGTGCGCTAAATCAAAAGCTGATGATTGGGAAAATTTAATAAAACAGCACGAGCTAAAAGGAGAAAATTACCTGCTCACCAACGAGGAGTATTACTTACTATCAGGAATTTATGGAGCTGAAGGATTTCCTACGTATATTTTAATCGATAAAAATGGGGATGTCTCAGAATATAACGCTCCACGCCCAAGTGCTAGAAAAGATCTTTATGAAAAGATTAACAAACTGCTGCAATAATCAGATGTACACCAACATACAACATATTCCAAGCATTACCCCATACCATGCAAACTACTATCAAGTTTTATTTCAATCCTTTTCAATAGTCTCAAACATATGCTTTACTCAACAGAATACAAAGTTTATTACCAACTAAAAAAACATGCTAAAACAAGATACCTAGCATCACTTTTAATGCTGGGCTTTATGCTGCTAACTCTTAATTCATTTAGCCAAATCGGTTACATTGATAATGAGATAGACACTCCACCCGCATCAATTACCCTAAGCGAAAACGAGCTAATACAAGAGCTAAAAAAGATTATCAAAAACGATAGCACCAATACCACAAACTGGTTGATGCTGGGTAAGCTATGGGAAAACATGATGCAGTACGATAGCGCGCTGTACGCCTATAGCTCGGTAAATAGCTACGATACAACCGATGCAAAATGTAAGCAGCTGCTAGCTGGCGTTTACGCCAAAAAAGGGATGGTAACAAAGGCTCTGGAGGAGTACCAAGCAGCCCTTACACTCGATTCGACCAATGCAACAACGCGCTCGCAATACGCTCTTCTACTTAAACGAGACAGAAGATTTACCGAGGCATACAAGCAATTCAATACTTTGGTTCAGACCGACACTGCAAACTTTTACCTGTGGGAACAAATTGGGGACTGCGCCCTTAAAATTGATAGCAACGAGATTGGTTACCTAGCCTACCTATACTCATTTGAACTAAACCCAGCCAACATGCCCCTGGCAGTAAAATTAATAAACGGGTATATACGAAGCCTTGTTGCCCCAGACCTTATAATGCCCTTTGCCAACAAGGCATACGAGCAGGATAGCACCTATGTTCCGTTAATTAGGAGTAAGGGTTATCTCTATTTTTTACTGGGTGATTATAAAAACTCGGCAATATGGCTAAATAGGTGCTACGCAAAAGGCGACTCATCGCAATTCACGGTAAAGCATCTTGGTATTTCAATGTTTCAAAATGGCGATTTTCTGGATTCACACGAGCTGCTTAAAACCTTTTTCAAGAAAGATACTACCGACAATGTAGCAAACTTCTTTTATGCAAAGGCGGCAATAAATATGGGGCAATGGAAAAAGGCAGTAAAACTACTTGACCTAACCGAAGAGCTAATTACACCAGATGCAAAAGAGGTCTCAATGCTTTACGCAACAAGAGCCGAAGCGTATACAAAGGGGCAAAAACGTAAGCTTGCCATTAAAAACTATGAAAAGGCATACAATTTAACACCAGATAATAACCACTACCTAGTAGAGCTAGGCAAAAGCTACTACTGGGCAAAAAAGTACGAGTCGTCAAAAGAGGTGTTCGAAAACCTTATAGCAACGCTTAACAAGGAGCCTGAAAATAGCGTGAATTTAGGTCAAATCAGTACAGCAAAATTTTACCTTAAGAATATAGACAAGGAACTTTTCTTTAGGGAGTAAATAAAATCAACTAACCCCAATTATTTATTTGAATTATTGGGGTTAAAACATTCCATTCCACAATGGGTTTTCAGTAAAGTATAAATGGCTAACTAAAATAAAAAGTTTAGCCCAATGTAAGTACCGCTGGTGCCATCGCGTTTATCAAATGGGCGTCCATGGTCTAGGGCGATAATAAAATTTTGGTTCATTACTACCCTTAACCCAGCACCGTAGGACATATGTAATCCCTCTTTATCTGAGCCAAAAAACATCGGCTTGCCAATAGGAGTCTCTTCACCCCAATCTATTCCATCCCAGTACTCACTATTCTTGTTAAAATCTACTGGGTTTATTACCCTGCCACCATCAACAAAACCGTTGAGCGAGAGGTAAAAGTTTTGGCCTATAAATTGGAATTTTACAAATTTCCAGCGTAGCTCTAGGTTTGCCCATGCTATGCTATTACCAGTTACTCGATTACGAACAATACCCCTGAGCGATTTGCCGCCACCCAACCCCTCGGAAGTGGAGCCACGTAGAATTAGGGTGGTGATATTAGGCTTTAGGTAAAAGGGCACATCGCCAAAAAGGGTTCCTTGATACCCTAAGCGGTAGGCAAGTGTAAGCCGCTTGGGGAATAGTGTAAAATACTGACGGTGGGTAAGGGTAAAATTAAGATGCTCGTAATTACTGCCAATACCCATAAACGAGGGCGCATAGGTAAATACGGCCTCTGTCCACATTCCACGATTGGGATTTGGCTCGTTATCGCGCGTGTCGTAAACAACACCCGCCTTTATATAGGACACAAAGCTACCCGCAGCCTCTTCGGCTGAGATAATATTTGCTCCCACATAATGATCGTACAGGGTTCTCACTTCAGGCAGCAGATCTTCCTCTTTACCCTCGTTAAGCTTATCAATATCAACAGGGCCAACATTATAGTTTAGGAGCCAAACTCCGGCAGCCCATCCAAAATTTTCTAAAGGCAACTTGCCCTGCAAATCCAGAGCAAAACGGAACAATTTGCGGTCGTATTTATAGAAGGCGCGCGATAGGTAATTGGAATCATCGCTATCAATCCAACGAGCATTATACACCGACTCGTACCCATTATACCCGAAAAAATCGTACATCCTATCGGTTAGGTAGCTTAAATCGGTGGTAACACGAATACCTGGTATTAATTTTTTTGTATCGAAAAAAAGACGGTTTATACCACTTCCTTTGGTAAATCTAGACCATTCGAGATACAGGTTATGATTAAAATCGGGATAATTACTACCATCGCCATAGTTAAAAAGGTTAAGCAGCGCACCATACTGAAAACCCAAATCGGAATCGAATGACACAACTGGTAAACCGCCAAGATTCCACCCAGTTTTCACTTTTTCGTCTGATGGCGATTCGCTTTTATCTTGTGAAAAGGAATTTATTACAAGTAAACTCAGGGTAAGGGTTACCATAATTCGTGCTATATGCCTCATAACTTTTCAATTTTTGTTTATCAAATGTACTAATTTTATTGAAAATTGGAATAGGTGAGAACTATTTAATATGCAAATTGGATTTTATCCAGGGATACGATACTTTTGAACAAAATTAAATAACCCGCATTATTCATCAAATTTGTAAAAGATGAATGCAAATGCGGGTTATCCTGACATAGTCGAGCCCAATTTTGGGTAACTAGATTAGTTGTGAAACTTAGTCGCTGTCGAAGACAGCAATTATTCGAATGAGTAGTTGGGGTTAACAGAGCAACACAGCCTCACACCATACTGAGCATTAGATTAAGATGAAGATTATTTGTGTTAATAAGAACTATCCAGAGCATACCCATATAGCTGAAACAGGGGTATCGGAATATCCCATATTTTACTTTAAGCCAGATACCTGCCTGCTCAGAAATAACCAACCATTTTTTTATCCGAATTTCTCAAACGATATTCGATACGAATTAGAGGTAGTAATAAAGATATGTAGGCTAGGCCGAAATATAGCCGAACGATTTGCCCACAGGTACTACAACGAGATTGGTTTAGGCATAAATCTATCGGCCCAAGACCTACAGCAGCAATGCAAACAAAAGGGTTTGCCATGGGAAGTATCGGAAGCCTTTGATGGTTCAGCCCCTATTAGTAAATTTGTAAATAAAGATTCGCTTGACAATAGCAACGGTATCGATTTTTGGGTTGAACATAATGGAAAAGTTACCCAAAAAGGGAATACCGATGAAATGAGCTATAGCTTTAACCAGCTAATTGCATACATCTCAAGGTATACCACGCTAAAAATAGGCGACCTAATATATACAGGTACTCCGGTTGATGCAAAACCGGTAGCTATTGGCGATAGGCTTAAGGGCTACATGAATGGCGAACCTATGCTTGATTTTTTTATAAGATAGGGTTAGCGCAAAGATTCCGCTGCTTTTGTGCCTGCCAACCAACCTGTTGAGTAGGCAATTTGTAAATTATAGCCACCCGTAGAGGCATCGAGGTTGAGCAATTCGCCGACAAAAAACAGCCCGCCAACCAATTTCGATTCCATCGATTTTGGGTTTACCTCCTTTAGCGAAACGCCCCCAGCGGTTACAATAGCCTCGTTCCATGAGCGATGCCCTGTTACCTCGAAACGTTGCTCCTTTAACCACTGAACAATACTATTGCATTCGGAAGTTGATAGGCGAGACAATACCTTTTGCGCAGCTATACCCAGCTGATCGACCATAACAAAGGCCAAATCTTTGGGAAGAAGCTTACGAGCAAGGTCGATAACAGCAATACGAGGATTTTTGTCAATCTCACGCAAAATACGATTGCCTACCTTTTGGTGCGATAATGCGGGTTTTAAATCTAGCAGAAGTTCAACTTTACTCCCCTTTGCCAGAGCAAAAACAATTTTCCGGCTAAGCCTAAGCATTATTGGGCCATTAAACCCATAGGCTGTTAGTTCAAGTTCACCAAACTCATCGTCGTTCTGCTTCCCCTCAACAAGCAAAGTTAAGCTAACATTTTTAAGGTTAAGTTCATCCTTCAGGTGAAATACTGGATTGGTTTCAACACCTACAAGGCTAGGGATTAATGGGGTTATAGTATGCCCACAATCCCGAGCCAATGTATACCCATCGCCAGTGGAACCCGTTGCTGGATACGATTTACCTCCTGTGGCCAGGATAACTGCACTACAATTAACCCGATGTAAATCCTTGCTACTAACAGTATAATCTACCCATACTACCCGTCCGTTACTCACAGAAATACTTGTGGCACTCGCCCTATTAATAATTGTTACCCCTTTAGATTTTGCCCATTTAATCAGCCCCTCGGCCACATCCCAAGCCTTACCGCTTGCTGGAAAAATGCGCATCCCTCGCTCCTGAACCGTTTCAACCCCAACGCTGCTAAGCAGCTCAACAATATCATTATTAAAAAACGAGTTGAATGCATCGCGAACAAAGCGGGGTTCGGGATGAATCTCATCCAGAAACTCTAGGTACGGCTTAGCATTAGTTATATTACATCGTCCCTTGCCTGTAATACGAAGTTTACGGGCTGGTTTCTCCATTTTTTCGAGAAGTAAAACTTTTGCCCCATCGGCAGCGGCTTTCCCAGCAGCCAGCAAACCTGCGGGGCCTGCTCCTACTACAACAACATCAACACTAGGGAGAAACATATAAACTGGGTTTAATTACACTACTAACCACTTACCGATTACTACCTACCGAACGGAATACGGGATATCGCATAAATCCTTTCTCGAAGAAAGGTGAACGTTGGTAAAGGAAGCTAAGCTGGGCATACGAATTGGATGCAAACTTTTTATCCTCTTGGCGCTTTTGCTCAAACTCCTCTTTTAACTTAGGATTAGATTCTAGCATTTCGAGTGCAAAATCCTCGAAAACGTAAGGCGAAAAATACTCCTTACGCTGAAGAATGGGGTCGAAAAAGTTCCAAACAAAATACGAATCGGACGATTGGGGCTCGAGCATCTCAACTAAAAACTGATTGGTAGGCTGATTCATGGGGACAATATGATCGCCAGCGTAAAATTGCACCTCCTGAATTTCAGTTCGCAACTGAATGTTGTAGTGAAGATAATGCCCATTCTCTGGACGATTACGGGTTTCGTAATGCTCAATATAGTACGCCTCAACCCGAAGGGTTGTATCCCTTTCGAACTGATAGAAATCGACATTGTTAAGCTTGAGCCTATGAATTACCTCATGCCATGCCTGAGGAATATAGTAGTAATCGGGGGCAGTAATGGTTAAACCAGGGTTATAGTGACGCAGGTAGGGTATCTCTTTAGTGTAAGGCTTACTCCTATTATAACGAAGTCTCTTACCGCCAGTTAACTCACTATCAACAAGCTCAGCCTCGTAGCCCATAAAGGGAATAGTTTCGGCGCGGGTTGTATCGATTTCCCAACTAAGCACAAACTCCTTCTGATTTGCCACATAGTAGTTGGCCTCATCGCGCAAGGTTGCGAGTTTGCAACCATTTTCGGCTGTAAATCGCAACGACGCCTCAATAAACTGGTAGGTAGCCAGTACCCTATCCTTAAAGTCCTTAAACATATGCGACTCGGTCATAAATGATATGGTGTTAAACATCCGACCGTATCCCGAGGTAAATCGCGGCGGGTTTAGGTACTGCTGTATGCCGTTATCGGGTGTTTCGCCCATGGGCGAAACATAGGGAATCATGGGGTACCCCCTCATTTCCATCTGCCTATATAAATATGGTTCGAGCACATCGCCATAGTAAGCACCCAGCATTGGGGGCAACTCCTGTGGATGAGTGGCAACCAATGTCATAACATACTGATAATCGGCACCATTGGTGGTATGCGTATCGATTAGTAAATTAGGTTTCCAACTATGAAAAATATGCGCAAATGTTTGGGCATTTCTACTATCCATAGGGGCATAGTCTCTGTTTAGGTCTAAGTTTCGAGCATTGGCTCTAAAACCCTGCATTTGGGGCCCATTTTGGTTTGCCCTATTATATGGAGAACGATTGTGTGCTCCGCCAACATTGTAAACTGGCACAATACACAGCACGGTGCTATCCATATAGGTCCATAAGCTATCCTTTTTTGACAGTATATCGGTGGCAAGCTTAACGCTAGCATCAATGCCGCATGGTTCGCCAGGATGGATACCATTATTAACCAGAACTACCCTAAAACCCATTTCGCGAAGCAACACCGGGTCGAAAATTCTAGTGCTAGAGATTACGAAAAGATGAAGAGGTTTCCCAAAATCGGTTGCTCCGTATGGGATTAATTTAGCCTCCCTGTATTCAAAATCGAGGTTTATGTACGCCGCAATCACCTCGCTATAGGTTAAGCTTTGATTCTGCTCGTAACGCAACTCAACCGGTACATGAGTGCGAATATTTCTTTTGTATATAATTTTTGCGCTGAAAATAAATATAAGTGCACTAAATGTTGCAATTAAAAAATAACGAAAGAATTTATTCATGTCTTTATATATTGTTTTAAAATATGACTAGTAATTAGGTAAAAGGTTGCATTATAGAACGAAGTATTTTCATCAAAATAAAAACTAAAATAGGTTACCCTACAGCTCAAGCTCTTGTATTAAACCAAGGTAAAAGTCAACACCCTTTGGGCTTGCATCCATTGCCAGGCCATGGGCTATTACTGTTTTTATATCGTACTGTTTTTCAACCAAAGAAATTATTAACGTTTGTGCAATGTTTATGCTCTCGGATAAGCTGGAAGTCCCATTTATAAAATCGTTCTGCATCTCTTTAAAAAAACCTTTAGTTACATCGTACCTACTACTGTGGTTGTCTAGCAGAATTGGCATGTAGCCAAAGTTTTGCTTGAAATTTGCAAATCTGTTATCTAAATTAGATAAAACTTTTTGAGGAATATCTTCGATTGGAATCCCTCTGATCGCATAAATTTCGAGATATCTAAAAACACCAACCAACCCAAATGCATCCAAATCGTCGGCTGTTGAAATTAGCGTAACCAGATTAACAGGGTTAGGTTTTAAACCCATATTTTTAAAACGCTTGTCGTCATGATGTTCTATGGCATATAGTATTTCTGTAAGCCCCTCAACGGTAAGATGTTTATTATTATTGAAGAACTTCTCGCATAGAAGCCTACTTTGATAACCATGAAATTCACCTGTATCAAGGGTTAAACCTACATCGTGAAATAAACTTGCAATGAGCGCCTGCTCAACGGTAAAATTTAAAGCTACGCGGTGTGCAACAAGCTGTTTCATCAACTCCTGACAGTATGCCCAAACCCTAAGGTGATGGCTAGCATCGTGTGATGGCAAATGAATACTGGCGTATACATTTAGCAAATGATTAGCTATTGGCTTTAGCCATCGCTGTTCAGCTTCCGAAATTACAGGTACAAGATCGTCCATTTAACAATTGGATTAGGTTTTAACCCCAACTACTCATCCGAATAATTACTATCCACGACAGCGACTAAGCCTTGCAACCAATTTTATTACCCAAAATTGGGTTCAGCTATGCCGGGGTTACCCGAATTTGCATTCATCATTTAATAGATTTGATGAATAATACGGGTTAAAAGCAACAAAGGCAGAAATTTAATCCCTGCCTTTGCTACTTTAAATTTATGCTTTCTGCCGACTACGCCATAGTTTTAACCTCTTTCTCAATCATTTCCTGGGCTATATCTAGTATGGTAGTGTCGTCAAGCGTAACAATTCCTCCATCGGGACCTTGCTCATGATGAAATCCTACAGATTCTCCATTTTTCCAGTTAGTACCTCCAAAATAATTTCGAACGGTCTCGGCGTTCAAATTCAACTTCTCTGCAATTACCTGCGTGGCTCCATCAGGAAGCTGGTCTTTTATCCTCCTGAGCTCGTTAAATGTGATTGTTTTCGACATAATTTAACTGTTTTATGGTTGGATTAATGTGCTATAAAAATAATGAATTCAATTCGATTTAAAAAAAATTAGTAGGGTATTACCTACCTATTAGCTCTAGTTAGCTTAAAAAATACTGTATCCAATAGCTAAAGAGTACGTAAACAGTGCTTGCCCAATCGTATACTTCGTATACTTTGGACAAGGTAAAACTTTTCGTAATTTTGTGCTTGATATTTTGCAAGCCAAATTAACCCCAATTATTCATTCGAATAATTACTGTCTGCGACAGCGACTAAGTTTCACAACCAATTTTGTTACCCAAAATTGGGCTCAACTAGACCGGGGTAAACCACATTTGCATTCATCTTTTACAAATTTGATGAATGATGCGGGTTAAAATATCTGTCCCTTTTATTAGTAACGCAAAATTTACAATAAAGTTTATTATACTAGTAATTTTAAATTAAATAACCTTTTTTGAAAAGAACGCAAATAACATAGATTTTTCTGGCTAACGACTTAAATAGGTTTAAAATAAATCAACTCCCCCACCGATGAGTAAACTTTCAACTAAAATGGTTATAACCGACCTCGATGGTACCTTGCTAAACTCCGAGGGATGTGTAAGCGAAAAAGATTTTAACACGCTTGTTGAACTTGGAAACAAGGGTGTGATAAGGGTCGTTGCCACAGGTCGTTCGCCATATTCGTTTAGCAAGGTTATACCGCGAAATTTTCCCATTGACTACCTAGTATTCTCGTCTGGTGCCGGTGCTATAGAATGGGATTCGGGCGAAATGCTTTTTACCACCGAAATTCCTGCCGCTGAGGTGCAAGAAATAGTACAGGAGCTTTTGCTCCACAACGTTGATTTCATGGTACACGAGCCCATCCCCTCAAACCATCGGTTTTTGTACCACCAGAGCAACAGCAGAGGTAACACCGATTTTTCGCGCAGAGTTCAAATCTACTCATCGTATTGCCAGCCCTACATGCCTGGTATTGTATACGAATCGAACGCATCGCAGCTGGTTGTTATACTTCCAAACGATATTGAATGGTTTGATGAGCTAAAAAAAAGGTTCCCTGACCTAAAGGTTATTAGGGCAACCTCCCCTATCGATGGCTATTCTATCTGGATGGAAATTTTTAGAAAGGATGTTTCGAAGGCCAATGGCGCTAAATTTATTTACGATAAGCTAAACATTAAAGAACAGGAGATTATTGCCGTTGGCAATGATTTTAACGATTTGGATATGCTTACCCATTTTGCCCGCAGCTTTGTGGTGGCAAATGCTCCAGCGGAACTAAAAAAACAGTTTCGAGTGGTAAAATCAAACGACGAATCGGGATTTAGCGATGCCGTAGAAAAGGCTTTTTAACCCCAATTATTCATCCGAATAATTGCTATCTCCGACAGCGACTAAGTTTCACAATCCATTTTGTTGCCCAAAATCGAGCACCACTAGGTTGGGTAACCCGTATTTGCATTCATCTTTTACAAATTTGATGAGTAATTGGGGCTAAGGTGCTGAATATCAAAAAATTTGCAGGGTAAAAACAAAGTGAATGTCATTTCGTATTCAACTTTTTGTAGCAAAACAATGGGTTGCTCGGTGCATTGGGTTTCTGCATATTATCACTCTCTTTGCAGTAGATTTTTAATGCCAGGATACCTTTCGGTGCCTATGTACAAACATCATGCATAATTCCACTACAGCCATTGCAGCTACAGGCATACCCTGCCGCTCCACTACTCCACCATCTCGACGCTAAACCCCTCTTTCCGCATCAGGTTTAGCACCCCCTTATCACCACCTAAATGACCGCAGCCAACAGCAACAAAGGTTACCTGAGCGTTACCCAGCTCAACTATTTTAGGTATCCAGTTCTCGTTACGCCTATCAATTAAAAACTCGCCAAACTGCTTAAATTCCTCATCGCTCTCCATCATAAATTCATACACCGCCTCAACATCTCTACTCTTATACATTACAACAAGTTGCTGGAACTCTTCCTTCGATTGGTTAAAATCATCTATGCTCTCCATAAGCATCTCGGCTTGCTGCTCCAACGGAATCATGTCAATATATCCTATTTGCTCGCCCACAGTTTCAAGCCCACCAACGGGTTTTTGCTGAGCCATAGCTTGCTGCATAAAATATAATTCGTACGATGCTGACTGGGCTCCAACAATCTTTTGTACTAAAAAAGACGACAACATAAGGGGCTTTATCTGTTTTAGCATCTCAATGGGCATTTGAAGCGAATCGGTAAAAAATTTACCTAACCGTTGGTATTCCTCCAATGTAACTATCTTGTCAATGCTATTATCCTTCATCATCATCGCGGTCTGCACCTCCATAGCCATCGTGGGGCTAGACATATCAATCTCTAGAACAAGCTTTTCGGCTTCGCCAAACTTCTGAACTACTGCTGTATCAATAAAAAAATCGCCCTGAGGTAGAGCGTGTATCGTTCCATAAACATAAACTGGATATTTTGTTTTTTCACTGGTTACCTTGTATAAAAGCGATTGTGAAAAGACACCAAATGAAATGGCTGTGAGCGCAACCAAAAAAAAGATTTTTTTTAGCATATTTTTTTAATTAGTGGGAAAATAAGAAATATTGAATGTTGAAATTATAATCTTTTAATAAAAGCATTTTTATGCCCTAGATTAATCACCCTATTTAAATCATTACAAGCTTGTTGGTAGGTGCTATACTGCCCTGCAAAATACCTATAAAAACCATCGTCTCCTTGCACAACGGTTACATCGGTACCCTTATACTGATTGCTACCAAGCGGTTTTTTAAGAGCAAGTACCTGTATTCCAAATAAATCATCGGTTTGGGGTTTGGCTGCTTCTGCGCTACTGGCTGTGGACAAGGTAAAACGTTTCACAAAAGAATCTTTATATCCTAACGCTCTAAGTTTTTGCTGTATCTCGGCAGCCTCACTGCGCGTTGAAACAACTCCAACCGTATAACGATTATATCCATCGCTGCCCTTGGTAATGGTTAGCCCCTCAATATTTTTAAAATGGCTTTCGGGTACTGGAACAATTAGCGCCATAATTTGAACAGTAAACAAACCTTCGCTAGGCTGAATATTATCAACAGCTACTGGTTGGGGTTGAGGTTTAGGTTCAGGTTGAGGTTCAGGTTGAGGTTGAGGTGCAGGTTCAGGTTCAACCGGTTTCTCTACTATTTCCTCTTCCACTTCCTCTTTTACCTCCTCTTTTACCTCCTCTGCTAATTCCTCTACAACATCTTCAATCAAGGCAAGCGCAGGCTCCTCCTCGGGTTCTTTGAAAAGAGATATCAGATTTACATCCAAGCTTTGGTTAGTTGCATCGCTGGCTACCGCCAAAACTGTTTCAAAATCTTCGAATCCATCTGCTTTTGCCTCAACTCTATACTCACCAGGTAGCAACTTTTTCGAGAATGTTTTTTCGGCAACAGATTTACTAATTTCTGCAACAGGTTCAATCGACTCTGCATCAAATATCGAGATTTTAACACTGGATGCATCCTGTGGTTCCTCGCCAACTACGGCAATATTTCCGTTTATATTTACCAGTGGAATTATGGTCATTTCATAAATATCCTGCGGACCCAATGCATCGGGGTTTGATAAGGCCATTAAACCGCTTGTAAGGCTAAGCGGGTAGTAAAACAGATTGTCGTCGGGATTATTGATTGGATATCCAAGATTAACTGGTTCACCCGAACCCTCTAAATCGATATAAAAAATATCGTATCCGCCAATGCTTGAATGACCTTGAGAGCTAAAGAACAAGTACATACCATCAGGTGTTACAAAAGGCGTATCCTCATCAAATTCGGTATTAACCCTTGGCCCCAAGTTAACCACATTACCCCATCGCTCCTTATCGTCTAGGGTTGCCTTATAAATATCTAAACCACCATGCCCCTCGTCCCTATCACTGGCAAAATACAACGTTTTACCGTCGGGCGACACAGCCGCATGCGTTTCATTAAACTTTTTGCTGGTAATGGGTTTCTTTAACTTTTTCGACCTCACCCAAATCTCATCGTAAAACGTATCGTAAATTTGCTTTTTAGGCGAAAAATCATCAACCAAATAAAGCCATGTACCGTCGTACGATAAGGATGATGTTTTTAAAAAACCTCCCCTTATATCATCGGTAATTCTTCTCGCTTTTTGCCATTCCCCATCCTTCTTACGCGAAACGTAAATATCGTAACGCCCTCCTTTTTGCGTGGTATAGGCCATGGTACTACCATCACCCGAGATTACGGCATTAAAATTCTGGTCTTCATCATTTATCTTATTGCCAAGGTTTTCGCTACTTACTCCAATACGCTCTGCAATTAAACTGGGTGCTATTCTGCACGTTTGTATCCTATTTTCAACCTCCTTTATTCTTGGGTCATCCGATTCCAAAAAGCTCCTAAACCTATTAAATGATGCTATAGCCTCCTGAAACTGCTCATTAATCTGGTATACAACTCCTAAATAGTAATGCGCTTCAATGGGAGAACGAAGCTCCTTAATGGCTCGTGGGTCAAAATCGATAGATGCGTTTTCGGCGGCTTCCTTAAAAAAGTCGAGTGCAAGGTGCCTCTTATCTGCAGTGGATAGGTAACACATTCCAATTTTAAATTTCAGGTTAGCACTTGTTGGTGCCATCTTAAGAGCCTCGCCATATTTCTTTATAGCCTTATCGTACTGCTTGTCATACAAATAATCTTCGGCCTCAAGCTCTTTGGTGTATATTAAATTCCAATTCTGAGAATATGTAAATATACTTTGCAGTACCAAAACTATCAGAAGTAAAAATCTTAGCATATGGATTGAGTATTTTGTTTCCATTCCTTAACCTCAATTATTCATTCGAATAATTGCTGTCTCCGACCGCGACTAAGTCTCACAACCCATTTTGTTACCCAAAATTGGTCTCGACTAGGTCGGTGTAACCCGCATTTGCATTCATCTTTTACAAAGTTGATGAATAATGCGGATTAAATCACGCTACAAGTAGTACAAATATAGCTAAATATGCAATATATTATACCTTATTTTTGATAAGCTATAGGTTTAACGCAGTAAAGGAGCCACTCCTAAAGGCGAATAAATACTAAGTTCCAATCATCTTTAATAAATCTGATGAATAATGGGGTTAATTAAGGAAAATTATTGCAAGATGCTGAGAACAATTAATATGGCGAGTTGTTTTATAAAAAAACAACACTATGACCGAAAAACATATTTATCCCGTTACCGGAATGTCGTGCGCTGGCTGCTCGGCCAGTGTTGAAAGCATACTTAAAAGCGTTGATGGCGTGCTAGATGCAGGCGTTAACCTTGCAAACCAAACTGCATGGGTAAATTTTAACCCCAAAAAGGTTACCCCTACCATTTTGCAACAGGTAATACGTTCAGCAGGATACAACTTACTTATAGACAACGAGTTTAATAAAGATGCAACCGATAACATTAGGCTCAAAGAGGCCAACACGCTAAAAATGAGAACATTTTGGGCGGCTATCCTTACCCTGCCCGTTTTTATACTTGGGATGTTCTTTATGAACTGGAAATACTCGCCCATAATTTCGCTTATTTTTGCCACTCCCATCATATTTTGGTTTGGCCGCAGCTTCTTTATTAACGCATGGAAACAGGCACGTCATGCAAAAGCAAATATGGATACACTTGTTGCCCTAAGTACCGGAATTGCGTATACCTACAGCCTATTTAACACTATATATCCCAGCTTTATGATTAGCCGAGGCATTGAGCCTCATGTTTACTTCGAGTCGGCTTCGGTAATCATTACATTTATACTACTTGGCAAATGGCTCGAGGAGCGTGCAAAGGGAAAAACATCATCCTCAATACGAAAACTGATGGGCCTGCAGCCCAGCACCGTAACCGTTGTTGAGAACCTTATTTACAGGGAGGTTGGAATTGCTGAACTCCAAATTGGACAGCACGTGCTGGTTAAACCAGGCGGGAAAGTTCCAGTAGATGGCACTGTTATTCAGGGCACATCGTATGTTGACGAAAGCACCATAACCGGCGAACCCATGCCTATAGAGAAAACGAGTGGACATAAGGTTTTTGCTGGCACAGCCAATCAAAAAGGAACACTTACCGTTGCCGCCGAGCAGGTTGGCTCCGAAACTATTTTAAGCCGAATAGTTAAAATGGTTGAAGAGGCGCAAGGCTCAAAAGCCCCGGTGCAAAAACTAGCCGATAAGGTGGCAAGCATTTTTGTTCCAATAGTTATGGGTATTGCCCTAATTAGCTTTGCGGGTTGGGTAATATGGGGAGGCGAACAAGGCGTAATACACGGAATTGTTGCCCTAGTTACCGTTATGGCAATAGCATGCCCCTGCGCCATGGGGCTGGCAACCCCAACAGCCATAATGGTGGGTATGGGCAAAGGTGCCGAAAACAATGTGCTTATAAAGGATGCACAAAGCTTAGAAACAGCTCACAAGATTAATACCATCGTGCTAGATAAAACGGGCACCATAACCGAGGGAAAGCCAATGGTTACAGATGAAATATGGTTCACCGATAGCAATAATATATCAGGATTAAAACAGATCCTTTTTTCAATCGAAAACCAGTCTGAACACCCCATTGCACAAGCCGTTGCACAATATTATACAGAGAATAGCATAGCCCCCATATCAATTAATACATTTGAAGCCTTATCGGGTTTAGGGGTAAAAGCAAGTTTAAATAACGAAAACTACCTTATTGGGAATAAAAAATTAATGCTAGAGCATAACGTGAGCATACCAGCTGAGGCAAACAGCCAGCTAGAAAATCTAAGCTCTGAAAGTAAGACCGTTATACTTTTTGCCAAAGCAAGCAATGTTTTGGCCCTTATTGCGGTTGCCGATAAGGTTAAAAGCACATCGGCCAATGCCATTAAAACCCTTGTAGGCATGGGCATTGAACCCATAATGATGACGGGCGACAACGAACAAACCGCTAAACTTGTAGCCGCCCAGGTGGGAATAAAGCGTGTAATGGCCTCAATGCTGCCACACCAAAAAGCCGAGCAGGTAAAGAAGCTGCAAAGCGAAGGCAAAATTGTAGCCATGGTGGGCGATGGCATTAACGACTCACATGCTCTGGCACAGGCCGACGTTAGCATTGCCATGGGCAAAGGTTCGGATATTGCGTTAGATGTTGCCAAGATAACATTAATATCATCGGATTTAAACCACATACCCACGGCTATTACACTCTCAAAAAAAACGATGCGAACGGTTAAGCAGAACCTTTTCTGGGCATTTATCTACAATATTATCGGAATACCGCTGGCTGCAGGGGTTCTATACCCCATAATCGGGTTTCAGTTCGACCCGATGATAGCAGGTATTGCCATGGCACTTAGCTCCGTATCGGTGGTTAGCAACAGCTTACGATTACGAACAGTTAAAATTTAGCATCACTCACATTTTTAAGTGAGAGTATATCTTTTTTTGAAATTTATTGGGTAGGCACAGCAAACAGAGTAGCCTGCCATAAACAGTAGCGATAAAAAATTACGACACTTAGCCCCAATTATTCATTTGAATGATTGGGGCTAAACACAATATGTGGAGAATACCCTATGCAACAACCCATCAATATGTACTTTACGCTTCAACCTCGAAACTAATAACCTTTTCGTCTTTATTTTCCAACACAATAATTTCCGCCATAAATCGTACTGTTTTTTAGTAAAGTAACTATAGAACTTGAACATAAAAACGATTGATAAAGGCAAAGAAAAGTTGCTAAAAACAGAGACAAAAGTAAAAACTATATACTTTCGGCAGTAAACCCAAAGTTATTAACAAATTAGTGTTAATATGTTCAATGCCAATTAGGAGAACCTTAGGTGCATAATTTGTATTTTTACACCAAATTTAAGAGAAAGACTATGCTTTCAAAAAGAATACTTTTAGTTGTTTTAACTGCTTTAAGCATTATAACGCTCAACGTAAATGCTCAAGAAACCAGCCAATATACACACCCCGACAAGCATCTGAGCGAGGGAGTAAACCTTTTTCAAAAGGGAAATTTTGTGGCAGCACAAAATGAGTTTATAGCGGCCTCTAAGCTAGCCAACCGCAACGAGGTTCACGTTAAGGGCGAGGCTGAGTTCTACATTGCCCTATGTGCCATCGAGCTATTTAACGCGGATGCCGAGTACCTAATGCGTACTTTCATTAATCATTACCCCGATAACCAGAAGGTAAACGTTGGCCATTTTGAGTTGGCAAAACTACGATATCGCGAAAAAAAATACGCCGATGCCATATACTGGTTTGGGGAAACGAACCGCAATGGGCTCAATTCCGAGCAGAAATCCGAATACTTTTTCAAACTTGGATACAGCCATTTTATGCGGAAAGACATGGAGCTAGCCAGCCGAAACTTTTACGAGCTAAAAGACACGAAGAACATGTATTCGGCACCAGCAACCTACTACTATTCGCACATTGCATATCAACAAAAAAATTATGCCACAGCCCTAAAAGGTTTTGAAAAATTAAGTAACGATGAAACCTTTGCACCGGTTGTACCATACTACATAACCCAAATATACTATCTCCAAAGAAAGTACGATAGGGTAATTGAGTATGCCCCTCCAATTCTCGAATCGGCCAACGCCAAACGCGCACCCGAAATTGCCCGACTAATTAGCGAGTCGCACTACCGACTTAAGCAGTACGAGCAAGCAATTCCATTTGTTGAGCAATTTATTGAGAAGGCAAGCACGTTAACCCGAAAGGACAACTACCTTATTGGGTTTATTTACTACCGTAATTTCAAGTTTGAAGAGGCAATAAAACACCTTGAGCGAGTAGCAACCGAAGAGGATACGCTAAGCCAAAATGCGTATTACCACCTAGCCGATTGCTACATAAAGACCAACCAAAAAGCCAAAGCCAGGCAAGCGTTCGCTATGGCATCAAAATACGATTTCGACATGTCAATTAAAGAGGATGCCCTTTTTAATTTTGCCAAAATAACCTACGAAACCCTATACAACCCTTTTAATGAAGCCATTGAAGCCTTTAATAGGTATATAGAACTATTCCCCAAAAGTAACCGAATTGACGATGCCTATAACTATTTGGTTCAGGCGTACACAAACACCAAAAACTACAGGGAGGCGCTAGAATCGCTTGAAAAAATCTCGAATAAGGATGCCACAATACGCAGAGCCTATCAGCGGGTTGCATTCTTTAGGGGGATTGAGCTATTCCAAAATTTGAACTTCGAAGAGGCCGTTGAAAAATTTACCATAGCACTTAAATACCCCGAATACAACGAAAAACTACTCGCCCTTAGCCTTTACTGGAGAGCCGAATCGTACTATCGACTTCTTGATTTCCAGAACTCTGCCAACGATTACTCGCAGTTCTTACTATCGCCAGGGGCTTTTGGGTTAACCGAATACAACATGGCGCACTACAACCTTGGCTACTCGCACTTTAAGCTAAAAAATTACGATGAAGCCATTGTTTGGTTCAGAAAGTACACCACTCTGACTGCAAAAAATAAAACGCAATTTTTGGGCGATGCACACAACCGCATTGCCGACTCGTACTTCATTTCGCGCAGCTACTGGGTTGCCCTCGACTACTACGAGAATGCCATTAAAACCAACACCATTGATGTTGACTATGCGCTTCTGCAGCGCGGTATAGCGTTTGGGCTAGTTAGCCGCCCCAATAAAAAAATTGAGGAGCTACAAAAACTAGTAAACAGCTACCCCAACTCGAACTATACCGACGATGCCCTTTTTGAGCTAGCCGAAACCTACCTGGCTATTAACGAAAATCAGGAAGCGGTTAAGCACTACAACAGGATACGAACCGAATTCCCAGGCAGCACCTACTACGTAAGGGCTCTAGTTCAGCTAGGTATTGGCGCGTACAACGACAACGATGCCGAAAAGGCAATGCAATACTACAAGCGCGTGGTTGAAGAGTTCCCAAACTCGGCCGAGGCAAAGAATGCCCTAGTGGGTATCCGAAATATTTATGTTGACGATGGTAACGTTGATGAGTATTTTAGCTACGCCTCGCAATTGGGAAGCCTTGGAAACGTAACCATGGCCGAAAAGGACTCATTATCGTATATTTCTGCCGAAAGGGTTTATATGAGCGGCAACTGCGAAAAGGCAGTGCTTAACCTAAACAGGTACCTCGACGAGTTTCCAAAGGGTAGCTTTGTGCTCAATGCACACTTCTATATTGCCGATTGTCACCATCGTAGCGGAAGACTTGACGAAGCCCTAGAATCGTACGGGCAGGTAATACAAAGGCAAAAAAATCCGTTTACCGAACAAACCCTACTCGCCTCATCGAGCATATATATGCAGCAAGAAAAGTATGCCGATGCGTACGAGGTTTTTAACCTGCTCGAATCGCTTGCCGACCTAAAATCGAGCCTACTCGATGCCAGGGTCGGAATGCTACGCACGGCAAAATTACTCGAAAGGCATAGCGAGGTAGTTGAAGCGGCCAACAAGGTGCTAATAACCGATAAGCTACCCACCGAAACCGAGCGCGAAGCCCGCTTTACCAAGGCACTATCGTTACTTGAGCTAAACCGTAACGACGAAGCTTTCGACGAATTCGCATTCCTATCGAATAATCTGAAATCGGCTGAGGGTGCCGAGTCTAAATTTAGGATGGTGAAAATATACTACAATGCGGGCAAGCTAGATAAAGCTGAAACCGAAGTTTTTAGATTTGCCGAAAACAATACACCACACCAGTACTGGCTGGCAAAAAGCTTTATAATCCTATCTGATGTTTACGCACAGCGCGACGACTTTTTTCAAGCCAAAGCCACGCTGCAAAGCGTTATTGATGGGTACACCACTACCGATGATGGCATTATAGACCAAGCTTCGGAAAAACTTACAACCCTTATTAAAGCAGAAAAATTGAAACAACAACACACCAAAACCGATACCATTCAGGTAGGCTGGGGTGAGTAGGTTTATAAACAAAACGCATAATACAATTAGTAAGGCCAACGATATGAACACAAAAACGATAACAACCAGAATCTTAATACTTGTTACCCTGCTTGCGGCAAGTACCACAATTTTTGCGCAGGATGATAATTTAACCAAGCAGGTTCAGGTAGTAAGACCCTACGAACCTAGCATATCCGATGCATTTAAGCTTAACCTACTACCCACAGTTGACGACACAATAAGGTCAACCCCAACCTTTAACTATAACCTTACGCTCAGGCCGGTATCCATAAATTTTCCTGTAACACAAATTTCGCCCGCCCGCATGGTTGCCGAACCCCTTTCGCTTGCCAATAAAGCATACATTAAGCTCGGGTTTGGCAACTACATATCGCCACTTGGCGAAATACACATCGCCTCAACCCGTCAAAAAGAATACTCGTACGGCGCATCACTAAAATACAAGGGTTCTTTCGGAAAAATAAAACTTGACAACAACCAAAAGGTTGATGGAGGTTTACATCACTTTAATGCTAACGTTGTTGGAAAAAGGATTTTTAAGAATGCTGTGCTGGATGGTGGGCTATTCTTTTCGCATTTTGGTTACGGGTTTTATGGCCACGACACAACCCAGGCGGCACCACCCATACCAGACGAGGTTGCTAAACAAAAGCAGCAAAATTTTAGCGTTAATGCAAACTTCTACTCAACCTATAGCGATTCGGCTCATCTAAATTACAGGGCCAATACTTGGTACAACCATTTTGCCGATAACTATAGTAATCAACAGAATAGCATTGAATTGCAAACGTACTTCGAAAAATTTTTTAAGAAAGAAAAAATAGGCGCAAACCTTGGCGTTACACACCACAACGTGGGGCAAAACCCCACTCTAAAGAGTCAGACTACCATAAACCTTTCTCCTTGGATAGGCCTATTTGGCAAGCAATGGAAAACTCAAGTTGGTGTATCGGCAGCCATAAATATAATGGATAGCAAAGCGCAAATGCACTTCTACCCCGTTGGCCTTATATCGTACGATATTATTGCCAACTACCTTATCCCCTACTTCGAGTTTAGCGGTTTTTTAGAGGGAAATCACTACGCCAAAATTATTAACCAGAACCCTTGGGTTAACCCAGGGCTCCATGTTGCAAATACTAGTCATAAATTTATTCTGAAAGGAGGACTAAAGGGTAATATGAGCCCCAGGGTTGCCTATAACATCTCGGCAAGCTACTCGCTAATCGATAGCGCCTACTTTTTTGTGAATACTATTGACCCAAGTAACCTATTCCTTCAAAATAAATTCGATGTTGTTTACGATAATATTCAGCATAAACGAATTTTAGGCGAGCTAACCATTGCTCCGCTAACACACATAAAAATCGCCTTGGCTGCCGAGTATAACATGTACACCATGAACGACCTACCTACACCATGGCATAAACCAAATTTTATTGGACGTACCAGTTTCAGCTATAATATAAAAGATAAAATTTTAGCCACAGCCGAACTCTTTATCGAGGGAAAAAGAAACGTCAGGTTACATAATAACGAGCAGGTTGAAATTGACGGTTTAATGGATTTAAACCTGCGTGTTGAGTATAGGCTTAACAAACGGGCATCGGGTTTTGTAAACCTAAACAATTTAACCGGCAATAGGGCGCATCAATGGTACCTGTACCCCACCCATCAGTTTAACATGATGGCTGGTATTACATACACTTTTTAACCCGCATTATTCATCAAATTTGGTAAAAATACATGCAAATGCGTGTTACCCCGACATGGTTGCTGTCGTAGTCCCAATTATTCGAATGAAAGATTGAGGGTTAAGCCTCTTTTTAACCATTCAATCATTGCTTTTTTTACTCCCTTTTTTAACAAAAAACCATAAGCAGATAGTTCGTCCAATAAATTAGCATAAGTAGTTGCTTGCCAGCGTGTTGTTAAACAGTAAAAACATCAATAAAAACATAGAAAAGTCAATCTTTTTTTATATCTTTGGAAGTATTTTAAAAATCACATAAATTTTATAAACCAGTATTTTAGCTGGTTCACATAGTTTCAATTTACTTGAAGTTAATTAGTATGGATAATTTAGAAAACGAGAAGTTGGTAAATGCCCCCCTAATAAATGAGGAGCATTACTCTGCAAGCAATATTCAGGTTCTTGAAGGGCTCGATGCTGTTCGTAAACGCCCGTCAATGTACATTGGCGATACGGGCACTAGGGGCTTACATCATCTGGTTAATGAGGTTATCGACAACTCAATTGATGAGGCACTTGCTGGCCACTGCACCAGAATAGATTTAACCATAAATGAGGATGGGTCAATCACCGTTGTTGACGATGGTAGAGGAATTCCTGTTGACTACCACGAAAAGGAGGGAAAATCGGCCCTTGAGGTTGTGATGACAGTTCTGCACGCAGGTGGGAAATTCGATAAAGGGTCATACAAAGTATCGGGAGGGTTGCATGGCGTAGGTGTTTCGTGCGTTAATGCGCTCTCGGAAAAACTTGTGGCCGAAATTCATCGCGATGGTAAAATATGGAAACAGGAGTACAGCAAGGGTACGCCGCTAGAGCCTGTTAAAGAGGCTGGTAGCACCGATAAAACAGGAACCATTATCACGTTCCTTCCCGATAACACCATCTTCGACCAAGGAATTGAGTTCAAATTCGAAACCCTTGCATCGCGGCTTCGCGAACTTGCCTTCCTAAACAAAGGGATTTATCTGTCCGTTACCGACAAACGTGAATTTGAGGAAAATGGTAATGACAATGGTAACACATTTCGCTCCGAGGAATTCCATTCGGAAGAAGGGCTGAAAGAGTTCGTTGAGTATCTCGACTCAAACCGCGAATCGCTCATAGAAACGACTATATCTATCGAATCGGACAAAAACGATGTGCCAGTTGAGGTTGCAATGCAATACAATACCTCATTCTCCGAAAATCTCCACTCCTATGTAAACAATATAAACACCATTGAAGGGGGTACCCACCTAACCGGGTTTCGCAGGGCACTTACCCGCACCCTTAAAAGGTATGCCGATGAATCGGGAATGCTATCCAAACTAAAGTTCGATATTAGCGGCGACGACTTCCGCGAGGGATTAACGGCTATTATCTCTGTTAAGGTTCAGGAACCACAATTCGAGGGACAAACCAAAACCAAGCTGGGAAACTCCGAGGTTAGTCTAGCCGTAGACCAAGCCGTTAGCGAGGCGCTAACCAACTACCTTGAGGAAAATCCTAAGGATGCAAAAACCATAGTTCAAAAAGTTATTCTGGCGGCTCAGGCACGTCATGCCGCCCGTAAAGCTCGCGAGCTGGTGCAACGAAAAACCGTACTTTCTGGCTCGGGGCTACCCGGTAAGCTATCCGACTGCTCGGAAAAGGATCCTGCACAAACAGAGATATTCCTTGTGGAGGGCGACTCGGCGGGCGGTACAGCCAAACAAGGACGCGACAGACGCTTTCAGGCAATTTTACCCCTACGCGGTAAAATACTGAACGTTGAAAAGGCTATGCTACATAGAATTTTTGAAAACGATGAGATAAAAAATATGTTTACCGCCTTTGGCGTTACCATTGGCACCGAAGAAGACTCTAAGGCACTTAATCTCGACAACATAAGGTATCACAAAATAATAATCATGACGGACGCCGATGTGGACGGTAGCCATATTGCGACCCTAATCATGACCTTTTTCTTCCGATACATGAACGACCTAATCAACGAGGGCTATCTGTACATTGCTACCCCCCCACTTTACCTCATAAAAAGGGGTAAAGAACAACGCTACTGCTGGACCGAAGAGGATAGAGCTATAGCGGTAGAGGAGCTGGGTAAAGGGCGTGAAAGCGCTGTTCACATACAACGATACAAAGGCCTGGGTGAGATGAATGCCGAACAGCTATGGGAAACCACCATGAATCCAGAAACCCGCCTGCTACGCAGGATTACCATTTCGAGTGCTGCTGAAGCCGACAGGATATTCTCAACGCTTATGGGCGATGAGGTTCCGCCTCGTAGAGAGTTTATTGAGAAACATGCTAGGTACGCAAAAATCGATATCTAAACCCAACTAAGACATTAGTTCACTTCACGCCTAACAACAAAAACTTCAATAAATAAAGTAAGAACGTTAGCAACAAAGCGCAGGTACTGCATAGCAATACCTGCGCTTTGGTATTCGGCAATGCCGATTAGCGGTTTATTACAAAACGGTGACTCATGGTTTGTGCGTCATTGATACTAATTTGCAAAACATAAACCCCTTGTTTCAATTCTACGGTGTTGATGTTAAAGATGCTGTTTTTGTCTTTTATCATTGCTTCTGTTCTATAAACCACTTGACCCATTGTGTTGTATATAGTTAATGCGGCATTACCATATGCTTTTGCAGTAAATTCTATATTTAACACATCAGAAACAGGGTTCGGATACAGCTTAAAATCATCCTGTATCAGAGATTCTAATATATCTGGTTCTATTGCTTCTTGATTTTGATTACCCTCAGCTGTTCCATGCAACTTATCGAGCAATACTTTC